>NZ_JAKRKC020000001.1:600000-1200000 GCF_022664455.2 Actinomadura luzonensis
GTCGAGAACGTCGTCCCGGCCCACCTCGCCCCCGGCGCAGACCGCCTCGGCGGCGGCCAGGTCGCAGCCGTCGGCGTGCACCGCCAGCCGCCGCAGCACGGCCCGCTCCGGCGCGCCGAGCAGCTCCCAGCTCCAGTCGATCATCGCGCGCAACGTCCGCTGCCGGGCCGGGGCTCCCCTGCGGCCCTGGGTGAGCAGCCGGAACCGGTCGGTCAGCCGGGCGGCCAGCTCCCGCACCCCGAGGACGCGGACCCTGGCCGCCGCCAGTTCGAGCGCGAGCGGGAGGCCGTCCAGGCGGCGGCAGATCTCCGTCACGGCCTCGCGGGTGGCCTCGTCCAGGACGAACCCCGGGGCGGAGGCGGTGGCGCGCTCGGCGAACAACGCCACCGCGTCGTCGTCCCGCAGCGGCTCGACCAGGTACACCGTCTCGCCGGGCAGGGCCAGCGGCTCCTGGCTGGTGACGAGGACGCGCAGGCCGGGGGCGGCGCGCAGGAGCAGGCCGGTCAGCTCGGCGGCCGGTTCGACGACGTGCTCGCAGTTGTCCAGGACGAGCAGCGCCCGCCGCCCCCGCAGGGCCGCCGCGAGCCGGGCCGCCGCGTCGTCCCCGGGCGCGGGGTGGGCGTCGTCGCGCAGGCCGAGGGCGGCGGCCACGAGCCGGGCCAGGCCGGCGACGTCGCCCGCGCGGTCGCCGGCCAGCTCCACCAGCCACACGCCGTCCAGGCCGGCCCCGGCCCCGGCCCCGGACAGGCGGGCGGCGCACTCCAGTGCCAGGCGGGTCTTGCCGACGCCGCCGGTGCCGGCGAGCGTGACCAGGCGGCTGGTCCCGAGCAGCCGGACGACCTCCGCCGCGGCCTCGTCCCTGCCGATCAGCGGGGTGAGCGCGGCGGCCAGCCCTCCGGCCCCGCGCACGTCGGGGGCGGGGGCCGTGACGGACGCCCCGAGGAAGGAGTCCCGCGCCTCCGCCAACGCCCCCAGCGTGGGCTGCCGGCCTGCCCCGTTGGGCGAAGGTCCTTGAGCGGGCGCGGTGGGCCCAGGCCCTTGAGCTGGGGCTGGGGCTGGGAGGCCGTCCGCCCGGGTCGGCCCGGCGAGCGAGGGCGCCTCAGCAGGCCCGGCGAGCGAGGGCCCCCAGGCGGGCCCGGTGGACGCGGGCGGCTGAGCGGCCCCGGTGGGGGCGGGCGGGTGGGCGGCGGTGGTCAGAGCGGGTGGTGGGGTGGGGGGCGTGACGGGGAGGGGCGGGGTGGTGAGGGTGGGGTCGTGGCGGAGGACGGACCCGTGGAGGGCGGTCAGTTCCGGGCCGGGGTCGATGCCCAGCTCCTCGGCCAGCAGCTCCCGCAGCTCCCGGTACGACTCCAGCGCCTCGCTCTGCCGCCCGGCCGCGTACAGCGCGCGCATCTGGACGGCGCGCAGCCGTTCCCGCAGCGGGTGCCGGCTGACCAGGCCGGCGAGCTCCCCGGCCAGCGAGGCGTGGTCCCCGGCCGCCAGCCGGGCCTCGGCCCGTTCCTCCAGGACGGTCAGCCGCTGCTCCTCCAGCCGCCGCACGGCGGCCCGGGCGAACTCCTCGTCGGCGAAGTCCGCGTACGCGGGCCCGCGCCACAGCCCCAGCGCCTCCGTCAGCAACGCGACCCGCTCCCGCGGGTCCCCGGCCCGCCGCGCCTGGGCGGCCAGCCGCTCGAAGTCGGCGGCGTCCACGCTGTCGAAGTCCACGCTGTCGAAGGAGCCGCGCACGGGGCCGGCGGAGCCGGCGAGGTCGAGGCGCAGGCGGTAGCCGGCGGGCTGGCGCACCACGCGGTCCCGGCCGAGCGCGCGCCGGAGCTGCGAGACCTTGGCCTGCAGGGCGTTGGCGGGGTTGCCGGGCAGGGCGTCGCCCCACAGGTCGTCCACCAGCCGGTCGGCGGGCACCGGCCGGCCCTCGTGCGTCAGCAGGTCGGCCAGCAGCGCCCGGACCTTGGCCTCGGGCACCCTGATCTCCCGCCCGTCGCCGTCCCACACCGTGACGGGACCGAGCACGCCGAACCGCATCGGGTCAGGCGTCCAGCGGGTTGCGCGAGATCCGGTCCGCGGCTCCGGCCCGCACGAACCGCGCGGCGGCGCTGCCCGGCTTGCGCGCGCCCTGCTCGGACAGGCACACGGTGAACTCCTTGGGGAGGTCGAGCCGCGGGTAGCGCTCCAGCACCTCGCGGCGCACGCCGGCGGGCAGCTCGTCGACGCGCCGGCCGGAGATGTCCATGCCGGTGGACAGCTCCAGCAGGTGCCCCTCGGGGTCCTCCTCCAGCGGCACCTCGTCCCACATGTGCCGGACGATCACCTCGGCGGCGCGGTCGCGCCGCTCCGGAGACCAGCCGGCCCCGGCGCAGAAGGCCCAGGCGACGTGCCCGCCGGCCTCCTCGAACGGCACCGTGTGGCTGTCGAACTCGGCCGTCAGCCCGAGGTCGTGCAGCAGGGCGGCGACGTACAGCAGCTCCGCGTCGAAGTCGATGCCGTGGTCCTGCGCGTACGCGGCGGCCCACAGGTAGGCGCGGACGCAGTGGTTCAGCAGCGACGGCGAGTGGTAGCGGGCGGCCACCTCGAACGCGCCACGGCAGGCGGGCGTGTCGGGGATCACCAGATCGTCGAAAGTCACGTGTCCCAGCATGTCGCAGGATGTCCGGCCGCGCGCCCCCGGGGCGTCCGGCGGTTAACGAATCGGGCACTCGGCTTGACCGGATGATCGCGGGTCCGAAAGCATGTCCCACCTCCACTTTTCGTCCCGGAAGGAACTGGCGTGCGCCGGCTCGCGATACCCCTTGCCCTCGTGCTGGCGCTCGGCGGCGGCCTGACGACTCCGGCGCGGGCGGACAAGGTGACGCGCACCGCCGCCTGCCAGGGCGACTGGCTGCCCGGCACCCCGACCGCCGACGACGTGATGCGCGGCGAGATCTCCCTGGTCGGGCTGCCGGCGGTCAAGCTCGGCGAGAAGATCGACTGGGGCGCGAGCCCGTACAGGAACCGCTCGTGGGAGTTCGTCTTCCAGTCGCTGCGCTGGATGGGCGCGCTGGTGGTCGAGTACGAGAACACCGGCGAGCAGCGTTACCTGGACCGCGCCACGCAGATCGCCAAGGACTGGGTGACGCACAACAAGTACGGCGCCTCCGGCACGAAGTCCTACGTCTGGCAGGACCACCCGGTCTCGCTGCGCACCCAGCCGCTGCTGTGCCTGAGCGAGCACGTCAAGGACTCCTGGCTGAAGGACAGCCTGGCCGTGCACGCGAAGCTCCTGTCGAACCCGGCCCTGTACAAGAAGGGCCACAACCACGGCATCGACCAGGACATCGCGCTGATGGGCATCGGCTGCCGCTACGGCCGCAAGGACTGGGCGGACCTGGCGGCCAGGCGCCTGACCGGCACGGTCAAGCTGGACGTGGACGCCCAGGGCGCGCTGATGGAGCAGGCCCCCCGCTACGCCGTCTACGTCTACGGCCGCCTTCAGGTCGCGATGACGAACATGAAGTCCTGCGACCGCAGGGTCCCCGGCGAGATCGCCGCCCGCGCGGAGGCGCTGAAGGACTTCATCGCGCACGCCACCATGCCGAACGGCTTCATGACCCCGATCGGCGACGGCAGCGCCGAGACCGAGCCGAAGATGGAGACCGGCACGCCGAAGCAGAAGGTCAAGGTCTACCGGGCGGGCTACGTGTTCGGCCGCACCGCCTGGGGCAAGCCCGACTCGGCGTACTACTCGATCAGGTTCGGCCCCGGCATGAAGTTCCACGGCCACGAGGACCACCTGGGCGTCACCTACTACGCGCAGGGTCACGACGTGCTGGTGGACGCGGGCTTCCACTCCTACGAGAAGAGCGCCTACCGCTACTGGACGCTCTCGCCGGAGGCGCACAACGTGCCGACGGTGGCCGGGGCGCGGTTCCGGCCGCGCACCGCCTCGAAGCTGGTGAAGTCCTCGCTCGGCGCGGACCGGCAGGCGTTCCGGCTCACCGACCGCGCCTACGGCGTGAGCCGCACCCGCTCGGTGCTGGTGAACCACGGCGAGCAGGACCTCATGGCGGTGCTGGACACCGCCTCGGGCGGCCGGAAGGTGCAGAACGTGTGGCGCTTCGCCCCGTCGCTGAAGCCGGTCTCCACCGGCGGCGGCCGGGTGGTGCTCGGCGACGGCAAGTTCCGGGTCACGCTGGTGCAGTTCACGCCGTCGTGCGAGCGGGTCGGCGGGCAGAAGGTGGAGCGCGGCGGCAGGCTCGGCTGGGTGTCGCCGGTCTACCTGTCGAAGGAGGCGGCCACGGTGGTGGTGTCGCCGGCGGCGAAGGCGCTGCTCACGGTGATCGTGCCGGGCGGGGACGAGGCGAAGGTGTCCTGCTCGGGCGGCAAGGTCACGGTCGAGGGGGCCTCGTTCGCCACCGGCCTGCTGTGAGGCCTGTTGTGAGGCCTGTTGTGAGGAATGCACGCCCGCC
Source organism: Actinomadura luzonensis (assembly GCF_022664455.2). Classification (NCBI taxonomy): domain Bacteria; kingdom Bacillati; phylum Actinomycetota; class Actinomycetes; order Streptosporangiales; family Thermomonosporaceae; genus Actinomadura; species Actinomadura luzonensis. Next base: position 604,440 of record NZ_JAKRKC020000001.1, read on the forward strand.
GGTGACGGGCGCCTCTGGGCGGGACGCGGCGGCCTTCCTAGCGTTGGGTGCGTGAAACGTCTCGCGTTCTCCCTCGCGGCCGTCCTGCCGTCCGTGCTGACGATCGTGCTGCTGGCGGCGCCGCCCGCGCGTGCGGACGGCGCCCACCGCTGCTTCTTCGGTGACCTGACCGCCCAGGACGCCGACGGCTACGACTTCGCCGCCAACGGCTGCGACGGCACCGGCTACGGCGACGTGGTGGTCACCGTGCTCGGCGGCACCGCCGCGGGCGTGCACCGCTGCCGCTACGTCTTCCCCTGGAACGGCACGCTCGGCGCGTACGGCTGCGCCCCCGCGTGACGGGGCCGCTCAGCAGTCGCGGCCGGCGCGCAGCAGCCCGTAGGTGACCGCCTGCTCCAGCGCCTGCCAGGAGGCGTCGATGATGTTCTCGGCGACGCCGACGGTGGCCCACTCGCCCGTGTCGTCGCTGGAGGTGATGAGCACGCGGGTGACGGCGTCGGTGCCGTGGGTGTCCTCCAGGATGCGCACCTTGAAGTCGACCAGCTCCAGCCGGGCCAGCTCGGGGTAGAGCTGCTCCAGCGCCAGCCGGACGGCCTTGTCGAGGGCGTTGACGGGGCCGTTGCCCTCGCCGGTGGCCACGATGCGCTCGCCCTTGGCGTGCAGCTTGACCGTGGCCTCGCTGACCAGCTCGCCGCCCTTGGTGCGCTCGACGATGACCCGCCAGGACTCCACCTCGAAGTGGCGCTTGCGGGAGCCGTGCACGGTGTCGCGCAGCAGCAGCTCGAAGGAGGCGTCGGCGGCCTCGAAGGTGAAGCCGCGCGACTCCAGGTCCTTGACCCGCTCGACCAGCGACTTGGTGTGCTCGGGGGTCAGCTCGTAGCCGAGCTCGCGGCCCTTGAGCTCGACCGAGGCGCGCCCGGCCATGTCGGAGACCAGCATGCGCATGTCGTTGCCCACGGCGGCGGGGTCGATGTGCTGGTAGAGGTTGGGGTCGACCTTGATGGCGCTGGCGTGCAGGCCGGCCTTGTGCGCGAAGGCGGACATGCCGACGTACGGCGCGTGCGAGTTGGGCGTGACGTTGGTGACCTCGGTGATGGCGTGGGCGACGCGCGTCATGTCGGCCAGCGCGGCCGGCGGCACGAGGTCGTAGCCCCGCTTGAGCTGCAGGTTGGCGACGACGGTGAAGAGGTTGGCGTTGCCGGAGCGCTCGCCGTAGCCGTTGGCGCAGCCCTGCACGTGGGTGGCGCCGGCGCGGACGGCGGCGAGGGTGTTGGCGACCGCGCAGCCGGTGTCGTCGTGGCAGTGGATGCCGACCCGGGCGCCGGCCTGCACGGCCTCGTGGACGATGTCGGCCAGCTCGTCGGGCAGCATGCCGCCGTTGGTGTCGCACAGGGCGATGACGTCGGCCCCGGCCTCGGCGGCGGTGCGCAGGACCTCCAGCGCGTACGCCGGGTTCGACTTGTAGCCGTCGAAGAAGTGCTCGGCGTCGAGGAAGACCCGCTGCCCCTCCGCGCGCAGGTGGGAGACCGTGTCGCGGATCATCGCGAGGTTCTCCTCAAGGGTGGTGCGGAGAGCCAGCTCCACGTGCCGGTCGTGACTCTTGGCGACAAGGGTCACGACCGGCGCGCCGGATTCGCGCAGTGCGGCGACCAAGGGGTCGTCGGCCGCCTTCACCCCGGCCCGGCGGGTCGCGCCGAACGCGGCGAGCTGCGCGTGCTTCAGGTCGAGCTCTGTTCGAGCCCGCCGGAAGAATTCGGTGTCCTTCGGATTGGCTCCGGGCCAGCCGCCCTCGATGAAGCCGACGCCGAGACCGTCCAGGTGACGCGCGACGGCGAGCTTGTCGGCGACGGTCAGGTTGAGACCTTCCTGCTGCGCGCCGTCACGCAGGGTCGTGTCGTAGACGTGGAACCGGTCGTCGGCCATGAGCCTCTTCCTTCTAGGAGATGTCCCGGAAAACAAAAAGACCCCTCACGGACGTGAGAGGTCTGCGCGCTGGCGGTGTCCCTGTGTCAGCCAGCGCGCCTGCCGATAATGAGCAGACCGTAGAACATGGTGCCGTCCAGTCTGCCACACCGATCCACCATCCGGCACACCGGTCTCAGGACGTGGACAGCATAGGCCGTCACACAGTCACCCCGCCGTTCCCGGCGATCAGCTTCTCCAGCGCGGCCGGGTCGAACGCCTCGTCGCCCAGCACCCGCCCGTCGAGCAGCAGCGTCGGCGTGCCCTCCAGCCGGGTCTTGGCGCTCTCGGCCAGGTGCGCCTCGGCGTACGACTGCCCGCGCACGCACGCGTCCACCTGCGCGCCCGCCTTCCTGGCCGCCTTGACCAGCTCCTCGACGGTGAAGCCCGAGGCGACGCCGTGCGGGGCGGGCTGGATGGCGTACAGCTCGTCGCGGAAGGCGAGCCAGCTCTCCTCCGGGACGCAGCGCGCGGCCGCGGCGGCGCGGATCGAGTTCGAGCGCATCGGCTCGTCGCGGAAGATGGTGACGGCGTGGAAGACGACCTTGACCTTGCCCTCGCGGGCCAGCCGCTGGATGGTCGGGTCGGTCCGGGTGTGCATCTCCTTGCAGACCGGGCAGTCAAAATCTTCGTAAACGTCCAGCACGGGGGCGTCGCCGCCCCGGTCCGCCAGCACCATCGACCCGTCCACCTGCCGGGTCAGGCGCACCCCCTCGGAGCTCGCGCCCGGCTCGGAAAAGGCCAGCACGCCGAGGACGGCGATCGCCACGCACGCGACCGCGACCGCCACCAACCGCTTCATCATCCGCCCACTCTCACCTCGTCGATCGCGCAGACCCTATCGGACCCGAAAGAATGTCCGTATGAAGGCCGACCTCCTGAGCCCCGCCGTGGCCCGCTACGTCCACGACCACTCGACCAAGCCCGACCCGCTGCTGGAGCGGCTGGCGCGCGAGAGCGCCGAGTTCACCGGCGACAGCGCGGGCATGCAGATCAGCCCCGACCAGGGCACGTTCCTCACGATGATCACCCAGATCATGGCCCCGGACGTCGCGGTGGAGGTGGGCACGTTCACCGGCTACTCGTCGATCTGCATCGCGCGGGGGCTGCGGGGCGGCCGGCTGCACTGCTTCGACGTCAGCGACAAGTGGACGTCGATGGCCCGCCGCTACTGGGCCGAGGCCGGCGTCGAGGACCGGGTGACGCTCACCCTCGGCCCGGCCCTGGACACCCTCGCCGCCTTCGACCAGACCATCGACCTGGCCTTCCTCGACGCCGACAAGGGCAACTACCCGGGCTACTACGAGCTGCTGATCTCCCGCATGCGCCCCGGCGGCCTGCTGATCGCCGACAACACGCTGCGCCGGGGGCACGTGGCCGACCCGTCGCACGACGAGCCGACCACCGTGGAGATCCGCCAGTTCAACGACCTGGTGATCGAGGACCCGCGGGTGAGCGTGCTGCTGCTGCCGGTGGCCGACGGCATGACGCTGATCACCAAGCACTGAGCGGGCGGCCGGGTCCGCGGGTTCAGGCGATCTTGTGGACCCAGCCGTGCGCGTCGGGGCGGGCGCCGTACTGGATGCCGACCAGCTCCTCGCGCACCCGCATCGTCACCGGGCCGGGCGTGCCGTCGGCGACCGTCCAGGCCCGGTTGGCGCCCTTGACGGAGCCGACCGGGGTCACCACGGCCGCCGTGCCGCAGGCGAAGACCTCGGTCAGCTCGCCCGACTCGCACGCCGACTGCCACTCCTCGACCGAGACGAGCCGCTCCTCGGTCTCCAGGCCGAGGCCGGCGGCCAGCTCGAGGATCGACTCGCGGGTGATGCCGGGCAGCAGGGTGCCGGTCAGCGCGGGGGTGACGAGCTTGTTGCCGAAGACGAAGAACAGGTTCATCCCGCCCATCTCCTCGACGTACTCGTGGGCCTGGGCGTCCAGCCACACCACCTGGTCGCAGCCGTTCTCGACGGCCTGGCGCTGGGCGACGAAGGCCGCGGCGTAGTTGCCGCCGCACTTGGCGAAGCCGGTGCCGCCGGGCGCGGCCCGGGTGTACTCGGTGGACAGCCACACCGAGACGGGCTTGATGCCGCCGGTGAAGTACGACGCCGCCGGCGAGGCGATGACCATGTACTTGTAGCTCTTGGACGGGTAGTTGACGCCCAGCCCCGCCTGCGTGGCGATCATGAAGGGGCGCAGGTAGAGGCTGTGCCCCTCGGTCGTGGGCACCCACTCCTCGTCGGTCCTGACGAGCAGTTCGAGCGACTCGACGAACGTCTCCTCGGGCAGCTCGGGCATCGCCATGCGGGCGGCCGAGCGGTTGAAGCGGGCCGCGTTGGCGTAGGGGCGGAACATCACGATCGAGCCGTTGATCTGCCGGTACGCCTTCAGCCCCTCGAACAGCTCCTGGGCGTAGTGGAAGACCGCGGTGGCCGGGTCGAGCGAGAGCGGCCCGTACGGCACGAGCCGGGCGTCGTGCCAGCCGCGGCCCTCGGTGTAGTCGACGGTGATCATGTGATCGGTGAAGGATTGCCCGAACCCGGGGTTCGCCAGTACCTGCTCCCGCTCGGCCGCGGTGCGAGCGTGGTCGGATAGCTGCACGTCGAAGCTGAGCTTCTGAGCGATGGTCATGACGACGGTCCTTTTCTCTGCGATTTCGCGAAAATCTACCGGAGCCCCGGAGCCTGCGGACGCCGCGGGCTCCGCGGTCCCGTGATGGTGCGGCAGCACTGCCCGGAGGCAGCTCGTACTTCCTATTGTCTCGCCATATGGGATGACAAGCGGCCAATGGGGTGGTTCGACCGTTTGGACAGCAAAAAGCGCCTGGCAGTCCAGTCCGGACCGCCAGGCGCGTACGGGAGCTAGGCGGCCCTAGCCGGATACTCGCGCGGTGATGTCGTCACCGATCTGGGACGTGCTGCGCCCCGCGCCGCCCGCCGCCCGCTCGGCGAGGTCGGCGGCGACCGCCTGCTCGACCTTGGCCGCCTCGGCGGCGAGGCCCAGGTGGTCGAGGAGCATGGCGACCGACAGGATGGTGGCGGTCGGGTCGGCCTTGCCCTGGCCCGCGATGTCGGGGGCGCTGCCGTGCACCGGCTCGAACATGCTGGGCGCGCTGCGCTCGGGGTTGACGTTGCCGCTGGCGGCCAGCCCGATGCCGCCCGCGATGGCCGCGCCGAGGTCGGTGATGATGTCGCCGAACAGGTTGTCGGTGACGACGACGTCGAAGCGCTCCGGCTGCGAGACGAAGAACATCGACGCCGCGTCGATGTGGCAGTAGTCGGTGGTGACCTCGGGGTACTCGGCGGCCACCCGGTCGACGGTGCGCTGCCACAGGTCGCCGGCGAAGGTGAGCACGTTGGTCTTGTGGACCAGCGTCAGCTTCTTGCGCGGGCGGCCCTGGGCCTTGTCGAAGGCGTAGCGGACGACGCGCTCGACGCCGTAGGCGGTGTTGAGCGACTCCTGGGTGGCGATCTCGTGCGGCGTGCCGCGCCGCATCGCGCCGCCGGTGCCGGCGTAGAGGCCCTCGGTGCCCTCGCGGACCACGATCATGTCGATGTCGTCGGGCCCGGCTCCGGCGAGCGGGGTCGAGACCCCGGGGAAGAGCTTGACCGGGCGCAGGTTGACGTAGTGGTCGAAGGCGAAGCGCAGGCGCAGCAGCAGGTCGCGCTCCAGGACGCCGGGCGGCACGCTGGGGTCGCCCACCGCGCCGAGCAGGATCGCGTCGTAGCCGCGCAGCTCCTCCATCACCGAGTCGGGCAGCGTCTCGCCGGTGCGGTGGTAGCGGGCCGCGCCCAGGTCGTAGTGCGTGGACTCGATCTTCGTGCCCACGGCCTCCAGGACCTTGAGCCCTTCGGTGACGACCTCGGCGCCGATGCCGTCGCCGGGGATGACGGCCAGGCGGATGTTACGCGACTCCATGCCGGTACCTTACCGGGTCGTCTCGCCTGCCGAACACCGCATCTCATTCATCGGACTATTTCCGTAAAGTCCGGTTTACGGGGTTTGCGGTCTTTTGACCGTTTCGTTAGAGTCCCTGACCTGCCTAATCCACGCGGCGGTTCGCGTGGAGCCGGGGACCCACTCTCCCCCCAGGGGCGAATCGGCACCGCGCCGTAGGGCTGCTTCCAGGCCCGAGCCCGTCAGCTAACCCGGTCGGCCGTATGGAAGGACAGTCCCCTGTTCCGCATCGCCATGTTCGTGGCGGCGGGCGCAGCCGGCCTCACCGTGCTCGCCTCCCCCGCCCAGGCATCCACCACCACCCCCGAGGACGCGCTCGACCAGGCCGCCCTCACCACCACTCTCACCGGCCCCGAGCTGAAGAGCATCCAGGACCGGCGCTACCGGCCCGCCTGGAAGGTCGCCCTCGACTTCGCCCTGGACAAACAGGGCGTCCCGTACCTGTGGGGCGGGACCGGCAGAGGCGGGTACGACTGCTCGGGGCTCATGCTCCGGGCCTACGAGAAGGCGGGGATCGACCTCCCCCGCACGGCCGCCGAGCAGTACGCGGCGTTCGGCCGGAAGATCGCCTGGAACGACCTCAGACCCGGCGACCTGGTCTTCTTCAGCGGCCTCGGCCACGTCGGGATGATCTCCCGGCCCGGTTACATGGTGCACGCGCCGCACAGCGGCGACGTCGTCAAGGAGGAGAAGCTGTCGAGCTGGCGCAGGGACGCCTTCGTCGGCGCCGTGCGTCCCGACGCCAAGGGCGTGCGGGAGTGGGCCGAGCGGCGCGCGGCGCCCGCCCCGGCCATGCCGGTGGCCTCGGTCCTCTGAACCGGATCTCCGCCGAACCGTCCGGGCGGCCTCGTACCCCTGGGGGGCCGCCCGGACCTCGGCTACCGGCCGGAGCTCTGCGGCGCGCCGCCGTTGTCGCGGCGGTCCAGCGCGGTCTGCAGGGCCTCGGCGGCCTCGTCCTCGTGCTCCTCGGCGCGGTTCCAGGCATACATCTCGTACATGGTTCTCATCTCGTTTCGCGGGCGCGTTCCTACGGGTGAGGTCGGACCCCGGTCGCGAATCCGAACGGGGGCCTGTCGTCGCGGGCCCGGGTCACGGGCCGGGACGATGGGACTTACCGGCCGACGCATGCCGCTCACCGCGGCGAGTCGTCGACCTGCCCTAACAGGCCTCGCCGCGGCAGGTAATGAGTACGAGCACCTGGCGCATGTGCCTTCCACGGTAACCGAGGAATCTCGTTGGATGTCCTAGTATCTTGCATGCTGAGACAACAAAAGGCCGCCGCCCGAGCCGGGCGGCGGCCTTGTCGCAGGCGGGAGGGGGTCAGTCCTCCAGGTCCACCGAGCGGCCGCTGTCGGCGCCGATCTCGGTGGCGATCTGCTCGATCACGTCGGCCGGGATCGCCGAGTCGACGGTCAGCGCGATGAGCGCGCTGCCGCCCTTGGTGTCGCGGGCCACCTGCATGGAGGCGATGTTGACGCCGTGCTCGCCGAGCAGGCGGCCGACCACGCCGACGATGCCGGGCCGGTCGGCGTAGGTGAAGAAGGCGAGGTGGGCCGTCGGCTCGATCTCCATCTCGTAGCCGTTGACCTCGACGATCTTGGTGATCTGGCGCGGGCCCGACAGCGTGCCCGACACCGAGACCTGGCGGCCGTCGGCCAGCACGCCGCGCACGGTGACGACGTTGCGCCAGTCGGGGCTCTCGGAGCTGGTGACCAGCTCGACGGCGACGCCGCGGTCCTTGGCCAGCAGCGGCGCGTTGACGTAGGTGACCTGCTCCTCGATCACGTCGGCGAAGACGCCCTTGAGCGCGGCCAGCTCGATGACCCGCACGTCCTGGGAGGCGATCTCGCCGCGCACCTCGACGTCGAGCTTGGTGGCGACCTCGCCGGCGAGGGCGGTGAACACCCGGCCCAGCTTCTCCGCCAGCGGCAGGCCCGGCTTGACGTCCTCGGCCACCGCGCCGCCCTGGACGTTGACCGCGTCGGGCACGAACTCGCCCGCGAGCGCCAGCTTCACGCTGCGCGCGACCTGGGTGCCGGCCTTCTCCTGGGCCTCGTGCGTGGAGGCGCCGAGGTGGGGGGTGACGACGACCTGGTCCAGCTCGAACAGCGGGCTGTCGGTGCAGGGCTCCTTGGCGAACACGTCGAGGCCCGCCCCGGCGACCCGGCCCTCCTTGAGGGCCGAGTAGAGCGCGGCCTCGTCCACGATGCCGCCGCGGGCCACGTTGACGATGCGCACGCTCGGCTTGACCTTGTGCAGCGCCTCGTCGCCGATGAGGCCGAGGGTCTCCTTGGTCTTCGGCAGGTGCACGGTGATGAAGTCGGCCTGCTTGAAGACCTCGTCGAGGCTCACCAGCTTGACGCCGAGCTGCGCGGCGCGGGCCGGCGGCAGGTAGGGGTCGTAGGCGATGATCTCGACGCCGAACGGCGCGAGCCGCTGCGCCACGAGCTGGCCGATCTTGCCGAAGCCGAGGATGCCGACGACCTTCTCGTCCAGCTCGACGCCGGTGTACTTGGACCGCTTCCACTCCCCGTTCTTCAGCGCGGCGTGGGCCTGGGCGGTGTTGCGCGCGCTGGCCAGGATGAGGGCGATGGTCTGCTCGGCGGCGCTGGTGATGTTGGAGGTCGGCGCGTTGACGACCATGACCCCGGCCTTCGTGGCGGCCTCGACGTCGACGTTGTCCAGGCCGACGCCCGCGCGGGCGACCACCCGGAGCCTCGGCGCCGCGGCGATGGCCTCGGCGTCGACCTGGGTGGCGGAGCGCACGATGAGCGCGTCCACGTCGGCGAGGGCGGGCAGCAGCTGGGCACGGTCGGCGCCGTCGGTGTGGCGGACCTCGAAATCCGCGCCGAGCACGGCGAGGCCGGCCTCGGACAGCTCTTCTGCGACCAGTACGACGGGCTTGTTCACGGGTGGATCCTTAGGGGCTTCCGGCGGGTCTTCGAGGGGGACACGTCCACGGATCCCCCGGCGGTCCCACCGAGTCTAACCGGCGCTTGTGAACGCTTTCACGAGACACCCACCATATGAGACAGGTGGGCCGTACCCAGGGGTGGGAAAAGTCATCCATCCTGGGCCCATCTTCGTCTTGATCGGGAGATTTATTCGCCATTAGCCTGATAAGCCGTGGCCGACTACCTATGGTTCGTCATATGAGCATCGGGAATCCTGCGCTTGCCGACGTTCTCGCCCAGCATGGCACGCCCCACCGGCTGCTGGGCGCTCTCGCCGACGCCGGCGTCCTGGTGGCGGTGCGACCAGACCGCTCGGTCGTCCTCGGGACGACCCAGGCCGGCGACCGCGTGTTGCTCGGCTACACCAGCCCCACCACGTACGCCCGGCACCGCGGCGGTCATTCCCTGTCGGCCTGTGACGCCGACACCATCCTGGACATCCAGCGCGTCACGGGCGTGCGGGAGATCGTGATCGACGCGGCCGGTCCCGCCGCCGCCGCCGTGCCCATCGACGACCTCCAGCGCTTCCTCACCACGACCAGGACCGGCCCCACGCCCGTGCTGTCGGGGGCGGCCCCGGCCGCCTACGCCACGGGCGCGATGGCCACCGTGTCGCGGGGCGCCGCGCTGGCCCAGGTCGCCCCGCCGGCCCCGCAGGCGCCGGCCTTCCCGTGGGTGCCCGCGCCGCGCCCCCACCTGTCGGGCCCGATGCAGCAGGTGGACCCCGGCTACCGCAGGTGCACGCACCCGATCCTGCCCGCGCTGCGGCAGGCGATCGCGTACCTGCTCATGGACTTCCCGCTGGTGCACCACGTCTGGATCTCCGAGGCGAGCACCGCGTCCGGGGCCACCGGCATCATGCTGCACGTCAAGGTGCACATGTCGGCCGCCGAGGACGTCGTGCGCGACCTGCACCGCCTGGTGCGGGCCCGGCTGCCGCAGTTCGCGGCGAGCGGCGCGCCCATCCTCATGGCCCGGGTGGCCGACGCGCGCAGCGAACGCCGCATGATCGAGATCGGCGCGCACGTGGTGTGCGCGAACGTGAGCGACTGACGGCGACGGGAACGCCCGGCGGCGGAGCGTCACCGCCCGCCGCCGGACCGCGAGTGGGTCTCCCCGGCAGCCCTGAGGTCGGCTCTAATGTGGGCATGATCGCACCGGCGGTGGACACGCCCACGGTCTCCAGGGGCGTGCGCCTCGGCTACGGCGTCGGCTCCTTCTGCACGGCCACGGCCAACGCCGTACCCGGGCTGCTGCTGCTGTTCTACATGACGAACCTCCTCGCCGTGCCCGCCTGGCTCGCCGGGGTGGTGGTCACCGCGCCCAAGGTCTGGGACCTGGTGATCAACCCCCTGATCGGGCGCTGGTCGGACCGGACGGTGTCGCGGTGGGGGCCGCGCCGGCCGTGGCTGCTGGCCGGGGCCTGCACGCTGCCGGTCGCGTTCTTCCTGGTCTTCGCCGGGCCGCCGCTGACGGGGGCGCCCGCCGCCGCCTACGTCGCCGTCTGCTTCCTCGCCACGGCGACCGCGTACGCGCTGTTCGAGGTGCCGTACAAGGCGATGCCCGGCGAGATGACGCACGACTACCACGAGCGCACGTCGCTGCTCCAGTGGCGGATGGTCTTCGTCGGCGTGGCCACCGCGCTCAGCGGCGTGCTCGCCCCGGCCCTCGCCACCAGCGACGGCGCCGAGGGGACGCTCGCCAGCTACCGCACGATGGCGCTGGTCATCGCGGCCATCCTGCTGGTCGCCATGCTCGGCTCCTTCCTCGGCACCGCCCGCGCCCCCATGACCGGCGCGCCCGAGGCCGACCGGGGCACCTGGCGCGAGCAGCTCGCCGCGATCAGGGGCAACCGGCCGTTCCTGTGGCTGACCGTGCTGGCCTGCACGCAGATGCTGGCCGCGAGCATGATGCTGGCCGCCGCGCCGTACTTCGCCACGTACACGATCGGCGACCCCAAGGCCACGCAGACGCTGTTCGCCGCGCTCGTCGGGCCGATCCTGCTGACCATGCCGCTGTGGGTGCGCCTGGCCAGGCGCTTCGACAAGCGCGGGGCGATGGTGCTGGCGGCCTCGCTGTTCGGGACGGGCACCGCCGCGGCCATGGCGACGCCGGTGTTCGGCTCGTTGTGGGCGCACGCGACGATCCTCGTCGTCGGCGTCGGGTACGCCGGGCTGCAACTGCTGCTGTTCTCCATGCTGGCCGACGTCATCGCCGTGGACGCCGCCGAGAGCGGCAAGCGCCGCGCGGGCGTGCTCACCGGCCTGTGGACGGCCATCGAGAACGCGGTCAGCTCGTTCGGCGCGCTGGTCTTCGGCGTCCTCCTGTCGCTCAGCGGCTTCGTCGAGTCGCAGCCGGACACGCCGGTCCGGCAGCCGGACAGCGCGGTCACCGCGGTCCTCGTCGGGCAGACCGCGATCCCCGCGCTGATCATCTTCGCGTCGGTGCTGGTGACGCTGAAGTACCGGCTCAGGCCGCCCGCCGCGCCGGAGCCCAGCGCGTCCGCGTGACCGCCCCCGTCACCAGCGCCGCCAGCAGCGGCAGCCCGGCCACGACCACCGCCAGGAACACCCACGGGACGTGCACCTGGGACTCGCCGTGCGAGAGCAGCACCCCGCCGCCCGTCACGTACGACCGGGCGTACGGGGAGGTGAGCGCCACCCCCACCGGCACCCCGCCGGCCAGCCCCACCAGCGCCCCGAGGCCCGAGACGCAGGCCGCCTGGGCGGCCACCACGAGCCTGCGCACCCGGGGCGCGCCGCCGACCGCCGACAGGATGTCGAGGTCCTGCCGCATGTCGGCCGCCGCGAGGCCGGTCGCCGCGAACGTGCCGCCGAGCACCAGGACCAGCGCCGCGCCGAGCAGCGCCAGCAGGTAACCGGTGAGGTCGCGGTCGTAGGGGCGCTCGACGTCCGTGAACACCGCGCCGCTCACCGCGTTGAGCTCCCGGTTCAGGCGGTCCTCGTCGACCGGCTCGTACGCCGCGTAGAGCGCCCGGTCGGCCACCTGAAGCCCGGCCGCCGTCACCGCCGACGCCGGGACGAGGGCGCCGGCCTGCTCGGGCTCGGCCGCGCTCGCCACCACCGCCGGCACCCGGAACGTCGCGCGCGTCTCCCGCTCCGGGTCGCGGGCCTCCAGCGTGACGAAGCCGTCCCGCACCGCCTCCGGCGTGAAGACGACCGCCTTGCCCGCCGCCAGCGCGGCCGTGGCCGCCGCGTCGCGCCGGCCCTGCAGCAGCGCCAGCAGCCGCTCGTCGCCGATCGGCAGGTCCAGGTCGTGGTAGGCGGGCGGCCGGCACGCGCCAGGGTCGGGGCACGAGGACGGGCTCCACGCCAGGGCGAGCTCGACGGCCTCGCCCTTCCGGTCGCGCGCCTTCAGCCCGGGCACCGGTGCCGCTCCCGGCAGCTCCCGCTCCGCCACCGCCCGCGCCCGGGACCACTCCGCGTCGGTCCGCACCTGGCGGCCGTCCACGGTCACCGTGCCCACGGGCGTCACCGCCCGGCGGTCCGCCTCGCGTCCGGCGAAGGAGGTGTTGACCGCGATGCCGAGCGCGACCACCGCCATGGTGGCCGCCATCACGGCGGCGGCGGCCGAGGACGTCCTGACGCGGTGCCGGGCGGCGTCGCGCACGGACAGCCGCATCGGCAGCGGCAGCCGCCCGGCGAGCCGCCCCGCCAGCTGCACCAGCCACGGCATCACGGCCACCAGGCCGAGCCCGGTGACGGTGGCGGCGATCAGCGCCGGCTGCCCGGTCCCGAGGAACCCGGCGCTCCGGTACCACGGGTTCCCCGGCCGCACGCCCGCCACCAGCCCGGCGAGCCCGAGCGCGACCAGGACCAGCCCGAGCACCGGACGCCCGGCCCGGCCCGGCGGGTCCACCGCGGCTCGCCCGGCCAGCACCTGCGCCGGGCGTTGCCGGGCCGCCTGCACCGCGGGGACCAGCGCGGCGATCAGGCCGCTGAGCACGCCGAGCGCGGCCACTCCCGCGATCCGCCACCCGGGCACGTCCACGGGCCCGTGCGTCCAGTCCAGCGCCGGCGCGAGCAGCGACTCGGCGAGCACGCCCGCCCCCGCGCCCAGGCAGGCCCCGATCAGCGCGGCGAGGCCGCCCAGCACCAGCCCGTCGGCCAGCACGACCGCCCGCAGGTGCGCCGCCGAGCCGCCCTGCGCCGCGATCAGCGCCAGCTCCCTGCGCCTCCGCCGCAGCCCGACGGCGAACGCGGGCCCGGCCAGCAGCACGGTCTCGGCGACGATCACCACGACGGCCAGGCCCGCCGAGACGACGCCCGCCAGCCTGCGTCCGGCTCCCTCCCTCGCCCGCAGCTCGGACGCGGTCGGGCTCTCGATCACCGCGCGGGAGGCCACGGCCAGGCCCGCCCGGTTCAGCCGCCGCACGTCGGCCCGGCCGACCGGGCGCGGGGTGCCGGCCAGCCAGCCGCTGCTGTTGCCGTCGTTCTGGTGCCCCAGCACGGCCTCGGGCAGGGCGACGACCTCGGCGAGTCCGGGCCGGTTCGGGTGGCGGGCGACGCCGACCACCCGCATCGGCCGTTCCTGGCGGGTGACCCCGATCGTGCCGCCCACCTTGACGCCGCGCCCGGCCAGCTCGGGCGAGACCACGACCTCGCCGGGCGCGGCCGCGAACCGGCCCTCCACCAGCTCGCGCATCCCCCGGGCGAGCGGGTCGCGCAGGTCCGTCTCCAGCACGTCCACCCGGTCGAAACCGCCCCCGACGCGGGCTTCGACGGAGTTCTGCTGGTAGCGGAGCAGGCGGCCGCCGCTGAGCAGGGCGGTGACCTCCTGAGGGGTCCACGGCCGTTCCCGGCGCTTCGCGTCGCGCTGGGAGGGCCCGTCGGCGGCGTAGTCCTGCTTGACCGCGGTGCGGAACGGCAGCGTGACGATCCGGGCGTCGGCCGCGCCGAGCAGGGCGGGCAGCCGCTCCTGCGGCGTGAGGTCCGTGGTGGCCCCGCCGGTGAGCACGGCCGTGATGACCAGCACGGGCAGGCCGATCAGCGTCATGATGAGCGCGGTGCGGCCCTTGGCGCGCAGCGCGTCCCTGCGCGAGATCCGCAGCGCCGCGCGGACGGCGCTCATCGGGCGCTCTCCAGCCGCACCGCGTTCGACTCGGCGACCAGGCCGTCGCGCAGGTAGACCACCCGGTCGGCCCAGGCGGCGTAGCGCGGCTCGTGGGTGACCAGCAGCACCGCCACGCCGGCCGCGTCGCAGCGGGCCCGCAGGAGCTGCAGCACGTCGTCGCCGGTGGCGGTGTCCAGGGCGCCGGTGGGCTCGTCGGCCAGCAGCAGCCGCCGCTCGCCGGCCAGCGCGCGGGCGATGGCCACGCGCTGGCGCTGCCCGCCGGACAGCTCCTCGGGGAAGCGGCCGGCCACGTCCTCGGCCCCCACCTCGGCGAGCGCGGCGAGCGCCTCCTGCCGGGCGCGGCGGGTGCGGACGCCGTCCAGCTCCCTCGGCAGCATCACGTTCTCGGCGGCGGTCAGGGACGGGATCAGGTTGAGGTCCTGGAAGACGTACCCGACGCTGCCGCGCCGCAGGGCGGCGAGGTCCTTCACCCCGGCCAGGTCGCGGCCCGCCACGAGCACCGTGCCGGAGGTGGGCCGGTCCAGGCCGCCCGCCAGGTTGAGCAGCGTCGACTTGCCCGAGCCCGACGGGCCCATGACGGCGACCAGCTCCCCCGCCGACACCTTCAGGCTGACGCCGCGTAAGGCGGGCACCTGGCCGTGCTCGCGGGTCACCTCGCGCAGCTCCACGACAGTCATGAGTTCTTCTTTCTGGGAGAGCTTCCTGTGCGGCACGGTCTCGAAGATCGGCGGGTCGGAGGCCCGGCAGCATGAATACCGAGTATGCATACGGGGTATGCGATCGGCAACTGATACGGCGTATTCTGGACACGAGCCGAGGTTGAGGCCGATACTCGCTACATGAGCTCGACCCATCCACCTTTCCGCGCGTCCGACGGAGAACGCGACCGTGCGATCGACGAGCTCAAGAACCGCGCCGTGGAGGGACGCATCTCCCACGACACCTTCATCGGCCGGGTCGACCAGGCCCTGCGGGCGCGCAGCCAGTACGAGCTCGACGAGCTGGTGGCCGACCTGCCGCGGCGGCCCACGCTGCGTCAGCGGCTGACCGACGCCGTCTCGTCGGTGTCGGAGTTCACCACCCGCGTGCAGTCCGCCTGGCGGCGGCCCCGGCTGCCCCGGCTGGCGCTGCCCGACGACGACCGGGTGCGTTACGTGGTGGGGCGGGGGTCGGCCTGCGACCTCGTGCTGTCCGACCTGACGGTCTCCCGGGTGCACGCCGAGCTGCGGCGCGACGACGACGACCGATGGCTGCTGGTCGACCTGGGCTCGCTCAACGGCACCCGGCTCAACGGGTGGCGGCTGGTGAGCCCGGCGCGGGTGAAGCCGGGCGACGAGATCTCCTTCGGCGACTGCGGCTTCCTGCTGACCTCGGGCCGGCCGCCTGACCGCCTGACCGCCTGACCGCCTGACCGCCTGACCGCCGGTCCAGCGGCTCGCCGTTCCGGCCGATAAATACGGAATTTTGCGGATTACAGCCCGCACGCGCTGCCTCATGCTCACAGGCGTCCCCCAGTACCTTGGAGACCCCATGCGGCGCACCTCAGCCTCCCTCGTCGCGGGCGCGCTCGTCGCGGCCCTCGCGTGGGCGTCCAGCCCGTCCTCACCCGCCGTCGCCCTCGACCCCGCGGCCGGCGTGGCGGACCTCACCCAGGACATCAACCAGATCCTCAGCGACTCCCGCCTCACCATCGCCCGCGCGGGCGTCGTGGTGAAGAGCGCCAAGACCGGCGAGGAGCTGTACTCCACCGACGCGGGCAAGCTGCTCACCCCGGCGTCCAACACCAAGCTGTTCACCTCGGCCGCCGCCGTGGAGACGCTCGGCCTCGACTACCGCTTCCCCACGACCGTGCTCGCCACCGGACGCAAGGCGGGCTCGATCCTCGCCGGCGACCTGGTGCTGCGCGGCACCGGCGACCCGACCATGCTGGCCGAGGACTACGACGCCCTGGCCGCCCAGGTGGCCGCGGCCGGGATCAAGGTCGTCGCCGGCCGGCTGGTGGCCGACGACACCTGGTTCGACTCCCAGCGGCTCGGCAACGACTGGTCCTGGGACGACGAGACCGCCTACTACGCGGCCCCGATCTCGGCCCTGACCGCCTCGCCCGACCGCGACTACGACGCCGGCTCGGTGATCGTCAGCGTGGCCGCCGACGGCGACAAGGTCAAGGTCTCCACGACCCCGGAGACCGACTACCTGAAGATCGTCAACAGGGCCACCGTGGGCGCCGACACCGACGTGCTCATCGAGCGTCAGCACGGCACCCGCACGGTGGTCGTCACCGGCACCGTGGCGGACCCGTACCAGGAGTGGGTGGCGGTGGACGACCCCACCGCGTACGTCTCCTCGCTGTTCCGCAAGGCGCTGGCCGGGCACGGCGTGAAGGTCGTCGGCGCGAGCGCGACCGGAGCCGCCCCGGACGGGGCCAGGGAGCTGGCCCGGCACGAGTCCATGACGCTCGGCGAGCTGCTGGTTCCGTTCATGAAGCTGAGCAACAACATCCACGCCGAGATCCTCACCAAGGCCATGGGCCGCAAGGTCGCCGGCCAGGGCACCTGGTCGGCCGGGCTCAAGGTCTCCACCGACTTCGCCAAGGCCAACGGCGTGCAGGTGATCAACATGCGCGACGGCTCGGGGCTGTCGCGCCGCGACGGGTTCTCGCCCGGCTCCATCGTGCAGCTCCTGACCGCCGTGCGCGGCAAGCCGTGGTTCCCCACCTGGTACGAGTCCCTGCCCGTCGCCGGCAAGAGCGAGCGCTTCGTCGGCGGCACCCTGCGCAGCCGCATGGGCGGCACCCCGGCCGCCGGCAACGTGCACGCCAAGACCGGCTCGCTGACCGGCGTGACCGCGCTGTCGGGCTACGTGACCAGCGCCGACGGCGAGCCGCTGGTCTTCTCCATCATGCTCAACCAGTACCTGTCGGGCTCGCCGAAGGACATCGAGGACAAGATCGCGGTCCGGCTGGCCCAGTTCTCCCGCGCCGCCCCGGCCGACGCGCCGGCGCAGCTCCGCTCGGCGGTGCCGCAGCAGGCGGGCGACCTGGAGTGCTCGTGGCTGAAGCCGGTCCAGTGCTGACCTGCCAGTCGTAGAAGCGGCCCCCTGACGCCCAGGGGGCCGCCCAGGTTTACCTGGAGCCCCAGATATTGGGCGACTTTTCAGGACATGAACGACTTCTGGGCACCAGAATCACGGAACAGCCCATCGAGGACCACGGGAGCGCCCGGGGCCTTCACCGGCCACACCCCCTGTGCCGGTAACCCACCGCACGCCCATGGCGCTCCCCTTCCCGCGGGCTCGGCCGCGCCTCCCCCCGCACACAGGACCGCGGCCGGGCCCGCCCACCGGCTCCTCAGGAGCCGGCGAAGCGGGCCAGGACCAGGCTCTCGACCACGCCGACCAGCGCGTAGGCGAGGATCGACACGCCGGTGACGACCACGATGTCCGCCCACACCTCGTCGTAGCGGAACCCGCCGATCGCCCGCAGGATCTCCGCCCCGACGCCCTGCCCGGTGGCCAGCCACTCGGCGATCAGCGCCCCGATGATCGAGGCCGGCACGGAGATGCGCGCCGAGGCGAAGACCGCGGGCATCGCGGTCGGCACCGCCACCTTGCGCAGCACGGTCAGCCGCGTCCCGCCGTACGCCATCACCAGGTCGGTCGCCTGCGGCGAGGCCGAGCGCAGCCCGAAGGCGATGTTCACCAGCGCGGGGAAGAACACCACGATCCCGCCGATGACGGCCACGCCCAGCAGCTCCCGGCCGAAGACCAGCGTGATGAGCGGCGTCATCACCACCAGCGGCACCGACCGCAGCAACATCGCGACCGGCATGAACGTCTGCTCCACGCTGCGGAACAACACGAACGCCACCGCCACGGCCACGGCCGCCGCCAGGCCGGAGGCGAACCCGACGGCCGCGTCCCTGATCGTGATCCCGAGCGCCCCGAACACCGCCTCCCGGTGCTCCGCCGACGCGGTCAGGTACTCCCACACCTGCGGCGGCCGCTTGCCGACCAGCGGGCTGATCCCGAACGCCTCCAGCGCCAGCCACCACCCTGCCACCACGACCAGCACGGACGGCACGAGCGGCCCGACGATCCGCAGCGCCGTGCGCCCGATCATGACGCCACCCCGCGCGACCAGGGGGTGACCACCCGGGCGACGAGCGCGACCAGCGCGTACCCGAGCCCGGCGACCAGCCCCGCCACCAACGCCAGCCCCCACGTGCGCGGCACCTGGAACTGCTGCTGGGAGATCATCAGGGACACGCCGAGCCCCTGGTCGTTGCTGCCCAGGTACTCGCCGATGATCGCGCCGAGCAGCGCCGACGGGGCCGAGATGCGCAGCCCGGCGAACGTGCTCGGCAGGGCCGCGACGACCTGCACGTACCGGAGCCTGGCCAGCCGCCCGCCGCCGTAGACGGTGACGAGGTCGAGGCTCGCCCGGTCGGCCGAGCGCAGCCCGAGCAGCGCGCCGATGAGCGTGGTGAAGAAGACGGAGATGGCGGCCAGGAACACCACGGTGGCGTCCCCGCCGAACACCACCAGCACGATCGGCCCGATGGCGAGCAGCGGGACGCAATAGCTGATCACCGCGAGCTGCGTGGCGACGGCCTCCAGCCTGGGCACCAGCAGCACGAGCAGCGCCACCCCGACGGCGAGCCCGTTGCCCCACAGGAAGCCCTGGACGGCGGCGGAGACGGTGGCGCCGGCGTTCGGCCCGTAGAAGGCCCACCCGTCGCGGCCGACCGACTCCAGGACGGCGAGCGGAGTGGGCACCGCGCCGCCGGCCGCGAACACGGTCGCGGCCAGCAGCCACCAGAGCGCGACGAGCACGACGACCCCGGCGAGCCCCTGGACGCGCCTCATGAGCCGTGCCCGAACAGCAGGTCGCTGAGGCGGTCGTGGAGGGCGTGGAACTCGGGCGTGCGCATCATGGCGGGCGTGCGCGGCCGGGGCAGGCCGATCTCCACCAGCTCGACCACCCGGCCGGGGCGCGGGCTCATGACGGCGACCACGTCCGACAGGAACACCGCCTCGCCGATGCCGTGCGTGACCATGAGCGTGGTGGCCGGCTTCTCGGTCCAGATGCGCAGCAGCTCCAGGTTGAGCCGCTGCCTGGTCATGTCGTCGAGCGCGCCGAACGGCTCGTCCAGCAGCAGCACGCTGGGCTTGACCACGAGCGCGCGGGCGATCGAGACGCGCTGGCGCATGCCGCCGGACAGCTCGGCGGGCCTGGCCTTCTCGAACCCCTCCAGCCCCACGAGCTTGATCAGGTCCTGGATCACGCCGGGCTCCGGCTTGAGCCCGGCCACCTCCAGCGGCAGCCGCACGTTGGCCGTCACGCTGCGCCAGGGCAGCAGCGCCGAGTCCTGGAAGGCGATCCCGAGATGGTGGCCGCGGCGCAGCTCCTCCGGGGTCTCGCCGTTCACCCGGATCTCGCCGGCCGTCGGCCGCTCCAGCCCGGCCAGGATGCGCAGCACCGTGGACTTGCCGCAGCCGGACGGGCCGAGCAGCGACAGGAACGAGCCCTTCGGCGTCTCCAGGTCCACGCCCTCGACGGCGGTCACGCCCTTGCCGAAGGTCTTGCTCAGGCCGCGGATCGAGATCCCGCTCATGCGAGCTTGAGGCCCGGGTCGGCCTGGTGGACCTCGTCCAGGATCGACAGGTCGAAGAGCTGCTCGGCCTTGATGGCGAGGCCGGCCTTGCCGAGGGAGGCGATGTTCTGCTCGATCAGCTCGGGCGTCATCGTGAACAGGCCGTTGGCCTTGGCGTCCGGGGTGACGACCAGCTCGTTCTGCATCTTGGCCTCCTCCGTCTGTTCCTTGACGTCGAGGTTCTGGTCCTTGCCGTAGACGGTGGCGGCCAGCTCGGCCGATCTGGCCGGGTCGGCGACGGCGTCCTTCCAGCCCTTGATCTCGGCGGTCAGGAACGCCTTCAGCTTGTCGCGCTCGTTGTCGATGGTGTCCTGGGTGACGGTGAACGTCTCGGCGACCAGCGGCAGGCCCGCGTCGGCGAGCAGCAGGTACCTGGGGTCGTGGCCCTTCATGCGCAGGTTGACCGGGCCGCTGGTGACGAAGCCGACGTACCCGTCGAGCTGGCCGGAGGTGAGCATCGACGGGTCCGACTGGAACGGGACCCTGGTCACCGCGCCCGCGTCGAGGCCGTTGGCCTTGAGCAGCGCGTTCCAGACCAGCTCGTTGGAGTCCTGGACGCCGATGCGCTTGCCGGCGAGGTCCTCGGGCTTCTCGATCGGGTTCTTGCTCAGGGAGATGACGGCGAACGGGTTCTTCTGGAAGGTCGCGCCGACGATCTTCAGCGGCGCGCCCTGCAGCACGGCCGGGGCGGTGATGGTGGGCGTGGACAAGCCGATCCAGCAGCGGCCGGTGGCGAGGCCCGACTCGACCGAGGTGCCGGAGCCGCCGCCGGACAGCAGCTCGACCTGGGAGAACCCGGCGGCCTTGAAGTAGCCCTTGCTGTCGGCGAAGTACTCGCCGGCGAACTCGACGTTCTTCTTCCAGGAGAGCTGCAGCTTCACCGCGCCGAAGCCGGCGCTCCCGCTGCCGCCGCTGCCGCCGCCGGTGGACTCGCCACCGCAGGCGGCCAGACCGAGCGCCAGTCCGGCCAGACCCGTTGTCCGCAGGAACGCGCGGCGGTCGAAGGTAGCCATAATTCTCCTTGGGCGGCGGTGAACATGCAGGTCAGGACCGTATCTATCGATTATTACCATCGTGTGACGGTCATTTCGGACAGCCGACCCGGCGGGCGGCGGTCGCGCGGGAAGGGCGCAAAACGCCAGGCGGGTGTCGTAGGTCCCTACGAGAGGGCCCGGCGAGGACCGTAGATCCCTCCAGCCGCCCGGAGCCTCCGGTAGCGTCGAGCGGGAAATGAGACTCGACGGAATCCCTCTTTGGGACGGTACCGAACACCGCGGCCCCGCCGACCTGAGCTGGGAGCCCGACCGCATCCTCGACGTGCGCCCGGCCGCCGCCGCGCGGCACGGCGACCTGTGCGTGCTGCCCGGCCTGGTCGACACGCACGTGCACCTGGTCGGCTGGGCCGGCTCCGGCGAGCCGCCCGACTTCGCCACCTGGCCGCTCACCACCACCCGCGACGAGCAGGTGCTGCACGGCGTCGCGCACGCCCAGCGGGCCATGCGGCACGGCGTCACGACGCTGCGCGACCTCGCGGGCGACGAGGCCCAGATCGCGCTGCGCCGCGTCTTCGACGCCGGCGTGCTGCCCGGCCCGCGCCTCCGCGTGCACGGCGTGGTGGGGATGACCGCCGGGCACAACGACCTGTTCGTGCCGCCCGCGTTCCCGCTGCGCAAGCCCACCGCCGACGGCCCCGACGAGTGCCGCAAGCTGGTGCGCGTCTGGGCCCGCGCCGGCATGGACGGCATCAAGCTCACCACCAGCGGCGGCGTCCTGTCGATGGGCGACAAGAACGTCTGGCGCAACTACACCCGCGAGGAGATCCGGGCGGTCGTGGACGAGGCCCACGCGCTCGGCATGCCGGTCGCCTCGCACGCCCACAGCGCGGACGGCATCCGCGTCGCGGCCGAGGAGGGCGTCGACTCGATCGAGCACGGCACGCTCATGAGCGAGGACCTGGCCGGACTGCTGGCCGCCCGCCGCACCCCGGTCGCGCCCACCCTGCTCATCAACGAGGCCATCGCCGAGGGCCGCGTCCCGGTCACCGCCGAGTCCCGGCAGAAGGCGGCCGAGCTGGTCGCCACCCGTGACGTGCTGCTGGCCAGGGCCGCGGCGCTCGGCGTGCGGTTCGTGCTCGGCACCGACGCCAACGGCCACCACGTGCGCTTCGGCGACCAGATGGCCGAGGTCGTGCGCATGACGCGGGTGCTCGGCCTGGACGCCGGAGCGGCGCTGCGCGCCGCCACCTCGGACGCCGCCGACGCGATCGGCGTGCCGGCCGGCCGGATCGCGCCCGGCCTGGGCGCGGACCTGATCGTGCTGCGCGGGCGGCCGTGGGAGCGGATCGAGGACCTCGCCACGGAGAACATCGTGGCCGTGGTGTCACGGGGCCGGCTCGTCGCGGGCGCTCTTCCCTCCTGAGCGCAGCGCCAGGTACAGGTCGGTGCGGTCGCGCATCGACGACATGCGCCGCCCGGTCAGCTCCTCTACGCGCTGCATCCGGTAGCGCAACGTGTTGACGTGCACGTACAGCTCGTCGGCGGTGCGCTGCCAGGAGCCGCACGTCTCCAGGAAGACGTCCAGCGTGCGCAGCAGCTCCGAGCCGTGCCGGGCGTCGTACTCCTCGACCGGGCCGAGCAGGTGGTCGCGGAACGTGCGCCGCACGCTCGGCGGGAGCGCGGCCAGCAGCAGGTCCACGTTGTCGATGTCGGCCACCGACATGATCGAGACCGGCCCGGGGCCGCCGCGCGCCGACTCCATGCCCCGGCGGGCGGTCTCCAGGGCCTCGCCGAGCTGGGAGACGCTGGCCGTCATCTCGCTGATGCCGGCCGCGATGGCGAGGCCGGGACGGGCGGCGGCCAGCGCGCGCAGCTCGTCGGCCAGGCTCTTGCGCGAGGCCCGGCCGTTGACCAGCACCACGGCCTCCTCCGGCGTGCCGCCGACGACGAGGTGGCGGCCCTTCCTCGCCAGGCCCTCGTGCAGCAGCTCGGGCAGGTCGGGCCCGTCCCGGCCGGCCCGGGCCACGACCAGGGCGGCGGTGGGCTGGCCGGGGTCGGCGCCGAGCAGCCGCAGGTGGGCCGAGACCTCGCCGGGCGGGATCTGGCCGAGCACGTCCAGCAGGGTCTGGGCCCGCACCCGCTCGGCCCTGCGCTGCTCGGCGGCGAACCCCTCGGCCGTCACCACCTCGGTGATCGCCCCGAACGCCTGGTCGGGCGCGGCCAGCAGCAGCGGCAGCCGACGCCGCTCGCACGCCGTGACCAGCGCGGGCGGCAGCTCCCCGAGCACCACCAGGCCCACGACCAGCGCGGCGGCGTCGGCGGCCCACAGGGCGTCGGCGAAGCGCTCGCAGTCGGCCGGCTCGGCGTACCAGACGCCGCTGGTCAGCACGAGGTCGCCGGAGCGCAGGTAGCGCCGCGGGTCGGGCAGGTCGGTCGGGTACGCGCGCCGGATCTCGCGATCGAGCAGCCCGCCGCCCGGATCGTCCGTGATCAGTGTCAGCCGCATGTCGTCGCGGGCGAGCAGCTCCGCCACCCTCATGAAATCTGATGTTATGCCAGGTCAAGGGGTGAGAGTTCAGAGGTTCGCACGATGCTCCGCGCTCCGCGGGTCGGGTTTACTCGGTCCATGCGTCCGAAAGCGGAACTCCACCTGCACATCGAGGGCACCCTCGAACCCGAGCTCGTCGTCGAGCTGGCCCGGCGCAACCGGGTCGAGCTGCCCACCTTCGACGTGGCGGCGATCCGGGCGCGGTACTCGTTCACGAGCCTGCAGTCGTTCCTGGACGTCTACTACGAGAACATGGCGGTGCTCCGCACCGAGCAGGACTTCTACGACCTGGCCACCGCCTACCTGCGCCGGGCCGCCGCGCAGGGGGTGCGGCACGCCGAGATCTTCTTCGACCCGCAGGCGCACCTGGTCAGGGGCGTGCCGCTGGAGGTCGTGCTCGGCGGGTTGTCGGCGGCGCTGAAGGACGGCGGGCTGTCGGCCGCGCTGATCATGTGCTTCCTCCGCGACAGGGGCGCGGAGGAGGCCGAGCGGGTGCTGCGGGCCGCGCTGCCCTTCCGGGAGCAGTTCATCGGGGTGGGGCTGGACTCGGCCGAGGTGGGGCATCCGCCGTCGTTGTTCCGCCGGGTCTTCGACATCGCGGCGGCCGAGGGGCTGCGGCGGGTCGCGCACGCGGGCGAGGAGGGCGGGCCCGACTACGTCTGGGAGGCCCTGGACGTGCTGCGCGTGGAGCGCGTGGACCACGGCATCAGGGCGATGGAGGACCCGCAGCTCGTGGCCCGGCTGCGGGCCGAGCGCATCCCGCTGACCGTGTGCCCGCTGTCGAACGTGCGGCTGCGGGCGGTGCCGTCCCTCCGCGACCACATCCTGCCCGCGATGCTGGACGAGGGCCTGCTGGTGACGGTCAACTCCGACGATCCCGCGTACTTCGGCGGCTACGTCGAGGACAACTTCGCCGCGCTGCGGCGCGAGCTGGGGATGACGGACGAGCAGCTCGACCGGCTGGCCCGCAACTCCTTCGAGGCGTCCTTCTGTTACGAAGGGTGACCGCGACGAAGGGGCCCATCCCGTGCAGGATGGGCCCCTTCGGGCGAATCGTCGGCAACGCGGGACGTCAGCCGCTCAGGACCGAGCTGAGGAGCTCGTTCAGGAGGTCGAGGTCGAGGATGTCGTTGTCCTCACCGTAGTTGTTCCACTCGCCGAAGTCCCAGCCGGGCGCTTCCTTGCCGTGGCTCGGGCCGGGGAGGATGCCGCTCTGCACGCTCTCGGCGGCGGTGACGTTGGACGTCGCTAGCGCGGAGCCGCCGAACGCGACCATCCCGCCGACGAGACCGGCGAGGATGAGTCCTGCTCTATACATATCGTTCTCCTCTGATACCTATCGACTACTCTCCGTAGCTATCGGGAGGAGATCTGCCCTATGTCCACTTTGGACAAACACCCGCACTTTCACGCTTGACCTGGGAAAATGCCGCATCTGAGGGAGAAGGGGCAGAAGATCACGGTCCTTGACGGTCCGGTGTGGTCGGCAGGGGAACATCAGGCTCTTTCGTGACCCGCCTTTAGGGCAGCGTGAGGACCACCGGGCCGTCGGCCGTGATAGCCACCGTGTGCTCCACGTGCACACTGCGGCTGCCGTCGGCCGAGCACACCGACCAGCCGTCGTCGGCCATGCAGTAGCCGTCGCCGCCGCCCGCCATCAGGCTCGGCTCGATCGCGATCACCAGGCCGGGACGCAGCCGCAGGCCACGCCCGGCGCGGGCCTCGTTCGGCACGAACGGCGCCTCGTGCATGGCCCGGCCGATGCCGTGGCCGGCGAAGTCGTTCTGCATGCCGTAGCCGGCGCCGCGCCCGACCGTGGACATCGCGTGGCCGATGTCGCCGAGCCGGGCGCCGGGCAGCGCCGCCTCGACGCCCGCGGCCAGCGTCTCCTCGGCCACCCTGATGAGCTTGAGGTCCTCGGCGCGCGGCTCGCCGACGGTGAAGCTCACCGTGCCGTCGGCGTGCCAGCCGTCCACGATCGCGCCGCAGTCCACGCTGATCAGGTCGCCGTCGCGCAGCCGGTACGGCGTCGGCAGGCCGTGCAGCATGGTCCCGTTCACCGAGGTGCAGATGACGCCCGGGTACGGGGTCGCGCCGAAGGACGGGTGGTAGCCCAGGAACGACGCGCCGGCCCCGGCCTCCTCGATGACCGTCCGGGCCACCTGGTCGAGCTGCTTGAGCGACACGCCGACGGCGGCCCGCTCGCGCACCGCGGCGTGCACGGCCGCCACCACCCGTCCCGCCTCGCGCATCGCGTCGATCTCGCCGGCGCTCTTCAACTCGATCACGGCCACTCCTCGTCCGCCCGTCCGTCGATACGGCGATAACTATACCGGTATTTTTATCGGGCGCCAGAGGGGATCCGGGACGGCTCGTCAGTCGAGACCGCGGCGGCCGGGCGTCCAGAACGGCTTCGTGCGCACGTCCCTGCGGCTCCAGCCACGCTCGTGCACCAGGTGCGCGCGGATCGCCTGGACGGTGCGGGCCTCGCCCGCCAGGTAGGCGACGCCCGGCCGGTCCGGCAGGTCCAGCGCGCGCACGGCGTCCACCAGCACCGCGGACCCGGCCGCCAGGGCGCCCTCCCGGCACACCCGGGTCAGCTCGCGCGGCAGCCCGAGGTGGTCGCCGGGCCGCTCGGCCTCCACCACGCCGTACGCCGCCGCCTCGCGCGGCAGGGCGCGCAACATCGCGCCGAACGCGACCGCCGCCGTCTCCTCCCCCGCGAACAGGTGGTAGCGGGCCTCCTCCCGCAGCACGAAGCTCCCGTCGGGACGGGTGAAGGCCACCTCCTGGCCGGGCGCGGCCGCCCGCACCCAGCGGGCTCCAGGGGCGTCGCCGCCGTGGTCGAGGCCGATCAGGTCCAGGGCCTCCCAGGTGGGGTCGTGGGCCCACACCGAGTACGTCCGCAGGACCCCGCCCAGCAGGCCGCCGCCGTCACCGATGAGCACCCGCACGTGCTGGCCCGGCGTCCAGGAGAGCCCGGCGAGGGCCTCGCCGCCGATCCTGATCCGGCGCATGCGCGGGGCCACCTCCTCCACCTCGACGATCTCTCCCGTCACGAGCATCCGGTCCAGCAGCCGCCGGGCCAGGCCCGGCCGGGTCGCGGTCACCGCCCCCTCCTCGGGTCCAGGTCCTCGATGCGGCGGCGGGCCTCGACGAAGATCTCCTGGATGCGTTCGACCACCCGGGGGTCGCCGTGGCTGTGCGCGAGCGCCTTCACCGCGGCCTTGACCAGGCGCAGCGCGGGGCCGACGATCTCGGCCGCCTCCGGCTCGCGGAACAGGCCCCACTCGCCCCTGCTGGCCGCCCGCCCCCACAGCCGCTCGATCTCGGCGGCCTGCTCCGCCACGACGCGGCGGCCGTCGTCGGTGACGTGGTGGACCTTGCGGCCGTCGGCCTGCTCGACGCGGACCAGGCCCTCGTCCTCCAGGAGCTGGAGGGTGGGGTAGATGGAGCCGGCGCTGGGCTCGTAGGTGCCGTTGAAGCGGTCGGACAGGCGGCTCATGATCTGGTAGCCGTGGCCGGGCTGCTCGGCGATCAGCGCGAGCACGGCCAGGCGCAGCTCGCCCGGCCCGAAGACGCGCCCGGTGGGGCCGAAGCCGCCGGGGGCGCGGCGCGCGTTCATCATCATGAGTCGGATGCTATATCGAACGATATATCTAAGGAAGGGTCTTGCATGAATACGATGAGTTATGGGGATAGCACGGTCCGTATCATCTCTAGGGCCCTCTAGGCCCTGATATGCCCATTTGTCGGGGGACTGGAGGCATCGTCGATGCGGAATGGCGGACCCACGGTTGGCGGACCCACGGCTGTCGGCACCTTGACGGTGCTGCTGCTCCTGCTCGCCGGATGCGCCCAGGACGGCCCCGGCCCGCCGCGGCCCGCGGCCCCGCAGGACCCCGGCCGGGCGGCCAAGCTGTCGATCACGCCCGCCGACGGGACGCGGAAGGTCCCGCCGGACACCGCGATCAGCGTCAAGGTCACCGACGGCACGCTCACCGGGGTGATCGTCGCCGACGAGCAGGGCCGCGAGGTCCCCGGCCGGACCGACGCGACCGGCACCTGGCGGCCGGCCTGGCCGCTGCGGCCCTCGGCCGCCTACACCGTGCGCGCCCGGGCCACCGGCACGGACGGCGCACAGGTGACCGGGCGGACCGCGTTCACTACCCTCAAGCCCAAGCGGGTGCTGGAGAGCGGCATGTCCCCCCTCGACGGCGAGCGGGTCGGCGTCGGGATGCCGATCCAGCTCCTGCTGTCGCGGCCGGTGACCGCGCGGGAGGACCGGGCCGCCGTCGAACGGTCGCTCACCGTCCGCATGTCGAAGCCGGTCGAGGGCGCCTGGAGCTGGGTCAGCGACCGGGAGGTGCAGTTCCGGCCGCGCGCGTACTGGCCGAGCGGCGAGCGCGTCACGGTCGTCGCCCACCTGGCCGGCCTGTCCGTCGGCCGGGACGTCTGGGGCGCCAGGGACCGCAGCGTCACCTTCACCGTCGGCCCCCAGCACATCACCGAGATCCGTGACAGGACCCACCGCGCCGTCGTGCGCGAGAACGGCCGGATCGTCAAGACGATCCCGGTCAGCCTCGGCAAACGGGGCGACGAGAGCTACTCCGGCACCATGATCGCGCAGGAGAAGGCCCCCGACTTCCTCATGGACTCCGCCACCGTCGGCAGACCCGGCGAGTACTTCGCGCACACCAAGTGGAACGTCCGGCTCACCTACAGCGGCATGTTCTTCCACGCCGCGCCCTGGTCCGTCAGCGACCAGGGCAGCCGCAACGTCAGCCACGGGTGCGTCAACGTCAGCCTGGCCGACGCCCACTGGTTCTACCGGTTCACCCAGCGCGGGGACATCATCCAGGTCAAAGGCACCTCGCGCCGGCTGCGGTTCGGCAACGGGCCGACGCCGTGGGCCAAGACGTGGGAGGAGTGGCTGGCGGGCAGCGCCCTCGGCAGGTCCGCGGACGCCTAGCCAGGACGCTCCTCGGCGTCCGGTCCGTGCCCGGCGAGCCGGGCCGCGATCACGTAGTCGACCCGGACCTCGCGGTAGACCCGGCGCTCCGCCACGCGGTCGGGCAGGCCCGCGCGACGGCTCCCGGACGCGGACTCCTCGCCCGGCTCGCCGCTGAACGTCACCGTCACGGGCGGCGCCCGGTCGAAGCAGATGCGCTCCGCCCGGACGGTGGCGGCGAAGACGATGTCCGCGGACGCCGTCAGCCGGGGGTCGGGCCGGTGATCGCCCGTCATGAGGGGCGGCCCCGCTGCCCTGACCGGCGGGGGTCGCGGCGGTCGTTGGCCATGTCCCGCAACCGGCGCAGGCCCGCCTGCCTGGCCGCCCGGCCCAGGTCCCGCAGGGCGGAGCCGAGGGTGAGGTTCCCGGCCTCCTTGGCCGGCTCGCGGGCGGCGGGCTTCTCGGGCTGGCCCGGATGATCCGGCTGGTCCGGCTGGCCCGGCTGCGGCTCTGCCGAGGCGGACGAGGAGCGGGGGCGGGAGGGCGGAGTCGGGCTCTCCGGCGCAGGCTCACCCTTGGCCGCAGGCTCGCCCTTGGCTGCAGACTCGCCCTTGGCCGCAGGCTCCCGCTCGGGCGCGGGCTCGCTCTCGGACGGAGGCGGGCCCTTCGGCACAGATCGGCTCTCCGGCGGCGGCGGACCCTTCGGCGCAGGCCGGCTCTTCGGGGCAGGCGGGCTCTTCGGGGCAGGCGGGCCTTCGGGCGGAAGCGGGCTCGGGGGCGCAGGCGGCGCTGGAGGCGCTGGAGGCGCTGGTGGCCTGGCTCGCGTGACATTCGTCGTGGCGTCCGTCGCAGCATCCGTCACGGCGTTCGTCGTCGTGCCGGGCTCGGCCACCGCGGGCGCGTCACGCACCACCTCGCCGGCGACCTCCCCGACCCCGTCCACGCCGACCTCGCCCACGACCCGCCCGGCACCCGCTCCCACGTCACGAACGGCCCGCCCGGCACCCGTCCCGACGTCGCGGACGGCCTCCCCCGCCCCCGCCCCCACGTCACGAACGGCCCGCCCGGCACCGGTGCCGACGTCGCGGACCGCCTGACCGGCGCCCGTCCCCACGTCGCGGACCGCCCGCCCGGCTCCCGTGCCAACCTCGCCGATGGCCGCCCCCACGCCTCGCGTCACGTTCTCGATGAGCTGCGGATTGTGGTCGATCGTCCGCAGCACCTCTTGGATGATCAGCGCCACGTTGTCCAGCCGCACCTTCAGCAACGCCTGAGCCTCAACGCCCTTGATGTCCAGGTTGACGCGGTTGAGCCCGGCGTCCACGCCGACGTGCAGCCGCAGCAGGTCGAGCACGTCCGCCTCCAGCGAGACGCGCGCCCGCAGGTCCTCGACCTCGAGCTTGATCTCCTCGACCTTGAGCACCGGCACGTCGAGGTACACGTCCGGGTCCGCGGGCCCACCCGCGGGCGTGACTGCGGGCGGCTGGACCTGCTCCGGCCGATCCTCCTCGTGCATACGCTCCCCCTCGAACGGCGGCTCCACAAAGCCCTGCCCGTGAGCCGCGCCAGGAGCAGCCCTTTCCGCAACCAGGGGAAGGTCTTTACCGCCGGATGACCCGGCGCCTCACGGCACGGGGCCGAGGTCGGTCTCCGGCAGCCACACCTCCGGGTCGGGCTGCGCGGGCGGCGCGCACGCGCGGAGCTGGCGCAGCAACGCCCGCAGCAGCGGCCGCGGGTTGCGCCGGTGCCACACCACCGACCAGGGCAGGAGCGGCGTCGGCCGGACGATCGGGATGCGGCGCAGCCCGCTGCCCGCCGGGTCGATGCTGCTCTCCCCCAGCCCCACTGCCTCCTTCTCGGCAAGGAACTGCTCCACCAGGTGCCGCTGGCCGATGGCCGGCGCGTTGAACCGGAGCGGCGCCCCGAAGCGGTCGGCCAGCCGCCGCAGGTAGTCCCGCCACTCGGTGGCGCCCGCCGGGTCGGGCATGGCGATGCCCGCCTCGCGCAGGTCGGCCGGGCGCAGCACGTCCTTGCCGGCGAGCCGGTGGTCCTCCGGGACGAACGCGTGCAGCGGCTCCAGCCGCACCAGCCGGTACGCGAGCTCGGCCGGCCACGGCGTCGGCGTGCCGTGGACCCGTCCGAAGGCCGCGTCGATCTCCTGCCGCCGCAGCGCGGGCAACGCCGCCGACAACCCCTGCCGCATGCTCAGCTCGATCCGCACCCGCGGGTCGCGTTCGCTGGCCCGGCGCACCAGCCGCAGGGGCGTGAACCGCTCGTCGTAGACGTCCACCCGCAGCGGCTCCTCCTGCCCGCGCACCGCGCGCACGGCCCGGTCGAAGGCGGCGACGGCCTCGATCGCGTGCGGCAGCAGCCGCCGTCCCTCCTCGCTCAGCTCCACCGCCCGGGTGCTGCGCCGGAACAGCGGGACCGCCAGGGCCTCCTCCAGGCGGCGGACGCGCTTGGACAGCGCCTGCTGGGTGATGAACAGCCGCGCGCCGGCCCGGGCGAAGTGCAGCTCCTCCGCGGTCACGACGAAGGCGCGCAGGCCCTCGATGTCGGCCTCCATCCGTCCGAGCCTGGATTACCAACCACTGGTTGTCAATGTCCGGGGATCGTTGTTGGACAACGCGACCCGCCTGCGACTTTGCTGGTGCCCGACCGAACGCGAAGGGCCACCCCATGAAGATCGAACGACTCCGTCCCGAGCTGCACCTGATCCTGCTGGAGTTCGGCCAGGCTTACCTGTGGGACGACGACGGCGAGCTGACGCTGGTCGACACCGGGATCGCCACCTCCGGGAGCGACCTCGCGGCCGCGCTCGGCGAGCTGGGCTTCACCACGGCGGACGTCAGGCGGGTCGTGCTCACCCACTTCCACGAGGATCACGCCGGCGGCGCGGCCGAGGTCAGCGGATGGGGCGAGGTCACCGTGCTGGCGCACCGGCTGGAGGCGCCGGTGATCCGCGGCGAGCGTCCCGCGCCCGCCCCCGACTTCACCGACGAGGAACGCGAGCTCCACCGCGCCCTGGGCGCCCACCTGCTGCCGCCCGCGCCCGCCTGCCGGGTGGACCGCGAGCTGGAGGAGGGCGACGTGCTCGGTTTCGGCGGCGGCGCGCACGTGATCCACACGCCCGGCCACACCGACGGCAGCATCGCCCTGCACCTGCCGCGCGCCGGGGTGCTGTTCACCGGCGACACGGTCGCGCACGTGGGCGGGCAGGTCATGCCCGGCGTGTTCAACCTCGACCGGGCCGAGATGCTGCGTTCCTTCCGCAGGCTCGCCGGGATCGACGCCGGGCTCGCCTGCGTCGGCCACGGCGAGCCCGTCCACGACGCCCGCGACGCCCTCACCGCGACCCTCAGCACACTGTGAGAGCACACTGAGAGCACGGTGGCGGGCGCCGGGCGGCCGTGGGCGTCAGCTCCAGAGGGCGGGCGCCTGGTCCGGCACCTCGTCCTCGACCTGGGACCGGTCGATGACGTCGCCCTGCAGCGGCAGCAGGACCGTCGTGTCGCGGCCCCACTCGGTGTAACGCGTCTCGGACTCGACGGTGACCGAGCCCTTGTCGTACGGCAGCACGCCCTTCACCGACACCCGCTCGACCAGCCCGCCGGGGCTGAGGTGCAGCGCGTAGGAAATCTTGCCGCTGTTCTTCTTCCATTGCTTGCCGAAGCGGGCCACGAACGAGTCGGACGCCTTGGCGAGGCCGCCCGGCCGGATCGTGCCCTTGACGACGCCGCCGCTCCAGGACGAGCGGTGGTCCATCAGCGCCTTGAGCGTGGCGGGCTCGAAGACGTCGAGCAGCAGGCTGCCGGACGGGACGTCGGTGCCGCCGTAACGCACCCAGCTCGTGCCCTCCGGCAGGGCGTCGCCGACCACAGCGCCGGAGACGTAGCTGGTCGTGCCGCTGGACAGGACCCGGACCGGCGACTCCTGCAGCGCCTCGGTCTCCTGGGGGCTCACCTTCATCATCCGGGCGAGCAGGTCCTTGCTGTAGCGCAGGTTCTGGCTGGTGTCGGCCGCCCGGGCGCCGCGCTGGTCGAACTCGACGGTGCCGTCGAGCGACGAGGAGATGTACTGGCCGGCCGCGTACGTCACCTTGGCCGTGGCCTGCACGTTGACGCCCTTGCCCCGCGCCAGCTCGGACGCGAGGACCTTCACCGGATCGACCTTCGGCGCCGCCTGCGCGGGCGCGACGGCGGCGAACTGCACCGCGCCGGCGACCACGGCGACGCCGAGGAGGGTTCGCTTCATGGGTTCTTGGTTTCCTTGAGGGGGATGCTCCGGAAGGACCCGAACAATCTGGTGCATCTAAGATCAACAGTCAAGTCGGCCGACATTCTCGTTATGCCGCGACCACCCAGGTCGGGGCGCACGCGTAAGGCCCGCGTCAGGTCCGCGACGGTCCGGCGTCAGGACGATCCGCGACCGTGGGCGCATGAACACATCGGTGCTCGCGGCCAAGGGGCCGCGCAGGACGTACCCGTTGCTCACCGGCCTCCGCAGGCGGCTCGCCCGGCCGGCCGCCGTGACGGCGGCGCTGGCGCTGGCCTCCGCGCTGCTCACCGGGACGGCGGCGGCCGCTCCGGCAGCCGCCACCGCCGGACAGGACCGCCCTGACCTGCGGCAGGCCATCCAGGAGATCGTCGACGACGGCCTCCTCGGCGTGCAGGTACGGGTGCACGACGAGCGGGGCGACTGGGCCGGCAGCGCCGGCGCGCGCAAGCTGGGCTCGGCCGCCGCGCCCCCGGTGAACGGGCGGTACTGGATCGGCAGCACCACCAAGACCTTCACCGCGACCCTGGTGCTGCAACTGGTCGCCGAGGGCCGGGTCGGGCTGGACAGCCCGGTCGCCGGCTACCTGCCCGAGCTGGGGCTGGACCCGCGCATCACGGTACGGATGCTGTTGCGGCACAACAGCGGGCTGTTCAACTACACCGGCGAGTACTACCCCGACGGGACGGTCGTGCCCGGCATCCCCGGGACCGGCAAGGAGTGGCTGGACCACCGCTTCACCTCCTACCATCCGGAGGAGCTGGTGCGGCTGGCGCTGTCCAAGCCGGCCCGGTTCGAGCCGGGGACGAACTGGAGCTACTCCAACACCAACTACACCCTCGCCCTGCTGCTCGTCGAGAAGGTCACCGGCCACTCGTACGCCGAGGAGATGCGCCGCCGCATCCTGCGCCCGCTCGGCCTCACCGGCACCCTCGTGCCAGGCGACCAGTCGCGGCTCCCCGGCCCGCACGCGCACGGCTACCTCCGCTACCAGGACGGCGACCAGTGGCGGGTGGTGGACGTCAGCCGGCAGAACCTCTCCATGCTGGCCGGCGCCGGCGACATGATCTCGACCACCAAGGACGTCCAGACGTTCTTCACCGCGCTGCTGCGAGGCAGGCTCCTGCCCGCCGCGCTCGTGGCCGAGATGTACCGCGACCCGGACCCGAGGAGCGAGAGCCTGTACGGCCGCTACGGTCTCGGCATGTACGTGCTGGACACCGGCCCGGACTGCGCCGGCGTCGTCCTCGACCACAACGGCAGCCCGCCCGCCGGCTATGGGTCGCTGATGTACAGCACGCCCGACGGCAGCAGGACCCTGACCGCCTCGCTCACCATGGGCGACGCCGCGATCGACCTCGGAACGGTGTTCCCGAAGGCGCTGGACCGGCTCGTCAAGGCCGTGTTCTGCGACAAGCGCTGACCCTTCCCTACACCCCGGCCCCGTCCCCCGCCCCGGCCCTCGTGCGCGATCTGCCCGTTCCCGCGATACATGGAGCAAACTCCTGCGCTCGTCCTGCTCGCCCTGCTTCACTGTAGGCAGCGACTATCTTCAGGTGCCTAGGGGAAGCCCGAACACCACATCCTGAGGCCGCCCTCGCGGGCGGCCTCAGCGCTGAGCCTGATCGTCGATGCCGCCTCGGCACCACGAGCCCATCGCGCCGCTCCTCGGCCTTCCTCGGCTGCGGGTGGTGGTGTGGCCGGAGCCGGCCTCCGACATCGAGGAGCAGGACGAGCGGAGGGGTCCGCTCTCCTGCGCCGGGTCGACCCAGGTCGAGGGCTCAGCGACGCCGATTACGAGGCTTTGCGCGAGTGGTCGGGCAGCGTCCAGAGCCGCTGATCAGGCCTACGCCATGATCGTGACGCTCTCCGTACGGGTTGCAACTCGGCTGAGCGGAGCGAAGACCTCCAGGGGCCGGGCCCCGGCCCGGCTGGAAGAAACGGCTGAGCCCCACACGCGCGAAGCGCCCCCGACGCGAAGACCTTTGAGCCGGCAAGACGGCCGACCCGAACCAGCTTCGGCCTGGGAAGGCGGCCGAGCCGCCCTCCCAGTGACCAGGAAGCTCAGCCCTTGAGCCAGCTCATCATCGGACGCAGCTTCGCACCCGTCTTCTCGATGGCGTCCTCGGACAGCTCCTCGCGGTACTGCTGGAACTTCTTCTGCCCGCTGTCGAACTCCTCGACCAGCTCACGCGCGAACGACCCGTCCTGGATCTCGCCCAGGATGCGGCGCATCTCCTGCCGGGTCTCCTCGGTGACCACGCGCGGCCCGCGGGTGTAGCCGCCGTACTCGGCGGTGTCGGAGACCGACCAGTACATCTTGGAGATGCCGCCCTCGTACATGAGGTCGACGATGAGCTTCATCTCGTGGAGGCACTCGAAGTAGGCGACCTCGGGCTGGTAGCCCGCCTCGATGAGGGTGTCGAAGCCGGCCTTGATGAGCTCGGACACGCCGCCGCACAGCACGGCCTGCTCGCCGAACAGGTCGGTCTCGGTCTCCTCCTTGAACGTGGTGCGCAGCGCGCCGGCGCGAGTGCCGCCGATGCCCTTGGCGTACGACAGCGCGAGGTCGAGCGCCTTGCCGGAGGCATCCTTCTCGACGGCGACGAGGCAGGGCACGCCGCGGCCGGCCTCGAACTGGCGGCGCACGAGGTGGCCGGGGCCCTTGGGGGCGACCATGCAGACGTCGACGCCCTCGGGGGCCTCGATGAGGCCGTAGCGGATGTTGAGGCCGTGGCCGAAGAAGAGGGCGTCGCCCTCGACCAGGTTGGGCGCCACGTGCTGGGCGTACAGGTCGCGCTGGACGTGGTCCGGCGCGAGGATCATCGTGAGGTTGGCCTCCTCGACGGCCTCGGCCGGGGTGACGACGCGCAGCCCGTCGTTCTCCGCCTTCTCGCGGCTCTTGGAGCCCTCGGGCAGGCCGACGCGCACGTCGACGCCGCTGTCACGCAGGGAGAGCGCGTGGGCGTGGCCCTGGCTGCCGTACCCCAGCACGGCCACGTGGCGTCCCTGGATGATCGACAGGTCGGCCTGGTCGTCGTAGTAGATCTCGGTCACTTGCTCAAAACCTTTCAGGCGGGATTCAGGCGGTACGGTCCAGTGCCCTGAGGGACCGGTCGGTGATGGAACGGGCACCGCGGCCGATGGCCACCATGCCCGACTGGACGAGTTCTTTGATCCCGAACGGCTCGAGGACCTTGACGAAGGCCTCCAGCTTGTCGGGGGTGCCGGTGACCTCGATGGTCACGGCGTCGGCGGCCACGTCGACGCAGCGGGCCCGGAAGAGCTGGACGAGCTCCAGCACGTGCGATCGGCTCTCGGCGTCGGCCTTGACCTTGATGAGCATGAGCTCGCGCTGCACGGACTGCGACGGGTCCAGCTCGACGATCTTGAGCACGTTCACCAGCTTGTTGAGCTGCTTGGTGACCTGTTCGAGGGGCAGTTCCTCGACGCTCACGACGATCGTGATGCGGGAGATGTCGTCGTGCTCGGTCGGCCCGACGGCCAGCGAGTCGATGTTGAAGCCCCGCCGGCTGAACAACGCGGACACGCGCGCGAGGACGCCGGGCTTGTTCTCGACAAGCACGGACAGCGTGTGCCTACTCATCTTCGTTCTCCCACCTCGGCGCCATGTCCCGGGCGATCTTGATGTCGTCGTTGCTGGTGCCCGCCGCGACCATCGGCCAGACCATCGCGTCCTGGTGGACGACGAAGTCGACCACGACGGGCACGTCGTTGATCTCCATGGCCTTCTTGATGACGGCGTCCACGTCCTCGGCGCGCTCGCACCGCAGACCCACACAACCATAGGCCTCGGCCAGCTTGACGAAGTCGGGGATGCGGCGCGCCGTCTTCAGGTCGGTGTTGGAGTAGCGCTGGTCGTAGAAGAGGGTCTGCCACTGCCGGACCATGCCGAGGTTACCGTTGTTGATCACGGCGATCTTGATCGGCACGCCCTCCAGCGCGCACGTGGCCAGCTCCTGGTTGGTCATCTGGAAGCAGCCGTCGCCGTCGATGGCCCACACCGTCGAGTCCGGGCAGCCCATCTTGGCGCCCATCGCGGCCGGCACGGCGAAGCCCATCGTGCCGAGGCCGCCGGAGTTGATGAACGTGCCGGGGTTCTCGTAGCTGATGAACTGCGAGGCCCACATCTGGTGCTGGCCGACGCCGGCCACGTAGTAAGCGTCGGGGCCGACGATCGTGCTCAGCCGCTCCATCACGTACTGCGGCGCCAGCGACCCGTCCGCGAACGGCTCATAGCCCAGCGGGTAGGTCTTCTTGTAGCCGTTGAGCAGCCGCCACCACTCGTCGTAGTCGCCCTTCTGCCCGCCGGCCTGCACCGCGCCGATGAGGTCGGTCAGGACCTCCTTGCAGTCGCCGACGATCGGGACGTCGGCGTGCCGGTTCTTGGAGATCTCGGCCGGGTCGATGTCGGCGTGCACGATCTTCGCGTACGGCGCGAAGGTCGACAGGTCGCCGGTGACCCGGTCGTCGAACCGCACGCCGAGCCCGATGATCAGGTCGGACTTCTGCAGGGCGCCGACCGCCGCGACGCTGCCGTGCATGCCCGGCATGCCCATGTGCTGCGGGTGGCCGTCGGGGAAGGTGCCCCGGGCCATCAGCGTCGTCACGACCGGGATGTTGGTCAGCTCGGCGAGCTGCAGCAGCTCGGCCGCGGCCCGCGCCTTGTGCACGCCGCCGCCGACGTACAGCACCGGCCGCCGGGCCTCGGCGATCAGCTTGGCCGCCTCGCGGATCTGCTTGGAGTGCGGCCGCGTCACCGGCCGGTAGCCCGGCAGCTGCATGACGGGCGGCCAGGAGAAGGTGGTCTCGGACTGCAGCGCGTCCTTGGAGATGTCCACCAGCACCGGGCCGGGCCGGCCGGTCGAGGCGATGTGGAACGCCTCCATGATCGTCCGGGCGATGTCGCCGGCGTCGGTCACCAGGAAGTTGTGCTTGGTGATCGGCATGGTGATGCCGGAGATGTCGGCCTCCTGGAAGGCGTCCGTGCCGATCATCGGCGCGGCCACCTGCCCGGTGATCGCCACGATCGGCACCGAGTCCATGAAGGCGTCGGCGATCGGCGTCACCAGGTTCGTCGCACCGGGGCCGCTGGTCGCCATGCAGACGCCCACCTTCCCGGTGGCCTGCGCGTAACCCTCGGCCGCGTGCCCGGCGCCCTGCTCGTGCCGTACAAGCACGTGCCGCACCTTGACCGAGTCGTAGAGGGGATCGTAGGCGGGCAGGATGGCGCCGCCGGGGATCCCGAACACGGTGTCGACCCCCACGTGCTCCAGCGCCCTGACCAGGGCCTGTGCACCTGTCATGCGTTCGGTCATCGGCTCGTTCCTTGCGTGGCTACTCGCTTAGGACATAAAAAAGGCCCCTTCCCACCGGAACGGCGGGACTGGGGCGGCGCGCAGGTCGTCGTGCTTCGCTATCGGCCTGCGCGCCGGCGAAGTACTACGAGAATCTCACTGCGAAGCATGTCGTCCACGATAGCCGCTCCGAACGCCCTGGTGTCAACTTGGTGGACACAAGTCTCAAACAGTGAGACTTGTCCGCATCAGCTTGTCGACGCCGCGCGCCGCCATCGGGCGGGCCACGAGGAAGCCCTGGCCGCGCGTGCAGCCCATCTCCCGCAGCAGTTCGAGCTGTTCGGGACGTTCGATGCCCTCGGCCACCACGATCAGCCCCAGGTCGTGCCCGAGCCGCACGATCGTGCGGGTGAGCAGCGTCAGCGTGTCGTCGCGGCCCAGCCCCGCCACGAAGGACGGGTCGATCTTGATCATGTCGACGGGCAGCTGGCGCAGGAAGGCCAGCGAGGCGTAGCCGGTGCCGAAGTCGTCGATGGCCAGGCGCACGCCGAGCGCGCGCAGCTCCGACAGCCGCCGGATCGTCTCCTCGGCGTCCTCGACCAGCATCTCCTCGATGACCTCGAGGGTGAGCGCGGAGGCGGGCAGCCCGCTCTCGGCCAGCGCCTCGGCGACGGTCTCGACGAAGCGGGGCGCGGTGATCTGGCGCGCCGACAGGTTGAGCGACAGGCCGATGTCCCAGGACGAGGCCCGCCAGGCGGCCACCTCGCGGCACGCCTCGCGCAGGATCCACTCGCTGAGCGGCACGATCAGCCCGGTGTCCTCGGCCGGGCCGAGGAACTGCTCGGGCGGCACGAACACCGAGCCCCGCCACCACCGCACCAGCGCCTCGACGGCGGTGACGCGCGAGGTCGCGAGGTCCACCACGGGCTGGTACTCGATCGCGAACTGGTGCTCGATGAGCGCGCGTTGCAGGTCGGCGGCCAGCTCCAGGCGGCGCAGCACGTCGGCGTGCATCTGCGCGGCGAACACCTCCACGCGCCGGCCGCCCAGCTCCTTGGAGCGCGCCATGGCCACGTCGGCGTTGCGGATGAGGTCGCCCGCGGGCATGTCGTCCTCGGCGAAGGCCACGCCCACGCTGGCGGTCAGCGCCACGTCGCGGTCGGCCACCCGGAACGGCTCCTGCGACACCGCGCGGACCAGCCGCTCGGCCAGGTCGACCGCGACCTGCGCCTCGCCGCCGGTCTCCACCAGCACCGCGAACTCGTCGCCGCCCCAGCGGGCGAGCGTGTCGTCGGCGCGTACGGCCCCGCGCAGCCGCCGCGCGGCCTGCCCGAGGAGGTAGTCGCCGCTGGCGTGCCCGACGGAGTCGTTGACCGAGGTGAAGCCGTCGAGGTCGAGGAAGATCACCGCGACGGTGCCGGCGGTGCGGCCGGAGAGCACCTCGCGGGTGCGCTCCTCGAAGTAGGCGCGGTTGGGCAGGCCGGTGACGCCGTCGTGGAAGGTCAGGTGGGCGACCTGGTTGCGCAGGGCCTCCTCGTCGCTGACGTCCCTGGTGGTGACCAGCATCAGCTCGTCGCCGCCGACGTGCCGGGTGGCGACGGACTCGGTGGGCCGCCAGGTGCCGTCGGCGGCGCGCACCCGGCAGGCGATGAGGCAGGCGCCGGCGGTGGCGTTCTCCTCGTCGAGGCCCATGGCGCGGAGCGCGGCCTGGATGCCGGGGACGTCCTCGGGGTGGATGTAGTCGAAGATGGACCCGCCGACCAGCTCGTCGGGCGGGTAGCCGTAGGTGACCTCGACGCCGGGGCCGATCTCGCGGACCACGCCCTCGTAGTCGCACAGGAACACCACGTCGCCGGTGCTCTCGGCCAGCTCCCTGAGCTGCCGCTCGCCGAGCCGGACCAGGCCGCGCAGGCGCGCGTTGACCGCCGACACCACGAACAGCCGCACCAGCAGGAGCAGCACCACGCTGACCGCGATCACCACGACGCCGGTCACGGGCTGCTCGGCGTGCCCGCCGGCGACGTGCGCCAGCAGTGTCGCGGCGGCCACGGCGACCAGCGCCAGCGGCACGATCGCGACGAGGTTGCGCGCCGCGGGGCCGCCCGCGGGCCCGTCCCACTCGACCCAGGGCACGCCGGCCAGCAGCAGGAACACCACGGGCGCGAACAGGACCGCCCACACCGGCGGCACGCCGCCGTCGAGCCGGGCGGTGGCGATGGCCAGGCCGGCCACGGTCATCGCGACCAGCGTCACGGCGCCGGCCAGGCTCAGCGACCAGGAGGCCGACCTGCTCGCGGCCACCGACGGCAGCACGGCGCAGGTCACCAGCAGGCCGAGCATCGGCGGCAGCATGACCAGGGTGAACGCCGGAGGGTCGGCGGCGGCCTCGTAGACGTGGCGGAGCTGCACCACCCAGCCGATGAGGAAGAGCGAGGCCGCGCACAGGTAGGAGTCGGTGATGTGCCGTAACACCGCCCGGGCGGGCAGCTTGCGGTCGGCGGCGATGAGCGTGCCGCCCGCGGTGACCGCGACGCCGAGCAGCAGGAACAGGTCCGCGAAGCCGGCGGCGAAACCGCCGTCGAACGGGCGCAGCGCCAGCCCGGCCCCCCAGATGACGGCGCCGCCGCCCATCCAGCGGGCGCCCATGGCGGTCGGGCGGTGGCCGCCCGACCGTAGCGAGGCGACCAGCAGCGAGGCAGCGGCGGCCAGCGCCGCCACCCCTCCGATGACCGCTCCGGCGACGAGGGACTGGTCGTCCTTCAGGAACGCGGCAGCGAGCACCACCACGCCTGCCGCGATCGCGGCGGTCAGCGGCGCACGTGGATCACGCCAGCGGATCACAGTCGTTGCCCATCCCGTCTCGAACTCTGCACCTGCGACCGCCGAAGCCCGGCGATCACCTCGCCAGTGTGTGCGGTCGCGGGCGCGCGGGTGGTGACAACGCCGATGTCGTCACCGATCTGATAACCACACAGACCCATTGCCGCCAAGAGTCCCTTGACAGTGAGTCA
Source organism: Actinomadura luzonensis (assembly GCF_022664455.2). Lineage (NCBI taxonomy): Bacteria > Bacillati > Actinomycetota > Actinomycetes > Streptosporangiales > Thermomonosporaceae > Actinomadura > Actinomadura luzonensis. The sequence goes on from NZ_JAKRKC020000001.1 coordinate 645,156, forward strand.
GGAACTCCCTGCAAACGTAACCGTACGCACCGCAGGTCACGGACCAGCCACGTTCCGGAATCCTCTCAGTACGGGTCACGTCAGTAGGACTCGGTGATGACGTTGGCCAGTTCCTCCCCCGCGAGGTAACGCGAGAGCTGAGCCCTGATGAGGCGCAGCATCCGCCGCCCGGAGGCGGGGGTGCTGCCCGCCACGTGCGGGGTGATGAGCACGCCCGGCGCGCTCCACAGGGGGTGGCCCGCGGGCAGCGGCTCGGGCGCGGTCACGTCCAGCGCGGCGCGCAGCCTGCCCGTTTTGAGCTCCGCGATCAGGGCGTCGGTGTCGACGACGCTGCCGCGGGCGGCGTTGACCAGCACCGCGCCGTCGCGCATCCGGCCGAGGAAGGCGGCGTCCACCATGCCCGCGGTCTCGGGCGTGGAGGGGACGAGCAGCACCACGACGTCCGCGCGGGGCAGCAGGGCGGGCAGCTCGGCCAGGCCGTGCACGCCTTCGCGCGCGGTGCGCGCCACCCGGACGACCTCGACCTCGAAGCCCTCCAGGCGGCGTTCGAGCGCCGCGCCGATGGAGCCGTGGCCGACGATCAGCACGGTGGAGTCGGCCAGCACGGCGGTGTGGCGGTAGGTCCACTCGCCGCGGCGCTGGGCGTCGGTGAACTCGGGGAACTCGCGCAGCACCGCGATCATCGCGCCGACCGCCCACTCGGCGGTGCCGGCGTCGTGCACGCCGCGCGCGTTGCACAGGGTCGCGCCGTCAGGCATGTACGGCCGGTACGGGTCCACCCCCGCGGTGACGGTCTGCACCAGCCGCAACGAGGTCATCCTGGCCAGCGTGCCGGGCACGTCGGGCACCGGGATGAGCGGCGGGACCCAGACCTCCACCTCCTCGATCCCCTCCGGCTCAGCGGCCGTACCGTCATAAACGGCACATTCGACGCCAGGCAGGTCGGACAGAACATCAGCCACCGAATCAGACGGAACCCAGGTCTTCATGCCGAGAACCCTACGGCTCCCGGGTAAGTATGGAACACATGAGGAAGCTATGGACGCTCGCGCTCCTGGCCACGCTGACGACGACGGCCGCCTGCTCCGGCGGCGGCGGCGCGGCGCCCGCCGCCCCCGCCACGCGGCCGGGAGCGGCCGGCGACACGACCCCGGCCGCGCCTCCCACCGCGGCCCCCACCGCGACCGTCACCGGCGCCGTCCGTCCGGGAACGCCGAAGGACGTCGCCACCGGGCTGGCCGTGCCGTGGGCGATCGCGTTCCTGCCCGGCGGCGACGCGCTGGTGACCGAGCGCGACTCCGCCCGGCTGCTCAGGGTGACCGCGTCCGGCCGGGCCAGCGAGGTCGCCAGGATCGGCGAGGCCCGCCCCGACGGCGAGGGCGGCCTGATGGGCGTGGCCGTCAAGGACCGCCAGGTCTTCCTCTACTACACCGCCGAGCAGGACAACCGCGTCGTCCGCTACGCCTTCGACGGCGAGCGCCTCGGCGCGGCCAAGGTCCTCGTCCAGGGCATCCCGAAGGGCGGCATCCACAACGGCGGCCGCCTCGCCCTCGGCCCCGACGGCTACCTCTACGCCACCACCGGCGAGACCGGCGACCGCCCTCTCGCCCAGGACCGCGGCTCGCTCGCCGGCAAGATCCTGCGCCTGACCACCGACGGCGCCCCCGCCCCCGGCAACCCGTTCGGCACGCTCGTCTACAGCTACGGCCACCGCAACGTCCAGGGCCTCGCGTGGGACCAGGAGGGCCGCCTGTACGCCAGCGAGTTCGGCCAGAACACCTGGGACGAGGTGAACCAGATCAAGCCGGGCGGCAACTACGGCTGGCCCGAGGTCGAGGGCCGCGGCGACGACTCCCGGTACGTGAACCCGATCGCCACCTGGCCCACCTCCGACGCCTCGCCGTCCGGGATGGCCTACGCGGGCGGCTCGTTGTGGGTCGGGGCGCTGCGCGGCCAGCGCCTGTGGCAGATCCCGCTGTCGGCCGACGGCTCGCCCGGCAGGCCGGTCGCCCACTACACCGGCCGCTACGGCCGCCTCCGCGCCGTCACCGCCACGCCGGACGGCTCCGCGCTCTGGGTCGGCACCAGCAACGAGGACGGACGCGGCGCGCCACGCCAGGGCGACGACCGCGTCCTGTCCGTCCCGCTGTCCTAGAGCCGCTGTCCTGGAGCCGCTGTCCTGGAGCCGCTGTCCTGGAGCCGCTACTGGCCGCTGCCGGTGCAGGTGATCTGGGCCTGCGGCCGGTACTCGGTGGTCAGCTTGGCGTCCCGCTTGACGACCTTGCCGTCCTTGTGGAAGACGCGGGTGACGTCGATGGTGAAGCCCTCCTGCCCGACCGTGGGCAGGCAGCCGGGCTCCGAGCTGACCTCCCGCCGGAACGGAACGACGTCGCGCCGCTCCGACTCGACCGCCTCGACCTTGTCGTAGCGCTTGGTGCTCCACAACGTCACCGACACGGAGGTGTCGGTGGAGGCGGTCTTGATCAGCACGCCGTGCTCGGAGTCGTTGCGCCACTTCAGGTCGGTGTCGGGGTAGAGCAGCGCGGCGTCGCGGCCGGCCGGGTAGCGCGGCGCGTAGTAGTCCATGGGCTGGTGCTCGACGTCCTCGTAGCCGCCGAAGAAGGCCGCGTTGTACAGGGTCGTGGCGAACTGCGAGCCACCGCCGCCGACGACGTTGACCATGCGGCCGCCGACGATCTGGCCGGCCTCGACGTAGCCGTCCTCGACGGTGCGCTCGCCGAGCACGTCGTTGAGCGAGAACGTCTCCCCCGGCTTCACCAGATGGCCGTCGAGCTGCTGGGCCATGCGCCTGATGTTCGTGACGCGGGCCTGGCAGCAGTCGAAGGAGGTGGTGAAGGAGGCGACCTCCTCCTTGATGCCGAGCCCGCGCACCTGCTGGGTGGTGACGGCGGGCTCGACCGTGCCGAGCCGCACCGGGACGACCCGGGCGCCGCCGGTGTCGAAGACCCTTTCGGCGTCCCTGGCCAGCAGCTTGTCGTTGACGCCCCGGCCGGTGCGCGAGGGCACCAGCACCGGCGTGCCGTCCACGATCTGGTACGTGGCGTCGCGCGGCTGCTGGGCGGCGTCCACCAGCGTGCTCTCCAGGCCGGCCAGCACCGCCTTGGCGTCGAACTGCGGCGTCAGCGTCCCGTCGCCGTCCGGCACGTACGCCAGGTTCGCCGCGATCGTCGCGGGCGGGACCTGCGCCTGCTTGGCGCCCGCGGTCAGCGTCAGCGGGGCGGCCACCGCCTGGCGGGCCTTGGCCAGGGCGGCCTGCACGGCCTCGGGGGTGGTGACGGGCTTGGCGGGCCGCAGGGTGAGGACGACGTTGCCGCCGCCGCGCAGGAACGCCTCGCCGATGCGGCGCACGGCGTCGTCGCGGTCGAGCAGCACGCCGTCGGCGGGCCGGCGGGCCCTGGGCTGCAGCCCGGTGAAGGTGACGCGGCCCTCGACGGCGGGCTTGTCCACGGCCTCGGCCAGGCCCTCGACGGTCCTGGCGAGCTGGGAGGAGTCGATGTTGATCTTCGGCTGGAGCTCGGTGGTGCCGGTCAGTCCCCGCCACACCTCCAGGGGGCCGGGAAAGCCGCTGGGCGCCTGCCCGATGGTGCCGACCACGTCGAGCTCGAGCCCGGCCTCGTCGGCCTGCACGGTGTCCTTCCTGTCGCCGATCTCCACGATGACCGGCCTGCTGAGCTTGGCGCCCAGCTCAGCGCGGAGCTTGTCGGCCGCCTGGGTGACGGTCAGGCCGCCGATGTCCACGCCGGCCACGTGGGTGCCGCGTAAGACCGAGCCGGACATGAAGACGGCGGGCACCACGTACGCCAGCGCGGCCAGCACGACCACCAGAAGCGCGAGCCCCGGCAGGAGCCGCCGCCTGCGGGGCGGCTCGGCGTCGGCGTCGTAGGAGGGGCGCTCCTCCGGCCCCGGCCCGAACACGGGGCCGGGCGGCGGCGCCGGCTCCTTCTCCTTCATCGGCCAGGGCTGGGCCGGCGGCGCCACCGGGGGCAGCGCGCCGGCGGCGGGACCGCCCGCGGCGCCCGGACCCTGCGCCGGCCGTGCCTCCTGGCGGTCCGGCGGGCCGAAGATGTCCCGGGAGACGCCCGGCGGCAGTCCTTCGATCCGCGGCTTCCTGGAGACGCTCGACGTGGGCAGGGGCACCGAGGCGAACGGGTCGGTCGGTGATTCGATCGGTCCGGCGTTTCGCACGCCTCAATCTCCTCCCGGTCCGCAGCCAAGTCTCAGGCAACAGTAAGGCACGGGGATCCGCATATGTCACGGGAAATGGCTACGGAAGTGTGTCAACCTAGCCACCGGTAGCGATGCTCCGGACGGCCCGCCGTACCGTAACGCGGCCGCAGCCCGGCCTGCCCCGCCGTGCACAGATGTTCGAGATAACGGCGGGCGCTCACCCGCGACAGGCCGGTGAGCTCGGCGGTCTCGGCCGCGGACAGGTCGCGCCCCGCCTCCCGCAGCGTGGCGGCGACCAGCGCGCAGGTGGCCGCGGACAGCCCCTTCGGCATGGGCGCGGCCGCGGCCGGCGCGCCGAAGAGCCGGTCCACGTCGTCCTGGCGGGCCTCGGGGCCGATGGACGTCAGGCGGCGGCGGGTGTCGGCGTACTGGCGGAGGCGGTCGGCCAGGGCGGCGGCGGTGAACGGCTTGATGAGGTAGTTCACCGCGCCGCCCCGCATCGCCTCCTGCACCGTGGGCACGTCCCGGGCGGCACTGATCATCAGGACGTCCACGTCGTGCAGCGCCTTCAGCACCTCCAGCCCCGACCGGTCGGGCAGGTAGATGTCGAGCAGCACGAGGTCGGGCCGCAGCTCGGCCGCGGCGGCGAGGGCGTCCGCACCCGTGTGGGCCGTCGCCACGACCCGGAAGCCGGGCACGCGGGCGACGTAGCCCGCGTGGATGCGGGCCACCATGAAGTCGTCGTCGACCACCAGCACGCGCACGTCGCTCATCGGACGGCCACCGGAGGCAGCAGGGCGGTGAAGACCGCGCCGCCCGCGTTGCCCACCCGGACCCAGCCGCCCCGCCGCAGGCACGCCTGCCGGGTCAGGGCGAGGCCGAGCCCGCGCGGCCCCGAGTGCGCCGCCTTCGTCGTGAAGCCCTCCCTGAACACCTCCTCGACCAGGTCGGGGGCGATGCCGGGGCCGGAGTCGCCGACCCGCACGCGCAACCCGTCCGGCCCGGCGAGGACCGACACCTCGATCGTGCCGGGCGCGCCGTCCAGCGCGTCGATGGCGTTGGCCACCAGGTTGCCGACGACGAGCACGGCGTCCTGCGGGTCGCCGAGCGCCCCCTCGGGCACCCGGGAGTCCTCCGCCAGCACCAGCGTCGCGCCCCGCTCGGCCGCCTCGGCCGACTTGGCCAGCAGCAGCGCCGCCAGCGTCGGCTCCTGGACGCGGTCGCGCAGGTCGCTCGCGTACGCGCCGCGCGTGGTGCGGGTGATGTAGCCGATCGCGGCCTCGTGCTCGCCCAGCTCCAGCAGGCCGACGACGGTGTGCATGCGGTTGGCGAACTCGTGGGCCTGCGCGCGCAGGGCGTCGGTGGCGCTGCTGGCGTCGTCCAGCTCGCGGGCCAGCCGGATCAGCTCGGTGCGGTCCCGCAGGGTGACCACCCAGCCGAGGTGCCGGCCGCGTACCGACACGGGGGTGCGGTTGAGCACCAGCACGCGCTCGCCGTGCAGCACGACGCGGTCCTCGCCCGGGTCGGCGCCGCCGAGCACGTCGCGGAGGCGGGCCGAGACCGGCAGCCGGGACAGGTCCTCGCCCTCGGCGACCGCGCCCAGCAGCTCGCGGGCGGCGTCGTTGACCAGCGTGACCCGGCCGTCGAGGTCGAGCGCGAGCACGCCCTCCTTGACGCCGTGCAGCACGCCCTCGCGCTGCTCCAGCAGCGTGGCGATCTCCCGGGGCTCCAGCCCGAACGTCTGCCGGCGCACCCGGGCGGTGATCAGCGCGGCCAGCGCCAGCCCGGCCAGCATGACCGCGAGCGCGGTCCACACCAGCGGCGGCAGCGCGGCCCCGAGCTGGTTCAAGACCGTGGTCTCCAGGATGCCGACGGAGACCAGGCCGATGACGGTGCCGTACTCGTCGCGGATCGGGGTCTTGCCCCTGACGGTGGTGCCGATGGTGCCGGTCTCGGTGCCGACCCAGCTCCGCCCGGTGCGCAGCACCACCGTGCCGTCGGTGGACAGCCGCTTGCCGATGAGCGAGGCGTTGGGGTGGGCGTAGCGGCGCTGCTCGGCGTTGGCGATGACGACGTAGTCGGCGCCGGTCTCCTGCTGCACGGCCATCGCCAGCGGCTGGAGCACGCTCTCCGGGCTGGGCAGCCGGAAGGCGTCGCGGACCTGCGGGAGCGCGGCCACCGACTGCGCGATGGCGAGCGCCCGCTGCTGGTGCAGGGCGTCGAGCTGCTCGCGGGTGTGCCCCGCCCACACCCCGGCGGTGCCGCCGACGGCGAGCAGCACGATCACCATCTGGAGCACGAACAGCTGGGTGCCCAGCGGCGCCTCACGCACGCGTCTTCCGAGCCACATCCCGACGAACCCAGGTCACGACCAATACGACCACTACGACGGCAAGCATGCAAAGCCTCGACGCCGACCGGAAGGGGCTTCACCATCCCAGTTTCATAACCGTGAAATCCCTCCCTGGAGTTCGATCATGCGCTTGCGCATCCTCGCCGCGCTCGCGGCGCTCTCCTTCGGCGTCCTGACCGGCTGCGGCAGCCAGGGCGGCGGCACCAGCGCCTCGGGCACCCTGCGCATCATGGCCCCGGCCGCGCCCGGCGGCGGCTGGGACCAGACCTCCCGCACCGCCGAGCAGGCGCTCAAGACCGCCGCCCCGGACCGCAAGGTCGAGGTGTACAACGTGCCGGGCGCGGGCGGCACCATCGGCCTGGCCCAGCTCGCCGGCGAGAAGGGCAACGGCAACCTGCTCATGACCATGGGCCTGGTCATGGTGGGCGCGATCGAGCAGAACAAGTCGACGGTCACGCTGGCCGAGACCACGCCGATCGCCAAGCTGACCGAGGAGTACGAGATCGTCGTGGTGCCGGCGGCCTCGCCGTACAAGACGCTGGCCGACCTGGTGGCGGCCTGGAAGGCCGACCCGGCCAAGGTGTCGATCTCCGGCGGCTCGGCGGGCGGCACCGACCACATCGTGGCCGGGCTCATGGCCAAGGCCGCGGGCGTGGACCCCAAGCAGGTCAACTACATCGCCCACTCCGGCGGCGGCGAGGCGCTGAACGAACTGCTCGGCGACAAGGTCACTGCGGGCATCTCGGGCGTCTCGGAGTTCGCCGAGCACGTCAGGTCGGGCAAACTGCGCGCGCTCGGCGTCACCTCCGGGCAGCGCCTGCCCGAGCTGGACGCGCCCACCCTCAAGGAGGGCGGCCTGGACGTGGAGCTGGCCAACTGGCGCGGCTTCGTCGCCCCGGCCGGCCTGTCCGAGACCGACAAGAAGGCCCTCACCGACCTGGTCACCAAGATGCACGACTCGCAGCCGTGGAAGGACGCCGTGGCCAAGAACGGCTGGATCGACTCCTTCCAGACCGGTCAGCAGTTCGCCGACTACCTGAGCTCCGAGCAGGCCCGGGTCAAGGGCATCATCGCCGAGATGGGGCTCGTGTCCTGATGACGCGCTGGTGGCGGCCCGAACTCGGGCTCGCGCTCGTGGTGCTCGGCCTCGGGGTGTTCGTGATCGCCGGGACGCTCGACGTCTCGGCCGCGGCCTCCCAGCTCGGGCTCGGGCCGCGGTTCTTCCCCGTGCTGGTCGGCGGGGCCATGGTGGTCGTCGGCGGCTGCTACGTCCTCGACGTGCTGCGCGGCGGGCACGGCGACCCCGAGGAGAGCGAGGACGTGGACGCCGGCGCCCCCGCCGACTGGCGGAGCGTGCTGCTGGTGAGCGGGATCTTCCTGGCGTTCGCGGCGCTGCTGGACCTGCTCGGCTGGGTCATCGGCGCGAGCCTGCTGTTCTTCGGGCTGTCGGTGGCGCTCGGGGCCGAGCGCAAGGTCCGGGCGGCCGTGGTCGCCGTGGTGATGGGCGTGGCGACGTACCTGCTGTTCGTCAAGGGGCTCGGCGTGACGCTGCCGGCCGGGCCGCTGGCGGGGGTGATCTGAGGTGACCTCCCTGGAGCTGCTGCTCGACGGCTTCGCCGCCGCGCTCACCCCCGTCAACCTCATGTACGCGCTGATCGGCGTCACGCTCGGCACCCTGGTCGGGGTGCTGCCCGGCATCGGGCCCGCGATGACGGTGGCGCTGCTGCTGCCGATCACCTTCACGGTGCCGCCGGCCAGCGCGTTCATCATGTTCGCCGGCATCTACTACGGCGGCATGTACGGCGGCTCGACCACGTCCATCCTGCTCAACACGCCGGGCGAGTCCTCGTCCATGATCACGGCGCTGGAGGGCAACAAGATGGCCAGGCGCGGGCGGGCGGCGCAGGCCCTCGCCACGGCGGCCATCGGCTCGTTCGTGGCCGGCACGATCGCGACGGCGCTGCTGGTCGTGGCGGCGCCCGCGGTGGTGGCGTTCGCGATCTCGTTCGGGCCCGAGGACTACTTCGCGCTGGCGGTCCTCGCGTTCACCGCCGTGTCGTCGGTGTTGTCGCGCTCGGTCGTGCGCGGCCTGGCCTCGCTCGGCCTCGGCCTGGTGATCGGGCTGATCGGCATCGACCAGCAGACCGGGCAGGCGCGGCTCACGCTCGGCATCCCGCAGCTCCTCGACGGCATCGACGTGGTGATCGTCGCGGTCGGCCTGTTCGCGCTGGGCGAGGCCCTGTACGTGGCCTCGCGGCTGCGCCACTCCCCGCCCTCCGTGGTGCCGGTGGGGTGGGCGTGGATGGGGCGTTCGGACTGGCGGCGCTCCTGGCTGCCGTGGTTGCGGGGCACGGCGCTGGGGTTCCCGTTCGGGGCGCTGCCGGGGGGCGGGGCCGAGATCCCGACGTTCCTGTCGTACGCGGCCGAGCGGCGGCTCGCGCGCGGCGTGGCCCGCGAGGAGTACGGCCGGGGCGCCATCGAGGGCGTCGCCGGGCCGGAGGCGGCCAACAACGCCTCCGCCGCCGGCACCCTCGTGCCGCTGCTGACGCTGGGCCTGCCCACGTCCGCGACCGCGGCGATCATGCTGGCCGCCTTCCAGCAGTACGGCCTGCAGCCCGGGCCGCAGCTCTTCGACCACAACCCGGCGCTGGTGTGGGGCATGATCGCCTCGTTGTTCATCGGCAACACCATGCTGCTGGTGCTCAACCTGCCGCTGGCCCCGGTGTGGGCGCAGGTGCTGCGGGTGCCGAGGCCGTACCTGTACGCCGGGATCGTGCTGTTCGCCGCGCTCGGCGTGTACGCGCTGAACGGGACCGTCGTGGACCTGTTCGTGCTGTACGTCCTCGGCCTGCTCGGCTACGCCATGCGGCGCTTCGGGCTGCCGGTCGCCCCGGCGGTGATCGGCATGATCCTGGGGCCGATGGCGGAGATCCAGCTCCGGCGGGCGCTGGCGATCGGGGCGGGCGACGTGAGCGTCCTGGTGCGCAGCCCGGTCGCGGCCGGGCTGCTGGCGCTGGCCGTCCTGGCCCTGCTGACGCCGCTCGCCCGCCGCCTCGCGGCCCGCCGCCGGGTCAGCCGGACCGGCTGACCTCTCCGGCGACCGGTTCCGCCGCACCCGCGGGACCGGTCCCGGACGCCTTCGCCCGGAACGCCCGGGGCGCGATCGCCAGCCCCGCCAGCGCCATCGCCAGCGTCGCCGCGAACACCGCCCAGTACCCCGACCCCGCCGCCGCGAACAGCGCCCCGGTCACCGCCACCGACACCACCGAGAACACCGACTCGCCCACCTGCAGCGCCGAGCTGTTCTCCCCCTGCTCGCCCGGCGCCGACAGCTCCAGCGTCAGCACCGACAGCGTCGGGTACACCAGCCCGATCCCGAACCCCGTGACGATCCACGCCGGGTAGGCCACCGCCACCGGCACCGCGGGCACCGTCACCGCCCCCATCACCAGGACGCCGAGCGCGATCATGCCCGCGCCGAGCCGCAGGTTCGTCCGCTGCCCGAAGACCTCCCGCCCCTGCAGCCACGACGCGAACGACCAGCTCAGCGCCCCGCCCGTGAGCACCAGCCCGGCCGCCGTCGTGGACAGCCCGCGCTGCTCGCGCAGCATCAGCGGCACCATGACCTCGGCCGCGAAGAACGCCCCGGCGGCCAGCCCGCGCAGCCCCACCACGGACGGCAGCCCGCGGGCGGCCCGCAGCGTCCCGGCGGGCAGCAGCCTCGGCAGCGCCACGGCCAGCACCGCCAGCCCGGCGGCCAGCAGGATCCACCGCCAGGAGCCGCCGCCCTCGCCGGTGCCGCCGCTGCCGTACTGCATGAGCCCGGCCCCCACCGCGGTCACCGCCGCCCACGCGACCTTCGCCGCCAGCCCGGGGGCGGGCGCGCGCTGCCCGCCGCTGACCGGCTGCCCGGCCAGCCCGCGCAGCAGCACCAGCCCGGCCGCCACGGTCAGGACCGGCACCAGCAGGAACACCCACCGCCAGCCGAGCGTGTCGGTCACCACGCCCACGACGGCCGGCCCGACCATCGACGGCACCACCCACGCCGTCGCGAACAACGAGAACACCTTCGGGTGCAGGCTCTCGGGATAGACCCGCGCCACCACCACGTACAGGGCCACGCTGACCAGCGCCCCGCCGAAGCCCTGCACGAAGCGCCCGGCGATCAGCACCTCCATGCTCGGCGCGAGGCCGGCCACCGCCAGGCCGGCGGCGAACCCGGCCACGCCCGTCCACAGCGGCGCGCGCGGCCCGCGCAGGTCCGCCCACCGCCCGCCGAGCACCGTGCCGACCACGCTCGCCGCCATCGCCCCGCTGAAGGCCAGCCCGTACAGCTCGACGCCGCCCAGCTCCTCGGCGACGACCGGCATCGCGGTCGCGACCGCCATGTACTCGAGGGCCACCAGCGACATCATCGCCACCAGGCCCGCCGTCAAAGCTTTCCTCGTCATGCCGCGAACCTACGACGTCCCGCCGCGCGGCACCTCCAGCGGGGGTGCCGGGACGGCTCGGCAATTGGACCTAGGACCCCGGTCGAGGGCGCGCCCGCCGCAGCGGGACGGTGACGCTCGTCGTGGTGCCTTCACCGGGGACCCCGTTGACGGTCAGGCGGCCGCCCAGCCCGGCGATCCCGGCGGCCCGCCCGCGCAGCCGCGCCCGCAGCGCCTCCGCCGCCGTGCCTGAGCCGTCGTTGCTGACCGTCAGGCGCAGCCTGCCGGGGGACCGGGTGAAGGACACGGTGAGGGCGAGCGAGACGACGCGGGCCGTCGCCTGCCGCTCCACCTCCTCCAGGATCTCGTCGAGCGTGCCGTGGACCAGCTCGGCGACCGTGGCGGGGAGGGGCCGCCGCGGCAGGGCCCAGATCTCGATCGCGATGCCGGACCGCGCCGACCAGCCCGCCAGGTGCTCCGCCAGGGTGTGCCGGAGCGGGTCCTGCGGCGAGCCGTCCTTCCTCCCCCGTCCGCCGAGCACGGCCGTCACCGGCGCCACGCCTGCTCCGCGGTGCTCCCGCACGGCCACTGGACGGCGGCCTTGCCCTTGCGCCTCTCGCCGCCCCCGATGGCCAGGCACATGCCGGTGGCCCTGTTGCGCAGCCGCTGCATGCCGTCGTAGACCCACTCCTGCGCCAGGCCGCCGTCCGTGCACGGCCACTGGATCGCCGCCTTCCCCCGCTTCTTCTCGCCGCGCCCGATGGCCAGGCACAGGCCGGTCTTGGCGTTCACCAGCCGGCGGTCGGCGCGATGGATCCAGCGCTGCGACTTGCTGCCGATGCACGGCCACTGGATGGCGGCCTTGCCGGCCTTCACCTCTCCCCGGCCGATGGCCAGGCACATGCCGGTCGCGCCGTTGACGTAGGCCCGGCCCGCGGCGGCCGCGGCCGGCGCCGCCTGCGCGGGCGCGGCCGGCGGCAGGCTCAGCAGGGTCAGGGCGGTCACGACCGCGGCGGCGGTCCTGGAGCTCGTACGCATGGACGTCCTTTCGTGAGGTCGGTCTCCGGCGGCCGGCGAGGAGCGGAACCCCCTGATCGCTTGCCCCTCCGGAGCTTGTGACCCCAGGATCATGACGGCGACGTTGTTCGGCACCCCTGATCAGGGCGGCAAACAACGCGTCGCGTGGCGAGCCGTCCAGAGAACGGAGATCCGGAACGGTGGTGGGCCGTCGTGAGACCCCGCTGGACCCGGCGGCGGGCCCGGTGCAGCGCTTCGCCGCCGCGCTGCGCGAGCTCCGCCGGGAGGCGGGCGGGCTCACCTACCGGGCCATGGCGGCGCGCGCCGGCTACTCGGTCACCACGCTGTCGCAGGCGGCCGCGGGCGAGCGCCTGCCGTCGCTGCCCGTCGTCCTCGCCTTCGTACGGGCCTGCGGCGGGGACGCGGCGGAGTGGGAGCGCCGCTGGCACGAGGCCGCCGAGGCGGCGGCCCGCGAGCGGGCGGCCGAGGAGGAGCCCGCGGCCGGGCCGTACCTGGGGCTGGCCGCCTACGGCACCGGCGACGCCGGGCGCTTCTTCGGCCGCGACCGCCTGGTGGAGGAGCTGCGCGAGCTGCTGGAACGGCACCGGTTCGCCGCCGTGTTCGGCCCGTCGGGCAGCGGCAAGTCGTCCCTGCTGCGCGCCGGGCTCGCGGCCGGGGCCGGCCCGTGCCTGCTCCTCACGCCCGGCGAGCACCCGATGCGGCACGCCGGCCGGCTCGCCCCGGGCGAGGACGGGACGCTGGTGGTGGTCGACCAGTTCGAGGAGGTCTTCACCCTCTGCCGGGACCCGGCCGAGCGCGGCCGGTTCGTCGACCTGCTGCTCGCCGCCCGCGGCGGCCGGCCCGTGGTCATCGCGGTCCGCGCCGACTTCTACGGCCGCTGCGCCGAGCACCGCGAGCTGACCGCCGCCCTGCGCGAGGCCAACGTGCTGGTGGGCCCGATGCGGCCGGAGGAGCTGCGCGAGGCGATCGTCCGGCCGGCCATGGCCGAGGGCCTGACGGTGGAGCGGGCGCTGACGGCCGCCGTCGTCGCCGACGTCGCCGAGGAGCCCGGGGCGCTGCCGCTGATGTCGCACGCGCTGCGTGAGGTGTGGCGGCGGCGCACCGGCAAGCTGCTGACCCTGGACGCCTACCGCAGCGTGGGCAGGCTGCACGGCGCGATCAGCCACACCGCCGAGGAGGTGTACGCCGCGATGTCGCCGGCGCAGGCGCGGATCGCCCGGCGGGTCCTGCTCCGGCTGATCAACCCCGGCGAGCAGGCCCAGGACACCCGCCGCCCGGCAGCGCGGGCCGAGCTGGACCCGTACGGGGACCCCGACGTCGCGCTGGTCATCGAGCGCCTGGCCGGGGCCAGGCTGCTCACGCTGCACGAGGACGGCGTGCAGCTCGCGCACGAGGCGCTGATCGAGTCGTGGCCGCGGCTGCGCGGCTGGGTGGACGAGGGACGCGAACGGCTGCGCGTGCATCGGCGGCTGACCGAGGCGGCCCAGGCGTGGCAGGCGCACGGCCGGGACGCCGGGCTGCTCTACCGGGGCGTCCGGCTGGCCGAGGCGACCAGGCTGTTCCCTGAACCGGACGAGCGGCCCGACGGCCAGGACGTCCTCACGCCTCTGGAGCGCGGCTTCGTCGAGGCGAGCGCGGCGCTGGCCCGGCGCGCCTCCCGCCGGCGGGTGGCCGTCGCGGCGGCCCTGGTGGTGCTGCTGGCCGCCTCCGTGGCCGCGGCGGGCGTCGCCGTCCGCCAGGCGGGCCTGGCCGACGACCGCCTCCAGGAGGCGACGGCCCGGCTGGCCGCCAGGCGCGCGGCCGCGCTGCGGCTGAGCGACCCGCGCCTGGCCCGCCGGTTGAGCGCCGCCGCCTGGCGGATCGCCCCGGTGGCCGAGGCCAGGAGCGAGCTGATCGACTCGCTGGCGCTGCCGCTGGTGGACGTCTTCACCGTCCCCTACCCGCCGACGGACCTCGTGTCCGCGCTCAGCGTGGACGGCGCCAGGCTGGCCGTCTTCACCCCCGGCGGGCCGGGCGAGCCGGCCGTCCTGCGCGTGCTCGACCTGGCCACGAGGAAGGAGACCGCGGCCACGACGTGGCGGGGGCGGGAGGTCCACGGACTGGTGTGGAGCCCGGACGGCCGAACCCTGGCCGTGTACGACGAGGGCGACACCCGGTTCTGGGCGGTGCGGGGCGGCCGGCTGACGGACCTCGGCGTGCGGATCCCCCGGCTGACCCCGTCGGAGTTCAGCCCGGACGGACGCCGGCTCATCGGCATCCGCGACGAGTCGAGCGAGGTCTGGAACGTCGCCGACGGCACGCGGGCGCTCGGCGAGCCGGTCGCCGCCATCAGCCCCGACGGCCGGCTGGCCGTGGTCATCCCGCCGCGGGACGAGCTGCGGGCGACGTCCTCCGGCGGCGGGACCGGCCCGGCGGGACAGGTGGAGCTGTGGGACCTCGACCGGCGCGCGCGGCTGCCGGCCCCCTGGCTGGACGGGAGCGCCACGGACGCCGTGTTCAGCCCCGACGGCAGGCGCCTGGCCCTCGCCGCCGACCACGAGGTCCGGGTCTTCCACCTCCCCTCCGGCAAGGAGGTCCTGCCGCCGCTGCCGCCGGCCGCCGGGCACCTGGAGTTCAGCCCCGACAGCCGGTTCCTGGTCGGGACGCAGGCCGAGGGCCGGGTGACCCTGTGGCGGGCGGACGACGGCGCCGAGCTGACGCGGTCCCCGCTCCCGCAGGCGACGACGGCGCCCGACGCCCGGATCACCCCGGACGGCCGGCTCCTCCGGGTCCTCGGACAGTACGGCACGGTGATCACCCTCGACGTCTCGCCCGCCACCCGCCCGGCGGTGCTCGCGCCGGGAACCGACCAGCGGCTGCTCAGCCCCGACGGTCGCCTGCTGGTGACGGCCGGCCGCCGCGACGGCCGGTCGGAGGTGCGCGTCTGGGACGTCGCCGCGCGCAGGCCCGTGAGCGGCCCGCTGCCCCTCGACGGCCACCCGGACCAGGGCTCCGGCGAGACGGGGTACGTCCCGGCGTTCAGCCCCGACGGGCGGATCCTCGCGCTCTCCCACCCCCTGTCCCCCACGGTGACCCTGTGGGACGCCACGACCGGCCGCGGCCTCGGCACGTTCCGCGCGCACGACCCGGACGCCATCGGGATCATGTCGCTGACGTTCTCCCCCGACGGCGGGACCGTCGTGTTCGCCACCACCAGCTCGCACCTCGGCGACGGGCTGAGCGACTTCGACCTGGAAGTGTGGGACGTGCGAGCCCGGAGCTGGCTCCGCACCGTCCCCGGCGCGGGATCGGGAATCCCGATCTTCGAGCCGGACGGGCGGCGGCTGCTGGTGGACTCCTCCGCGCAGGGCCGCCTCGCGATCGACACCGCCACCGGGCAGGTGCTCCGGCGGCCGTACGACGTGCGCTCCGAGGGCGAGATCCTGTTCGTCGAGGACCGGGCGGCCGTCGGCGACCCCGACGGGATCCTGACGTTCTGGGACAGGGAACTGCGCCGCCCCCTCACCCCGCCGCAGAACGCCCACCTGGGGCCGATCAACGCCCTCGTCCCCTACCCGCCGGGCCGGCTGCTGGCCACCGTCGCCGGTGCGGGCGAGTCAGGCGTGCGGCTCTGGGACTGGCGCGGCAACCAGCCGGTGGCCACGCCGATCGACTTCACCGGCGATTCCGTGCCGGCCGTGGCGTTCACCCGCACGACGCTGCTCGTCTCCACCGCCGACGGGATGCTGCGGGAGATCGTCGTCGACCCCGACACCGCCGTCGCGGCGATCTGCCGCCGGGACGGGGCCCTGTCCCCGGCCGAGTGGCGGGAGCAGATCCCCGAGCTGCCCTACCAGGACGCCTGCCGGGCCCCGCCGTCGCGCTGAGCCCTGCCCGGCACGCGGCGGGCCCCGCCGTCGCGCTGAGGCCCGCTGAGCGCGGGGCGGGACCCGCCGTCGCGCTGAGGGCGGCCTGGCGCGCGGCGGGACCCTGTACCCGCGATCACTCCGAGACGCCCAGCTTCTCCAGGATCATCTGCCGGGCGCGGGCCGCGTCGGCCTTGCCCTTGCTGGCCCGCATCACGCCGCCGACCAGCGCTCCGGCCGCCGCGATCTTCCCGGAGCGCACCTTGTCGGCCGCGTCGGCGTTGTCGGCCAGCACCTGGTCGATGATCGCCGACAGCTCGCCCTCGTCGTTGACGATCCGCAGCCCGCGCGCCTCGACGACCTCGTCCGGCGTGCCCTCGCCGCCGAGCACGCCCTCCAGCACCTCGCGCGCCAGCTTGTCGTTGAGCGCCCCGGAGGCCACCAGCTCGGTCACCCGCGCGACCTGGGCGGGGGTGATGGCCAGCTCGGACAGCGGCACGCCGCTCTCGTTGGCGCGCCTGGCCAGCTCGCCCATCCACCACTTGCGCGCGTCGGCCGCCGGCGCGCCCGCCGCCACGGTCGCCTCGACCAGGTCGAACGCGTCGGCGTTGTGCATGGCCTGCATGTCGAGGTCGGACAGCTTCCACTCGGCCTGCAGCCGCTTGCGCCGGGCCGACGGCAGCTCGGGCAGCGCCGCCTTCAGCTCGGCCACCCACGCCGGGTCGGGCGCGATCGGCACCAGGTCGGGCTCGGGAAAGTACCGGTAGTCCTGCGCCTCCTCCTTGGACCGGCCGGACGTGGTGGTGCCGGTGTCCTCGTGGAAGTGCCGGGTCTCCTGGATGATCTTCCCGCCCTCGGCGAGGACCGCGGCCTGCCGCTCGATCTCGCTCCGCACGGCCCGCTCGACGCTGCGCAGCGAGTTGACGTTCTTGGTCTCGGTGCGGGTGCCCCACTCGGCGGAGCCGCGCGGCATCAGCGAGACGTTGACGTCGCAGCGCAGCGAGCCCTCCTCCATGCGCACGTCGGAGACGCCGAGCGTGCGCATGATCTCTCGCAGCTCGGTGACGTACGCGCGGGCGACCTCGGGCGCGAGCCGGTCGGTGCCCGGGATCGGCTTGGTGACGATCTCGACCAGCGGGATGCCGGCCCGGTTGTAGTCGACGATCGAGTGGTCGGCCCCGTGGATGCGCCCGGTCGCGCCGCCCACGTGGGTGGACTTGCCGGTGTCCTCCTCCAGGTGCACCCGCTCGATGCCGATGCGCACGGTCTCGCCGTTCACCTCGACGTCGAGGTAGCCGTCGAAGCAGAGCGGCTCGTCGTACTGGGAGATCTGATAGTTCTTCGGCATGTCCGGATAGAAGTAGTTTTTCCGGGCGAATCGGCACCACTCGGCGATCGAGCAGTTCAGCGCCAGGCCGATGCGGATCGTCGACTCGATGGCCTGCGCGTTGGCCACCGGCAGCGACCCGGGCAGCGCCAGGCAGGTCGGGCAGACCTGCGTGTTGGGCGGAGCGCCGAAGGTGGTCTTGCAGCCGCAGAACATCTTCGACCTGGTGCCCAGCTCGACGTGCGTCTCCAGCCCGAGCACCGGCTCGAACCGCTCCAGCGCCTCGTCGTACGGCATGGTCCCTGTTGTGTCAATCACGGATCAACCTCAGTTCTTTCAGAGCCTCGAACGTCTCGGACAGCCAGAGACGATACGAGGGCACGTTTTCCAGGTAGTCCAGGCGCATGAGCTCGGCTATGCGGGTCAGGTAGTCGCCCGCCTCCCGGCCCGCCCGGCGGCGCCGCCTGCCACTCGCGACGATGTCCTTCAACGTCCGTTTCGGATCGGAGAGGCACTCCACCCGAGAAAGGCGGTCGCCCTCGAAGACGCTTTTGGCCTGCCACGATGATCCTGCGACCTGCCGCAGGACATCCAGGTCGCTCAGTGCCCAGCTCTCCATCTCACGGACGGGGACCACTCTCACCAAGGGCCGCACCGGCCCGTGCCTTTTCCATGTCTCCCATAACGGCGCCCAGTATTTCCGCTCCTCACGGTCGGGAGCCGCCGAACCGTCGTAGTGGTAGAAGAGCAAGGTCATTCCTGCCACCGCGGCCCGAGCCACCCTGCATACGGCTTCGTGCCGGGACTCCTGGCCCTGTACGGACACCCGCAGCACCTGAACCGGAGCCACCGCGAGGCGATGCGGCAGGCACAGGCGGTTCAGCGCTCGTTCCAGGAGCACAGGCAAGAAGTCGTAGTCGGAGTTCCCCTCAGCGGTCAGGAAGGCATTGACCTCGATCACGAGGCCTCCTCCAGAAGCTGCCGCGCCTCTTCTTTCGAGATGGCGGCGAAAGCCCGCCACTCGGGCGCCGGGACGACGAGCCCGACCTCGTCAAGAGGTGGCGTGCCGTCCGGCGTGCTCGGCACCAACTGCCGGGCGCGCGAGACACGGCTCCCCACGCCGGCCACGTCGTCCTCAGGCACGGTGATCCAGTCCATGACCAGGAGGTCCTCCGGGTGCAGGGCCACCAGCATCAACGGGGAGTGACTGCTCATGAGGAGCTGCGCCAGAGGCTCGTCCTCCTCGACCTCGCCAGTCGGATCCGTCACCAGTCTGCGGAGATGCCGCACGAGCTCCCGCAGCCGCTGTGGATAGATCCCGTTCTCGGGTTCTTCGAAGCAGATGAGCCCGCGGTGAGCCGGATCGTAAAGCGCAGCGAGGAGGGCGAGGACCCGCAAGGTGCCGTCCGATGCGACACGGGCGCTCACCTTCCCCTCGTCGCGCGTCCGGAGGTAGATCTCCCATTGCTCCTTGGCGACGTTCTCCTCCACCTCGATACCGGCGAAGCCACGGACGACGCGTGCCATGTCGGCCGCGATCTCGTCCAGCGAGCTGCCGGACTCGTCCGCGGTCGTCTGCTCGATCCGGCGGAGGACCTTGGCCAGATTCGCGCCGCTCGGCTCCAGCTGTTCGCCTCGCTGATGCCGCGAACTGGGCATCCGCAACGAGGCTGGATCCAGTTGGAGGAAACGCCAGGAAGCGATCTCCTTCCTGAGCGCGTAAAGAAGCGGGAACTCTCCTGCCGAGGTGATGCTTGAGAGAACGGTGGCCTCCGCGGCGTGCGCCGCGAGCTCCCGCTTGCGCCCTTGCCGCCCTTCCTGCGCGATGCGGAACACCCGGCGGCCGGCGTCGTCGAGGGTCGTCTCGAGAAGAGGCGACTGCCTCTTGTAGCGCAGGAACGTGGAGCGGAACTCTCTGCCCACGCTCTGCTCCCGGGTCCACGAGTCGTCGGCCGAACGGATGGGGCGCGCCTCCTCCCTGGCCACATAGGGGCGCGCGAAGCCGTCCTCGCTCAGGCGCTGCACGATCTCCAGCTCGTAGCGGATCCGGGTGTGCGATATCTCGAGCTCGGCCCCGAACTGGTCCACGACCTTCGGATCCAGGAGCACCTCGACGGCGAACGCCATACGGTCCACGACCTGGCCGTCACCGCGCCGCCGGAACAGCTCGCCGAGGTCCCCCCTGGCAGCCGCGAAGGCGTCGTACAGGCTGGGGGTGTCGACGAGCCTGCGGAGCAACTGGATGCCGTCGAAAAGGTTGGACTTGCCGCTGGCGTTCGGGCCGATGACCACGAGGAAAGGCGGCACGTTCAGCTTGAAGTCCGCGAACGACTTGAAGCCGTCGATCTCGATGCGGGTGAGCATGCCGCCGTTTCCCCTTCCTAAAGCTCCGGAGCCTGGGACAGCAGGCTGCCGCCCCAGCGGCTCTCCAGGGCGCGCTCGACGGCGGCGCCCACGCGGTAGCAGCGGTCGTCGGCGAGCACCGGGGCCATGATCTGCAGGCCGACCGGCAGGCCGTCCTCGTCGGCGAGGCCGCACGGCACCGACATGGCCGCGTTGCCCGCCAGGTTGGACGGGATGGTGCACAGGTCGGCGAGGTACATCGCCATCGGGTCGTCGGCGCGCTCGCCGATCGGGAACGCCGTGGTCGGCGTGGTCGGCGAGACCAGCACGTCGACCTGCTGGTAGGCGGCCTCGAACTCGCGCGCGATGACGGTGCGGACCTTCTGCGCCTGGCCGTAGTAGGCGTCGTAGTAGCCGCTGGACAGCGCGTACGTGCCGAGCATGATGCGCCGCTTGACCTCGGGGCCGAAGCCGGCGGCCCGGGTCAGCGCCATGACCTCCTCGGCGCTGCGGGTGCCGTCGTCGCCGACGCGCAGGCCGTAGCGCATGGCGTCGAAGCGGGCCAGGTTGGACGAGCACTCCGACGGCGCGATCAGGTAGTACGCCGGCAGCGCGGTGGTGAACGACGGGCAGGACACCTCGACCACCGTGGCGCCCAGCGACTCCAGCAGCTTGACGGCCTCGTGGTAGCGGGCCAGCACGCCGGCCTGGTAGCCCTCGCCGGAGAACTCCTTGACGACGCCGACGCGCAGCCCCGCGATGTCGGGGTTGCGGGCCGCCTCGACCACGCTCGGGACAGGGGCGTCGATGGAGGTGGAGTCCATCGGGTCGTGGCCGGAGAACGCCTCGTGCAGCAGCGCCGCGTCGAGCACGTTGCGGGCGAAGGGGCCCGGGGTGTCGAGAGAGCTGGCGAAGGCGATGAGGCCGTAGCGGGACGAACCGCCGTAGGTCGGCTTCATGCCCACGATGCCGGTCACCGAGGCGGGCTGCCGGATCGAGCCACCGGTGTCGGTGCCGGTGGACAGCGGCGCCTCGTAGGCGGCCACGGCGGCGCTGGAGCCGCCGGACGAGCCGCCCGGCACCTTCGTCAGGTCCCACGGGTTGTGGGTCGGGTGGTAGGCGGAGTTCTCCGTGGAGGAGCCCATCGCGAACTCGTCGAGGTTCGTCTTGCCCAGGATGACCAGCCCGGCCTCGCGCAGCCGCCGGGTGACGGTCGCGTCGTACGGCGGCCGCCAGCCCTCCAGGATCTTGGAGGCGGCGGTGGTCGGCATGTCGCGGGTGGTGAAGATGTCCTTGTGCGCGATCGGCACGCCGGCCAGCGGCCCGAGCTTCTCGCCCGCCCGCAGCCGGGCGTCTACGGCCCGCGCCTGCTCCAGCGTGACCTCGCGGTCCACGTGCAGGAACGCCCTGACCTTGGGCTCCACCTCGGCCATGCGGTCGAGGTGCGCCTCGGCCACCTCGACGGCCGACACCTCGCCCCCGGCGATCATCGCCCCCAGCTCGGCGGCGGTCTTGCGGATCAGGCTCATGCCTCCTCCCCGAGGATGCGCGGCACCTGGAAGCGGTCGTCCTCGACGGCGGGGGCGCCGGACAGCGCCTGCTCGGGGGTCAGGGACGGGCGCACCTCGTCGGCACGGAAGACATTGGTGAGCGGGAGCGCGTGCGACGAAGGCGGCACGTCCTCGGCGGCGACCTCGGCCACCTTCGCGACCGACTCGATGATGGCATCGAGCTGGGTGGCGTAGTGGTCGAGCTCGTCGTCCGTGAGCGCCAGCCTGGACAACCGGGCCAGGTGTGCGACCTCGTCGCGGGTTATGGCGGACATGAGTCGTTGAACCCGTTTCGTGGATGGAGTCTTTGGACACTGCCATCCTAGGGGGCTTGACGCAGCGCACCCGAACCATTAACCCACTGGCAACATGCGGCGCGCGTCCCGTGGAAGCGCTCCCACGGAGGCGAGGGTCGCGTCAGGCGGTATGGGTGACCTCGGGCTGGTAGCCGTACTCGGCCGCGTGCCGGCTCTCCTCGACGCCGGCGTGCTCGCGCAGCCACTCGGTGACCTCCGCGGGCGGCATCGGCTCGCCGAACAGCCAGCCCTGCCCCACGTCGCAGCCCATCTCGGCGAGCCGCATCGCGACGTCGTCGGACTCGACGCCCTCGGCCACCGAACGCAGCCCGAGCGAGCGCACCAGGTCGACGATCGAGCGCACGATCCGGTCGTCGTCCTCGGAGGCGGCGATCCGGCGGACGAACGAGGCGTCGATCTTCACCTCGGACACCGCCAGCCGCTGGAGCCGGATGAGGGAGGAGTAGCCGGTGCCGAAGTCGTCGAGCGACAGCGGCACGCCCAGCGTGGCGAGCGCCTTGATGGTCTCCTGCGTGTACGCCTGGTCGCCGGTCAGGATGCGCTCGGTCACCTCGAGCTGGATGGCCGAGGGCGGCAGCCCGTAGCGGGCCAGGCCGACCTCCAGCCGCTCGGGCAGCGCCGAGTCGAGCAGGTCGCGGGCGGAGATGTTGACCGAGACCTGCACCCGCAGCCCGGCCCGCCACCAGCGAGCGGTCTGCGCCAGCGCCTCCTCGATCACGTACGCCGTGAGCTGCCGCATCAGGTAAGACTGCTCCGCCAGCGGCACGAACTCCGACGGCGGGATCGTGCCGTGCACCGGGTGCCGCCAGCGCAGCAGCGCCTCCACGCCCCGCACCGCGCCGTCGCCCAGCCCGACCTTGGGCTGGTAGTGCAGCGACAGCTCACCGCCGTCGATGGCGCGGCGCAGGTCGCCGAGTAACGTCAGCCGCTCCGGCGAGTTGCGGTCCTTGTCCGGCTGGTACAGCTCGACGCCGGTGCGGCCCTCCTTGGCCAGGTACATCGCCACGTCCGCGCGCTGGAGCAGCAGCTCGAAGTCGGGGGCGTGGTCGGGGTAGAGCGCGATGCCGACCGAGGCGTCGACGTCGAACGTCATGCCCTCCAGGCGCACCGGCTCGGTCAGCGCGGCGCGCAGCCGGGCCGCCACCTCGCGGGCCGCGTGGGTGTCGCGGATCGAGGGCAGCAGGACGGCGAACTCGTCGCCGCCGAGCCGGGCCACCACGTCGCCGGGCCGCACCGAGTGGGTCAGCCGGTGCGCGACGAGCTGCAGCAGCCGGTCGCCCACCGGGTGGCCCATCGTGTCGTTGACCTCCTTGAACCGGTCGAGGTCGAGGAGGAACAGGCCGACCCGCTCGTCCTGGCGGGCCTCGGCCAGCGCCTCCTCGGTGCTCACGATGAGCATCTTGCGGTTGGGCAGGCCGGTCAGCTCGTCGTGCAGCGCCTGATGGTCGCGGCGCATGGACAGCGTGGCCGTGAAGTAGACGGCCGCGAGGGGCGCGACGAACAGCGGCACGAGGCCGGGCGAGTGGTTCATGACCACCACGACCAGGGGCGCCATGCCCAGCAACGCGACGTAGACCAGGCTCTGCGGCCCGGCGGTGGCCTTCAGCACGCGCACGATCGAGCGCCGCTCGTGCAGCGCGACCGCGCCGCAGACGAGGGTGGCGCGGGTGACGAAGTACGCGACGCCGGCCAGCGCGATCGGCAGCAGGTCGGGGACGCCGGGCTCCCACGGCGCGGCCGGGCTCGGCACGATGCCGAACGCCCCGAGCACCACGGCCGCGGCGGTGAGGGCGAGCGTGGACTGGGCGATGTTGAACATGACCCGGTGCCAGGCCTTGCGCGTCACCACGCCGTTCATGGCGACCGCGACGGCCTGCAGCAGCACCGCGACCGGCAGCCCGAAGTGCAGCAGGGCGGCGAAGGTGAACATCGCGGACGGGTACGTGCCGCCCACGGAGGCGGCGGAGGACACCATCACGGGCCTCAGCTCGCCGAGGATCACGAGGACCACCAGCACCCAGAACAGCGCGGTGCGGGCCAGCGCGACGAGCCCCGCGGCGTCGAGCCTGAGCATGGCCACGAGCAGGGCGGTGAAGCCGATCACCGTGATGCCGGCGAGGAACGCCCAGAGGGGCGTGCCGACGCGTGGCCCGGTGTCGCGGGTGTCGGTTGGGTCAGTCATCGATAACAGAACCCCCATTAGGTCACTATGGGAGGGTACGACCTTCAGCCCACTTCGCGAAACCAAGCGCGTACGGTCCGTAGTTCTCCTTTGGGACATATACCCGAAAACCACCCTCCGTAGCAAACCATGCCCGATCCGTACCCGTCCCGGAGGCGGCGGCGTCCACTCGCCGACCCTCGTGAACGCCCGTCCAGGCCACCGCCCGCGGATCCGCCTGCCCTGGATGCGCGCAAGCAACCCTCCCGTGCGCGCAACAACCCACCGACCCCCGCCGCCTTGACGGCCCTCACCCCCGGACGCCGCCGCCGGTGACGGTCATGCCTCCGGTTTGACCGCCACCTCCGCCGCCGCCTCAGGCCCGTCGTTGAGCAGCACCTCGAACCCGGCCCCGTCCAGGATCGGCACGTTGAGGCTCACCGCCTTGTCGTACTTCGACCCCGCGTTCTCCCCCGCCACCAGGAACGACGTCTTCTTCGACACCGACGAGGCCACCTTCCCGCCCCGCGCGGCGATCGCGTCGGAGGCGGAGTCGCGGGTGTAGCCCTCCAGCGTGCCGGTCACCACGAACGTCAGCCCTTCGAGCGTCTGCGGCCCCTTCTCCGGCGCGGGCTCGTCCGCCATGCGCACCCCGGCGGCCCGCCACCGCTCGATGATCTCCCGGTGCCAGTCGACCTCGAACCACTCCTTGATCGTCGCCGCCACCCGCGGCCCGATGCCTTCGACCGCGGCCAGCTCCTCCTCCGAGGCGTTCATGATCGCGTCGATCGAGCGCATGGCGCTCGCCAGGTCGCGCGCGGTGGGCGGGCCCACGTGCCGGATCGTCAGCGCCACCAGGATCTGCGCGAGCGGCACCTGCTTGGCCCGCTCCAGCTCCTCGATGAGCAGCCGGGCGACCGCGCTCGGCTCGGCGTTCTGGTTGGCGAAGAGCGTGACGACCTTCTGCTCGCCGGTCTTCGGGTCGATCTTGGGCAGGCCGGAGTCCTGGTCGCGGACCACCGACCTGATCGGCAGCAGCTGCTCCAGCGTCAGGTCGAACAGGTCGGCCTCGGTGCGCACCACCGGCTCCTGCGGCGGCAGCGGCTGGGACAGCGCGGTGGCCGCGACGTAGCCGAGCCCCTCGATGTCGAGGGCTCGCCGCCCGGCCGCGAAGTAGAGGCGCTCACGGATCTGCGCGGGACAGCTCCGGGCGTTGGGGCAGCGCAGGTCGGCGTCGCCCTCCTTCTCGTACGCCAGCAGCGTGCCGCACTCGGGGCAGTGCGTCGGCATGACGAACTCCCGCTCGGACCCGTCGCGCAGCGCCGCCACGGGCCCCACCACCTCGGGGATGACGTCGCCCGCCTTGCGCAGCACCACCGTGTCGCCGATCAGCACGCCCTTCTTCTGCACGATCGCGGCGTTGTGCAGCGTGGCCCGCTCGACCGTGGACCCGGACACCACCACCGGCTCCATCACCGCGAACGGCGTCACCCGCCCGGTGCGCCCCACCCCCACCTGGATGTCGAGCAGCTTGGTGTTGACCTCCTCCGGCGGGTACTTGAACGCCATCGCCCAGCGCGGCGCCCGCGAGGTCGAGCCCAGCTCGCGCTGCGTGCGCAGGTCGTCGACCTTCACCACGACGCCGTCGATCTCGTACGCCGGGTCGTGCCGGTGCACCCGGTAGTGCTCGATGAACGCGTTGACCTCGGTGAGCGTCGGCACCACGCGGTAGAGGTCGCTGACCGGCAGCCCGAACGCGCGCAGCCGCTCGTAGACCCCCGACTGGGTGCGCGGCTCGGCCGCCCCCTCCCACACCCCGACGCCGTGCACCAGCATGCGCAGCGGGCGCTGCGCGGTGACGCGCGGGTCTTTCTGCCGCAGGGTGCCCGCGGCGGAGTTGCGCGGGTTGGCGAACGGCGGCTTGCCCTGCTCGACGAGCTGCTCGTTGAGCAGCTTGAAGTCTTCCACCGGGATGTAGATCTCGCCGCGCACCTCGACCAGGCTCGGCACGTCGTCGCCGGTGAGCCGGTGCGGGACGCCCTTGATGGTGCGCACGTTGGCCGTCACGTCGTCGCCGGTGCGCCCGTCGCCGCGGGTGGCGGCGCGCTCCAGCCTGCCGTCGCGGTAGACCAGCGCGATGGCCAGGCCGTCGATCTTCAGCTCGCACAGGTAGGGGCCCGGGTCGCCCTCGGCCAGCCGCTCGGCGCGGGCCTGCCAGGCCGCCATGTCGGCGGCCGTGAAGGCGTTGTCGAGGCTCTCCATCCTGGCCAGATGCCGCACCTTGGCGAAGTCGCCCGAGGGCGGGGCGCCCACCTTCTGGGTGGGCGAGTCGGGCGTCTGCAGCGAGGGATGGGCCTCCTCCAGCGCCAGCAGCTCACGGAACCACTCGTCGAACTGCGCGTCGCTGACCGTCGGCTGGTCCTCGACGTAGTAGCGCCAGCGGGCCTCCTCGACCAGCTCGCTCAGCTCGGCATGCCGCTTGAGCGCGGCCACGGGCACGCCTCCGGGCTCGGTGCTCGACTGGCTCACGCGGGCTCTCCTTCCGTACGACGCGTACGACGACCTGTGCAAACGCTACCGCCGGGCACCGACAAGAACACGCTCGCGGCGCGCCCCCTGACAGCCGCCTCAGCCCTCGCGCATGCCGCCGGCCGGGTCGTCCTTGAGCACCTGGGCGGCCTTGCGGCAGGCGGCCAGCGCCGCCCGCGCGTACGCGGGCGAGGCTCCGGCCAGCCCGCACGCGGGCGTGAGCACGACCTTCCCGGCCAGCGCGTCGGGCGCGAACCCGAGCCGCCGCCACAGCTCCACCGCCGGCTTGGCGATCACGCCGACGTCCGGCAGCCGCGTGTCGGTGGCCGGCACGACCCCGAGGAACAGCGGGGTCCCGGCCTCGACCAGCTCGCCCAGCTCGTCCTCGTCGCGCCGCCGCAGCAGGGAGGCGTCCACCGAGACCGCCCGCGCCCCCGCCCGGCGCAGCAGCCCGAACGGCACCCCGGGCGCGCAGCAGTGCACCACCGGCTCGCCGAACAGCCGCAGCGACTCCTCCACCCGCCACTCCTCCACGGCCGCCAGCCGCCCGAACCCCGACGCCGTCGGCACCGTGCCCGCCAGCACCCCCGGCAGGCCGGGCTCGTCGAGCTGCAGCACGATCTCGCTCACGCCGGGCAGCCGCCGCCGCACCTCGGCGCAGTGGTCGGCGACGCCCTGCGCCAGCGAGGCCGTCAGGTCGCGTACCGCGCCCGCGTCGGCGAGCATCTTGTCGCCGTACTTCAGCTCGACCGCGCCGGCCAGCGTCCACGGCCCGCACACCTGCAGCTTGAGCGGCCCCTCGTAGTCGTGGCCGATCTCCTCCAGCCCGTCGAGGTCGCGCCGCAGGTGGTCGACGGCCCGCTGGTGGTCGCGCCCCGGCCGGTCGGTCAGCCGCCATCCCGACGGCTGCACCTCGACGGGCATGTCGACCAGCAGCGACGCCGTCCGCCCGACGAGATCGGCGCCGACGCCCCTGGCCGGCAGCTCCGGCAGGTACGGCAGGCCCGGCACCTCGCCGAACACGACCCTGATCGCCTCAAGATGATCGTCGCCCGGATGCGACCCGACCCCGGTGGCTTCCCACGTTGACATGGCACAAGCGTAGGCTCTTGCGCATGCAGCTCACGAAGTACGGCCACGCGTGCGTCCGCCTGGAGAAGGACGGCAAGGTCCTCGTCATCGACCCCGGCGCCTTCACCAGGGACCCGGTGCTCGACGGCGCGGACGCCGTCCTCATCACCCACGAGCACATGGACCACGTGGACGTCGGCAAGCTGACGGCCGCCTCCCCCGACCTCGAGGTCTGGACGTGCGAGGGCGTGGCGGCCGAGCTGTCCGAGGTGCCGGCCAAGGTCCAGGTGGTACGGCACGGCGACGCCTTCGAGACGGCCGGTTTCCGGGTGCGGGCGTTCGGCGAGTGGCACGCCGCCAACCACCCCGACGTGCCGATCGTGCAGAACGTCGGTTTCCTGGTGGAGGACGAGGTGTTCTACCCGGGTGACTCCTTCACCGTGCCGGAGGCCGAGGTGGGCACGCTCCTGGTGCCGACCGGCGCGCCCTGGCTGAAGCTGCCGGAGGTCGTCGAATACCTGCGCACGGTCCGGCCGGCGCGGGCGTACTCGACGCACGACGCGCTCTACGGCGACATCGGCCTGGCCCTGGTCGACAACTGGCTGAAGATGGAGGCCGACAAGCAGGGCGCCGACATCCGCCGCCTCGCGGTCGGCGAGTCGGTCACCCTGGCCTAGCCCCGGCCGGCCGACCTGATCGTCGCCGAGCCGATCACCGTGTCGCCGGAGTAGAGCACGGCCGCCTGGCCGGCCGCGACCCCGGTGGCGGGCCGGTCGAGCTCGACGCGCAGGCCGCCGCCGGTCTCCTCGAAGCGGCAGCCGTAGACCTCGCCGTGCGCCCGGAGCTGCACGGTGAGGTCGGCGCGCAGGTGCTCGGGGCCGTTCCAGACGGGCGGGCCGCAGGTGATCGTGGTGACCTCCAGCGCGGCGCGCGGGCCGACCGTGACGGTGTTGCTGACCGGCTCGATCGACAGCACGTAGCGGGGCCGGCCGTCGGGCGCGGGCCGGTCGATGCGCAGGCCCTTGCGCTGCCCCACGGTGAAGCCGTGGGCGCCCTGGTGGCTGCCGACGACCGCGCCGTCCTGGTCGACGATGGGGCCCTCGGCCGAGCCCAGCCGGTCGGCGAGGAAGCCGCGGGTGTCGCCGTCGGCGATGAAGCAGATGTCGTGGCTGTCGGGCTTGTCGGCGACCGTCAGGCCGCGCCTGGCGGCCTCGGCGCGCACCTCGGCCTTGGTGGAGTCGCCGAGCGGGAAGATCGCGTGGGCGAGCTGCTCGCGGGTGAGCACGCCCAGCACGTACGACTGGTCCTTGCCCTGGTCGGGGCTCCTGGACAGCACGCCGTCGGCGAGCCGGGCGTGGTGGCCGGTGGCGACGGCGTCGAAGCCGAGCGCGAGCGCCCGGTCGAGCACGGCCGCGAACTTGATCTTCTCGTTGCACCGCAGGCACGGGTTGGGCGTGCGGCCGGCCGCGTACTCGGCGACGAAGTCCTCGATCACGTCGCGCTGGAAGCGCTCGGCCATGTCCCAGATGTAGAAAGGGATGCCGATGACGTCGGCGGCGCGGCGCGCGTCGCGGGAGTCCTCGATCGTGCAGCAGCCGCGCGCCCCCGTGCGATGCGATTGGGGGTTGGCCGACAGGGCGAGGTGGACACCAGTGACGTCGTGACCGGCCTCGGCGATGCGCGCGGCGGCCACGGCTGAGTCGACGCCGCCCGACATGGCGGCAAGCACACGCAGTCCCATGACCGTTCCAGCGTACTGTCCGGCGGGAGGTGCGCGACCGCGCCCTCGGTCTGCGAGGATTCAGCCCATGCGACTATTCGGGCGCAAGGACGCCGAGGACGAGGGCGGCGCGTCCCGCGAGGACGGTATCGCCACATTCTGGACGTGGTGGCAGGAGAGCAGACCGGCCGTCGACGCGCTCGTGGCCGCGGGCGACACCGGCGGCCTCGAGGACCTGCTCGCGCCGGCGGTGGCCGCCGTCCACCCCGGCCTGGTGTGGGAGGTGGCCCCAGGCCGCAACGCCATGCACACCCTGGTGGTGACCTCGGCGGGCGACGCCGAGCTGCGCCCGCTCGCGCACCGCTGGGCCAAGGCCGCCCCGCCCGCCGACCTGCTGTGGGAGTTCCACCCGTCGCGGCAGGCCAACCCGCAGGCCGCCGAGCTGACGCTCGACGTGGGCGGGGCCGAGTTCGCCCTCGACAAGCTCGTGCTGGGCCTGCGGGTGCCGCGCAACCAGCCGCGCGTGGACGTCTCCGCCTACCACCCGATCTTCGCCGACCTCGACGAGGACGTCCGCCTGGACGCGGCGCTGCTCGCCCTCGACTGGCTGCTCGGCGAGGACGACGTGGCCCGGTGGGTGGGCGAGATCACGGCGGTGACGTTCGAGCCGATCGACGCCGTGTCCGCCGCGCACCTGCCGGCCGTGGTCGCCGACCTCGCCTCCGGCTACGACGAGGAGGAGTGGGTGCTGCTGGAGGGCCAGACGGCCGGCGGCGCGCCGCTGGTCGCGACCGCCCGCTACCCGCTGCGCCCGGTGGACCATCCGCTGTTCGACCAGCACATCGCGATCACGCTGCCGTACGCGCACCGCGACGAGGCCGGGCTGCCGATCGGCGAGTCGCTGACCGCGCTCCGCGACTTCGAGGAGCGGCTGGCCGCCCGCCTGCTCAAGCTGCGCGACGACGCGGTGCTCGCCGCGCACCTGAGCGCCGAGGGGCAGCGGGTCATCCATCTCTACGCCGACCCGACCGGCGACGCGGCCATCCATGCCAAGGAGCTGATCGTGAGCTGGGAGGAGGGCGAGCCCCGGGTGGACGTCGCCACCGACCCGGCCTGGACGGCCGTCTCGCCGTTCCTGAGCTGACGTCGCGGCGGGCGGGCCCGGCGTCCCGGGTGACAACCGACGGTTGTCGGGTGCGCGCGGGCGTTGTTGGAGCGGGTGCGGCTCGTGCCGGTTATATGGCCGCATGCGCGAACCGACCCCGACAGCAGCCCCCGCCCCTCCGGCACGCCCCGCGACGCAAGGCACGCCGACCGGCCCAGCCGAGAGCACGCCGACCGGCCGCGCGGAGGTTGCCGCGTTCGCGGCGGCGAACTTCTCGCGCGCCACCGGCGCGGGCCTGGACCCGCACGAGTATCTGCGCGTCACCGCCGCCCTGACCGGCCTCGACGGCTGGGGCGAGGCCCTGATGGGGGCCGCCCGCGGCCATCTCGCCCGCGCCCGGCAGGCCGCCGGCGCCGTCTCCGCGGGCGAGCACCACCAGGTCGCGGCGCGCTGGTTCCACTTCGCCACGCTGGGCCCGAACCCCGAGCGCGCGCTGGCCGCCGCCGAGGCGGACGCCGCCATGGCCCGGGCGCTGGAACTGCTGGACCCGGACGCCCGCAGAGTGGAGGGCCCCGAGTTCGCCGGATGGCTGCGCGGCCCGGCCGGCGCCCCGGTGGCGATCGTGGTGCCCGGCCTGGACTCCGGCAAGGAGGAGTTCCACGACCTGGTGGCCGCCCTGCTGCGCCGGGGCCTGGCGGTCCTCGCCATGGACGGCCCCGGCCAGGGCGCGCTCGCGGCCACCACCACCGTCCGGGCCGACTACCACCGGGTCGTCGCCCGGGTCGTGGACGCGCTCGGCGCCCGGCGCGTGGGTCTGGTGGGGCTGAGCCTGGGCGGCTACTACGCGGCGGAGAGCGCCGCGCACGAGCCTCGCGTCGCCGTCGCGGCCACCGTCAGCGGCCCCTTCCGGCTCGACTGGGCCGCCCTGCCGGACCCCGTCCGCCTGCTGCTGGCCGAGCGCGCGGGCGGTGAGGACGCGGCCCGCGCCTTCGCCGGCCGGGTGGACCTGTCTGCGCTCGCCGCCCGCGTCGCCTGCCCGCTGCTGGTGGTGGACGGCGGCCAGGACGTCATCCCCGGCGTGACCTGCGGCGAGGCGCTGGCCCGCCGCGCGCCCCGCGGCCGGTACCTGCGGATCCCGCACGGCGACCACCTGCTGGGCAACGCCCGCCCGGACTGGCTGCCGGCCCTCGCCGACCACATCGCCGGGGGCCTGACGCCGGAAGCCTGACCTCGGGGCCTGACCTCGGGGCCTGACCTCGGGGCCTGACAGCCGCCGGCTAGCTCAGCCCCGCCCGCCGGGCGCGTTCGACGGCGGCGGGCAGCACCTCGATCAGCCGGTCCACGTCGTCCCTGGTGGAGGTGTGCCCGAGGGAGAAGCGCAGCGAGCCGCGGGCCGCGGCGGCGTCGGCGCCCATGGACAGCAGCACGTGCGACGGCTGCGCCACGCCCGCAGAGCAGGCCGAGCCGGTGGAGCACTCCACGCCCTTGGCGTCGAGCAGCATGAGCAGCGCGTCGCCCTCGCAGCCGGGGAAGGAGAAGTGCGCGTTGCCCGGCAGCCGTTCGGTGGGGTGGCCGTTGAGCACCACGTCGGGGACGGCCTGGCGGACCCGTTCGATGAGCTCGTCGCGCAACGCGGTGAGCCGGCGGCGCAGGGCCTCCTGCTGCTCGACGGCGGCGCGGACGGCCGCCGCTAGCCCGGCGATGGCGGGCGCGTCGAGGGTGCCCGAGCGCACGTCGCGCTCCTGGCCGCCGCCGTGCTGCACGGACACGGGGTTGAGCCCTCTGGCCAGCAGCAGCGCGCCGACCCCCATCGGGCCGCCCACCTTGTGGCCGGTGAGCGTGAGGGCGTCGGCCCCCGACCCGGCGAACGACACCGGAAGCTGGCCGACGGCCTGCACCGCGTCGGTGTGGAACGGGATGCCGTGGTCGTGGGCGACGGCCGCGAGCACGTGGACGGGCTGGACGGTGCCGACCTCGTTGTTGGCCCACATGACGCTGATCATGGCCACGTCGTCGGGGTCGCGCTCGACGGCGGCCCGCAGGGTGTCGGGGTGGACCAGCCCGTGCTCGTCCACCTTCAGCAGCTCGACCTCGGCGCCCTGGCTCTCGCCCAGCCAGTGGGCGGGGTCGAGCGCGGCGTGGTGCTCGATGGCGCTGAGCAGCACCCGCCGCCGCGGCCGCCGGGCCCAGTAGAGCCCTTTGATGGCGAGGTTGTCGGCCTCGGTGCCGCCGGAGGTGAAGACCACCTCGCTGGGCCGGGCGCCGAGGGCGTCGGCGATGGTCTCGCGCGCCTCCTCGACGACCCGCCGCATCCGGCGGCCGGCGGCGTGCAGCGAGGACGGGTTTCCGACGTGCCGCAGTTGCTCCGTCATGGCCTCGATCGCCTCGGGCAACATGGGCGTGGTCGCCGCATGATCAAGATAGGCCGACGGTCTGCTCACCCGCCCAGGGTATCGCGCTTGCTACTGTACCGTCCGGACGGTACAGTAGAGGCATGCGAAGGGACGAGCTTTTGGACGCGGCGGAGGACATCCTCTGCGACCAGGGCTCGGCCGCGCTCACCCTCAACGCGGTGGCCGACCGGGCCGGGGTCAGCAAGGGCGGGCTGCTCTACCACTTCAACTCGAAGGAAGCCCTGATCAAGGGCATGGTCGAGCGGCTCATCGAGGATTTCGACCAGCTCATGGCCGGCCAGCCCGGCGGGTCCTACACCGAGCGCTACCTGGGGGCCACCCTGGCCGCCGTGCGCTCGGGCCGGCTGCGACGCTGGGCCGTGGTCACCGGGGCGTCGGGAAACCTGTTCCTGCTCGCGCCGCTGCGCGAGGCGATGACCCGCTGGCACCGCGAGGGCCTGAGCGAGGAGCCCGACCCGGTGGCGTCGCAGATCGTCCGGCTCGCCTGCGAAGGGCTCTGGGACGTGGCCAGCCACGACCCCGAGCTGAACTCCGACGCCGACCTCCGGGCCCTGGAGGCGCGCCTGCGGGGGCTCCTGGCGAGACCCGCCTGACGCACCCGACCCCATCCGTCCCAGGGGCCCGCCTGAGGCGCCGCAGTCTCAGGAATTTTCTCCCCGTCCGTCCTGTTCCATCGTCCCGTCGCCCCCTGGCGCCGGGGGCTCAGGCACGCCCGTCCTTCAGTCCTGTCGTGACCGAGGGGCCAGGTGCGGCCCTGCATGCCCGAAATATGCCTGTAAGTAACTCTTTGTGTGAGGTGTTGCCGTATGACCCGCGACCTGAGGAGTGCCCGCTACGGGGCGGTCCTCACCTTCGTCCTCGCCGGCCTGATGGTGGGCACGATGACGGTGCGCATCCCCGCGCTGACCGACAAACTCGGCCTGTCCGAGTCCACGGTCGGCGCCGTCCTGCTGGTCTGGGGGCTCGGCGCCCTGGTGACCATGCAGAGCATGCGCCGCGTCATGGCCCGCCTGGGCAGCAGGACGGTCCTGCGGGTCGGCGGCCCTCTCACCGCGCTCGGCCTGGTGGCCGTGGCCTTCGCCCCCGACCTGCCGCTGCTGATGGCGGCCGTGGCGCTCTTCGGGATGGCGTTCGGCATGGTGGACGTGGCCATGAACGCCCAGGGCTCCACCGTCGAGCAGGCGTACGGCCGACCGCTGATGAACGGCATGCACGCCGGCTGGTGCGTCGGCGCGATCGCGGCGGGCGGCCTCGGCAGCCTGTCGATCGCCCTCGGCCTGTCGTTCACCGCCAACGTGGCGCTGATCGGCCTGGTCGCGCTCCCGCTCATGATCGCTCTCGGCCGGACGTACCTGGCCGAGACCCCGGCCGCCGGACGCGCCGCCGCGACCGGCCGCCGCCGCCTGCCCCCGATCGTCTACCTGCTCGGCGCGATCATGTTCTTCGCCTTCATGGTGGAGGGCACGGTGGCCGACTGGAACGGCCTCTACATGCGCGACGAGCTCGGCGCGCCCGAGGCCGTGGCCGCGCTCGGCTACCCGGTCTTCGAGGTGGGCATGCTGGTCGCCCGGCTGACCGGCGACCGGCTGCGGCTGCGTTTCGGCGTGCGCGGCATGCTGACGGTGTCGGGCGTGGCGACGGCGGGCTTCTTCGCCGTCGTGCTGCTCGCTCCGGCGGCGCTGGTGGCGGTGGGCGCGATGTTCTTCGTCGGCCTCGGCGTGGCGACGATCTCGCCGCTGACGCTGTCCCTGGCCGGGACCGCGACCGCGAACCCCGGCCCGGCGATCGCCCAGGCGGGCGCGATGGGCTACGCGGGCCTGCTGCTGGGCCCGGTGGTGATCGGGTTCCTGTCGGACGCCACCAGCCTGCGGACCGCGCTCGGCATCGGGGTCGTCCTCGGCGTGCTGATCACGCTGGCCGCGCGCCTGCTGCCGCGCCGCGAACCGGCCGCGATCCAGCCCCTCCCCGTCACCAGGGAACGGGAGCCCGCGGCCGCCTGACCCGGTATGGCACGCTATGGGCGTGCTCAAGCGCCGGACGGACGGATTCGTGCCTTACCTCACCGCCGTGGTCCTCGCGATCACGGCGGTGCCCAGTCTCCTGCAGTTCGTCATCCCGGGCCTGGAGCCCGCCTGGGCCCGCGACCCGGCGGCGATCGCGGCCCACGGCCAGTGGTGGCGGCTCGCCACGGCCCTGCTGGTCCAGGACGGCGGCCCGTTCGGCACCCTGGTCAACCTGGGCTTCCTCGCCGTGCTCGGCCACCTCGCCGAGCGCGCGCTCGGCCGCCCGCGCTGGCTCGTCCTGTACGCGGCCGGCGCCGTCGCCGGCGAGACCGCCGGCTACCTGCTGAACCAGCCGGGCGCGGGCAACTCGATCGCGCTGTGCGCCCTGGCCGCCGGCCTCGCCGTCTCCTCCGCCGGCCGCCTCGAACGCTCGGTGGGCGCCTTCTACGCGATCGTCTCGGGCGCCTGGCTGCTGGCGGACCTGGGCGTCTGGGGCGTCGTCGCCATGGTCGCCCTGGCCGCGGCCGGCGCCCAGCTCGTGGCGCACCGCGCGCGGGTGCCCGAGTGGCTCTTCCCCGCCGTCCCCGCCGTCGCCGCCGTCGCCCTGACCGGCGTACCCGACCTGCACGGGCCGGCGCTGCTCAGCGGGCTGATCGTCGGCTGGCTCTGGGAGCTCCCCTCCCGCGAGCCGCCGGAGCCGGTGGCGGACGGCGTCGCCGCGAGCGGGTAGTTCGTGCCACGAATTGGTTATCCTTGTGAGGTGAACGAACAATTCGACGGCCAGATCGGGACGGTGGCCGCGCTGGTACGGTCGACGTTCCTGGTCAATGCCGTGTACGTGGACGCCGCCCGCGAGTACGGCCTCACCCAGCAGCAGGGCCAGCTCCTGTGCGTGCTGATGGCGCAGCCGTACGGGATGAGCGAGCTGGGCGCGATGCTGGGCCTGGCCAAGTCCAGCCTGACCGGCCTGGTCGACCGGTGCGAGCGCAACGGCCTGGTCCAGCGCAGACCCGACCCCCAGGACTCGCGCGCGGTGCGGGTCGCGCTGACCCGCCGGGGCGCCGAGCTGGCCGACGTGTTCTACACCGGCACCTGCCGCCGCATCGAGGAGCTGACGGCGGGGTTCTCCCAGGAGGAGCGCGACACGCTGGCCGCGCTGCTCGGCCGCGTCGTCGCGGACAACAAGGTGCCGGCCGTCTTCGCGGAGCCGGACGCCGTCCGTTGATCCCCGGCTTGCAGTTCGTGTCACGAACTATTATGGTTCGTAGCACGAACTACAAGCCATTGCCGGGGCGCCGGGACAGCACCTGGGCGGCCGCGGCAGCGGGGGAAAGGCAGAACCATGTCCGCATCCACTGACGTCGTCTTCGGCTTCGGCGCGCACTCCGGCGTCTCCGACATCCCCGAGCTGTTGCGCCTGGTCCAGCAGGCCGACCGGGACGGCCTCGACCTCTTCTCCCTGTCCGACCACCCCTACCTCGGCGAGCGGCTGGACGCCTACGCCGCCATCGGCTACCTCCTCGGCCGGACCGAGCGCATCGCCGGTTTCGCCAACGTCACCAACCTGCCGACCCGCCCCGCCCCCATGCTGGCCCGTCACGTGACGTCCCTGTCGGCCCTGTCGGGCGGCCGCGTCGTGCTCGGCATGGGAGCCGGCGGCCTGTGGGACCGGATCGCCGACATGGGCGTGCCCCGGCAGACGCCCGGCCAGGCCGTTGAGGCGTTCGAGGAGGCCATCACCCTGGTCAAGAAGCTGTCGGGCGGCGGCCCGCCGGTCACCTTCGAGGGCCGCCACTACCAGGTGAGCCGCATCGACCCCGCCCCCGTGGCCGCTCCCCCGGTGTGGACCGGCTCGAACGGCCCCAAGTCGCTGGCCGCCACCGGCCGGGTGGCCGACGGCTGGATCCCCGGCCACGCGGCCGACTGGCTCAGCGAACGCTACCGCTGGTCCCGTCCGATCATCGACGAGGCGGCGGCGTCCGTGGGCCGCGACCCGGGCGAGGTGCGCACCGTCTACAACTTCCCCGGCCGCGTCACCGACCGGCCGCTGGCCGCCACCCGCGACCGCGAGGGCCGCTGGCTCGGCGGCTCGGTCGCGCAGTGGGTCGAGGAGCTGACCGGCGCGGTGCTGGAGCACGGGGCCGCCGGTTTCATGCTCTTCTCCACCGGCCACGGAGCCGTGGACCTCACCACCCTGGCCCGCTGGGGCCAGGAGATCGCCCCCGCCGTGCGCGAGGCGATCGCCAAGTGACCCGCCGGCGCGGCCGCGCCTCTCACGTGCCGAGCTGAGCCGGCGGACGGGCTAGGCCGGGGAGCGGGAGGAGCGCAGGGCCGCCCAGGCAGCGAGCCCTTCTTCGGTGAGGACGTGGTCCAGCGCCGCCACCACCGCCCCGCGCAGTGCCCCGTCACGGCCGAGGGCGGCGGGGAGCACGGGAGGCGGGTGCGGGCGGCGGAAGCGCATGAGCCCGCCGGTCAGGGCAGCGGTGAACTCGGGCTCGGCCGCGGCCCGCAGGGCCTGCGCCAGGCCGCCCAGAGTGACGACCGCGGGGTCCAGAGCGTTGATCAACCCGGCGACGCCATGGGCCAGTCCGGCGGCGGTGCGGCCGACGGCGGCCCGGGCGGCCGGGTCCGCCGGGACGCGGGCAAGGACCTGCTCGGCGTACGTGCGGGGGTCGCGGGGCGGCGGCTCGCCGAGGTGGCGGGCGATCGCGCGGCCGTCGACGGTCAGGTCCCAGCAGCCCCGGGCGCCGCAGGGGCAGCGCAGGCCGGGGTCGCCGAACGGCAGGTGCCCGAACTCCCCGCCGGCGCCCGTCGCTCCGTGCATGGGCCGGCCGCCGACGACCAGCGTGCCGCCGACGCCCACCTCCACGGTGATGTGCAGGACGCTCGCCGCTCCCGCCACGGCGCCCTGCCGGGCCTCGGCGAGGCCGGCGAGGGTGGCGTCGTTGCCGATCAGCAGCGGCGTGCGCGGATCGTTCGTCAGTGCCGCCAGGTCCACCGCGTCCCAGCCGAGCACGGCGGACTGGACGACCTTGCCGTGCTGCACCGTCGCGGCGACCGCCACGGAGATCGCCCGGACGCGGTGACCGTGACGGTCGTGCAGGCGTCGCACCGCCCCGGCGACCGTGTCGATCACCTGCTCGGGAGCGCGGCTGCGGTGCGTCCCGGTCTCCGCGATGCCGGGCTCCCCGTCGAGCGAGGCGACCGCGCATCGCCAGTCCTCCTGCCGCAGGTCCACGGCGATGACGAGAGGGCCGTCAGGGTGGGGCGTGAGCACGCTGGTCGGGCGGCCGCGGGTGGTCGCGGCGGCCGGGGTCTCGGCGAGCAGGGCGAGGTCGCGCAGCCGGGAGGTGATCTCCGTGGCCGAGCCGGTGCTGAGGCCGAGGCTCCGGGCGACGGCCGCCCTGGTCACTCCCGGCGCGCGGCGCATCTCCTCCAGCACGGCCAAGGCGCCGCGCCAGCGGAGATCGGCGGCGCGCACGGACCTGGCGCGGTCGCGTGGGGTTGCCATATGTCGCTGCCCTTCGTTTATGCTCGACTCACGAGTTTAATCGAAGGGGGAACGCCGTGCCACGACGAACGACGGATCTCGGCGAGATCCAGGCGGTGCTGCTGGACATGGACGGCACTCTCGTGGACTCCGACGCCGCGGTCGAGCGCGCCTGGTCGATCTGGGCCGAGGAGTACGGCGTCGACCCCGGCGCGGTGCTCGCCGTCGCCCACGGCAGCCCGGCCGCGCGTACGGTCCGCAGGCTGCTGCCCGCCCTGGACGACGAGGCGGTCACGGCGGCGGCGCGACGGCAGCACGCCCTGCAGTACGAGGACCTGACGGACGTCACCGCGGCACCCGGCGCCCATCTCCTGCTCGCCACGCTGGACCGGCTCCGGCTGCCGTGGGCCGTGGTGACCAGCGCCGACGGGCGGCTGGCCAAGGCCCGCCTGCACGCGGCGGGGATCGATCCGCCGGTTCTGCTGACGATCGACGACGTCGGCGCGGGCAAGCCCGACCCGGAGGGCTACCTGGAGGCCGCGCGCCGCCTTCGCCTCGCGCCGTCCTCCTGCCTGGTGGTGGAGGACTCCGAGCCGGGGCTGGCCGCGGGCCGGGCGGCGGGCATGCCGACCGTCGCGCTGCGGGGGCTGGACGGCGACCTGTCCCTGTCCGGCCTCGGCCGGCTGGCCCACCTGCTGCAGCGCTCGCGGGTGCGGCCGTGGTGGCGCGACGCCGTGGGCTACCAGGTGTACCTTCCGTCGTTCGCGGACAGCACCGGGGACGGCTGGGGAGACCTGGCCGGGGCGAGCGCGCGGCTGGACCACCTGGAACGGCTCGGCGTGGACGTGGTGTGGCTGACCCCCTTCTACCGCTCGCCGATGCGCGACCACGGCTACGACGTCGCCGGCTACCGCGCCGTGGATCCGTCGTTCGGCGGGCAGGCGGCCCTCGACGAGCTGCTGGCGCAGGCGCACCGGCGCGGGATGCGGGTGCTCGGCGACCTGGTCGTCAACCACACCAGCGACGCCCATCCGTGGTTCGTCGCCGCCGCCTCCAGCGCGGACGACCCGCACCGCGACTACTACATCTGGCGCGACCCGGCACCGGACGGCGGCCCGCCCAACAACTGGGTGTCGCACTTCGGCGGGCCCGCCTGGACGTTCAGCCCGGCGACCGGCCAGTACTACCTGCACCTGTTCCGCCCCGAACAGCCCGACCTCAACTGGCGCAACCCGGCGCTCGCCGCTGAGATCGACGCGATCGCCGAGCACTGGCTGAGCCGCGGACTGGACGGCTTCCGCATCGACACCGCCGGCTACCTCATCAAGGACGCCGGCCTGCGGGACAACCCGCCGCTGCCCGCCGGCCGGATCCTGCCGGCCCGCGGGGTGACCCTGGACTGGCGCCGCCAGGAGCATCTCCACGACATCCACCAGCCCGGCGTGCACGCCGTCCACGAGCGGTGGCGGCGGATCGCCGACCGGCACGACGCCTTCCTCGTCGGCGAGGTCTACGAGCTCGACCCCCGGGCGCTGGCACGCTTCGTGCAGGGCGAGCGGCTGCACTCGTCGTTCTGGTTCGGGCTGGTGGAGACCGGCTGGGACGCCGACCGCATCGACGCCATGATCGAGAGCGCCGTGCTGGCGTCGCCGCGGCTGTCCTGGGTGCAGGGCAACCACGATCGTTCCCGCGCCGTCACCCGGTTCGGCGGCGGGCTCCGGGGGCGGCGCCGCTCGCTCGCGCTGCACGTGCTGATGGCGTTGCTGCCGGGGACCTTCTGGCTCTACCAGGGCGAGGAGCTCGGCCTGGGTGACGGGCGGGTGCCGCCCGGCCAGGGCGCCGCCCCGCTGGGCGCGGCCCAGCCGGAGGAGAGCCGCGACGCCGCGCGCACCCCCATGCCCTGGCGGCCCGGCCCGGGCCTGGGGTTCACCACCGGGCAGCCCTGGCTTCCCGGCGGCGACCGCCGCGACGACGAGACCGTGGCGGCGCAGCGGGACGACCCCGCGTCCCACCTGAACACCCTCACCCGGCTGCTGGCCGCCAGACGCCGGCTGGCGCACGCGCTGGCCGCCACCGACGACGTGAGCAGGGCCGTGCTCGCGGCGCCGGTGACCGCCTACCGCCGGGGAGCGCTCTGGGCGGTGGCGAACCTCCGCGACACCCCTGCCGGCGACCTGCGCCCGCCCGCTGCGGCGGTGTTCGACAGCGACGACCCCACCGTCACCCCCGACCGGCCCAGGACCGGATACGTCCGCCTCGCGCCGCAGCAGGCGCTCCTCCTGGCCGGAGAATGACCGCCGGTGGCGATCCCCGCACCTGTCACCCGAAGACCGATGAGGAAGGCAGCATGTCCGACCACGTGACCCCGTTCCGGCTCGACATCCCCGAGCCCGTGCTGGCCGACCTGCGCGAGCGGCTGCGGCGCACGCGCTGGCCCGAGAAGGAGACGGTCGAGGACTGGTCGCAGGGCGTCCCGCTGGGCTACCTGCGCGAGTTGTGCCGGTACTGGGCCGAGGAGTACGACTGGCGGGCCACCGAGCGGCGGCTGAACGCGCTGCCGCAGTTCCGGACCTCCCTGGACGGCCTCGGGATCCACTTCCTGCACGTCCGCTCGCCGCACCCGGACGCGATGCCGATCGTCCTGACCCACGGATGGCCGGGCTCGGTCGTGGAGTTCCTCAAGGTGATCGGGCCGCTCACCGACCCGGCCGCCTACGGCGGCGACGCCCGCGACGCCTTCCACGTCGTGTGCCCGTCCCTGCCCGGCTACGGCTTCAGCGACAGACCGGGCCACCGCGGCTGGGGCGTCGAACGGATCGCCGACGCCTGGATCGAGCTGATGGCCCGCCTCGGCTACGACCGCTACGGCGCGGCAGGCTCCGACTGGGGCACCACCATCACCACCCTCATCGGCCTGCGGGACCCCGTCCACGTGGCGGGCATCCACCTCGTCCCGCCGCTGGCGGCCCCCGACCCGGCCACGTTCGGCGACCTCACCCCCGCCGAACGGGCCGCGATCGCCGACCTGGACCGCGGCCAGGAAGACGAGGACGGGTACTCGCTGGAGCAGTCCACCCGCCCGCAGACCATCGGCTACGGGCTCGTCGACTCACCGGCCCTGCTGGCCGCCTGGATCATCGAGAAGTTCCGGTCCTGGACCGACGGTGACGGCCACCCCGAGAACGCCCTCACCCGCGACGAGCTCCTCGACAACCTCATGTTCTACTGGCTGCCCGGAACCGGCGCGTCCGCCGCCCGGCTCTACTGGGAGAGCTTCAAGGCCGTCCAACGGCTCTTCACCGCCGGGACGACGGACCTGGTGACCGTCCCGGCAGGCTGCTCGATCTTCCCCAAGGAGAACCCCCGGCCGTCCCGGCGGTGGGCCGAGAAACGCTTCACCAACATCCTGTACTGGAACGAACCGGACAAGGGTGGCCACTTCGCCGCGTTCGAGCAGCCCGGCCTGTTCGTCGAGGAACTGCGCGCCTTCTTCCGCATGCTCCGCTGACGCCACCAGCACCGGCGTCAAGCACCTCGGCGACGCCTGCTTCGAGGTGACCGGCCGGTTGACCGTCCGGGGTGTCACCCGCGAGATCACCGTCCCGCTCCGGTACGCCGGCAGCACCGTGATCAACCGCAAGGAGCGGCTCCGGCGACGGCATCCACCTCGACGACACCGGCTACGACGCCCTCGCCCGGCCCATCGACCTCGACGCCCTGGGACCGCTGATCCCCGCTCCGGTGTCAGGCCGACGACGGCTGGATGTTGTGGTTGAGGTGGAAGACGTTGTCCGGGTCGTAGACGTCCTTCAGCGCGGTCAGCCGGGCGAGCTTGGCCGCCGGATAGGCGCGCCGCACGCCTTGGGCGCCCTCGTCGCTGAGCGCGTTGACGTACACGCCGCTGGCGAAGGGTTCGAGGGCGGCGGCGGCCCGGCGGGCGGCGGACATGCGCCGCCCGTCCTCGGCCGGGTCGCTCCAGCCCGCCGAGGTCACGTACTCGAAGGCGGCGTCGCGGTGGCCGAAGGCGCTGTCCTCGTCCGGCACGTCGGCGATCGCGCCGCCGTACGCCTGGAGCCGCGCGCCCGGCACGTCCCGGCTGCCGTCGAGGAACGCCTCGATCGCCTCGTCCGGCAGGTCCCGCAGGTAGTGGCCCTTCCAGAACCTGCGCAGGTCGTGCCGGTCCGTCACGTCCTCCCTGGTCTGCAGCTCCAGATAGGACGGCTCGGCCAGGCGTTCCTCCTCGGGACGCCCGAGGGCGCGCAACGCCGGCACCAGCTCGCGGCCCGCTTCCGGGTCGCCCACCCACACGAACCCGACCGACGCCATCCCGCCCCCGGCCCAGGCCGTGAACGTGGCCTGCCGGGGCGCCTCCGCGCTCAGGTCCCGCCAGCCGCGCAGGACCGGCAGCGCCCGCCCGGCCGGGAAGGTGTACTCGGCCGTGAAGGCCCGCGTCCCCACCGGGTGCAGGCGGAACTCGAACTCGGTCACCACCCCGAAGTTCCCGCCGCCGCCGCGCAGCCCCCAGAACAGCTCGGGGTTCTCCTCCCGGCTCGCCCGCACCACCTCGCCGGCCGCGGTCACCAGCTCGTACGACACGACGTTGTCGCAGGAGAGCCCGTGCCGGCGGGCCAGCCAGCCCATCCCGCCGCCCAGCGTGAGGCCGCCCACGCCGGTGTGGGAGACGTTCCCGGCGGTGGTCGCGAGGCCGTGCCGCTGCGTCGCGCGGTCCAGCGCCCCCAGCAGCGCGCCGCCGCCCACCCGGGCGCGCCGCCGATCGGGATCGACCCGGACCTCGTTCATCAGCGTGAGGTCGATCATCAGCCCGCCGTCGGGCACCGCCAGCCCGAGCACGCCGTGCCCGCCGCACCGCACCCCGATCTCCAGGCCGAGCTCACGCGCCGTCCGCACGGCGGCGACCACGTCGGGGACGCCGGCGCAGCGCACGATGAGCTGCGGACGCCGGTCCACCATGGCGTTCCAGACCGTGCGCGCCTCGTCGTACCCCCGGTCGCCGGACCGCAGCACCAGGCGGCCCTCCTCGACGATTCCCATGCCGCTCCTCGTGTCAGGTCCGTCGCCGTAGGCACCTCACGATGCTGGACCGGACATTCACCGGCCATCCCAGATTTCTGGGGACATGTCGCGAAACCCGTGTCTAGGGTGAACGCGTGTCCCCAGCATCCACCCGTGCCGAGCTCCTGAGACTGGTGCACCGCGGGCTCGACGTCCCCGCGTACGCCCGCGCCGTCGGCGAGCTGCTGGGACGGCTCGTCCCGTGCGAGGGCACCTGCCTGCAGACCATGGACCCCGCCACCCTGCTGCCCACCGGCGAGTACGTCGAGAACGGCCTGCCGGCCGCCGAGATCCTCCGGCTCATCGAGATCGAGCTGCGCGAGCCCGACGTCAACAAGTGGGCCGCGCTCAGGAACGCGGGCACCGCGGCGGCCGGCCTCGGCGAGGCCACGCGCGGCGACCTCGACCGGAGCCTGCGCCAGCGGGACGTCCGGGGTCCCGGCGGCTTCGCCGACGAGCTCCGGGTCGTGCTCGCCACCGGCACCGGCACGTGGGGCGGGCTGACCCTGTTCAGAGAGGCGGGCCGCCGGCACTTCACACCCGAGGAGGTCGCGGGCGTGGCGTCGCTGGCCGGGCTGATCGCCGACGGCCTGCGCCGCGCCGCCCTCCTCAGCGGCGCCGCCGCCCCGGACGACCCCGGGGTCCTCCCGCCGGACGACTCCGGGGCCCTCGTCCACCCGCCGGACGACTCCGGGGTCCTCGTCCTCGCGCCCGACGACTCCGTCGCCCTGTGCGACCGGGCGGCCGGGCACTGGCTGGACCAGCTCGGCACGGGTGACCGGGCCGGCGCGCGGCTTCCGCTGGTGATCGCCACCGTCGCCCGCCAGGCCCGCGCCCTGGCCACCGCCCGCCGGCCCGCCTCCCCGCCGGCCCGCGACACCGCCCTCCCCTCCGCCCGCGACACACGCCTCCCCTCCGGC
The DNA here is from genome assembly GCF_022664455.2 of Actinomadura luzonensis. Lineage (NCBI taxonomy): Bacteria > Bacillati > Actinomycetota > Actinomycetes > Streptosporangiales > Thermomonosporaceae > Actinomadura > Actinomadura luzonensis. The sequence goes on from NZ_JAKRKC020000001.1 coordinate 689,033, forward strand.
GCCGCCGCCCTTCCCCCTGCCCGGGCGCGCGTGCAGACCCCGTCCGGGTGGCTGCTCGTCCGCGGCTCGCTGCTCGGCGACGGCCCGGACGCGCCGGTGGCGGTGACGCTGGAGGCCGCGCGGGCGCCCGAGCTGGCGCCTCTGATCGCGGCGGCGTACGGACTGACCGAGCGGGAACGCCGCGTCACCGAGCTCGTCGCCCGCGGCCACCCCACCAGCCGGATCGCCGCGACGCTGCACCTGTCGGCGTACACGGTGCAGGACCATCTGAAGTCGATCTTTGACAAGACCGGCACCAGCTCACGCGGCGACCTGGTGGCCCGCCTCTACTTCGACCACTACGCCATGCGCCTGCGCTGAGGCCCGGCGCAGGTTCTCATGATCACCCGTGACGGCGGCGGGCATGCCCGCGCGAGGCAGCCGGCCCGAGCGCCTGGCCGCCCTTCTCACCGCCGTCAGCCGCGGTTGTCGCCCGAGCCGGGGTCGAAGGGGCCGAGAAGCAGCGCCGGCCAGGCACGAAGGCGTGTCCTCGGAGTCGGTCCGCTCCGCCGCTTCTCACGTCCCTGGGCCAGGGATACGACGTCGGCCGGTCGGCGAGGCGGCGCAGCGGGTTCTGCCGGGGGTGTGGGGGGGCGCGACCCCCACTGCCGGCCTGAGCGCCCTCGCGAGGGACGGGGTTTGGGGGGCGGTGCCCCCCGCGTCCCGCCGTGCTACTTGCGCTTCTTGATCTCCTCGGTGAGCTGCGGCACGACCTGGTGGAGGTCGCCCACCACGCCGTAGTCGGCCAGCTCGAAGATCGGCGCCTCAGGGTCCTTGTTGATGGCGATGATGGTCTTCGCGGTCTGCATGCCCGCCCGGTGCTGGATGGCCCCGGAGATGCCGGCCGCGATGTAGAGCTGCGGCGAGACCGTCTTGCCGGTCTGGCCGACCTGGAACTGGTGCGGGTACCAGCCCGCGTCCGTCGCCGCCCGGGAGGCGCCCACGGCCGCGCCCAGCGCGTCGGCGAGCTGCTCGATGACGGCGAAGTTCTCGGCCGAGCCGACGCCGCGGCCGCCCGAGACCACGATCGCGGCCTCCGTCAGCTCGGGGCGGGCGCCCTTCTCCTGCTTGACCCGCTCGACCACGCGCGCGCCCTTGGCGGCCTCGGACAGGGCGACCGAGATCTCCTGCTCGGCGCCGGCGCCCGCGGACGGGGCGGGGGCGGTGGAGTTGGGGCGGACGGCCACGATGGGCGTGCCCCTGCGCACCTTCGAGTGCACGTTGACGCCGCCGCCGAAGATGGACTGGTCGGCGACGAAGCCGTCGCCGAGGCCCACGGCGTCGGTGATGACGCCCGAGTCGGTCTTGACGGCCAGGCGGCCCGCGATCTCCTTGCCCTCGGCCGTGGCGGCCACCAGCACGGCGGCCGGCGACTTGTCGGCCACGAGCTGGGCCAGCGCCTCGGCCTTGGGGGCGACCACGTACTGGACGAGCTCCTCGGAGCCGGCCACGTAGATCGTCTCGGCGCCGTACTCGGCCAGCTTGGCCTTGGCGTCGGCGGTGTAGCCGGGGCCGAGCCAGACGGCGGCGGGCGTGCCGAGCGAGCGGGCCAGCGTGAGCAGCTCGAGCGTGACCTTCTTGACCTCGCCTTCGACCTGCTCGACGAGAACGAGAATCTCCGACATTTCAGTAAACCCCCGTTCTCAGATGAACTTCTTGGACGCGAGGAAGTCGGCGGCGTTCGCGCCACCGTCGCCCTCGTCCTTGACGATCGTGCCGGCCGCGCGCGGCGGGGCCGCGGCGAAGTCGACGACCTCGGACCAGGCGGCGCCGAGGCCGACCTGCCCCGCGTCGATGGAGGCGTCGCCGATGGCGAGCGTCTCGACCGGCTTCTTCTTGGCCGCCATGATGCCCTTGAAGGACGGGTAGCGCGGCTCGTTGATCTTCTCCACCACGGACACGACGGCGGGCAGCGCGGCCTCGACCTTGTCGAAGCCGTAGTCGGTGAGGCGCTGGATCCGGATCGAGGAGCCCTCGACCTCGACCTTGTTGGCCAGGGTGAGCTGCGGCGTGCCGAGCCGCTCGGCCAGCATGGCGGCCAGCACGCCGGTGCGGGCGTCGGTGGACTCCGCGCCGAGGATGACCAGGTCGAAGCCGATCTTCTTGAGCACCTGGGCCATCGCGTACGAGGTGCCGAGGGCGTCGGAGCCGTGCAGGGCCTCGTCGCTCAGGTGGACCGCCTTGTCGGCGCCCATGGCCAGGGCCTTGCGGATGGTGTCGGTGGCCTTGCCGGGGCCCATGGTCAGCACGGTGACCTCGCCACCGTGCGCTTCCTTGAGCTTCAGCGCCTCCTCGACCGCGTACTCGTCAAGCTCGTTGACCACGCCGTCGGCGGCGTCGCGGTCGAGCGTCTTGTCATCGGACCGCAGCTTGCGCTCGGTCGCCGTGTCGGGGACCTGCTTCACGCAGACGACGATGTTCATGGCCGGTGGCCGACCTCCCGTTTCGCGTGCGCCACCGCGTCGCTGCGGTGGGCGCCGGATGCAATGCTGTCCAGACTGCCAGGTGCCCGGCGGGCCTCCGGCAGAGGGTGGCTTGTCGCGGTCATGTTACCCATGGGTAGCTTACGCGCAAACCGTGAGGGAACACGGCCGGCGCACAAGCACTGCCGTTCCCCACCATACCGAACTTCATTCTGTTCGCGGCCATCACCCCCAGCCCGAGCGGACCCTCAGGCCGACAGCAGGAACACGATCCCGACGACGAGCGCCGTTCCGGCGAACAACGCCAGGGTGAAGGTGCTGAACACCGCCGCCAACCCGAAGCAGAGGCCTACAACCCCTGCCACACTGACCATATCTGTGATCATGCGGGAGCGTCTGTAAGGACCGTGCGTGAACAGCGCGACCCCGGCGTCGGACACCGCGCCCAGCGCGTACGCCGCCAGCAGGAACAGCGCCACCTCCGGCACCAGGTCCCGGGCCGCCGCCGCCAGCAGCCCCGTGAACAGCCCGGACGCGATCAGCCAGCGCCTGCGCACTTTCTCCCGGTGCCGGGCGCGGGACTCCTCGACCGGACGCCGGGCCCGCGGCTCGCCCGGCCGCCACTCCATGGTCGCGGTGTCGTCGCCGGCCCGGGAGGGGGCGCGGACCGGACGGGGGACGGAGGGGACGTGCTCCACACCGAGGCGGGCGCAGATCTGCGCGGCCGTGGGCCGCGCGGCGGGGTCCGTGGCCAGGCACTCCGTTAACAGCGGCGCCAGCCAGCCGGGCACGTCCTCCAGGTCGGGCGGGTGGTGCACGACCCGGTAGGCGACCGCGGCGGCGGGCCCCTGCCCGTACGGCTGCCGCCCGGTGGCCGCGTACGCGAGCGTCGCGCCGAAGGAGAACACGTCGGCCGCCATGCCCGCCTGCCGCCCCTCCAGCACCTCGGGGGCCAGGTAGCCGGGCGTGCCGACGACCGCGCCCGAGGCGGTCACCGACAACGAGTCGAGGGCGCTCGCGATGCCGAAGTCGATGACGACGGGGTCGCCCTCGGCGAGGATCACGTTCGCGGGCTTGAGGTCGCGGTGCACGACGCCGGCCTCGTGCATGGCGAGCAGCGCGTCGGCGAGCCCGGCGGCCAGCCTGCGCAGGTCCTCGACCGGCGCGGGAACGGCGCTCAGCGGGCGGCCCTGGATGTAGCGGGTGACCAGGTAGGGGCGCGCGCCCTCCAGCGAGGCGTCCAGCACCTCCGCCACGTGCGGGCCGCCGACCCGGCGCATGGTCTCCACCTCGCGGGCCAGGCGGGCCAGGGCGGCGCTGTCGGCGGCGACGTGCGGGTGCAGCACCTTGACGGCGACCGTGCGGCCCTCCGCGTCGAGCGCGAGGTGCACCTCGCCGAAACCGCCCGCCCCCAGCCGCGAGAGGAGTTCGTAGGGGCCGAGGCGCTCGCTCATACCTCTACTGTCCCCACCCGGACCCCCCAGGACACCCCAGCTCAACGGGCGGGCAGGGGACGCAGCCGACCCCCCAGGACACCCCAGCTCAACGGGCGGGCAGGGGACGCAGCCGACCCCCCAGGACACTCCAGCTCAAAGGGCGGGCAGGGGACGCCGCCCGAGCCCCCCAGGGCCCGGGTCGCGTCTTCCTGGTCAGAACCAGTTGGTGAGGAAGCCCAGGCCCAGGTGGTCGAGGAGGCTGCCGATCAGGCCCGTGACCATGCCCATGGCCGTCTGGCTGGCCTCGTTGCTCAGCTCATCGATGATCTTGCTCGGCGCCCGCCACGGCGACCACACCGGCTCCTGCCCCATGGCGAACATCACCGCGAACAGCGCCGCCGTGCCCACCACCACGACCGCGACCAGCGCCGCGCCCGGGGTGCGCAGCACGCCGGTGAGCGTGCGCGTAACCGCCTTGCGCGGCGCGCCACCGCCCGGCAGCACGAACAGCCCGGCCGCGAACGCCCCGGCCCCGTACGCCGCCGCCTGGTTGATGTCCATGCCGCCGCCCCAGCGGAACACGCCCCACACGCACACGCCGAACAGCAGCGCCAGCGGCACCTGCACCACCGACACCAGCGCCGACTTGATCAGCGCCCACGGCGTGCCGACGACCGCCAGCCACGGGTCGGCCGCGCTGCTGCCGCGGATCTGCCGCCGCTTGACCATGTCGCCGAACAGGTACTCGCCGATGCGCAGCACCAGCGCCAGCGCGACCGCGACCGTGCCCGCCACCACGGGCGTCATCACGGTCATCGCCACCAGCGTGACCAGCAGCAGCAGCCCCGTGAGCTGCGCGCCGAACAGGTAGCGCCTACGCTCGGCGGGCGGCGTGTGCTGGCGCGGCGCGGGCGGCGGCGTGTAGGGCCGGACCTGCTGCGGGGGCGGGGCCGGGTAGCCGGCGACCCGCTGGTCGCCGTACGGCGGCCGAGCGGGCACGTAGGGCGGCGGCCGCTCCTCCTGGCGCGGCCGTTCCTCCTGCCGGGTGCGCGGCGGGGCCTCCGCCCGGCGCTGCTGCCGGGGCGGCGGGGGCGGGGGCGGCTGGGGCTTGGCGTACTCGACCGGCGGCAGCAGGTCGGAGTAGCTGGAGTTGTCCATCACCCGGGTGCCGCCGCCCATGCGCTTGGTGCCGGTCGGCCCGTCGAAGGAGGAGGTCTCGTTGAACGTGGTCACCGCGGGGTCGAGCGCCCTGGCGGTGCGCAGCAGCTCCTGGGCGCTCGGCCGGGCGGCCGCGTCGACCTGGAGGGCGCGGCTCAGCCAGCCGCGCAGCCACGCGGGCGCCTTGTCGAGCTGCGCCCGCCCTTCCATGATGTTGAAGCAGACCGACTCGAACGTGCCGGTGCCGAACGGCGGCGCGCCCGTGGCGGCGAAGAACACCGTCGAGGCCAGCGCGTGCACGTCGGCCGCCTGGGTGATGTCGGAGTCGCGGATGATCTCGGGCGCGAGGTAGCCGGGCGTGCCGACGAACATGCCGGTCTGCGTCAGCCGGGTCGCGTTGACCAGGTGGGCGATGCCGAAGTCGATGACCAGCGGCTCGCCGTCGACCAGCATGACGTTGGACGGCTTGAAGTCGCGGTGGATCACGTCGGCCGCGTGGATGGCCACCAGCGCCTGGCACAGCCCCTGCGCGAGCTTGATCACCTCACGGGCCGGCAGGGGCCCGTCGGTCAGGACGGTGTCCTCCAGCGTGCGGCCGGGCGCGAAGCGCGTCACGACGTACGGCTGCCCGCCCACCAGCTCGGCGTCGATGACCTCGGCCACGAACGGGCTGCGCACCCGCCGCATGGTCTCCACCTCGCGGGTGAGCCGGTCGCGCGCCTTGAGGTCGGCGGCCACGTGCGGGTGCAGCACCTTGACGGCGACCTCGCGGCCCTCACCGTCGAGTCCGAGGTGGACGACCCCCATGCCGCCCTCGCCGATCTTCCTGACGAGCCGGTACGGGCCCAGGCGTTCCGGTGCTTGGATGCTCATCGCCGCCTTCCCCGCGTCATCCCCCGGTGTTCCCCCTCAGACCTTTCAGTTCCTTGACCACTGGCGTGACGTTCAGCGGAGTCCATCCAGCCCCCCTTGGCGTGTCCCCGAACGTGCTGTAAGCGAGGATCAGCGAGAGCGCGGCCGTCGCCGCGAGGACTCCGGCCATCACCATCGCCGCTGTTCTCGAGGGTACGAGGGATGAGAGCGTTCTGCGCATCTGCCTCCCCGGCCCCTCCACTCCGGGGCCGGCGCAGACCGTCCACAGGGCGACCGCGGCACCCCAGGCCAGGGCGTTGGCCGGGGCGGTGTCGGTCGCCACCGTGAGCAGCAGCGTCACCGGCAGACCCAGGATGAGCGCGTAGAGCGTCAGGGCGAGCGTGATGCCCGCCGATTTGACCAGTGCCGCCGGGTAGGCGAGGACCCGGAACACGTCGAGCGCCGCCGCGCCGGCCGGCCGCCGGGTCGCGAGCTGCGGCTGCGCCAGGTCGGCCGCGCGCAGCAGCACCGCGATCGGCACGGTCACGACGGCGACGAGAAGGGGCGCGAGCACCGCCGCCACGATCATGAGGATCAGCAGCATCGCGCCGGCCACCCCGTACGCCCGCGAGCGCTGCAACGGGTTGCCCGGGGCCGCGCCCGGCAGGTACGGCTCCCGCTGCGTCGGGTCGGGCTGGTAGTGCGGCTGCGCGGGGATGTAGGGCGGCGGCTGCATCGGCACCGGGCCCTGCCGCCCGTACTCGGGGGCGTCGGGGCCGTGGCCGAGGCGGGCCGCCTGGTCGTGGCCGGGGGCCATCCGGCCGGCGTCGGGCGCGGGCCCGGCGGCGCCAGGGGTGAGCCGGGCCGCGTCGAGCCCGCCACCCGGGAAGCCGCCGGGGACGCCGCCCGGGAGCCCGCCCGGGTGTCCGCCCGGCGGCAGGTTGGGCGCGGGCCGGCCCAGCTCCGGCGTGGCGTTGAGCCGGCCGTAGTCGGGCGAGTCCGGACGCACCCGGCGGGTCGGCACGTCGGCCTCGACCGGCGGGACCGGGTGGTTGTTGACCGGCGGCGGCGGCCACGGCTGGTTGCCCGACAGGTTGCCCGACAGGTTGCCCGACAGGTTGCCCGGCGCCGCCGCGTTCTCCTGCTGGATGCGGCGCAGCTCCTCGGGCGTGACGCGGCGGGTGGGCCACGGGTCGCCCTCGGGGAGCAGGCTCTCGACGGGCACGTCCGAGGCGGCCGCGCCGGGCAGGCCGGGCCCGGCCGGCACCCCGGGCGCGCCCGGGATGCCCGAGGTGCCCGGGGCGGCGGGCCCGCTCTGGCCCGGCAGCAGCGACACGTACGGCTGGTCCTGGGCCGGCGTCGCGGGCTGCGGCTCCTGGCCTTCGAGCAGCCGCCGCGGCGTGACCGCGGGCGTGGAGATGTCGTACGACGGCCGGTCGGCGATGCGCGGCGGCTGGCTCTCCGGCGGCCGCGGCACGGTGGAGATCTCGTCGGGCGTGCCGCCGGGCGGCGGCTGGGGCAACATCCGCGCGGTCTGCTCGGCGAGGTCGGCCGCCTTGGGCCGCTTGGCCGGGTTGCGCTGGAAGGCCGCCTTGAGCAGCGGTTGCAGGGTCGCCGGGGCGGCGCCGACGTCGGCCTTGCCCGCGGTGATGTTGTAGAAGATCATCTCCAGCGTGCCCTTGCCGAAGGGCGGCTGGCCGGTGGCCGCGTACAGCAGCGTGCCCGCCCAGGCGTGCACGTCCACCTCGGGGCCCGCCTCCTGGCCCTCGATGATCTCGGGGGCGAGGTAGCCGGGCGTGCCGATGAACATGCCGGTCTGCGTCAGCCGCGTCGCGTCGACGGCCTGGGCGATGCCGAAGTCGATGAGGACGGGCTCGCCGTCCAGGATCAGCACGTTGCCCGGCTTGAGGTCGCGGTGGATCACGCCCACCGAGTGCACCGAGGCCAGCGCCGCGGCCACGCCGTGCGCCAGCCGGACCAGCGCGGGCAGGTCGAGCGGCCCGTCGTCCTTGACGATGTCGTCGAGGGCGCGGCCGGGCACGTAACGGGTGACGATGTAGGGACGATGACCGGTCACATCGGCGTCGATCACTTCGGCGATGTACTTGCTGCGCACCCGGCGCATGGTCTCGACCTCGCGCGAGAGCCGCCGCCTGGCGACCTCGTCGCCGGCGACCTCGCCGCGCAGGACCTTGACCGCCACCTGCCGACCCTGGGGGTCGACAGCGAGGTGGACAACGCCCATCCCGCCTTCACCGAGCCGCCTGAGCAGCCGGTAAGGGCCTAGTCGGTCATCGTTCATGGCATGAAGCACCATACCGGCTTAATCCCCGCCCACGAGATGAACCATGAGGCCACATTCCCACTCGTACAACGTCCGCAACGGCCTCTCCGGTTTCCCGACGGCGGGTCTCGAATCGGCCTCGATTTTCCCTTCAGCCCGCCAGCGGCAGGACCTCGGCCCGCTTCAGCCCGGCCAGCGCGGCACCGGGCAGCGCCAGCTTCGAGTGGCGCACGCCGCTGCCGATCACCACCCGCGCGTGCTCGGCGACCCGGGTGTCGACCAGCACCGGCCACTCCTCGGGCAGGCCGATCGGGGTGATGCCGCCGTACTCCATGCCGGTCAGCTCGACGGCCTCGGCCATCGGCGCGAAGCTGGCCTTGCGGGCGTCGAGGTGGCGGCGGACCACGCCGTTGACGTCGGCCCGCGTCGTCGCGAGCACCACGCAGGCGGCGTAGCGCGTCTCGCCGCCCCGCCTGGCGGCCACGATCACGCAGTTGGCGGACTCGTCGAGGGTGACGCCGTAGCGTTCGCAGAACGCCGCGGTGTCGGCCAGATCGGGGTCGATCCCGGCCACCTCGACGCCCTCCACCCCTGACACGGCCCGCGCCACCGGCTCGGCCAGCAGGTCGGTCCGCTCAGCCACGGGCACCCAGTGCAAGCTCATCCCGTCTCCTCGTTCGGCTCTCCCGAGAACCCTACGGCGATCCGGGAACGGCCGGCGCCGTCACGCCGACTGCAGCACGCGCTGGTGCAGCAGGGTGACGGCGGCGCGCGCGGACTCCATGGCCCCCGCCTGCCAGGCGATCAGGTGGGTGAGCCAGTCGCCCGCGAAGTAAACCCTCCCGGCGGGGCGTTGCAGAAGAGTGAAGGACGAATCAAAGGCGGGCCAGCGCACCCACGCCCCCTCGATGTGGGGCTGGCGGTGCCAGGCGATCGAGACGCTGGACAGCACGTCCTTCCGGTACTTCTCGCCGTGGATCTTCTTGCCCTGGGTGAGGGCGCGGCCGCGGCGGTCCTCCGGGGAGAGCGCGCCGTACAGCTCGGCGTCGCGCTCGGTGTTGTAGTAGCCGACGAGCACGCCGCGCTCGGAGTGGAAGCCGTGGGAGGGGTACCAGATGTGGGTGATGTCGAGGTCGGTCTCGGTGACGCCGCCGTAGATGCGGTCCTCCAGCTCCCACCAGCGCCGCCCGTACTCCAGGCCGATCTTGCCCGCGGCGATCGGGACGGGGGTCCTCAGCGCGGCCGTGACCTGCGCGCCGAGGTTGTGCGGGATCCTGGCCAGGACGTGCGGCGGGAGGGCGGCGACGCAGTAGTCGGCCTTGATCGAGCCGCCGTCCCAGACGACCTCGACGCCGTCGGCCAGCGTGGTGATCCCGGTGACCTTGGTCCCGGTCCTGATCCGGTCCGCGCCGACGGCCTCGGTGAGCTTGACGACGATCGCGTCCATGCCGCCGACCGGCTGGAACATGGGGGTGGCCATGTCGTAGCCGAAGTCGTTGAGCACGAGGCGGCCGGTGCCGGCGGCGAGGATCTCGCGGAGGGGAGCGGGGGCGTCGAGCGGGGTGCCGCCGTCCAGCGCCGGGTACTTGACGTAGCCGCGGCGGGCGGAGCCGGCGTAGTCCAGCTTCGGGCCGAGGTCGCCGAACCTGCGCAGGAAGTCGAGCAGCCGCTCCTGGTCGTCCTTGGTGAGGCTGCGGTCGAGCGCGCCGTGGTCGGTGGCCTTGGCCAGCAGCTCGGCGACGTAGCCGTAGAGGTCGGCGCGGGCGGTGCGGGCCCGCACGGTGCGCCCTCCGGTGTGGACGTAGGCCGAGGCGTTGTGGTTGACGAACGTCTCGATGGGGACGCCCAGCTCGCGGCAGTAGTCCAGCGTCACCATCCAGGGGGCGATCCGGCCGGGGCCCGCGTTGAAGTACAGCCCCTCGCCGAGGCGGGCCTGCTGGGCCGGGCCGTTCAGCTCGGTCAGGCGGTCGCCGCCGCGCAGCGTCAGGTTCCGGCCGCCCGCCTTCTCCCTGGCCTCCAGCAGCGTGCAGTCGTAGCCGGCCTTGCCCAGCTCGTACGCCGCCGTCAGCCCCGCCACCCCCGCCCCCAGGATCACGACCTTGGCCGCGCCCTTGCCGCGCAGCGTGAAGTCGCCCTGCCGGGGGGCGGTGAACTCCTTGTCCTGCGCCGACGGCGCCAGCCCGAGCGCGCCCATGGCGGCGTACATGGCGCCCGCGCCGCCCGCCGCGCCGATCCCGACGAGCAGTCCGCGCCGGGTCAGCGCCGCCCGTTCCACGTCCGTCCGCTCCTCATCCGTAGGGGCCGCTGCCGCAGGCGACCTGGCCGCCGATCGTGGCGAAGATGCCGAACAGCGCCATGATCTGGGAGAAGTCGTCCGTGGTGAACTCGATGTGCCGCGGCCCCGCCGTCTTCACGCCGGGGATCAGCGCCACCGCGGCGGCGATGGCCGTCGAGTTCCACTCGACGCCGAGCGTGTACGGCGCCTCCACCCGGTACGGCCGGAAGTCGCCGAGCCGCCCGAGCGCCCGCGCCGCGGCCTCGCGGATGCGGGCCTGGGCCACGCTCGGCGGCAGCAGCTCCGCGGAGAACTTGTCGATGCCTTTCTTGACCGCCACCGTCTCGACGTCGCCGAGGACCTCGCGGGCCTCCTCGCCGACCGCCTCGTCCCCGGTGACCAGCACCACCGGCACGCCGTGGAAGCCGGCGCACGCCGCCACCAGCCGCGTCTCGCCGCACGGCGCGCCGTTGAGCGTGACGTTCTGGATCTCCTTGCCCATCCAGGTGTGGTTGAGCACGCCGTTCTGGACGCCGGCCCGCGCGTGGTAGCCGACGAAGCAGGCCGCCGCGAACGACCCGTCGAGCCCCTGCGCCATCCGCTGCGCCTTGCCGGGGCCGCGGATCAGGGTGGCGCGCGGGTCGAGCAGGTCGATGCGCAGGTTCTTGGTGGAGCCGTGGGCGTCGTTGACCAGCACGCCGCTCGCGCCCGCGTCGAACGCGCCGGCGACCGCGGCGTTGGCGTCGGCGGTCATCAGCTCGCAGCCGCGCTCGTAGCCGCGCTTGCCGGCGTGCATCTCCTCCGGGTCGGTGAGCCCGGTGACGCCCTCCATGTCCACCGACAGGTACACCTTCACGCCGCCGACCCCCAGTTCTCCACGCGCCTGGCCTCGTCCTCGGTCATCAGCCCGACCTTCTCCGTCATGAACGCGGCCACCTGGGCGCGCCACGCCTCCGGGATCTCCTCGATCGCGGGCGGGTAGCAGTGGTCGAGCCAGCTCGTGGACTCCTCGGTGGCCTCGAAGTAGTCGAGGGCGGGCCCGAACAGGGTGTTCTCGATGCCGGGGACGCGGGCCAGGCCGTACTCGATCATCTCCTGGCCGCCGTAGGGCGGCTTGCGCAGCCACTTGCGGGCGAAGGGGCGGTCGGCGGTGACCGGCGTGTCGAGCGGCCGGCGCTCGACGGCGGCCTGGATCAGCTCCTTGTACAGGCACTTGCCGCAGTCGCGGCACGGGCCGTCGGTGCCGCGCAGGCACCAGCGCACCTGCTCGCGCAGCTCGGAGCTCAGCGCGAGGCGCATGGTGGTCGCCTCGCTGACGCCGCCGACGGGCAGCACGAGGTGCACGCCCACGGCGGCGAACAGCCGGCCCCACTTGCCGTGCGCCGACCACATCGGGTTGTCGGGGGTGTAGCGGTGCAGGTAACGGCCGCCGCCGAGCCAGCGCGAGCCCATCTCGTAGCCGAAGCCGAGCCCGCCGAGGCCGAGCTGGTCGGCCAGCAGCAGCGCCCCGGCCGCCACCGCGTGGTGCTCCGGGTAGCCGGGACGCGGCTCGGCGAGCGTGTACTCCAGGTCGGAGGTGACGGTGGTGACCTCCCGCCCGGTCCGCGCGGCGAGCCTGGCCAGCACGTCGGAGCGGTAGTGCGGCCACCGGTTGGGGATGCGCCGGTGCGGCACCCGGCGGAAGTGCGTGAACGGCGCCTCGGGGAAGATCGTGGCGGCGGCCACGGAGTCGGCGCCGCCGCTGTAGGAGATGGCGAGCGTCGGCCCGGGCCGCCGGGGCTCGGCGCCGACCGGGCCGGCCTCGACGCCCCAGCCGTCGTGCAGCGCGGCCGCCAGCTCGGCCGAGACGGCCCGGTCGAAGGTCACCCGCCGGCGGGTCCAGGGGGCGACGACCGTCCAGGCGGCGACGGCGTACAGGTCGGGGTGGGCGTCGGCGGGGACGCCGCCGATCGTGCACGAGTTGGTGGCCAGCTTGACGGGGAAGCCGTCGGAGGCCCTGCCGGTGATCTCGTCCTCGGGGTCGAGCCGGAAGCTCAGGTCCCCGCCGGTCCACGTCACGCGCACGGGCGCTCCCCGGCGGAGGCGCGGGCGCGGAGGTCGTCGATGGCCTGCCAGACCAGGACCTCGTTCTGCAGGACGCCGTCCAGCGCCTTCGCGGTCTCCTGCGCCAGCCGGTGGGTGTCGTCGACGCGCGCCTTGTCCACCACGGGCCCCTGCTGGGAGCGCTCCTGGGGGCGGGCGGCGGCCTTGCGCAGGCGTTCCACCTCGGTCTGGAGGCTCTTCACCTCGCGCCGGAGCGTCTGGACCTCCCACAGCGCGTCCTTGAGGTCCTGCCGGTGGTCGGCGATCGAGATGTAGCGGGAGTCGAACCACGTACGCACGGCCTTGCGAAGCCGCGCAGGGACCAGGGCGCGCATCATGAAACGCCACCATACTGGCAAACCCGGGGCCAAATGGACGGCCTGTGGTAACCGGTCCGGCTTTGTCCGGGACCGCCGGCGGGGCCCGCCGCCGCGCCACGCGTTCATGACGAGTGGTGTACGAGTGGTAACGTTCCGCTACATGCCCTCCCCCGCGCATGCCACCTTGGCCGCGCTGTTCGACGACCGCCCGACGCTCGCCGTCGAGCTCCTGTGCGAGGCGTTCGACATCGACCTGCCGCCCGACACGCTGGTCGCGGTCTCGCCCGACGACGTGCCCGAGCCGCCCGGCCTCGGCGGCGAGCCGGAGACGGTCTTCGCGCCGGGGCCGGCCCACGGCGTGCTCGTCGAGCTGCTGCGCACGCCCTGCGAGGACGACCGGCAGGCGTGGGCGCGCCGCGGGGCCGCGCTCTGGCTGCGGCTCAACCGGCCGGTCGTGGTGCTGGTGCTCGCCCCCGACGGCGAGGTCGCCGCCTGGGCCTCGCAGCCGGTCGTCACCAGCATGCCGGGGTACGTCGTGCATCCGCTGGTGGTCGGGCCCGAGCAGCTGAGCCCGCTCGCCGACCCGGCGGAGGCGGCCGGGCGCCTGGAGCTGTCCGTCCTGTCCGTCATGGCGCACGGGGCCGAGACGCCGGTGGCCGAGGCGTTCCTCGGGGCCCTGTCGAAGGTCGAGGAGGAGCGCGGGGCGCGCTACCTCGAATACGCCTATCACCTGTCGCCCGGCCAGGTCCGCCGGGTGCTGGAGGAGAGCATGTCGTCTGCCGCCTGGCCGGTCCACAGCCCGTTCGCCCGCGAGCACTACACCAAGGGACGCGCCGCCGGCCTCGCGGAGGGCAAGGCGCGGGCCGTGCTGACCGTGCTGCGGGCCAGGGGCGTCGCCCTCACCGACGACGCCCGCTCGGCCATCACCTCCTGCGCCGACCAGCAGCAGCTCGACGAGTGGGCCCGCCGGGCGGCCGTCGCGCAGCGCGTCGAGGACCTGTTCGCCTGACCGCCCCGCCCGCGGGCGGGCCCGCCGGCCCTACCTGCCGGTGAACTTCGGCTTGGTCTTCTCGGCGAACGCGCGCATGCCGGCCTTGGCGTCGTCGGTGGCGAACAGCCCGGAGAACTGCAGCCGCTCGATCTCCAGACCGGTGTCGAGATCGACCTCAAGCCCCTGGTCCACGGCCTGCTTGGCGGCGCGCAACGCGACCGCCGGGCCGCCGACGAACGTGGCCGCCCACTCCAGCGCCGCCGTGTAGACCTGCTCGTCCGGCACCACCCGGTCGACCAGGCCGATCTCCAGCGCCTCGGCGGCCGTCACGTGCCGGCCGGTGAAGATCAGGTCCTTGGCGCGCGCCGGGCCGACGAGTCGGGGCAGCCGCTGGGTGCCGCCCGCGCCCGGGATGATGCCGAGCAGGATCTCCGGCTGGCCCAGCCTGGCCGACTCGCCCGCGACGCGGAAGTCGGCGCACAGGGCGAGCTCGCAGCCGCCGCCCAGCGCGTAGCCGGTGATGGCGGCGATGACCGGCTTGCCGATGCGGGCGACCGCCGTGAAGCACGCCTGGAGCGTGCCGGAGTGGGCGGACATGTCGGCATAGGACATGTCGGCCATCTCCTTGATGTCGGCGCCCGCCGCGAAGACCCGCTCGCCTCCGTAGAGGATGACCGCCTGCGCCCCCGGGTCGGCGTCCACGATGCGGGCCGCCTCGGCGATCTCCCGCTGGACCTGGCCGTTGAGCGCGTTCATCTTCGGACGGTCGAGACGGATCGTGGCGATCTGGTCGGCCACTTCGACGCTCACAAACTCACCCATGCTCCGAACCTAACAGCCGCTCCCGGCCGCGGGCCCCCGGCGTTTGGCCGTCCGGCTGCCGGGGAGGCGGTGGTCCTGGCCGGACTTCCGACGACCGAGGAGCATCGACGTGCTGACACTGACCGACAACGCCGTGGTGGCCATCCGCGACCTGATGGTCGGCGAGGACGTGCCGCCCGACGCCGGCCTGCGGATCGCCGCCAAGCCCGACGAGGCGGGCGCGCTGGAGCTGTCGCTGGCGAGCACGCCTCAGGCCGGCGACCAGGTCATCGAGCAGGAGGACGTGCGGGTCTTCGTGGCCGAGGACACCGTCGCCATCCTGGACGACAAGTCGCTCGACGCCCGGCCGGGCAGCCCGGGGCGCCCGTCGTTCCGCCTCGACCGGCGGGACTGACCAGGGCGTACGGCACTCGCCCGCACGATCCCGCGCACACGGGTCGCACAGTCGCGTCTCCCGTGTCACGATGACGGCGCGCCTGATTCAGGGAGTGCCCGATGCGTGACGATCCGCTGTTGCCAGAACCCGTCGCCCGCGCCCTGGCCGGCTACCGGTCCCTGCGCGACGAGCACGGGCTCACGTGGGGCGAGCCGCCGCTGTCGTACGTCGTCCAGGCCCGCGCCACCGTCTTCCTCGGCCCGCGCCACGACTACTGGGGGCCGGCCCTGCGCCAGCTCGCCGCCCGCCACCCCCGGCTGCCCCTCGCCGAGCTGGTGGACCGGCTCGGCGAGGTGGACGTGGACCGCCTGGTGCGCGACGCGCTCGCCGGCGAGGTGCCGGACAACCTGCCCGCGCTGCGCCTCACGCCGTCCGGCGCCGTGGTCGAGGCGGCCGGGCGGGTCGTGCTCGGCGACGCGCCCTTCCGCACCGCGCTGCTGCTGGACTCCCGCCGGCCGGACCCGGCCGAGGTGGTCGTGGACGGCGTCCGGCACGAGGTGCCGCCGGGCGGGGCGGTGATCGTCGAGGTGGCCGGCTCCGCCGAGGTGACCGTCGCGGGCCGGCCGGTGGACCTGTCGCCGCTGGCCCGGCGGGCCGCCCCGGCGGCGCTGCGGCTGCGGGCCGGGTTCCCCTGCCGGTGGAGCGTGACCGGCGCGAACGGCCAGGGCTGGTACCCCGAGGGCGCGCCGCCCAAGATGGACGCGCACGGCCGGCCGTACTTCCACGGCGACGACCTGGTGATGGCCGTCCCCGCCGAGCCGCTGACCGTCACCGTGACCAGGGGCATGGAGTACGCCTCCGCCGAGGCCGCGCTCACCCCGGAGGCGGGCCGCGAGACGCTGGTCGAGCTGACCCCCGAACGGCTCTACGACGCGGCCGGCCGCGGCTGGTACGGCGGCGACCTGCACGTCCACCTCAACTGGATGGGCGAGGAGCCGGCCGCGCCCGAGCTGGCCGCCGCCGCCCAGCACGGCGAGGACCTGCACGTGCTCAACCTGGTGGCGGGCAACGTGGCCGGCGCGCGGGTCTACGACGACGAGGCGCTCGCGCACTGGGCGGGCCGCGACCTGCCCTGGTCGGACGGGCGCCACCTGGCCACGATCGGCGTCGAGTACCGCAACGACCTGGTCGGGCACGCCACCGCGTTCGGCCTGCGCGCCGCGCCCGAGCGGCGGCACTCGGGCTTCCTCGGCACCGCCGACTGGCCGCCGAACGCCGTCGCGCTGGAGCGGCTGCGGGCGCTCGGCGGGGTCACCGGGTACGGGCACCCGTTCCACACCGCCTTCGCCGCGGACGCCCCGCCCGGCGCGGCGCTCGGCCTCGGACGGGACTGCTCGGCCAGGGAGATCGTGGCCGACGCCGCCCTCGGCCTGGTCGACACCCTCGACGTGCTCAACCACACCTCCGTCACGGCCACCGCCGCCGTCTACCGGCGCCTCGTCGGCGCGGGCAACCGGCTGGCCGTCAGCGCCGGCACCGACGTGGTGCTGTCGTTCTGCCGGCGCGGCACCGCGTCCGCGCCGCCCGGGTGGGGGCGGGTGTACGCGCACGTCGGCGGGCCGCTCACCGCCGCCGCCTACGCCGAGGCGCTGCTGCTCGGCCGCACGTTCGCGACCTCCGGGCCGTGGCTGGAGCTGACCGTGGACGGGCACGGGCCCGGCGACACGCTGGAGCTGCCGGCCGGGCGGCGGGTGGAGATCGCGGTGGGGTCGGTGGGGCCCGAGGTCGAGCGGCTGGAGATCCGCACCGCGGACGGGGTGCTGGCGGAAGGGCCGCCCGGGCAGCTCGTGGCCTCGATGACGGTGGACCGGCCGACGTACGTGGTGGCCGTCGCCACGGGCGGGCCGCATCCGCGCGCGATGCACCCGTCCGGGGCGTACGCGCACACCAGCCCGGTCTACCTGGACGTGGCGGGCGAGCACGTGGCCCGGGAGGCGGACGTGCGGTGGTGCCTGACGTGGCTGGACCGGCTGGAGGAGATCCTGCGCGAGTCGGGCACGTTCGAGAGCAAGGAGCAGCTCGCGGACCACCTGGAGCTGTACGGACGCGCCCGCGCCGTCTACCGGGCCCGCCTCCGCACCTGACACCGGCCCCGGAGGGGGCGGCGGGCCTCAGCCGGCGTCGCCGCCGGCGGGGCGGGTGATCGCCTGCACGTGGGCGGTCGCGGTGGCCACGGCCACCGGCTCGCCGTCGGGGCCCAGCAGCTCACCCGACATGAAGCACACCTGCCGCCCGCGCCGCACCACGCGCCCCCGGCCGACGAGCCGGCCGGGCCTCGCCGGACGCAGGAACTGCACGTGCAGGTCGAGCGTCGGCGCGAAGTGCCCCTCGGGCAGCGTGGCGACCAGCGCCGGGCCCAAGGTGTCGTCGAGCATCGCGGCCAGGAACCCGCCCTGGACGACGCCCATTGGGTTGGTGAACCGCTCGTCGGCCACGAAGGCCACCTCGATGGTGCCCCGCCCGGGATCGACGTCAAGGAGCTCCCAGCCGAGCGTCGCGGCCGCCGGCGGCGGGGCGGCCCGCCCGGCGAGCACGTCCCAGAACAGGCCCTGGCGCGGTCGCGTGTCGTC
Source organism: Actinomadura luzonensis (assembly GCF_022664455.2). Lineage (NCBI taxonomy): Bacteria > Bacillati > Actinomycetota > Actinomycetes > Streptosporangiales > Thermomonosporaceae > Actinomadura > Actinomadura luzonensis. The sequence goes on from NZ_JAKRKC020000001.1 coordinate 706,721, forward strand.
CATGCCGCCGAGTCAACCCGACGCCACCGACAGTTCCGGCGCTCACCCCTCGTCCGGCCCCTGGCAGGTCGCCAGCATCTCGGACAGCGCCTCGCGCTCCGGCTCGGTGACAGTCAGCTCGTAGCGGGCCTTCACGTCGATCCAGGCCCGGCTGTAGGTGCACCAGTAGCCGGGCAGCGGCGGACGCCACCGGTCGGGCGACTGGTCGCCCTTGGAGCGGTTGGAGGCGGCGGAGACGGCGATGAGCTGCGGGCCGTCCAGGTCGTTGGCGAACTCCTTGCGCCGGGCGTCGGTCCACCGGTCGGCCCCGGAGCGCCAGGCCTGGGCCAGCGGGACCATGTGGTCGATGTCGAGCCGGGCGGGGTCGTCGAAGTCCTCGCCGTCGTACGCGCTGTGCCAGGCGCCGGACAGGGCCCGGCACCTGGCGTCCTGCTTGACGTCCGCGCCGTCGCGGGCCAGCACCACCTCACGGGTGTCGCAGTCGTGGCCGTGCCGGCTCCAGTGCGGGAAGCGGGCGCGGCTGTAGCCGGTCATCGGCCGGGGGCCGGCCACCGTGAGTCCGGTGAGCCGCCGGGTGGCCGCCGCGGCGGAGATCGCGGGCGGCAGCTCGGCGGGCGCCGCCGACGTGGTGCCGGAGCCGGGCCGGGAGGCGGCGGATCGGGAGGCGGCGTAAGGGGCGGCGGCCCCGGAGGCGGGCAGGAGGGACGCGGCGGCGAGGGCCGCGACGCGGAGGCGCCATGATCGTCGCAGGAACATGCCGCACGACTAACAGCGGCGATCACGCCGCGTGATCACCACCCGCCCCGCTTGTCGCTCACCGTGACGGATTTTGACGAAGGAGTGACCATCGGGACGACACGCGGCGGCCGGGAGCGGCTTCTTGAAGCCCCGGCGGGACTATGATGTCGGAAATTAAAGCGGCCCCGGCGGTCGGACGCCGCTGGGCCAAGCGGTGCGGAGGTGCGCGCATGCCGGTGTCGCAGTGGGCTCTGGAGACGTTCGGGCAGCGTGCCCCGGTGATCAGGCAGGGCATCGCCGACGCGCTCTCGACCGCGCTCGACAACGCCCGCGAGGCCCAGGCCGCCGCCCGCACCGACCACACGCACCCGTTCGGGTTCACGCTCATGTCGCGCAAGTTCGAGGCGCTGGCCGAGACGTTCGAGGACATGGGCGGCGTGCGCGTGGTCAAGCCCGCCGGCTCGCCGCACGAGCTGGTGCTGCTGGGCGGCAAGCTGCTGTTCCCGTTCCGCTACGCCCGTGACCGCTCGGTGAGCGTGATGAGCGCGCGCATCGGCGAGGGGCGGCCGTCGGCGCTGGTGCAGGCGTTGTTCCACCGGTTCGGGCCCGAGCCGGTGATGCGCCAGCTCACGCTGCACGACGTGGCCCCGCACGCGGTGCCGGTGGCCGAGGCGCTCACCGACCTGCCGGCCGACACCGAGCTGGTGCTCATCGCCTACGCCTGCAACGCGCACGCCGGGCTGCTGGACGCCTGGTGGGGCGAGGCCGAACTGCTCGACCGCACCGGCAGCCTGCGCTGGCACCACTGCGAGCCGATCCCGCTGCCCGCGGCCGGCCAGGCGGGGCTCACGCCGCTGCCCGCCACCGCGTTCGACCAGGGCGCCGTGCCCGCGCCCGCGCTCAATCCGCGCACCGGCGCGGCCCGGCTCGTCCCGCCGGTCGCCGAGCCGACCCCCATCACCCGCACCTCCAGGGCAGAAGCCGCGAGCGGTGAGTAGCCGCCGACCGGGCGCGCCGACGCCGCAGGCCGTCGCCGACGCGTTCGACGCCACCCGCCTCACCCAGGCCCGCCACCTGGCCGCGCTGACGAAGAAGGAGGTGGCCGAGCACCTCGGCGTCTCCCCCGCGGCGGTCGGCCAGTACGAGGCGGGCGTCACCCGCCCGCGCCCGGAGCTGATCCAGCCGCTGGCCGAGGTGCTGGGGGTGCCGACGGCGTTCTTCCTGTCCGGCCGGCCGCACGGCAAGCTCGACGGCTCGATGGCCCACTTCCGCAGCCTGCGCTCCACCCGGGCCTACCAGCGGGCCAAGGCCGTGGCCTTCGTCGAGCAGGTGTGGGAGCTGGCCTACGCGCTGGAGCGGCGCATCCAGCTCCCCGCCGTCGACCTGCCGGGCTTCGCGGGCGGCGAGATGCACTCCGACCTGCCGCGCGACCCGGCGGGCGCGGCCCGCGCGCTGCGCGAGCACTGGGGGCTCGGCACCGGCCCGGTCAGCCACCTGGTCCGCCGGATGGAGGCGCACGGCATCGTGGTGGCCTTCCCCCGGCACGACCCCGACGCGGTCACCGTCGACGCCTTCTCCACCTCCAGCCTGCCCCGGCCCATCGTCGTGCTCACCCCCAACCGCTTCGACGACATCTACCGCCACCGCTTCACGGCCGCCCACGAGCTGGGCCATCTCGTGCTGCACGGCGACACCGCCGCGGGCGACGCGCACCAGGAGCGCGAGGCCGACGCGTTCGCCGCCGAGTTCCTGACGCCGCGCGAGAGCATCCTGCCGCACCTGCCGCTCCGGGCCGACCTGCGGCGGCTGGCCGAGCTGCGCCGGACGTGGGGGGTGTCGGTCGACTCGCTGCTCTACCGGTGCCGCGAGACGGGCCTGATCTCCGACTCCGCGGCGAGCCGCGCCTACCAGCGGCTGGCGGCCCTGCGCGACCAGCCGGGGTTCACCAACGAGCCGGTCTCCGGCTATCCGGGCGAGCAGCCGGTGCTGCTGGCGCACGCCTTCGAGCTGGCGTGCGCGGAGACCGGGCTGACCGCCGCCGCGCTGGCGCAGGAGCTGGCCTGGCCGATCGGCCGGGTTCGCGAGCTCATCGGGCTGCCCGACCGGCGGCCCTCGCTCAAGCTCGTTCTTTAGGACATCGTCGGCGGCGCTGCGCGGCGCGCGGGGCGGGAGGGAGGCCGGATGCCGGGTGGCAGGCTGACGCGGGAGGACCGGCTGCGGATCGCCGCCGGGCTGGAGGAAGGGCTCGGGTACGCCGAGATCGCCCGCGGCCTCGACCGGCCCACGTCCACGGTCAGCCGCGAGGTGCTGCGCAACGGCGGCCCGCGGCGCTACCGGGCCGAGCAGGCGCAGCAGGCCACCGGCGAACGCGCCCGCCGGGCCCGCGCCCGCCGTCCGCGCGACCCCGCACAGGACCGAGCACAGGACCGAGCACAAGACCGAGCACAGGACCGAGCACAGGGCCAGGCGCAGAGCCAGGCGCAGAGCCAGGCACAGGCCCCGCCCCAAGATCCGGCCCAGCCCCCGCCCCAGCCCCCGCTCCAGGCCCCGCCCCGGGGACGGGATCCCGGGGTCGTGCGCGACTTCCAGGAGCGGCTGACCGCGCTGCTGATCCTGACCGGCCTGCCCCGCATGATGGCCCGGGTGGCGGCCTGCCTCTACAGCACCGACACCGGCGCGCTGACCGCCCGGGAGCTGGCCGAGCGGCTGCGGGTCAGCCCCGCCTCGATCTCCGCGGCGGTCGCGTACCTGGAGGAGCAGGAGATGATCGTCCGCGAGCGTGACCCGCGGCGGCGGCGGGAGCGGTACGTGATCGACGACGACGTCTGGTACCGGGCCTTCCTGGCCAGCGTGCGGCGCAACGAGCTGCTGGCCGAGCTGGCCGCCGAGGGCGCCCAGGTCTTCGGCCCCGCCACGCCGGCGGGCCGCCGGATGGAGCTGACCGGCCGGTTCCTGCACGCCGCCGTCGAGGACATGGCGCGGGTGATCGAGCGCCGCAGGCACCTGCTGACCGGGGAGGAGCCGCCGGGCGCGCACGTCAACGAATGAAAAATGTCTTCGCAAAGATCTCGCCTACGAAGGAAATCGTTGAGACGCTGAATCGCACTGCACCCCCAGTCCCCGAGGAGTGTCCATGCGCAGACTGTTGGCGCTCGGCGTGGCGGCCCTGCTGCCCTTAACCAACGTCTCGGCCGCCCACGCCCAGGACCCGGCCGACCGCCAGGCCGCCTTCGCCGCCGCCGCGGCGGAGTACCAGGTGCCCGAGAGCGTGCTGCTCGGCGTCTCCTACCTGGAGTCGCGGTGGGACGCCCACGCGGGCAAGCCCTCCAGCGACGCCGGGTTCGGCCCCATGCACCTCACGGACGCGGCCGCGTACACCGGGTCGAACCACCACGACGCGGGCGAGGAGGACGCCCGCGGCGACGAGACCCGGCCTCTGCCCGCGCCCGTCACGCCGCCGGCGCCCGCGGAGATCCCCGCGCGCCTGCGCACCATGGAACGGGCCGCCGCGCTCACCGGCGAGAGCCACGAGCGGCTGCGCACCGACGACGCCGCCAACATCCGGGGCGGCGCGGCCCTGCTGGCCGACTACCAGAAGTCCCTCGGCGCGCCGCTCAGCGACGACCCCGGCGAGTGGTACGGCGCCGTCGCCAAGTACTCGGGCGCCGACGAGAGCGACGCCGCCGAGTTCTTCGCCGACGAGGTCTTCTCGGTGATCTCCGAGGGCGTCGAGCGCACCACCGACGACGGCGAGCGGGTCCGGCTGCCCGCCGTGAGCGACCTGCACAAGATCGTGAAGTGGCTGGAGAAGCTGGGGCTGCGCCCGCCCCGCACCGACGGCGTCGAGTGCCCGGCCTCGATCTCCTGCGAGTGGATCCCGTCGGCCTACCAGGAGCTGCCGCCGGACGACTACGGCCACTACGACCTGGCGAACCGTCCGTTGAGCCAGAAGGTGGACTACATCATCATCCACGACATGGAGGGATATTTCCTACCCTCCATCAAACTCAACCAGGACCCGAACTACGGCGCGAGCTGGCACTACTCGGTCCGCTCCAGTGACGGCCACATCGCCCAGCACATCAAGACCAAGGACGTCGGCTGGCAGGCCGGCAACTGGTACATCAACGCCAAGTCCATCGGCATCGAGCACGAGGGCTTCCTCGCCGAGGGCAGCACCTGGTACACCGAGGCGATGTACCGCTCCTCCGCCCGCCTGGTCCGCTACCTCGCGTTGCGGCACGGCGTGCCGCTGGACCGCGCGCACATCCTGGGCCACGACAACGTCCCCGGCACCCTGCCGACCACCGTGCGCGGCATGCACGAGGACCCGGGCCCGTTCTGGGACTGGGCGCACTACATGCAGCTCATGGGCGCGCCGCTGCACCAGTTCGGCGGCCCGCGCAGCGGCAGCGTCATGATCAAGCCGGACTTCGCCACGAACAAGCCCTACTTCTACGGCTGCGACCGCAAGAACCCCGAGGCCGCCTGCCCGCCGCTGCCCGCCGGCACCGTCTGGCTGCGCACCGAGCCGCGCGCCGACGCCCCGCTGGTCAAGGACATCGGCAAGCACCCGACCGGCGAGTCGCTCTACAGCGTCTACGACCACAGCGCCCGCGCCAGCACCGGCCAGCGCTTCGCCGTCGCCGAGCGCCAGGGCGACTGGACGGCCGTCTGGTACCTCGGCCAGAAGGCCTGGTTCCACAACCCGGCCGCCGCGCCGACCGCGATCCCGTCAGCCGGCCTGGTCGTGACGCCGAAGGCGGGCAAGGCCACGGTCCCGGTGTACGGCCGGGCCTATCCCGAGCAGGAGGCCTACCCCGAGGGCATCCCCTACCAGGCGGTGACGCCGCTGCAGTACACGTTCTCGGCGGGCGAGAAGTACACCCTCGCCGGGCCGGCGGCCGCCGAGTACTACCGGGCGGTCACCTTCAACCTGGAGGACCACAAGGTGGTACGGGGCCGGACGAAGTACCTGGAGATCCAGTTCGGCCACCGCGTGATGTACGTCAAGGCTGACGACGTGGATGTGACGTTCTCCGGGTGAACTCCTTGACCGCCTGACGGGTGCTGGCCAGCGCCTCCTGCGAGGAGTCGTAGGTGCGCTGGGCCACCCCCACGAACAGGCAGTCGACGACGAGGAGCTGGCTGATCCTGCTGGCCAGGGCGCCGGGACGGAACTCCGTCTCGCGCCCGGCCGAGATGAGCACGTGCTCGGCCAGCTCCGCGATCGACGAGCGCGGGTTGTTGGTGATCGCCACCGTGGTGGCGCCCGCCTCCTTGGCCCGGGTCAGCGGCTCGATCACGTCGGGCGTCTCGCCGGAGGTGCTGATGCCGATCGCGACGTCGCCGGGCCTGAGCAGCACGGCGCTGGTCAGCGCGAGGTGGGCGTCCTGGAAGGCGTGGCTGGACAGGCCGATGCGCAGCAGCTTCTGGGCGACGTCCTCGGCCACCAGGCCGGAGGCGCTGACCCCGTAGGCGTCGATCCGGCGGGCGCCGACGATCGCGTCCACGACCAGGCCGAGCCGTTCGCTGGTGAGCTGCGCGACCGTGTCGTTGATCGCCTCGGACTCGGCCCGCGCGACCTTCTGGATGACCGCCGACAGCGGGTCGTCGGGGGCGAGGTCGCCGGGCACCAGCCGGTCGGGCTGCGCCGCGGCGGCCGCGAGCGCCAGCCGGAGCTGCGGGTAGCCGGCGAACCCGAGCAGCCGGGCGGTGCGCACGATCGTGGCCTCGCTGGTGCCCGAGGCGGCGCTGAGCTCCGTGATGGTGCTCCGCGCCACCGTCGCCGGGTCCTCCAGGATGAGCCGGGCCACGGTCTGGGCGGCCGGCGTCAGGGACGGCAGCACACCGCGGACCGTGGCCACCAGAGTGTCGGCCCGCAGGCCGTTGTTCCCGCTGTCGTCCACGCCCCCGATTATGCCTGGGCTTTAACGCAATGTGCCGTTCGTCATGCCTGCGGGTTCCTCGGGCACCGCGATGAGGCCCAGCTCGGCCGGCGTCGCGACGAGCGGGTGGTCGGGGACGACCCGCACGGTGTAGCCGAAGGCGCCCGTGCGGTCGAGCGGCACGACGCCCGTGTAGTGGGCGTGCCCGTCGTCGTCCACCGACTGGCAGGCCATCTTCGCGTACGACGGGTGCACCAGCTCGTCGTGCGGCCCGACCTTGCCGTAGGCCGCCTGCACCAGCACGTCCTCGGGCTCCAGGTCGCCGAGCGCCACCGTGGCGTGCAGCTCGATCGCCGCGCCCACCTCGGGCGTGTCGCCCACCCCGGACGCCTCCACGTGCTCCACCCGCACCCCCGGCCAGGCCCGGGCGACCCGGACCCGCCAGGCGGCGAACGCCTTGGCCGGCGCGTAGGAGTCGGCCGACAGCGCCCGCGCCGCCTTGGCCGCCGGGGTGTAGAGGCCGACGACGTAGTCGCGCAGCATGCGCCCGGCCAGCACCTTCGGGCCGAGCGAGGCCAGCGTGTGCTTGACCATCTCCAGCCAGCGGCGGGGCAGCCCGTCGAAGGCCCGGTCGTAGAAGCGGTCGGAGACCTCGTGCTCGATGAGGTCGTAGAGGGCGGCGGCCTCCAGCTCGTCGCGCCGGTCGGGATCGGTGACGCCGTCGGCGGTGGGGATGGCCCAGCCGTTGGTGCCGTCGTACCACTCGTCCCACCAGCCGTCGCGGATCGACAGGTTGAGCCCGCCGTTGAGCGCCGACTTCATGCCCGAGGTGCCGGACGCCTCCAGCGGGCGCAGCGGGTTGTTCAGCCACACGTCGCAGCCCTGCACCATGAGCTGGCCGAGCGCCATGTCGTAGTCGGGCAGGAACACGATGCGGTGCCGCACGTTCGCCTGGTCGGCGAACTTGACGATCTGCTGGATCAGCTTCTTGCCGCCCTCGTCGGCGGGGTGGGCCTTGCCGGCGATGACGATCTGCACCGGCTTGTCCGGGTCGAGCAGCAGCTCGGTGAGCCGCTGCTGGTCGCGCAGCATGAGCGTGAGCCGCTTGTACGACGGCACCCGCCGGGCGAAGCCGATGGTCAGCACGTCGGGGTCGAGGGCGTCGTCGATCCAGCCCAGCTCGGCGTCGGAGGCGCCGCGCTCGCGCCAGGACCGGCGAAGGCGCACCCTGGCCCCCTCGACCAGGCGGCGGCGCAGCACGCCGCGGATCTCCCAGATGTCGGCGTCGGAGATCTTCTGGATGCCCTCCCAGCCGCGGGCCCGCTCGATCAGCGTGGGCAGCTCGCGGCCGGCCAGCTCCATCAGCTCGCGGCCGACCCAGGTGGGGGCGTGCACGCCGTTGGTGATGGAGCCGATCGGCACCTCGTCGATGTCAAAACCGGGCCAAAGATCTTTGAACATCTCCCGGCTGACCTCGCCGTGCAGCACGGAGACGCCGTTGACCCGCTGGGCCAGGCGCATGCCCATCACGGCCATGTTGAAGCGGCCGGGGTCGGCCTCCGCGCCGAGCGCGAGGATGCGCTCGACCGGCACGGTCGGCCAGGACGCCGACCCGCCGAAGTGGCGCTGGATCAGCTCGACCGGGAAGCGGTCGATGCCCGCGGGCACCGGCGTGTGCGTGGTGAACACGGTGCCGGCCCGCACGGCCTCCAGCGCCTCGTCGAAGGTGAGCCGGGCCTCGGTCAGCTCGCGGATGCGCTCCAGGCCGAGGAAGCCGGCGTGGCCCTCGTTGGTGTGGAAGACCTCGGGGTCGGGGTGGCCGGTGATGCGGCAGTAGGCCCGGATCGCGCGCACGCCGCCGACGCCGAGCAGCAGCTCCTGCATGAGCCGGTGGTCGGTGCCGCCGCCGTAGAGGCGGTCGGTGATGTCGCGGGCGGCGTTGTCGTTGTCGGCGACGTCGGAGTCGAGCAGCAGCAGCGGCACCCGGCCGACCTGCGCCACCCACACCTGCGCGTGCAGCACGCGCTCGTCGGGCAGCGCCAGGCGGATCTTGACGTTGCCGCCGTCGGTGTCCTTGAGCAGCGACAGCGGCAGGCCGCCCGGGTCGAGGGACGGGTAGTGCTCGAGCTGCCAGCCCTCGGGCGACAGGGACTGGGTGAAGTACCCGTGCCGGTACAGCAGGCCGACCGCGAGGATCGGCACGCCGAGGTCGCTGGCGGCCTTCAGGTGGTCTCCGGCGAGGATGCCGAGCCCGCCGGAGTACTGCGGCAGCGCGGCGGCGATGCCGAACTCGGGCGAGAAGTAGGCGATGGCCCGCGCGCCGTCGGGCAGCGTCTGGTACCACCGCGGCGAGGTCATGTACTCGCGCAGGTCGTCGGCCGCGTCGGCGAGGCGGCGCAGGAAGCGGCGGTCGGCGGCCAGCTCGGCCAGCCGGGCGGGCGTGACGGCCCCCAGCAGGGCCACCGGATCGTGGCCTACCTGCTCCCAGAGCACGGCGTCGACCTCGGCGAAGAGGTCGAGTGTCTCGGGATGCCAGGACCAGCGCAGATTCTGTACGAGCTCGCCGAGGGCGGCCAGCTCCGCGGGCAGGACGGTGCGGACGGTAAACCGACGGATAGCTCTCACGTTGTGCACCCTACGGGCTAGGAGGGACCTCTCGTTCCTTCACCCCCATCAGAGCCCTTCAAACCCCTTCCAGAGACAAGCATGAAGAGGGAGCATTGGGGCAACTTTCCCTAATGTTGGGCTCTCCCGCGAACTTCTGCGGGAGGTCTATCCGCTGCTGTCCAGAAATAACGTGCGAGGATCGTTCCTGCCACGGAAAGCCTCCGGCGGCACCGAGTGTGCCGTCGCAAACCCTTGATTGCGATGATCGGACGAATTCCCATCACGGACATCTCCCCCGTCGTCGACTGCGGGCAGCGGCCCGCCAAGGCGGTCGCCGGAGAGACCTTCGAGGTCTCGGCGACCGTGTTCAGAGAAGGCCATGACGCCGTGGCCGCGGGTGTGGTCCTCACCACGCCCGACGGGCAGCGCGGCAGGCTGAGACCGATGCGCGAGCTCGCCCCGGGCACCGACCGCTGGGGCGCCGACGTCTGCCTGCCCGCCGAGGGCGACTGGCTGTTCCGCGTGGAGGCGTGGAGCGACCCCATCCACACGTGGCTGCACGACGCGGAGATCAAGATCCCGCGCGGCATGGACGTCGATCTCATGTGCGAGGAGGGCGCGCGCCTGTTCGAGCGGGCGGCCAAGGCCGTGCGCGCCGCCGACTGCCCCTCCGCCTCCGCCAAGCCCCCGGCCAGGCCCGGCGGCAACGGCGACAACTCGTGCGGGCACCGGGCGGCGCTGCTGTCGGTCGCGGCCACGCTGCGCGACGAGGAGCTCGACCCGCGCGCCCGGCTGTCGATCGCGCAGCTCCCCGACACGGGGGCGCTGCTGGAGGCCCACCCGTTCCGGGAGCTGGTGACCAGGTCGAAGTCCTTCAAGGTCCGGGTGGACCGGCGCCGCGCGCTCTACGGCTCGTGGTACGAGTTCTTCCCCCGCTCGGAGGGGGCGATCGTCAGCACCGGCGGCGTGTCGAAGTCCGGCACCTTCCAGACCGCCGCCAAGCGGCTGCCCGCGATCGCCAAGATGGGCTTCGACGTCGTCTACCTGCCGCCCATCCACCCCATCGGCACGACGTTCCGCAAGGGCCGCAACAACACGCTGAGCCCCGAGCCCGACGACCCGGGCTCGCCGTGGGCGATCGGCTCCGAGGACGGCGGCCACGACGCGGTCCATCCCGACCTCGGCACGATCGAGGACTTCGACGCGTTCGTGACGCACGCGCGCGAGCTGGGCATGGAGGTGGCCCTCGACCTCGCGCTGCAGTGCTCGCCCGACCACCCGTGGGTCAAGGAGCACCCCGAGTGGTTCACGATCCGGGCCGACGGCTCGATCGCCTACGCCGAGAACCCGCCGAAGAAGTACCAGGACATCTACCCGGTCAACTTCGACAAGGACCCCGAGGGCATCTACGCCGAGGTGCGCCGCGTGGTGCGGCACTGGATGGACCACGGGGTGCGCGTCTTCCGGGTGGACAACCCGCACACCAAGCCGGTGGGGTTCTGGGAGCGGCTGCTGGCCGACATCCACACCACCGATCCGGACGTGCTGTTCCTGGCGGAGGCGTTCACCCGGCCGGCCATGCTGCGCACGCTGGCCAAGGTGGGCTTCCACCAGTCGTACACGTACTACACGTGGAAGAACTCCAAGCAGGACGTGGAGACGTACCTGTCGGAGCTGGCCCACGAGACCTCGGGCTACCTGCGGCCGAACCTGTTCGTCAACACGCCGGACATCCTGCACGAGTACCTGCAGCACGGCGGCGTCCCGGCGTTCAAGATCAGGGCGGTGCTGGCCGCGCTCGCCTCGCCGACGTGGGGCGTGTATTCGGGTTACGAGCTCGCGGAGAATGTCCCGGTCCGCCCCGGGAGTGAAGAATATCTAGATAGCGAGAAATATCAGTACAAGCCCCGCGATTGGATTACCGCCGAACGTGAGGGACGCAGCCTGGCGCCCTTCATCACGCACCTGAATTTGTTCAGAAGAGCGCATCCGGCACTGCAGGAATTGCGTAACCTACATTTCCACAGGGTCGACCAGCCGGACATCGTCTGCTTCTCCAAGCGCCTGCCGGGCGCCTACGACCCGGCCACCAGAAGGCACGGGCTGGGCGACGTCGTTCTCGCGGTCGTCAACCTGGATCCGCACCACACCCATGAGGCCACCGTTGATCTCGACCTGCCCGCGCTCGGGCTCGACTGGAACGCCGAGTTCGTCGTGGACGACGAGCTGTCCGGCGAGTCCTACCGCTGGCGGCAGAGCAACTACGTGCGCCTCGACCCTCACATCCAGCCTGCCCACATTCTCACCGTACGAGCCGCGCCACGGTAGAACTGAATTCAGCGGGGAGTCTTCAAGTGTGTGTTAGCGCCTCCCTCATAGGCACCCGGCGAGGGCGCCCATGAGCTCCACACCCATTCCCAACACCTTCGACGAGGAAAAACCGCGCGATCCCTACTGGTACAAGCGCGCCGTCTTCTACGAGGTCCTCATCCGGGGATTCTCCGACAGCAACGGGGACGGCACGGGCGACATCAGAGGGCTGATCAGCAAGCTCGACTACCTGCAGTGGCTCGGCGTCGACTGCCTCTGGCTGCTCCCGCTGTACGAGTCGCCGCTGCGTGACGGCGGCTACGACATCGCCGACTTCATGAAGATCCTCCCCGAGTTCGGGGATCTGGGCGACTTCGTGAAGCTCGTCGAAGAGGCGCACCGGCGTGGCATGCGGGTCATCGCCGACCTCGTCATGAACCACACCAGCGACGCGCACCCGTGGTTCCAGGCCAGCCGGCACGACCCGGAGGGCCCGTTCGGCGACTTCTACGTCTGGTCCGACACCGACGAGAAGTACCAGGACGCCCGGATCATCTTCATCGACACCGAGACGTCCAACTGGACCTACGATCCCGTGCGCGGCCAGTACTACTGGCACCGCTTCTTCCACCACCAGCCCGACCTCAACTACGAGAACCCGGCGGTGCAGGACGCGATGCTGGAGGTGCTGCGGTTCTGGCTCGACCTCGGCATCGACGGCTTCCGCCTGGACGCGGTGCCCTACCTGTTCGAGGAGGAGGGCACCAACTGCGAGAACCTGCCGCGCACGCACGAGTACCTCAAGCGCATCCGGGCCGAGGTGGACCGCCTCTATCCCGACCGGGTGCTGCTGGCCGAGGCCAACCAGTGGCCGTCGGACGTGGTGGAGTACTTCGGCGACCCGGTGGGCGGCGGCGACGAGTGCCACATGGCCTTCCATTTCCCGCTGATGCCGCGCATCTTCATGGCCGTCCGCAGGGAAAGCCGGTACCCCATCTCGGAGATCCTTGCCCAGACCCCCAAGATTCCGGAAAACTGCCAGTGGGGGATCTTCCTCCGCAACCATGACGAGCTGACGCTCGAGATGGTCACGGACGAAGAGCGCGACTACATGTACACCGAGTACGCGAAGGACCCCCGCATGCGCGCCAACGTCGGCATCCGCCGCCGCCTGGCGCCCCTGCTGGAGAACGACCGCAACCAGATCGAGCTGTTCACCGCGCTGCTGCTGTCGCTGCCCGGCTCGCCCGTGCTCTACTACGGCGACGAGATCGGCATGGGCGACAACATCTGGCTCGGCGACCGCGACGGCGTGCGCACCCCGATGCAGTGGGACCCCGACCGCAACGCCGGCTTCTCCGACTGCGACCCCGGGCGGCTCTACCTGCCCGTGATCATGGACCCGATCTACGGCTACCAGGCCATCAACGTCGAGGCTCAGCAGAAGAACGCCGGCTCACTGCTGCACTGGACCCGGCGCATGATCGAGATCCGCAAGCGGCACCCGGTGTTCGGCCTGGGCGAGTACACCGAGCTCAACTCCTCCAACCCCAGCGTCCTGGCCTTCGTCAGGGAGCTGGGCGACGACCGGATGCTCTGCGTGAACAACTTGTCACGCTTCCCGCAGCCGGTCGAGCTCGACCTGCGCAGATTCGTCGGCGTCTCCCCCGTGGAAACGATGGGAGGCGTGCCATTTCCGGCAATTGGCGAACTACCGTATCTTTTGACGCTTCCTGGGCATGGGTTCTACTGGTTCACACTCCCGCCGGCCATCATCCAGGAGGAGTAGGACGTGCTGACTGAGCTCCTTGCCGCATGGATCAGCCGCCAACGTTGGTTCGGCGGCAAGGGGCGCCCGATCGACGAGCTGTCGATCGAAGCGGACGTCGAGCTGACGCCCGGTCTCAGACACCTCATCGTCGCCGTGTGGCAGGAGGGCTCACGCGACCGCTACCAGCTCCTGCTGGGCGAGCGGCACGAGCTGCCCGACCGGCTCGCCCACGCCCTGATCGCCACCGTCGACGGCGTCCACCTCTACGACGCCGTGCACGACCCCGAGCGCACCGCCTGGCTGCTGGACGGCATGTCCCGCGACGAGACCCGCAGCGGCCTGCGGATGCGGCACGCCCCGGGGGCCGAGATCGACACCACGCCGCGCAGCCTGGTGCTCGGCGCCGAGCAGTCCAACACCTCGCTCGTGTACGGCGACGCCTACATCTGCAAGCTCTTCCGCCGCCTCATCCCCGGCGTGAACCCGGAGCTGGAGATCGTCACCGCGCTCGCGGCCAGGGACGCGCCGCACATCGCGCAGCCGTACGGGTGGATCGAGGCCGACCTCGACGGCACCGACACCACGCTGGCGTTCATGCAGGAGTTCCTGTCGAACGCCAACGACGGCTGGGACCTGGCCCTGACCAGCGTCCGCGACCTCTACGCGAGCCCGCCCGAGGTGAGCGCCGCCGAGGCGGGCGGCGACTTCGCGGGCGAGGCCGAACGGCTCGGCGTCGCCACCGCCCGCGTGCACGCCGAGCTGGCCGCCGCCTTCCCGACCGACACGATCGAGACCCACGAGATCAAGCGCATGGCCGAGTCCTTCCGGCGCCGCCTGGGGAGGGCGGTGGCCGAGGTGCCGGAGCTGCGCCCGCATGTGCCCGCCCTGGAGGAGGCCTACCACGAGGTGGAGCTGCTCACCAGCGCGGTGCCTGTGCAGCGTGTTCACGGCGACTACCACCTCGGCCAGGTCATGCGCACCCCGACGGACTGGGTGATCCTGGACTTCGAGGGCGAGCCGGGACAACCGCTGGCCGAGCGGCGGGCACTGTCGTCGCCGCTGCGGGACGTGGCCGGCATGCTGCGCTCGTTCGACTACGCCGCCCGCCACCTGCTGGCCGGCCGCCCGGAGGCCGCCGAGCTGGAGGACCGGGCGCAGGCGTGGGCCGACCACAACCGGGCCGCCTTCCTCCAGGGCTACGCCCAGGGCGGCGGGCGCATCGACCGGGCCGACGCGGCGCTGCTGCGGGCGTTCGAGCTGTCCAAGGCGGTCTACGAGGTGGTCTACGAGGCCAGGAACCGGCCCACCTGGCTGCCCATCCCGCTGGCTGCCTTCCGCCCCCGCTAGGCGCCCTCCTCCAGCTCCAGCACCAGCCCGGACAGGCCCTCGTGGCCGAGGCCCCGCGCCACCCGCCGCTCCACGATCGCCTGGAGCGGCAGCAGCAGGTCCGCCCGGACGCCCTGCTCGGCGAAGGCGGTCACCAGGTTGCGCAGGCCGGCCCGGTTGATCTCCAGGTTGGAGACCCCGGTGCGGTGGTCGCCGGCCTCCATCGCCGCCGCCCAGCCGGGCTGCTGCGCGGCCATCGCGTTGAGCCACGGGACCAGCAGGTCCTCGGTGAACTCGGTCAACGGGTACTTGGCGCTGCGGACCAGGGCGGCCGCCGCCAGCCCGCCGGCGATCTGGCCGTACATGCCGGTCAGCATGGCGAGGTCGAGCAGCGGGGCCATCCCCGGGTCCGCGCCGACCCAGCGGGGCTCGGCCAGCGCGGCGAGCGCCTGCTCGTGCCGGTCGAAAGCGGCCCGCTCGCCGCTGTAGAGGATGAGCGCGCCCGGCCCGGCGATCATCTGCGGCACCGCCATGATGCCGCCGCTCACGTGGTCCGCGCCCCGGGCGGTCGCCCAGGACGCCGACTCGCGGGCCTCGGCGGGGCGGCCGGTGGTGAGGTTGGCCAGCACGCGCCCGCGCAGCTCGACGCCGTCCAGGACCTCGCGGACCGAGGCGTGGTCGAGCAGGCAGGCGATCACCAGCGGGCTCGCCGCGACGGCCTCGCCCGGCGTGGCGGCGACGGCCGCGCCCCGGGCGGCCAGCGGCTCGGCCCTGGCCGGGGTGCGGTTCCAGACCGTGACCCGGTGCCCGGCGGACAGCAGGGCGCCGGCGAGCGCGGAGCCCATGAGACCGAGCCCGAGAACGGAGATATTTTCTGACATCTGAGTGTTTCCCTTCCTGGTGGACGGCTCCAGGCTGCGGGGACGCGGTTATGGTCGGGTTCGGGGTTGGTTATGGGGGGCTGATGCGGTTCGGCGTGCTGGGACCGGTCGCCGTGTGGACGGCGGACGGGGAGCCGGTCCGGGTCCCCGAGGTCAAGGTCCGCGCCCTCCTCGCCCGGCTGCTGATCGACGGCGGCCGGACGGTCTCCGCCGACCGGCTCGTCGCCGACCTGTGGGGCGAGCACCCGCCCGCCGGCGCGCCGGCCGCGCTGCGGGTCAAGGTGTCCCAGCTCCGCAAGGCGCTCGGGGACCGGGACCTGGTGGCCTACCGGGCGCCCGGGTACGTGCTGCGGGCGACGCCGGACGACGCCGCCCGCTTCGAGGACCTGCTGGACCACGCCCGCCGGGCGCCCGACCCCGCCGGGCGGGCGACGTCGCTGCGGGCGGCCCTGGAGCTGTGGCGGGGGGCCGCCTACGCCGAGTTCGCCGACGAGCCGTTCGCGCGGGCGGTGGCGGCGCGGCTGGAGGAGCGGCGGCTGGCGGCGCTCGAGGACCTGGCCGAGGTCCGTCTCGACCTCGGCGAACACGCCGCCCTGGCGGCGGACCTGGCGGAGCTGGTGGCCCGGCATCCGCTGCGTGAGCGGCTGCGGGCGGCCCACCTGCGGGCCCTGTACCTGTCGGGGCGGCAGGGGGAGGCGCTGGCCGCGTACGAGGGGGTGCGGGGGCGGCTGGCGGAGGAGCTGGGGGTGGACCCGGGTCCGGAGCTGACGGCCCTCCATCAGGCCATCCTCCGTCACTCCCCCTCCCTCCACCCACTCTCCTCGGGCCCGCTTCCCTCGGGTCCGTCCCGCCAGGGCTCCTTTCCGCGAGGGCCGTTCCCGGAGCCGGGCGGGGTGCCGGGTGGGCGGGGGAACCTGCCCGCGCCGTTGACCTCCCTGGTGGGCCGTGCGGAGGCGGTCGGCGAGGTGCGGGGGTTGTTGCGTGCTCATCGCCTGGTGACGCTCACCGGGCCGGGCGGGGTGGGCAAGACCCGGCTGGCGCTGGCCGTCGCCCGCGACGCGGTGCCCGAGGGCGGCGCGTGGCTGGTGGAGCTGGCCGCGTTGCCGCGCGGCGCCGGGCCGGCCGAGGTGGCCGAGAGCGTCGCCGCCGTGCTCGGCGTCCGCGACGACGCCGCCGCCTGCGTGACCGAACGCCTGGTGTCGGTCCTGCGGAGCCGGGAGACGTTGCTGGTGCTGGACAACTGCGAGCACGTGGTGGAGCCGGTGGCGGAGCTGGTGGCGTGGTTGCTGCGGGCGGTGGCGGGGCTGCGGGTGCTGGTGACGGGTCAGGAGCCGTTGCGGATCGGGGGGGAGCGGGTGTGGCAGGTGCCGCCGCTGGAGGCTTCGGCGGCGGTGGAGTTGTTCGCGGCGCGGGCGGGGGTGGCCGTGGATGCGGGGGTGGCCGTGGATGCGGGGGTGGCGGCGGTGTGCGCGCGGTTGGACGGGTTGCCGTTGGCGGTGGAGCTGGCGGCGACGCGGGTGCGGGCGTTGGGGGTGGCGGAGCTGGCGGCGCGGCTGGATGACCGGTTCGGGGTGTTGACGGCGGGGTTGCGGGATGCGCCGGCGCGGCAGCGGACGTTGCGGGCGATGATCGATTGGAGCTGGGAGCTGCTGGGCGGGGCCGAGCGGGTGGTGTTGCGGCGGTTGGCGGTGCAGGTGGGCGGGTGTTCGCTGGAGGCGGCCGAGCGGGTGTGCGCGGAGCCGGGGGTGGAGGTGCTGGAGGCGCTGGCCCGGCTGGTGGAGCGGTCGTTGGTGGTGCGGGCGGGGTCGCGGTACCGGTTGCTGGAGTCGGTGGCGGCCTACGGCAGGGAGCGGCTGCGCGAGGCGGGCGAGGAGGAGACGATCACGCTCCGGCACGCCCGCTACTACGTCGGCCTGGCCGAGCGGGAGGAGCCGCACCTGCGCGGCCACGAGCAGCGGCGCGCCCTGGCCCTGCTGGACGCCGAGAGCGCCAACCTGCGGGCCGCGCTGGAGAACGCGATCCGCCTGGGCGCGCCCGCCGACGCGCTGCGCCTGGTCAACGCCCTGGCCTGGTACTGGGTCCTGCGCGGCCGGCTGGGCGAGGGCCGCCGCGCCCTGGAGAACGCCCTCGCCGCCGCCGGACGGGACGCGCCAGGGGCGGCGGTGGCCGAGGTGTGGCTGGCCGGGATGCGGATGTTGTCCGGGCAGCCTCAGGCGCTGGATCCCGCCGTGTTCGACGCCGTCGAGGATCCGCCGGCCCGGGCGCGGGCGCAGTGGTTCGCCGGTTTCGCCATGTTCGGCTACGACGACCTGTCGGCGAGCGTCGGCCTGGTCCGGGCCGCGCTCGCGGGCTTCCGGGCGCTGGGCGACGCCTGGGGCACCGGGGCAGCGCTCAACGTCCTGGCCCGGCACGCCGCCATGCGCGGCGACCTGGAGGCGCTGCGGCGCGACGGCGAGCAGGGGCTCGCGCTGTTCCGGCAGACGGGCGACCGGTGGGGCGAGATGCGCGCCGCCGAGAACCTGAGCACGCTCGCCGAGATCACCGGCGACTACGCCCGCGCCGCCGAGCTGCGCGAGGAGGGCCTGCGCATGGCCGAGGAGCTCGGCCTGTGGAGCTCGGTGCCGGACGCGCTGTCGCGGCTCGGCCGGATCGCGCTGCTGACCGGCGACCACGCCGCGGCCGACGACTACCACGAGCGGGCCGCGCGGCTGGCCGCGGCGCAGTCGAACCGGCCCGCCGAGGAGTTCGCGGAGCTGGGCCTCGCGCTCTCCGCCCGCCGCCAGGGCCGCCTGGAGGAGGCCGAGCGGCGGCTGCGTCACTGGCTGGAGTGGGTCATGGACGTGGCCGGCGAGCCCGGCGCGGCGCTGATCCTGGCCGAGCTGGGCTTCTCCGCCGAGCAGCGCGGGGACGCGGGCCAGGCCCTCGCCCTCCAGCTCCGGGGGCTGGCGGCGGCCAGGAGGGTCGGCGACCCGCGCGCGGTCGCGCTGGCCCTGGAGGGGCTGGCGGGCGCGCGGGCCCTCGCCGGGCGGCACGAGGAGGCGGCCCTGCTGCTCGGGCACGCGAGCGCGCTCCGGGCGTCCGTGGGGGCTCCGCTGCCGCCCGGCGAGCGCTTCGACGTCGCCCGCGTCACGGCCGCGGTCGAGGCGGCGCTGGGCGGCGCGCGGGCCGTCGAGGCCGGCGCCCGAGGCGCGGCCCTGCCGCTGGACGACCTCCTGGCCGTGGCGGCGGAAGGGAGCTACCTCCAGGGGTAGCCCGTGTAGGCGGGGTGGAGGCCGGCGGCGAGCTCCTCCCTGCGCCGCTCCTGGGCCTGGGTGATCCGCAGCACGACGGGGACCGCGAGGGCGGCCGCGATCAGCGACAGCCCGATGCTCACCACGTCGAAGCGGGCGGCCGCCGCGTACTCCTCCGCCTCCTCGGCCCGGAACAGCGCGCGGGAGATGAGGCCCGCGCCCCAGTTGCTGACCAGCCAGGCCGCCCACCAGGCGTGGAAGAGCGCCTTCGGCGGGGACGGGGTGCGGGCGGAGGCGTCCCAGACGTCGTCCACGACCTGCTTGGGGAACCAGAGCGCCACGATCGGGACGACCCAGCCGAGCACCGCCCAGACGCGCGAGTGCCGGTGCGCGTGCGGCGCCAGCGCCTCGGCGTTGACCCGCGTCCGGTACAGCCAGACCAGGAACGCCACGGCCGCGGCCAGGTAGGTGACGGTCTCCACGATGCCGGACACGCCGTGGACGAGGTCGCCGGCGTCGATCTCGCTCTGCGGCACCGCCGCCACGCCGCCGAGGATGCGGTCGATGAGGTCCGCGTACCAGAGGTCGATGACCGCGGCGACGACGCTGACCAGCGAGGTGATCCCGAGCGCCGCCACGGCGAGGACCGCGAGGCCGCGGACCGGGCGTAAGGGCGGGGGTGGCGGCGGATATGACGGATGTGTGGGGGAAGGAGGGGGCGGGTACATCACTGCAGCCTTTCTGGCGGGGTTGACGGGCGGCGCACCAGTATGACGAGCCAGATTGCGGTAAAGGATGGGTTATCCATCCCGGCACCCTCTTGTGATGAACCCGGGATTTTGCACTTTCTGTGATTGTCTCGGCGAAAGCGGGCAGTGCCTGGGATGGACGGTCGTCATAGTGCAGGGTTGGGAGCATGCCGATGAGGAACGAGCTCGACCGCCTCGCGGGTGGGGCGCACCACGATCCGCACTCCGTGCTCGGAGCGCACCCCGTGCCCGGCGGGGTGGTCTTCCGCGCGCTGCGCCCGCTGGCGGAGCGGGTCACGGTGGTGCTGGACGACGACGGTACGACCCATGACATGAAACACCAGGCCCACGGGGTGTTCGAGGTGCTCGTTCCGGGGCTCGACAAGGTGCCCGGCTACACGTTGCAGGTCAAGTACGCGGGCGGCGAGCCGTTCTCCGTGCGCGACCCGTACCGGCACTGGCCCACCCTCGGCGAGGTGGACCTGCACCTCATCGGCGAGGGACGGCACGAGCGGCTGTGGGAGGCGCTGGGCGCCCGCGTGATGGTCCACGAGGACGTCCCCGGCGTGGCGTTCGCCGTCTGGGCCCCCAACGCGCGCGGCATCCGCGTCATCGGCGACTTCAACCACTGGAACGGCACCGCCTACCCCATGCGCTCCCTGGGCCGCTCCGGCGTGTGGGAGCTGTTCATCCCCGACCTGCGGGGCGGCGAGCGGTACAAGTACCAGATTCTGGGCGCCGACGGCACCTGGCGGGAGAAGGCCGACCCGATGGCGCGGCGCACCGAGGTGCCGCCGATGACGGCCTCCGTGGTCGACAGGTCCGACTACAGCTGGCAGGACGACGCCTGGATGGTCGAGCGGCGCGGCAAGCACCAGCAGGCCGAGCCGATGAGCATCTACGAGGTGCACCTGGGCTCGTGGCGGCCCGGCCTGTCGTACGTGGAGCTGGCCGACGAGCTGTCGGCGTACGCGGCCGACCTGGGCTTCACGCACGTGGAGCTGCTGCCGGTGGCCGAGCACCCGTTCGGCGGGTCGTGGGGCTACCAGGTGACCTCGTACTACGCGCCGACCGCCCGTTTCGGCACCCCCGACGAGTTCCGCCACTTCGTGGACCGCATGCACCAGCGCGGCATCGGCGTGATCCTCGACTGGGTGCCCGCGCACTTCCCCATGGACGACTGGGCGCTGGCCCGCTTCGACGGCACCCCGCTGTACGAGCACGCCGACCCGGCGCGCGGCGAGCACCCCGACTGGGGCACCTACGTCTTCGACTACGGCCGCCGCGAGGTGCGCAACTTCCTGGTCGCCAACGCGCTGTTCTGGCTCCAGGAGTTCCACATCGACGGCCTGCGCGTGGACGCCGTGGCCTCGATGCTCTACCTCGACTACTCGCGGCGCGAGGGCGAGTGGACGCCGAACGTCTACGGCGGCCGGGAGAACCTCGACGCGGTCGACTTCCTCAAGGAGATGAACGCGGTCGCCTACCGCGAGGCGCCCGGCATCTCGACCGTGGCCGAGGAGTCGACGGCCTGGCCGGGCGTGTCGCGGCCGGTGCACCTGGGCGGCCTGGGCTTCGGCTTCAAGTGGAACATGGGCTGGATGCACGACACGCTGGAGTACCTGCGCCACGAGCCGGTCTTCCGCCAGTACCACCACCACCAGATGACGTTCTCGCTGCTGTACGCCTACTCCGAGAACTACGTGCTGCCGCTCTCGCACGACGAGGTGGTGCACGGCAAGGGCTCGCTGCTCGGCAAGATGCCGGGCGACGAGTGGCAGCGTTTCGCGCAGCTCAGGGCGCTGCTGGCGTTCATGTGGGCGCATCCGGGCAAGCAGCTGCTGTTCATGGGCGGCGAGTTCGGCCAGGGCTCGGAGTGGTCGGAGGAGCGCGGGCTCGACTGGTGGGTGCTGGAGTTCGACGGGCACCAGGGCGTGCAGCGGCTGGTCCGCGAGCTGAACCGGGTCTACCGCGAGACGCCGGCGCTGTGGGAGCAGGACACCGCGCCGGAGGGGTTCCGGTGGATCGACGCCGACGACGCGCCGGGCAACACGTTCTCCTTCGTCCGTTACGCCAAGGACGGCTCGGCGGTGGCGTGCGTGGTCAACTTCAGCGGCAGCCCGCACGAGAGCTACCGGCTGGGCCTGCCGTACGGGGGGCGGTGGAGCGAGGTGCTGAACACCGACGCCTACGACTACTGGGGCAGCGGCGTCGGCAACATGGGCGCGATCGAGGCGGTCGAGGAGTCGTGCCACGGGCTGCCGTACTCGACGACGCTGCGGGTGCCGCCGCTCGGCGCGGTCTGGTTCACGCACGAGGGGCCGCCCGCCGGGACACGCTGAACGTCAGGGGTGCGGTCGCTGAAAGTTCGGTGAGAAACCGGACCGGAGGCCTGTGCCTGTCCGGGAAATCGCCCTAAACTCCGAGATCATCCCCTTCGGAGGAAGACGCGTGCGATTTCGCCATATGATCGTTTGCTCGGTCGCTCTGGCCCTGATGCCGTTATCGGGCCCGGCCTACGCGGACGACCCCACCCCGACGCCGACGCCCGCGCCCACCGCCACCCCGGCACCGGCCCCCTCCGGCTCGGAGACCCCGGGCGCCTCGCAGCCTCCGGGAACCCCGGAGGAGAAGGTGGAGGACGGCTTAGGCGCCGGCGGCGGCACCGAGCGGGCCATCGTCGAGATGACCGACCCCGGGCAGAACGAGCCCGTGGCGAGCCAGGCGGCGGCCGAGAGCGTGGACGTGGTGCTGCGCCCGCGGAACCAGTCGTTCATGGTCGTCCAGGGCACGGCGGAGGAGCTGACCAGGCTCGCCGCCGACCCGCGGGTGACCTCGATCCACCGGGACCGGACGTACACGCCGGCCGACGTGGCCCCCAACCTCAAGCTCATCGGCGCCGACCAGGCGCAGGCCAAGGGCTTCACGGGCAGCGGGCAGGCGGTGGCGGTGCTGGACACCGGCATCGACCGCGACCACCCGTGGTTCAGCGGCCGGATCGTGGCCGAGGCGTGCTTCTCGGCCACCGAGACCGGCGTCGAGTCCCTGTGCCCGAACGGGCAGAACGAGCAGATCGGCGAGGGCGCGGCCGACGCCATGACGGCCAAGTGCCTGACCGGCGCCGAGAACCTGTGCGAGCACGGCAGCCACGTCGCCGGCATCGCGGCCGGCACCGGCGGCGTCGCGCCGGGCGCGGGCATCGTGGCGGTGCAGGTGTTCAGCCGGGTCAACGACGAGGGCGTGTGCGGCGAGGCGAGCTGCCTGCTGGCCTTCGAGTCGTCGCTGCGCCTGGCCCTGGACTACGTGGCCGGGCTGGACCAGCCGCTCGCGGCGGTCAACCTGAGCCTCGGCGGCGCGCTGTCGGAGACCGAGTGCGACTCCGGCGAGGAGGGCGCGGTGCTCAAGCCGAAGATCGACGCGCTGCTCGCCAAGGGCGTGGCGACCGTGGTGGCGGCGGGCAACGAGTTCTTCGAGGGGGCGTCGTACCCGGCGTGCATCTCCTCGGCGGTGGCCGTCGGCGCGAACGACAACAACGACGGCATCGCGGACTTCTCCAACCGGGGCGCGCTGCTGGACCTGTTCGCGCCGGGCGTGGACGTCGAGTCGTCGGTGCCGGACAACGCGACGGCCGTCTACAGCGGCACGTCCATGGCGACGCCGCACGTGGCGGGCGCGCTGGCGCTGATGAAGCAGGCCAAGCCGCAGACCCCGATCGGGGACCTGATCAACGAGCTCAAGAGCACCGGGCGGCCCTACACCTACGAGGCGAACGGCACGCAGGTCACCACGCCGCGCCTGGACCTGGCGGCCGCCCTGGCGGGGGCCTCGCCGCAGCCGACGGTGTCGCAGTCGCCGGTCGCGCCGGAGCCGAGCCCGTCCGCGGACGACGGCGACCCGGACCCCGGCCAGCCGGACGACCCGACGGACGACCCGACGGACGACCCCACGGACGACCCCACGGACGACGCCTCGCCGGACCCGCAGCCGTCCTCGTCCACCTCTCCGGTGCCGCTGCCGACCGTGACGGTCACCGTCACCGTGACGCCGACGCCGTCGCCGACCAGCACGGCCTCGGTCTGCACGCGCGGCACGGCGGCCAAGAAGCTGCCGGCCAGGAAGTGGGCCGTCGAGATCCACCGCAGCAGCGGCACGATCTCCGACGCCACGCTCACCTGCTACCTGAAGCTGATCGCGAAGTCGAGCAAGGTCTTCCCGGAGCTGACGAAGGCGTCGTCGCTGGGCAAGGCGTACCGGGTGCTGAAGAACGGCAAGACGAACAAGGCCAAGTTGGACGCCGCGCTGCTGACGGCCTGGCTGAACTGGGCGCACGGCACGAACGGCACGACCACCCTCATTGCCGCCGAGAAGGTGCGGATGGTGAGCAAGCCCTCCGCGTCGGCGTTGAAGAAGGCGACGAAGAACGTCCTCAAAACCGTCAAATAGCTAGATGTCAGGAAAAGGCCGGTCGGGAACGACCGGCCTTTTCCGTTGCCGGGCTGAAGCGGGTAAAAAACCATTCATCGTTCACCCGAGCCACATTCACCCCCCACATCACACAAGACACAGCCGGGGATGTAACGCCCTAACGCCCATCCTCGGAGGAACCCCGTGAGGCTACGGTCCTTGCTCGCCCGCGCCGCCGCGCTGGCCACCACCACGGCCGTGCTCGGCACGGCGCCGGCCCTGTACGCCGAGACCTACGACACGCCCGGCCCGCCCTCGGCCACGCCGGGCGCGGGAGCGCTGAACGCCGACTCCACCGACACGACCGGCCCCGTGATCAGCGAGGCGCTGGTGCGGGAGATCCAGTCGAAGACCCGGGTGCGCTCCATCATCCAGCTCCGGCCGGGGCAGAGCGTCAAGGCCGTCGCCGGCGACATCGAACGGGCCTCCGAGGGCAGCCGCGTCCTGGAGACCGCCGCCTCGCCGAACTTCTTCGTCGCCGAGGTCGACCAGATGACGCTGGCCCGGCTGAAGAAGGACGGCCGCGTCCAGTCCGTCTACAAGGACGAGCTGAGCGCGCCGACCCCGCTCGCCGCCTGGGAGAACCCTGGGGGCCTGGAGATCAGCACCAACCTGATCGGCTCCAACCGGGCCAACGACGCCGGCTGGACCGGCAGGGGGGCCACGGTCGCCGTCCTGGACACCGGGATCGACCGCGACCATCCCTTCTTCACCGGCCGCCTGGTGGACGAGGCGTGCTTCTCCTCCTCCGACGCCGGCGACGGCACGGTCTCGCTCTGCCCGAACAACCAGCCGAGCCAGACCGGCGCGGGGGCCGCCGACGCCGAGACCGCGCAGTGCGTCGTCAACCAGGTCAACGCCTGCTCGCACGGCACCCACGTGGCCGGGATCGCGGCCGGGCGCATGGTCACCGGAGCGCCGTCGAACGGGGTGGCGCCCGAGGCCGGCATCCTGGCCATCCAGGTGTTCAGCCGCATGGACAACGCCATGTCCTGCGCCACCCGGGGCGCGACCGCGCCGTGCTTCCTCAGCTACACCTCCGACCAGAAGCTGGCGCTGGAGTACGTGGCGCGGGTGGCCCGCAGCCGCAACGTCGCCTCGGTCAACATGAGCCTGGGCGGCGGGGGGCCGTTCACGCAGGCGTGCGACGCCGACCCGAGCGCGTCGGCGGTCAAGCCCGAGTTCGACACGCTGGTGGGGCTCGGGGTGGCCCCGGTGGTGGCGGCCGGCAACAACGGCTTCGCCAACGGCGTCTCCGCGCCCGCCTGCATCTCGACGGCCGTCACCGTGGGGGCCAGCGACAACCAGGACGCGCTGGCCACCTTCACCAACCGGGGGCCGCTGCTGGACCTGTTCGCGCCGGGGGTGGCGATCCGGTCGTCGGTGCCCGGGGGGACGTACCAGGAGAAGAGCGGCACGTCCATGGCCGCGCCGCACGTGGCGGGCACGTTCGCGCTGCTCAAGCAGGAGTACCCGGACTTCACGGTCGCGCAGACCCTGCAGCGCCTCCAGACCACGGGCCGCGGCCTCCAGTACACCGCGGACCAGACCCCGACGATCACCCCCCGCGTCGACGCCGCCGCCGCCACGGGCACCGCCGCCGCCTGACGCGCCCGCCCGCCCGGCCGCTCAGGGCAGCGGGGCGAGCGGGAGGGCTTCGACGTCGAGGACGAGGTCGGCGGTGTCGCGGGTGGCGCGGATGGCGGCGGCGTTCGGCTCGTCGACCTCGGCGACCCAGCGCGCCGCCTGCTCCGGCGCCTTGCCGTGGCGGACGTGCCGCCGGGTGAGGCGGTCGAGGCGGAGGCGGTCGTCGAGGTCGGCGTACCAGACCTCGGTCAGGGCGGAGCGGACCTGCCGCCACGGGTCGCGCGGGATGAGCAGGTAGTTGCCCTCGGTGACGACCACGCGGGCGGCCGGCGGCACGGGGATGGCCCCGGCGATGGGCTGTTCGAGGTCGCGGTCGAAGGACGGGGCGTAGACGGTGGCGCCGGTGTCGGCGCGGAGGCGGCGCAGCAGGGCGAGGTAGCCGTGGCCGTCGAAGGTGTCGATGGCGCCCTTGCGGCCGAGCCTGCCGAGGCGGCGCAGCTCGACGTCGGCGAGGTGGAAGCCGTCCATCGGCACCTGGACGGCGGGCAGGCCGGCCGCGGTGAGCCGGGCGGCGAGCCAGCCGGCCAGGGTGGACTTGCCCGCGCCCGGGCAGCCCGCGATGCCGAGCACGACCCGCCCGCCGTCCGCGGGCAGGAGGTCGCGGACGCGCGCGACCAGGAGGCCGGGGGTGGTCATCGGGCCCCGCCCGCCGACGGGGCCAGGGTGCGGGCGGGATGGCGGTGGTGCACCCACCCATTGTCCTGGGTGCCCGCACCCGGCCTGCTCGCCGGGGCCGCGCACCAAGCGTCCGGCCGACTGAGCACGATTCGAAATGCGTCGCTTAGGGTGAGTTGTATGGACCCAGGCAAGGCGATCTTCGAAACCGTCGACAGGCTCCGCCAGCGGCGCACCGGCCCGCTGGTCCTTGAGCTGGATCTCACCGAGGGCGTCACGGAGGGGCCGCCGGCGGATCCGCTGGCCGCCGTGCTGTCCATGCGCAAGACGCGCCTCGCCGACATCGTCGGCGGGCTGCGGCGGGCCCGCCAGGACTCCCGGGTCAAGGCGCTCGTCGTCAAGATCGGCGGCCAGCCGCTCGGGCTGGGCATGGTGCAGGAGCTGCGCCAGGCCGTCATCCACTTCCGGGCCTCGGGCAAGCTGACCGTCGCCTTCGCCGAGACCTTCGGCGAGTTCGGCGGCGGCACCGTCCCCTACTACCTGGCCAGCGCCTTCGAGCGGGTCTGCCTGCAGCCGAGCGGCGACGTCGGGCTCACCGGCGTGGCACTGGAGCAGCGCTTCGTCAAGGGCGCGCTGGCGAAGCTGGGCGTGGACTACGAGCTCGGCCAGCGTCACGAGTACAAGACCGCGGCCAACACGTTCACCCAGGACCACATGACCGAGCCGCACCGCGAGTCGGTGGGCCGCATCGTGGAGTCGGTCACCGAGACGATGATCAACGGCATCGCGGACGGCCGCCGGCTGGACCCCGGCAAGGTGCGCGAACTGATCGACCGGGGCCCGTTCACCGCCGCCGAGGCCGAGGAGGCCGGGCTGGTGGACCGGCTGGCCTACCGCGACGAAGTGTACGACGAGGTCAAGCAGGCGGCGGGCGCGGACGCGCACCTGCTGTACGTGTCGAGGTACGCCCGCGCGGCGGCGGTCAGGAAGCTGCCGCACCCCATGTCCGACGGGATCGCGCTGGTCCACGGCATCGGCATGATCAAGACCGGTCGCAGCGGCCGGAGCCCGCTCGGCGGGGGCGGCGCCATGGGCTCCGACACGATCAGCGCTGCGCTGCGGGCCGCCCGCCGGGACGAGCACATCAAGGCCGTGGTGTTCCGGGTGGACAGCCCGGGCGGCTCGTACGTGGCCTCCGACACCGTGTGGCGCGAGGTGACGCTGACGCGCAAGGTCAAGCCGGTCATCGTGTCGATGGGCGACCTGGCGGCGTCCGGCGGCTACTTCGTGTCGATGGCCGCCGACGTGATCGTGGCCCAGCCGGGGACGCTGACCGGGTCGATCGGCGTGTACGGCGGCAAGGCCGTCTTCGCCGACCTGATGCAAAAAATCGGGATAAACACGGAAATGGTGGCCGAGGGCGCCAACGCCGGCATGTTCTCCACCTCCCGCACCTTCTCCCCCGAGCAGTGGGAGCGCATGAACGCCTGGCTCGACCGCATCTACGACGACTTCGTCGGCAAGGTGGCCCAGAGCCGGGACCTCAGCAGGGAGCGCACCCACGAGCTGGCCAGGGGCCGCGTCTGGACCGGCGCCGACGCGCACGCCCAAGGCCTCGTGGACGAGCTCGGCGGCCTGGAGGACGCCCTGACGCTGGCCAGGAAGCGGGCCGGGCTGAGCGAGGACGCGCCGGTGCGGATGTACCCGCGGCTCAACCCGCTGGAGCGGCTGCGCGGCCCGGAGTCCAGCGAGGACAAGTCGGCCGCCCTCGCCAGGATCCGGCTCGACGCCTGGGGGCCCCTGGCCCGCCTGTCGGCCGAGCTGGGCCTGCCCGCCGCGGGCCCGCTGATCCTGCCGGAGTGGTACACGATCCGCTGACCGGCCGCTGACCGGCCGCCGACCGGCCGCCGACCGGCCCCCGACCGGCCACGCCGGACTGCGGGCCGTTCGGCCTGCGCGCCGGAGAGGGACCGGACCGCCTCCAGCGCGATGTCCTCGGCGGCGGTGCCCACGACGGCGTCACCGTTCGGCGGGTGGCAGTGGAAGTAGTAGAGCACGCTGGAGCGCAACGCGTCCGGCTGGTCGATCTCGACGCGGACCGCGTTGCCCGGTCTCCCAGTCCCACTCGAAGGTCTCCAGGACGGTGGTGTACACCTCGCCGTGGTCGGCCGGCGCCGCACCGCGCCCCAGCCACGGGTGTTGATCAAGGAGACGTAACGGGGCGGTAGCGGCCCCGCAGGCGGACCAGCGGCTGGAGGGCGGCCTCGACGTAGGCCACGTCCAGCACGGCCGCGATGAAAAGAGTGTGGTCGCCGGCCGGGACCACCGTCGTGGTCTCGGCCTCCAGCGCGGCCACCCCGCCCGCGATCACCAGCGCCTCCGTGTGCGTCCCCCGGTGGTGCGGGAGCCCGGCGAGCAGGAGGCGGGCGCTGGGCCGGCCCGGGGTGGCGAAGCGGCTGGCGACGGCCGCCTGCCCCGCCGACAGCAGGGAGGCGGCCCAGCGGTCCCGCCGGAGCAGGACCTCCGCGAGGTAGCCGCCGGAGGCCAGGCTGACCAGCACGAGCGGCGGCTCCAGGGAGACGGACATCAGCGTGGACACGGTGGTGCCGAGGTCGTCACGCCCGTCCCGCACGGTCACCACCGCGACCCCGCCGGCGAGCTGCGCCATCGCCTCCGTGAACTCGCCCAAGGCTCAGGCCAGGCCGTTGGAGGTCAGCCAGTCCTTGGCCACCGTGGCGGGCTCGTCCTTGTTGACGGAGATCTTCTGCATCATCTGCAGCAGCGAGTCCGTCGACAGCTTGGCCGAGACCGTGTTGAGGGTGGTCCTGATCGTGTCGGTCGCGCCCGCCTTGAACAGCAGCGGGGTGACGTTCTGGGCCGGGAAGACGTTCTTGGTGTCCTGGAGCGGCACGAGGTTGTTGGCGGTCATCTTGGGGTCGGTGGTGAAGACGTTGCCGACCTGGATGGAGCCGTCCTTGAGCGCGTCGGCCGTGGTGGGGCCGGTCGGCTTCCACTCCTTGAACTCGATGCCGTAGACCTCCTTGAAGCGGGCCTCCCAGCGCTTCTTGAACTCCGGCGGCCCGCCCACGGTGAAGGTCTTGGAGACCTTGGCGAGGTCCTCCATCGTGTTCAGCGACTGCTTGGACTGGGTGTCCTTGGTGATGGAGAGGCTGTCCTTGTCCTCGGCCGGGGAGGAGTCGAGCACTTCCAGCTCGGCGGGCAGCTTCTCCTTCAGCGCCGCGTTGACCTCGTCGGTCGTGGCGGCGGTGGCCTTGAGGTCGATGAAGGCGAGCAGGTTGCCGTTGTACTCGGGCACGATGGTCAGCCCGCCGCTCTTGACCTGGTCGTAGACCGCCTCGCGGCTGCCGATGCGCGGCTTCTCCTCCACCTGGACGCCCTTGGCCTCCAGCGCCTGCGCGTAGATCGAGGCGAGCAGCGCGCTCTCGTCGAAGTCGAACGAGCCGATGACGGCCTTGCCCGCGGCGGCGCCTCCGCCCGAGGCCGAGCCGCTGGGCGCCGCGCTCGTGGTGTCGAGGGGGTTGCCCCCGCCGCCGGACCCGCCGCCGCCACAGGCGGACAGGGCGAGCACCGCCGAGATCAGCGTCCCCGCGATGCCGTACGTGCGTCTCATCTTGCTTTTCCCTTCTAAAACGGGAGGTAATACAGGAGACTATCGGACTTTCAGCCGCTGGCTCACCCCGGGCGAGACCGCCACCCTCTGGGCGAGCGTGAACAGGATCTGCACGACGAGCGCGAACAGCACAATCAGTACAGAACCCCCGACCACGCTGGCGTAATCCTTGGTCGCGAAACCGTCGATGATGTAGCGCCCGAGCCCGCCCAGCCCGGTGTAGGCCGCCACCGTCGTCGTCGCCACCACCTGGATCGCCGACAGCCGGCACCCGAGCAGGATCAGCGGCAGCGCGACCGGCACCAGCACCCGCCCGAGCACCTGGCCGCCGCGCAGCCCCATCCCGTACGCCGCGTCCCGCAGCTCGGGATCGACCCCCTTGATCCCCTCGAACGTGTTCACCAGGATCGGCGGCACCGACAACAACACCAGCGGGATGATCACCGGCCAGATCGAGGCCGTGCCCAGCAGCAGCACGAACATCACCAGCAGGCCCAGCGTCGGCAGCGCCCTGGCCAGGTTCGCCGAGACGACCACCAGCACCTCGCCCCGCCCGGTGTGCCCGATGAGCAGCCCGAGCGGCACCGCGATCAGCACGGCCAGCACCAGCGCCAGCGCGGAGAACTCCAGGTGCTCCAGCAGCCGCGCCGGGATGCTCCCCGGGCCCGACCAGTTCCCGGCCGTCCCGAAGAACTCCCCCAGCCAGGAGAAGAAGCTCGTCAGCCAGCTCACGTCGCCTGCCCCTTCCGCGCCCGGACCCACGGGGTCAGCAGCCGCTGCGCCAGCACGATCAGCGCGTCGGCGATCAGCGCCAGCACCACGATCAGCACGATGCCGACGATCACCGGCGGCATGAACGGGTTCTGGTAGGCCCGCGTGAACAGCCCGCCGAGCCCGCCCTGCCCGATCAGCGCGCCCACGCTGACCAGGCTGATGCTGGACACGGCGACCACCCGCAGCCCGGCCAGCACCACCGGGACCGCGATCGGCAGCTCCACCAGCAGCAGCCGGCGCAGCGGCGTGAACCCCATCGCCACCGCCGACTGCCGCACGTGGTCGGGCACCGAGCGCAGCCCGTCCACCACGGCCGGGATGAGCACGGCCATGCCGTAGAAGGTGAGCGGGATGATCACCGTGGTCTGCGACAGCCCGGTCACCGAGATCAGCAGCATGAAGACCGGCAGCGACGGCAGCGCGTAGACCACGTTCATCAGGCCCGCCGTGGGCTGGTAGAGCCAGCGCCAGCGCGCGCAGGCGAGGCCCAGCGGCAGCGCCAGCACCAGCGAGAGCACGATCGGCACCAGGGACATCGTGAGGTGGTCGGTCAGCAGGTTCCTGATGCTGTCGGCCCGGCCGGTGTCCCAGTTGCGGCCGATCCACTCCCAGATCGAGGGAGGGCCGTCAGACATCGGCCGCCTCCGCGAGCGCCTGGTCCAGGCTCTCCCTGGTGGCCACGCCGACGACCTTGCCGCCCTCGTCCACGGCCACCGCACAGCCGGAGGGCGACAGCAGCGCCGCGTCCAGGGCCGCGCGCAGCGAGTCGCGGCCGAAGACGAAGGCGCCGAAGCGCTCCAGCTCGCCGGGGCGCGCCCCGGACGCCCAGCCGACCGGCCGGCCCGCGCCGTCCACGACCAGGACCCAGGGCTCGGAGGTGCCGCGCTCGGCCCCCTCCTCGACGGTCAGGTCCGTACGCAGCCGCAGCCCGTCCGTGGGGACGAACTGCAGCCGCCGGATGCCCCGGTCGTGCCCCAGGAACTCGCGCACGAAGTCGTCGGCCGGCTCCGACAGCAGCGTCCTCGGGTCGGCGAGCTGCGCCAGCTTCCCGCCCACGCGCAGCACCGCCACCCGGTCGCCGAGCTTGATGGCCTCGTCGATGTCGTGGGTGACGAAGACGATGGTCTTCTGCAGCTCCGCCTGCAGCCGCAGCAGCTCCTCCTGGAGGCTCGTCCGCACGATCGGGTCGACCGCGCTGAACGGCTCGTCCATGAGCAGCACGGGCGGGTCGGCGGCGAGCGCCCGCGCCACTCCGACGCGCTGCTGCTGCCCGCCGGAGAGCTGGAACGGGTAGCGCCCGGCCAGCGCCGGGTCCAGCCCGACGCGCTCCAGCAGCTCCATGGCCCGCGCGCGGGCCTTCTTCTTGTCCCAGCCGAGCAGGTACGGGACGGTCGCGATGTTGTCCACGATCTTGCGGTGCGGGAACAGGCCGGCCTGCTGGATGACGTAGCCGATGCCGCGCCGCAGCGTCGGCGGGTCGATGCCCTGGACCGGCTTCCCGTCGAGGAGGATCCGGCCCTCGCTGGCCTCGATCATGCGGTTGATCATCCGCAGGGACGTCGTCTTGCCGCACCCGGAGGGGCCGACCAGGACGGTGATCTCCCCCGTGGGCGCCTCCAGGCTGAGGGAGTCAACC
Source organism: Actinomadura luzonensis (assembly GCF_022664455.2). Lineage (NCBI taxonomy): Bacteria > Bacillati > Actinomycetota > Actinomycetes > Streptosporangiales > Thermomonosporaceae > Actinomadura > Actinomadura luzonensis. The sequence goes on from NZ_JAKRKC020000001.1 coordinate 738,988, forward strand.
GCCACCGTGCCGTCCGGATAGCGTTTGGTGACAGCGTCGAATGTGATCACGCGTGACCTCTCGCTCGTGGCAGGGCCGCGGCCCCCGTGCCACGACCGCCGCATGATCTCTGGTGGACCAACAGACTACGGCGGTCGTCACGGGCATGTCGTGCCGGGCTGAGGTTAAACGCTTCACTGACCAGGCTTATTTACTTAAATGTGGATCTGGTAGTGCGCCGAACCGGTCTGTGTTGGCATGATTGCCTCCACAATCTCCTGACGCGCACCCCCATCACCCTCAGCGTCCGCACCCAGCAAGAGGATCCGGCCCCGTGTCCCAGCCGCTCACCGATCAGCGCCCACGCGCCGAACTGATCGCAGAGCTCTACGACCGCCATGCCGCCGGGCTGTTCGCGTACTGCGCCGACCAGCTCGGCGACCTCGGCTCCGCCTCCGACGTCCTGCTGACGGTGCTCAACGCCGTCCCGGCCACGGAGCCGCCCCGCGCCGCTCTCTACGCGCTCGCCCGCCGCGAGCTCCACCGGCGTGACGTCGTCTACGCCCCGCCCGCCGTGGACCCCCTCATCGACCCGGCCACCGCGCTCGTCGAGCGCACCCTGCGCGAGCTGCGCCCCCACCAGCGCGAGGTGCTGGTGCTGTGCGCGGTGTGCGGGCTCAGCAAGGCCGAGCTGGCGTGGGTGCTCGGCGTCGCCCCCGACACCGCCGAGGAGCTGGCCGTCAGCGCAGGGCACGGCTTCCGCCACGCCCTCGGCGCCGCACTGGCCTCGACCGGCGGCCGCGTGCCCAAGCCGGTCGCCGACGTCTACGGCGCGCTCACCGTGGCGCCGCTGCCGGACGTCCTCGGCCGCCTGCCCTGGCCGCAGCCGCCCGGCGCGCTGCGCATCCACTTCGCCGGCTCCCGGCCGGCCGCGCCCGCCCCGCTGTTCGTCAAGCCGCGCTGGCCCAGCCCGCCGGTGTGGCCGCAGCCGCTGGCCGAGGCCGACCCGGCGAGCAGCACGGTGATCTTTCCCGCCGAGCTGCTGACGCCGCCGACGCCGTCCCGGGTGGCCGAGCACGACGCCACGACGGCCCCGATGCCCAAGGTACGCGGGCCGCTGGGCCCCCCGCAGAACCGCCCGCTGGGCCCCCCGCCGGGCCTCGGCCGGCCGCTCAGGGACCCGCTCGCGGCGTTCGACGCCCGCAGGGGGTCCGCCGCGCCGGCCGGCGCCGAGCGGCCGTTCTTCATGGCCGCGCCGCCGGAGGACGGGCCGCAGCCGTTCGCGACCGGCGACGTGCTGCTGCCCCGGGACTCGGCGGAGCCGTACGCGACGGGCGACGTGCTGCTGCCCGGCGACCCCGCGCCCTTCCCGCCCGCGCCGGAGCCGTCCCGCGGCGGGCTGCGCCGGCCCCGGCCGGAGCGCCGCTCGCAGCCCTCGCCCGCCGAGGACGTGCTGGTGCACAAGGGCCCGGCCCGCCCGCTCCCGCAGCAGGACGGCCTGCCCCGGGAGACCGCCCCGCTGTTCCAGCCGCGCGCCAAGCCGCGCGCCAAGCCCCCCGCCGAGCCCCCCGCCGGGGCCGGCGGCAAGCAGGGCAAGCAGGGCAAGCCCGCCGGCGAGCCGGTCTACCGGATGCCGCTCTGGGAGGAGCCGGGCGGCGACGCCCGGCCGGCGGAGTCGCCGCTGGCCCCGCGCCCGGTCCGCGCCCGGCCCGCGCCGAAGCGCCGCCCCGAGCTGAAGCCCCGCCCGGACAAGACCCGCCGCCGCAAGGAACGCCACTACGACTGGGTGTGGGAGCTCATCGGCTTCCTGGTCTGCGTGGCGATCGCGATGATCGTGTTCTTCTCCCTGCCCAACATCTTCAACGGTTAGAGGCCCGGCAACGCGGCGAGGCGGTCCTCGTCGGCGAGGATGTCGATGGCGACCACCTTGCCGCCCGCCACGGTGAAGGCCATGACCGACAGCGGCCGCCCCTCGGGCGCGGTGAGCACCCCGGCCACGCCGTTGACCAGCACCGGCCGCACGTACGCGGCGAACCGCCGGAACGTGAACGCGCGCCCGGCGACCTCCAGCGCCCCGCGCACCTCCAGCCAGGTCCGCGGCCGGCCGCCGTTGTCGGCCCGCAGCACGACGTCCGGGTCCAGGACGGCGACCAGCGCCTCGAAGTCGCCCGCCCGCGAGGCGGCCATGAAGGCGTCCACGACCTCGCGCTGCCGGCCGAGGTCGGGGTCCGGCGTGACGGCGGCCCCCTGCACCCGGCGGCGGGCCCGGCTGGCGAGCTGCCGGGTCGCGGCCGGGGTGCGGTCCACGATCGGGGCGATCTCGTCGAAGGGCACCGCGAACATGTCGTGCAGCACGAACGCCAGCCGCTCGGCCGGGTCCAGCGTCTGGAGCACGACCAGCAGCGCGAGCCCGACCGAGTCGGACAGCACCGCCTCGCTCTCCGGGTCCACCCGCTCGGGCGAGGTCACCACGGGGTCGGGCATGGCCGGCTCCAGCGGCTCCTCGCCCCGGGTGCGGCGGGAGCGCAGCATGTTGAGGCAGACCCGGCCGACGACCGTGGTGAGCCAGCCGCCCAGGTTGACCACGTCGGCCGTGTCGGAGCGCTCCAGCCGCAGCCACGCCTCCTGCACCGCGTCGTCCGCCTCGGCGAGCGAGCCCAGCATCCGGTACGCCACCGCGCGCAGATGATCCCGATGCGCCTCGAAGACGGCGGTCAGATCTTTTTCTTCGTTCATCGGTCACATTCTCCTTCGCTGCCGGTTCATAGCGGTGATCGGCCCCATCAACCGGAAACGTGGAGAACATCATGGAAGCACGCATGGGCAACCCCGCCTTCGTCGTCCCCGGCGCGATGCAGGCGTTGCAGGCGCTCGGCAGGAGCGTCCACGACGCGGGCCTGCCGGCCGGGCTGCTCGACCTCGTCTACACGCGGGCCAGCCAGATCAACGGCTGCGGCGTGTGCCTGGAGATGCACGCGCGCGACATGAAGAAGAACGGCGAGAGCGACGAGCGCGTCTGGACGCTGGCCGGCTGGCGGGACGCGCCCTACTTCACCGACGAGGAGCGGGCGGCGCTGGCGCTCACCGAGGCCGTGACCCGGCAGGCCGACCACCCGGACGCCGTCACCGACGAGATCTGGAGCGACGCCGCCGACCACTTCGACGAGAAGCAGCTCGGCGCGCTCGTCCTGGCGATCGCCTCGATCAACGTCTGGAACCGCCTGAACGCCACCACCCGCCAGGTCGCGGGCGCCTGGAAGCCCTGACCCCTAACCGGCCGACAGGATCAGCCCGCTGGTCGGCACGCCGGTGCCCGCCGTGACCAGGACGTTCGCGACACCGCCGAGCTGGTTGGCGGCGGTGCCGCGGATCTGGCGGACCGCCTCGGCGATGCCGTTCATGCCGTGGATGTACGCCTCCCCGAGCTGCCCGCCGTGCGGGTTGACCGGGAGGCGGCCGTCCAGCTCGATCCCGCCGTCCGCGACCAGGCCGGGGGCCTCGCCGCGGCCGCAGAAGCCCAGCTCCTCAAGCTGGGCCAGGACGAACGGGGTGAAGTGGTCGTACAGGATGGCGGTCCTGATGTCGGCCGGCGACAGGCCGGACATCTCCCAGAGCCGCCGCCCGACGACCCCCATCTCCGGCAGGCCGCTCATGTCGTCGCGGTAGTAGCTGGTCATCATCAGCTGGCCGGCCGCCGAGCCCTGCGCGGCGGCCGTGATGACGGCGGGCGACCTGCGGAGGTCGCGGGCGCGCTCGGCCGAGGTCACCACCAGGGCCACCGCGCCGTCGCTCTCCTGGCAGCAGTCGAGCAGGTGCAGCGGCTCGACGATCCAGCGCGAGGACTGGTGCTCCTCCAGCGTGATCGGCCGGCCGTGGAACCAGGCGGCCGGGTTGGTCGCGGCGTGCCGGCGCATCGCCACCGCGACCCGGCCGAAGTCCTCGGAGGTGGCGCCGAAGGTGTGCATGTAACGGCGGGCGAACATGGCGACCCAGGCCGCCGGGGTCATCAGCCCGAACGGCACGTGCCAGCTCATCTCCAGCCCCTGCGAGGTCGGCTGGCCGCCGAGCCCGGCGTTCGGCTGGCCGAAGCGGCGGCCCGAGCGTTCGTTGAAGGCCCGGTAGCAGACGACCGTGCGGGCCGTGCCGGTGGCCACGGCCATGGCCGCGTGCGCGACCGTGCCGCAGGCCGCGCCGCCGCCGTACTCGACGCGGGAGAAGAACGTCAGGTCGCCGATGCCGGTCTCGCGGGCGACCGCGATCTCCTGGTTGGCGTCCTGGGTGAAGGTGACCAGGCCGTCCACGTCGGCCGGTGACAGGCCGGCGTCGTCCAGCGCCGCCAGCACGGCCTCGGCGGCGAGGCGCAGCTCCGAACGTCCGGACTCCTTGCTGAACTCGGTGGCGCCGATGCCCACCACGGCCGCGCGTCCGCTCAACACGGGTTCTCCCCCTCGGGCAGGCTCAGGACGACGGTGCCGACCGCGTGGTCACCCAGGCTGACCGCGCCGCGCACCTCGACGGTCAGCTCGCCGCCGGACCGCGACACGACGCTGCCGCGCAAGCTCAGCCGGTCCCCCGCGTACGCGGGCACGCCCAGCTTGACGTTGATCCGCCGGACCACGGCCGCCGGGCCCGCCCAGTCGGTGACGTACCGCTCGACCAGGCCCATCGTGGTCAGGATGTTGAGGAAGATGTCCGCCGAGCCCTGGGCGCGGGCCAGCGCCGGGTCGTGGTGGACGGGCGTGAAGTCCATGGTGGCGAGCGCCGTGGAGACGACCATGGTGGGCGTCAGCTCGATCGACAGCTCGGGCAGCGCCTCGCTCATGACTCCTCCGGCGTCCACATCGGCAGGACGAGGTCGTCGTCCATCGGCCGGTACGTCACCCGCAGCGGCATGCCGACCCGCACCTCCTCGATCGGGCAGTCCACGACGTTGCCCACCACCCGCACGCCCTCCGGCAGCTCCACCACGGCCACCACGAACGGCGTCTGGCGCCCGGGCACCGGCGGCCGGTGGTGCACGACGTAGCTGTAGAGGGTGCCGAGGCCGCTCGCGAGCACGTACGAGCGGTTGGCCGAGCGGCACTGCGGGCACAGCGGGCCGGGCGGGTGGCGGAGCAGGCCGCAGTCGGCGCAGCTCTGGACGCGCAGCTCGCCCTGCCGGGCGCCTTCCCAGAAGAACGCGGTGTCCTGGTTGACCGCTGGGCGGAGCGGATACGGCTGCCGGGGCTCCTGCTTGGCACGCGGGCGAAATTTCAGGACACGGAACAGCATCTCGGTCACCGGTTCGTCGTCCTCGGCGTACCAGGTGATGTACCAGGTGGCGAAGAAGCCGACGCCGAGGGCGGTCCTCTTGGGACCGGCCAGGCCGCCGAGGCGGGTGGCGGGGGTCAGGCGCTCGCCCACCCGGGCGTAGCGGTGGTAGGTCTGCTCGCAGTTGGTCGCCACGACGCCGGTGTAGCCGGCGGCGTTGAGCGCGTTCATCAGGTCGTCCACCGGGGAGCGGTCCTTGGCCGTGGCGCGGAGGCCGGGCATGGTCCAGACCTGGGCCATCGCCGGCGGGGCCAGGCCCCGCTCCAGGTAGACGGGGTTCTCGTCGCCCATGGCGGCCAGCCAGTGGCGGATCATGGGGACGTTCACCGGATCGGCGGCGGGCGTGCCGCGCAGCTCGCCCAGCGCCGCCTGCTTGGCCGCCAGCTCGTGCAGCTCCTCGTCCGTGAGCGCGCTCATCGGGGCGGCCTCGGCAGGTTCAGGCCGAGCATGGCGATCAGCTCCCGCTGCACCTCGTTGACGCCGCCGCCGAAGGTCAGCACCACCGCGCCCTTGGCGCCGAGGTCGGTGCGCTCGATCAGCTCCGCCGTCTCCGGGTCGGCGGGGTCGCCGTACCTGGCCAGCACCTCGCCGACGATCCGGCCGGCCTCCTGCATGCGCTCCGAGCCGTAGATCTTGGTGGCCGAGGCGTCGGGCGCGCCCAGCCAGCCGAGGTCCATGTTGGCCGCGACCTGCCAGTTCAGCAGCTCGTTCGTGCGCAGGGCCACCCGGACGCGGGCGAGGGCGCGGCGCACGTCCGGCTCGCCGGTCAGGCCGGCCCGGCGGGCCCAGGCGAGGAAGCGGTCGTGGATCTGGCCGAGGTTGCCGGCCGGGCCGAGGGTGACGCGCTCGTGGTTGAGCTGGTTGACGATCAGGTCCCAGCCCTTGTCCACCTCGCCGACCACCCGGTCCACCGGCACGCGGACGTCGGAGTAGTAGGTGGAGTTGGTGTGGTGGCGGCCGTCCATGGTGACGATCGGCGTCCAGGAGAAACCCGGGTCGTCCGTGGAGACGATCATCATGGTGATGCCCTTGTGCTTCTTCGCCTCGGGGTTCGTCCGGGCGGCGAGCCAGATGTACTGGGCGTAGTGTGCGCCGCTGGTGAAGATCTTCTGGCCGTTGACGACGTAGTGGTCGCCGTCCAGCACCGCCGTGGTGCGCAGGGACGCGAGGTCGGTGCCGGCCTCGGGCTCGCTGTAGCCGATCGCGAAGTGGCACTCGCCGGCCAGGATGCGCGGCAGGAAGAAGTCCTTCTGCTCCTGGGTGCCGTACTGCATGAGCGTCGGGCCGACGGTCTGCACCGTGATGATCGGGTACGGCACGCCCGCGCGGGCGATCTCGTTGGCGAAGATCTGCTGCTCCAGAGGGCCGTAGCCGGCGCCGCCGTACTCCTTGGGCCAGCCGAGGCCGAGCTTGCCGTCGCGGCCGAGGCGGCGGCAGTGCTCCATGTACGCGTCGCCGAACGGGTCCTCGGCGATCTTCGCGCGGTCCTCGGCCGACAGGCAGCCCTGGAAGTAGGCGCGCAGCTCGTCGCGGAGCCTGCGCTGCTCCGGTGTCAGGTCGATGAGCATCAGACGAGGGCTCCGATCAGGTCGAGCTGGGCGTCGGCGCCGCCGAGCAGGTGGGACAGGTGCTTGGCCTGGGCGAAGTAGCGGTGCAGCGGGTAGGTGACGTCGAGGCCGAGCCCGCCGTGCAGGTGCTGGCAGATGTGCAGGGCCTTGACCGCCTCGGCCGCGTGGTAGGCGGCGAGCGCCAGGTCCTCCTCGGCGGGCAGGCCCGCGCCGAGCCGCCAGAGCGCCGACCACATGGCCACGTCGAGCGCCCGGCCGGCGATGTAGACGTCGGCGATCTGCACGGTGACGGCCTGGAACTCGGCCAGCGCCCGGCCGAACTGCCGCCTGGTCCTGATGTGCGCCGTGGTCAGCTCCAGCGCCCCGGCCAGCACGCCGCTCGCCTGGGCGGCGATCGCGCCGGTGTAGAGCCGGCGCAGGCCGTCGGCGGCCTCGGGGCCGGCCACCCGCTCGGCCGGGGTCGCGTCGAACGTGAGCGTGGCGGCGGGCTCGCCGGTCGAGGTGTACTCGGGGGTGGCGGCGGGCGCGGTCACCAGGAACAGGCCCTCGTCGGCGGTCACCAGCGCCGCCGGGCCCGGGTGCACGACGGTGGCCTTGCGGCCGGTCAGCGTCCAGCCGCCGCCGTCCTCGCGAGCGGGCGTGGCGACCGTCGCGACCGTGGCGGGCGGGGCGGCGAGGGCGCGGCCCGGCTCGCGCACCGCGAGCGCGACGCCGTCCGCGTGCCGGCGCTGCTGGCCGGGACTGCCGTAGCGGGCCAGGGCGAGCGTGCCGGCCAACGCCGGCAGCGCGGGCACCGCGGCCGCCTTGGCGCCCACCTCGCGCAGCACCACGGCCATCTCCACCGGCCCGAGCCCGGCGCCGCCCGCCTCCTCGGGCACGCAGAGGCTCAGCAGGCCGGCCTGCCGCAGGCCCGCCTCGCCCCCGTCCTTGGCGAGAACCTCGGCGGCCAGCTTCCTTACGTCCTGCTGGGTTTCGTCCAGGTTGAAGTCCACGTGTCGTCCCTACGTCTCCAAGAGGTGCTGCCTGCCGTGCCGTACGAACTCCTCCTCGATGCCCTTCACGTCCGCCTCGGTCAGGGGGCGCAGCCCGGCCGGGGTGCGCCACCAGACCGGGTCCCGGGTGCGCCAGCCCTCGCGGGCCAGGACCCGCTTGAGCACCTTGTGCGAGGGCGTCTGCGGCAGCCCCTCCGACAGGCGGACGTAGCGGGGCAGGGACTTGGCGCCGAGGTCGCGGCGGGCGGCCAGGAAGGCGGCGAACGCGTCCGGGTCGAAGCCGCCCTCCAGCACCAGCGCCGCCATCACCTGGTCGCCGGCGGCGGCGTCGGGCACCGGGTAGACCGCCGCCTCCACCACGCCGGGGAACTCGCGAAGGGCCGCCTCGACGGGCGCGGCGGACAGGTTCTCGCCGTCCACGCGCAGCCGCTCAGTGCCGCGCCCGGCGAAGAACACGTGTCCCTCCGCGTCCCGCCAGGCGAGGTCGCCGGACCAGAACGCGCCGTCGCGCACCCGCTCGGCGTCGGCCTCCGGGTCGTTGTAGTAGCCCTCGAACAGGCCGAGCCCGGCGGTGTTGACCAGCTCGCCGACGGCCTCGTCCGGGTTGAGGAGCCGGCCGTCCTCGACCCGGCCGGGCGGGCAGGGCTCGCCGGTGAAGGGGTTGAGCACGGCCACGCCCTCGGGCAGGCGGCCGAGGCTGCCCGGGGGGCCCGACGGGTCGGGGCTGATCGACACGGCGGTCTCGGTCGAGCCGAAGGCGTCGATGACGTGGCAGCCGAACCGCTCGCCGAACCGCCGGGTGGCGACCGCGCTGCCCTCGTTGCCGAAGGCGATCCTGAGCGGGTTGTCGGCGTCGTCCGGGCGTTCGGGGGTGGCCAGGACGTAGGAGAGCGCCTTGCCGACGTAGTGCAGGTATGTGCAGCCGTACCGGCGGACGTCGGGCAGCAGGCCCGAGGCCGAGAAGCGGCGGCGCAGCACCAGGGCGGCCCCCGACGCGACGGCCGGGGCGTAGGCGGCCATGAGCGCGCCGGAGTGGAAGAGCGGCATCGCGCAGTAGACGACGTCCTGCGGGGTGAGCATCGCGGCCAGGCTCGTGCCGGGGACGGCCAGCTTGCGCTGGGTGACGCGGACCGCTCGGGGACGGCCGGAGGTGCCGGAGGTGAAGATCAGCATCAGCAGGTCGCCGGGCCCGGGCTCCCCCGTCTCCGGCGGCTCGGCGGGGGCGGCGGCGATCGCGGACAGCGGCAGGGCCGGGACGTCCAGGGCGCGGGCCAGGTCCGCGTACGGCTCGTCAAACAGCACGAGGCCGGCGTCGGTGGCGCGGGCGTCGCGGCTCAGCTCGGCGGCCGGCCGGGTGGGGTTCAGCGCGACCACCACGTGCCCGGCCAGCGCCGCTCCCCCGACCAGGACGAGCATCCCGGGGACGTTGTCGCTCAGCACCCCGACGTGCGACCCCGTGCCACGCCGGGTCAGCCACGTCCCCGCCGAGCGGCAGGCGGCGACGTGCTCGCGCCACGACCAGGCCGCGTCCTCGAACAGCAGCCCAGGTCGATCGTCCGCGGCCCGTGCGGTCAGCAGGGCCGCGAGGGTGTTCGCGGTCATGCCGCCTCCACACCAAGCGCTCGGTCAGCCGATCGCAAACTAGAACAGATTCTAGTTCTTGTCCAGTGGCTAATCATGCCGACAAGTCGAGATATATGCGTGTAACGCCGTAGACATGGGCCAATAAGGGGTTGTTAGTGACCCGCGAGTAACAAGCCTTGGTATCAGGAAATCAGATAACGTGTTCTCATGCGCATCCCGTCCGCGACGATCGCCGCCTCCTCCGACGGTGAGGGGAGCGTCCGCACGCGCAGCCAGACCCAGCGCCGCAAGCGCATCGTCCAGGCCGCCGCCGCCCTCGCCTCGCGCGGCGGCGTCGAGGCCATGCAGATGCGCACCGTGGCCGAGCGGGCCGGCGTGGCCCTCGGCACGCTCTACCGCTACTTCCCGTCCAAGATGGACCTCGTGGTGGCGGTGGTCGGCGAGGAGATCGACCTGCTGGAGAGCAGCATCGAGCGCCGCCCGCCGGGCGCGGCCACGCCCGCGAGCCGGGCGGTCGACGTGCTGATGCGGGCCACGCGGGGGCTCATGCGCGAGCCCGAGCTGGCCGACGCGCTCATCCGCTCGCTCATCCTGGCCGAGGTGCAGACGCCGTTCGGTGACCGGATGACCGGGCTGCTGCTGCGCGTCGCGGGCGACGGGCTGAGCTTCGAGCAGGCCAGCGAGGAGCAGCGCGACCTGGCCGGGTCGCTGGCCAGCGTGTGGGTGCAGGAGCTGCTGGAGATGTTGCGGGGGCGGCGCACGTACGACCAGATCCAGCGCCGCATCGAGACCGCCGCCTCCCGCCTCCTCGCCGACGTCTGACCCGCCCCCCCGGGGGGGCGTCCGCGCGAAAATCTTGGAAATCGGCCGGGACGGAGCCGGAAAGGCGGCCAGTCTGTCGGTGGCGGCGTCTATACAAGGGGTATGAGCGACAAGCCGACCAATGAGGACTTCCTCCAGCAGGCGGATCCCATGCGGCGCGAGCTGCTGGCGCACTGCTACCGCATGACGGGCTCGGTGCACGACGCCGAAGACCTGGTGCAGGAGACGTACCTGAAGGCCTGGCGGGCCTACGACGGCTTCGAGGGGCGTTCCTCGCTGCGCACCTGGATGTACCGCATCGCCACCACCACCTGCCTGACCGCGCTGGAGAGCCGTGGCCGCCGGCCGCTGCCGTCCGGGCTGGGCGCGCCCAGTTCCGAGGCGACCGCCCCGCTGGCCCAGGACGGCGAGGTGCCGTGGCTGGAGCCGGTGCCCGACGCGCTCGCGGGCGCGTCCGCCGACGACCCGGCCGCGATCGTCACCGCCCGCGAGACCATCCGGCTCGCGCTGGTCGCCGCGTTGCAGCACCTGCCGCCGCGCCAGCGCGCGGTGCTCATCCTGCGTGACGTGCTGAGGTGGAAGGCCGCGGAGGTGGCCGAGGCGGTCGGGCTGTCCACGGCCGCCGTCAACAGCATCCTGCAGCGGGCGCGGGCCCAGCTCAACGAGGTGTCGCCGAGCCTCGACGACCCGGTCGAGCCGCTGACGGGCGAGCAGCAGGCGCTTCTCGACCGTTATGTCGCCGCGTTCGAGAACTACGACGTCGACGACCTGGTGCACCTGTTCACCGAGGACGCGATCTGGGAGATGCCGCCCTTCACCGGCTGGTACCAAGGCCCGCACACGATCGCCGAGCTCACCAGGACACAGTGCCCCGCCGAGCGCGCCGGCGACCTCAAGCTGGTGCCGGTCGCGGCCAACGGGCAGCCGGCGTTCGCCGTCTACTACCGCGAGGACGGCGTCTACCGGCAGTTCGCGATCATGGTGCTCACGCTCTCGGGCGACGCCGTCCGGCACGTGGGCATGTTCTTCGAGGAAGGGCTGTTCGAGACGTTCGGGATGCCCGCCGCTCTGGAGGCCGAGACTACCGCAGCAAAGTAGAACGCGTTACAGTCGCGCCAGAGCAACGTTCTGGAGGCGACTGTGGGCACACCTGTGATCGTCGAAGCCGTCCGCACCCCCATCGGCAAGCGGGCCGGCTGGCTCGCCGGGCTCAAGCCGCAACAGGTTCTCGCCACCGCGCTCAACGGGCTGGTGGAGCGGTCGGGGCTCGATCCGGCGGCCGTCGAGCAGGTGTTCGCCGGCTGCGTCACGCAGGCGGGCGAGCAGGGCGGGCACGTCGGCCGGGGCTCGTGGCTCTACTCCGGGCTGCCGTACCAGGCGGGCGTCACCACCGTCGACGCGCAGTGCGGCTCGTCGCAGCAGGCCGTGCACCTGGCCGCGGCCCTGATCGGCGCGGGCGTGATCGAGGTCGGCATCGGCTGCGGCGTCGAGATGATGAGCCGCGCGCCGCTCGGCAGCAACGTGCTGCCCGCGAACCCGCGTCCCGACGACTGGACCATCGACCTGCCCGACCAGTTCACCGCCGCCGAACGCATCGCGCAGCGGCGGGGGCTCACCCGCGAGCGGCTCGACTGGTTCGGCGCGCGCTCCCAGCACCTGGCCGCCAAGGCGTGGGCCGACGGCCGCTTCGAGCGGGAGATCGTCCCGGTCGGCGACGTCCGCAGGGACCAGGGGCTGCGCGAGACCACCCTCGACGGGCTCGCCCGGCTCAAGCCGGTGATGGAGGGCGCGCTGCACACCGCCGGCACCTCGTCCCAGATCTCCGACGGGGCCGCCGCGGTGCTCGTCATGAGCGAGGAGGCGGCGCGGCGGCACGGGCTGCGGCCCCGGGCCCGCATCCGGGCGCAGGCGCTGGTCGGCGCCGAGCCCTACTACCACCTGGACGGCCCCGTGGACGCGACCGCCAAGGTCCTGGCCGCCGCGGGCATGACGATGGGCGACATCGACCGGTTCGAGGTGAACGAGGCATTCGCCTCCGTCGTGCTGTCCTGGGCGAGCGTGCACGAACCCGATCTGGACCGGGTCAACGTCAACGGCGGCGCGATCGCGCTCGGCCACCCGGTGGGCGCGACCGGCGCGCGGCTCATCACCACGGCGCTGCACGAGCTGGAACGCGCCGACGCGACGACCGCGCTGGTGACGATGTGCGCGGGCGGCGCGCTCGCCACCGCCACGATCCTGGAACGCATCGCCTGAGCGGGTATCGGGTTTCCGCCCATGGCACTCTGTGAGGAATCGGGGGCAGATGAAGAGCAGACGCAGGCCGTACGCGGAGCAACGGCCGCAGGATCTCGGCGGCGGGGTGTGGAGCGTGCCGGTGCCCATACCGGGCAATCCGCTCGGCTACACGCTCGTGTACGCCGTCGAGTCGCCGGGCGGGCCGGTCCTGGTCGACGCCGGGTGGAACCATCCGGAGGCGTGGCAGGCGCTCAGCGGCGGCCTGGCGGCGCTCGGGTTCGACGTGGCCGCCGTGCGCGGGGTGGTCGTCACCCACTTCCACCCCGACCACGCCGGGCTCGCCGGGCAGGTCAAGGAGGCGTCCGGAGCCTGGATCGCGATGCACGAGGCGGACGCGGCGCTGGTCCGGCTCATGCGCGAGTACGCCGGCAGCGAGCACGCGAGCTTCCAGTCCGACATGTTGCGGCGGGCCGGGGCCGACCCCGCCGAGGCACGGGCGGCCGGCGGCGCACGACCGTCGCCGCCCGCCCAGCCCGACCGCGAGCTGCGCGACGGCGACCTGGTGGACCTGCCGGGCCGCAAGCTGCGCGCCGTCCACACGCCCGGCCACACCCCCGGGCACATCTGCCTGCATCTGGAGGACGCCGACCGGCTGTTCACCGGTGACCACGTCCTGCCCGACATCACCCCGCACATCGGGATTTATCCGTACGACCGGGACGACGTCGATCCGCTGGGCGACTTCCTGGAGTCGCTGGAGCGGGTCGGGGAGATGGGAACGCTCGACGCGCTGCCCGCCCATGAATGGATATTTCCGGATGTGGCCGCGCGAGCCGCCGCGATCCGCCACCATCACGAGGAGAAGCTCGACCGGCTGCTCGCCCTCCTGGCTCAGCGGCCCGAGCCGCTGACCATCTGGGAGGTCGCCGCGATGATGACGTGGAACAAGCCGTGGGAGGCCCTGCCGCCCATGCTGCGGGGCATGGCGGCCGGGGAGGCGGCGGCCCATCTGCGCACGCTGGAGGCCCGCGGCCGGGTGCGCCGCCTGTCAGGGGTCGATCCCGTCCGCTTCCAGGCTCTAGACTCCTAGACATCCGATGTCTAGGGAGAGAAGCGTGGCGGTCACCGACGCGGCCATCGACAAGATCAAGCAAATGATCGTCTCGGGCGAGCTCGCCCCCGGCGACCGGCTGCCGAAGGAGGCCGACCTGGCCGAGCGGCTCGGCCTCTCGCGCAACTCGCTGCGCGAGGCCGTGCGCGCGCTGTCCCTCATCAACGTGCTCGACGTGCGTCAGGGCGACGGCACCTACGTCACCAGCCTGGAGCCGCGGCTGCTCCTCGACACCATGTCGTTCGTGCTCGACCTGCACCGCGACGACACCGTCCTGCAGTTCTTCGAGGTCCGGCGCATCCTGGAGCCGGCCGCCACCGCGATGGCGACCGAGCTGATGAAGGACGAGGACATCGAGGAGCTGCGCGTCATCCTGGAGTCGCTGCCGGAACGGCCGACGATCGAGGAGCTGGTGGCCAACGACCTGCGCTTCCACCAGCGCATCGCGCAGGGCTCCGGCAACGCCGTGCTGTGCTCGTTCATCGAGAGCCTGTCCGGCCCGACCACCCGGGCCCGGGTGTGGCGAGGGCTCACCCAGGAGGGGGCGATGCAGAAGACGCGCGAGCAGCACACGGCGATCTACGAGGCGATCGCGGCGCGCCAGGCGGACGTGGCCCGGTCGTGGGCGACGGTGCACGTGGCGGGCGTCGAGTCCTGGCTGCGCAAGGCCCTCGAACTGGACTGACCCGCGCACCCTACGAGGACACGTCGGAGGACTCCCCCGCCCCCCCACTATCCCCCCACGAAAGAAGCCGCAGGTGAGCAGCGGAAGAGGCCGGGACCCGGCGACGACCGATGGTGAACACCGATAGCAACGGGTAGAAGTCGCTGCGTGCCGGACAAACTCGAACGATATCGGAGCAAGCGCGACGCCACCCGCACCCCCGAGCCCATCCCCGCCGAGCCCCCGCCCACCGGAGCCGGCAACGCCTTCGTCATCCAGGAGCACCACGCCCGCTCCCTCCACTGGGACCTGCGCCTGGAACGCGACGGCGTCCTCGTCTCCTGGGCCGTCCCCAAGGGCCTGCCCGCCGACCCCCGCACCAACCACCTCGCCGTGCACACCGAGGACCACCCCATGGAGTACCTCACCTTCCACGGCGAGATCCCCCAGGGCGAGTACGGCGGCGGCACCATGACCGTCTGGGACACCGGCACGTACGAGACCGAGAAGTGGTCCGACCGCGAGGTCAAGGTGGTCCTGCGCGGGGCTCGCGCCGCCGGCCGCTTCGTGCTGTTCCGGACGCGGGGCAAGAACTGGATGATCCACCGCATGGACGAGGCGGTCCGCGACCCGTTCCCCGCGCTCGACCCGATGCTCCCCACCGAACGTGCCCGCCCGCCCAAGGACCCCGCCGCGTACGCCTTCGAGTTCGCCTGGGGCGGCCGCCGCCTCCTCGTCCCCATCGACGGCGGCCGTACGGACGCCGCCCGCGAGCACCCGTGGCTGCGCGCGCTCGCCGAGTCGTTCGGCAGCCGCAGCGCCGTCCTGGACGGCGAGGTCGCCACCCTGGGCGGCGCCGAGATCCTGATCTTCTACGACCTCCTGTACGACGACGGCCACGCCCTGCTCGACCGCCCCTACTCGGCCCGCCGCGTCGCCCTGGAGTCCCTGGACCTGTCGGGCACCCGCTGGCAGCTCGCCCCCTCCTGGCCCGGCGAGGCCGCCCCGGTCCGCCAGGCCGCCCGCGAACAAGGACTCCCCGGCGTGCTCGCCAAACGCCTCGACTCCCCGTACGAGCCGGGCCCGTCCAAGTCCTGGCTCTTCATCCCCTCCTGACGCGACAAGAGCCGGCAAGCAGCGACCACCGCGTCACGCACCCAGCGACCAACGTGTCATACCAATGGCGACGAACATGTCACACGCCGAGCGGCCACTGCGTCATCCTCCCTCCTATGGCCGGCACCTCATCGCGGCGATCCCGTCCAAGGCACGTTGAGCGCTCCGTGCGCGAGGCGCTGGGTGACACCCGCGTCGTCCTGCTCAACGGCCCCCGGCAGGCGGGCAAGAGGGCCCTGGTGCGGAAGCTGGCGAAGGAACGGGCGGCAGAATGGCGTGATCTGGACTCCACGGTCGCCCGGCAGGCCGCGCTCGCCGACCCGGACGGGTTCGTGGACTTCCCCTGCCTCATGGTGATCAACGAGATCCAGCGGGTTCCCGAGCTGCTGCTGGCCATCAAGGCCCAGGTGGACCAGGACCCGCGACCGGGCCGGTACGTGCTCACCGGCTCCTCCCGCCTGCTCGCTCTCCGTGATCTGCCCGACACCCTGCCCGGCAGGATGGAGACCATCGAGCTGTGGCCGTTCTCGCAAGGGGAGATCGACGGGACAGCCGACGGCTTCGTCGACGCCGTCTTCTCCGAAGGGGCCGAGCTGCGCCACACGTCGCAGGTCAGCCGTCCCGACTACGCCGCACGGCTGGTCCGCGGCGGCTTCCCTGAGGCGGTCGCCCGCGCCGACGTGCGACGCAGAGCGCGTTTCTTCGACTCCTACTTGGGCGACCTGATCGCCCGCGACGTTCAGCAGCTCACGGAGATCGAGCGCCGGCCGGAGTTGCAGGCTCTCATCCGGCTGCTCGCCGCCCGGTCCGGCCAGTTGCTCGTCGGCAACGCTCTCAGCAGCGAGCTCGGCGCCTCGGCGAGCACGGTCCATCGGTACATCGCCCTGCTCGAAGAGGTCTTCCTGATCAAGAGGATTCCGGCCTGGTCGAGAAACCTCAGCAGCAGGGCCGTCGGCACCCCCAAGGTCGCTTTCGTGGACTCCGGGCTGGCGGCGA
The DNA here is from genome assembly GCF_022664455.2 of Actinomadura luzonensis. Lineage (NCBI taxonomy): Bacteria > Bacillati > Actinomycetota > Actinomycetes > Streptosporangiales > Thermomonosporaceae > Actinomadura > Actinomadura luzonensis. The sequence goes on from NZ_JAKRKC020000001.1 coordinate 755,368, forward strand.
ACGTGCTCGGCGTCGACGCCCGCGGCCTCGTCCGTCCGAACGGCGCATTCGGCCCCTTGCTGGAGGGCTTCGTGCTCATGGAGATCGCCCGGCAGCTCACCTGGGCCGACGAGCGGGTACAGCTCTACCACTACCGGACGAAGGATCACATCGAGGTGGACGCGGTGCTGGAGAACCGTTCGGGGCAGGTCGTCGGGATCGAGGTCAAGGCGGCCTCCACCGTGCGGGCGGAGGACTTCCGGGGGCTGCGGCACCTCGCGCACCGGCTCGGGGACGACTTCGTCGCCGGTCTGGTGCTCTACACCGGTACGCAGACGCTGCCGTTCGGCGATCGGATGCGGGCCATGCCCGTGGGGGCGCTGTGGGAGGTCGGGTAGGGGATACTCGTGCGGTGATCATTAGAGAGGTCTCGCCGTACGACGACCCGCTCGGGGGCGAGTTGCTGGCGTTGCAGCGGGCCGCGTACGCCGTCGAGGCGGAGCTGATCGGTGACGACCGCATCCCGCCGCTGCACGAGAGCCTGGACGAGCTGCGGGCGCAGAGGCTGCGCTGGATGGCGGCGACGTCGGACGATGCCGGGAGCGGGCGGGTCGCCGGGGCCGTGGCTTGGGAGGAGGGCGACGGCGAGGTCGACATCAACCGGCTCGTCGTGCACCCGTCGGCGGCGCGACGCGGCATCGGGCGGGCGCTCGTCCAGGAGGTGCTGGCACGGGCCGGGGGGCGGCGGGTCGTGGTGGCGACGGGGCGGGACAACGTCCCGGCGCGCAGGCTGTACGAAGGGCTCGGCTTCACGCTGCTCGGCGAGAGCGAGGTCATCCCCGAGCTGTGGATCGTCAACTACGCCTACCACCCGCACTGACCGTGCAAGCGGGAGCGGGACGGCGATGGCGGCGGTTCCTCGGCACGCGAGCCGCCCGGGCGACGTGACGCGCGCCGCCCGACGTGACGTGAACCGCTTCGACCTGACGCGAGCCGCCCGACGTGACGTGAACCGCTTCGACGTGACGCGAGCCGCCCGACGCGACGCGAGCCGCCCAGGCGACGTGCGCACGCCGCCCGGCCCGGCCCCGGCGGCTTTCCTTGCCTTCGCTACTTCTCCCCCGTCGTCACCAACCCCTCCGCCTCCAGTTCCTCCCACAACGCCTCCGGAACCGGCCGCGACCACAGGCCGGCGTTCGCCCTGACCTCCTCGGCGGTCCGGGCCCCCAGCACGATCGTGGCGATCGCCGGGTGGCGCAGCGGGAAGGCCATGGCGGCCTGGGGCAGGGTGACGTCGTGCCGTTCGCAGACCTCGGCGATGCGGGCGGCGCGTTCCAGCAGCGGCGCGGGCGCGGGCTGGTAGTCGTAGGTGCCCGCGGGCTTGGGCGTGGCCAGGATGCCGCTGTTGAAGACCCCGGCCGCCAGCACCTTGACGCCGCGTCCGGCGCACGCCTCCAGCAGGGGCAGGCCGGACTGGTCGAGGAGGGTGTAGCGGCCGGCCAGCATGACGACGTCGATGTCGGTCTCCTGGACGAAGCGCAGCGGCACCTGCCACTGGTTCATGCCGAGCCCGACCGCCTGCACCACGCCTTCGGCGCGCAGTTCGGCCAGCGCCGGGTACGCCTCGCCGAGCGCCTGCTCCACGTGCTCGTCGGGGTCGTGGATGAGCGCGACGTGCACGGCCGGCAGGCCCAGCCGCTCCAGGGACTCCTCCAGCGAGCGGCGCACGCCGTCGCGGGAGAAGTCCCACCTGCGTTCCAGCTCGGCCGGTACGTCGAAGACGTCCGCGTCGCGACCGGCGCGGGACGGCGCGGGCACCAGCAGCCGCCCGACCTTGGTGGACAGGACGTACCCGGAGCGCCCGGCGAGGGCCGCGCCGAGGCGGCGCTCCGACAGGCCGAGCCCGTAGTGCGGCGCGGTGTCGTAGAGCCGCACCCCGCTGTCCCAGGCGGCGTCCACGGTGGCGCGGGCCTCGTCGTCGGTGACCTCCTCGAAGAGGTTGCCGATGGGCGCGCCGCCGAACCCGTACCGCGGCAGCTCGATCATGCCGTGCCTCCCATCAGTCCTGGGCCTTTCCGCCCGCGATGCGGCTGATCATCAGCGCTACCAGGATGATGGCGCCGTAGATGACCGGCTGCCAGAAGCCGGAGACGCCGATGAGGGTGAGGATGTTCTGCACGAGGCCGATCACCAGCACGCCGGTGAGCGCGCCGAGGATCGTGCCCTTGCCGCCGTCCATGCTGACCCCGCCGATGACGGCCGCGGCGAAGACCATGAAGATCCAGCCCACGCCCATGCCGTTGCCGATCGCGCCGAGGCGCCCGGTCTCCAGGACGCCGGCCAGCGCCGCGAGCACGCCGCCGAGGATGAACACGCCGTACAGCACCCGGTCGACGCGGATGCCGGCGGCGCGGGCGGCGTCGACGTTGCCGCCGATGGCGTACAGGGACCGGCCGAGCCGCAGGTAGGCGAGGCCGAAGATGCCGGCCGCGAACAGCACCCCGGCGATCCAGATGGCCGCGGGCAGGCCGAGCCACAGGGCGCTGCCCAGGTAGAGGATCGAGTCGGGGAGCTGGAACAGCGTCTTGCCCTCGGTCGGCCCCTGCAGGAAGCCGTGCACGATGATCAGCATGGCCAGCGTCACGATGAACGCCGAAAGCTGGAACCTGATGATCAGGAACCCGTTGAAGGCCCCGATGGCGGCCCCGATCAGCAGCGCGAGCGGGATCACCAGCGCGCCGGGCAGCCCGAGGCCGAACCCGCCCGCCGAGGCCGGGATCACCAGCATCACCGCGATCGCGGGCGCGGTGCCGACCGTGGACTCCAGCGACAGGTCGAACTTCCCGGCGATCAGGATCATGGCCTCGGCCAGCACGAGGAGCGAGATGGCCGCCTGCTGCTGGAGCACGTTCGTGAGGTTGCCCGGCGTCAGGAAGGTCGGGTCCAGGAACGCGCCCACGACGAGCAGGAGCACGATCACCGGCACGAGCGTCAGGTCGCGGAACCTGGCCAGCCGGATCCGCGGGGCGGGTGCGGTCAAAGTGGTCACTCTTCCATGCCTTCCATCACGGCCACGAGCTCGTGGTCCGTCCAGCCACGCGGCACGTCCTTGACGATCGCGCCGTGGAACATCACCAGCACCCGGTCGCAGATCCGCAGGTCGTCGAGCTCGTCGGAGACCACGACGGCGCCCGCGCCCCGCTCGACGGCGTCCTCGACGGCCCCGAGCAGGGCCTGCTTGGCCTTGACGTCGACGCCGGCGGTCGGGTTGATGACGACCAGCACCGTCGGGTCGTCGACGAGGGCCCGCGCGAAGACGACCTTCTGCGCGTTGCCGCCGGACAGGTCGCCGACGGGCTGCTCGGGCCCTTCGGTCTTGATGTCCAGGGCGGTGATCATCTCTTCGGCCTTCTCGCGGCGGCGCGCCGGGGACACGACGCCGTAGCGGCCCAGCTTGCGGGCGATGGGGAAGGTGGCGTTCTCCCCCACCGACAACAACGGGACGAATCCCTCATGGTGCCGGTCCTCGGGCACGAACCCGAGCCCCGCCCGCATCGCGGCGGGCACGTCGCCCGGCTTGACCTTGGTGCCGTTGACGACGACCGTGCCGGTGTCGGCCTTGCGCAGCCCGACCAGGGTCTCGGCCAGGCCGACCTTGCCGCTGCTCGCCGAGCCGGCCAGGCCGACCACCTCGCCGGAGCGGACGCTGAGGTCCACGTCGCGGTAGCGGCCGGCCAGGGTGAGGCCCTCGCCGGACAGCACGACGCGCTCGGCGGGCGTGCGCTCCCGCGCCTGGTACGACGCCGTGGCCTCGCCGGTCATGGCGTGCACCAGCTCGTCGTGCGGCAGCCCGGCGACGGGCCGGGTCATGATGTGCCGGGCGTCACGGAAGACCGTGACGCTCTGGCAGATCTCGTACACCTCGTCCAGATGGTGGGAGATGTACATCATCGTGACGCCCTGCTCGCGCAGCGAGCGCATGCGGGCGAACAGCCGCTCGATGGCCGGGCCGTCCAGCCGGGCGGTGGGCTCGTCGAGGATGATGAAGCGCGCGCCGAACGACAGCGCCCGCGCGATCTCGACGAGCTGGCGCTGCTCGACGCTGAGGTCGCCGGCGAGCGCCTGCGCGTCGACGTCGACCTCGTAGGTGTCGAGCAGGTCGCGGGCGCGGCCGCGCAGCGTGCGCCAGCTGATGATCCCGCGTCCTTCGCGCTGCCGGTTGAGGAAGAGGTTCTCGGCGACCGTCAGCGCCGGGATGATCGTGGACTTCTGGTAGACGCAGGCCACGCGCTGCCGCCAGGCGTCGCGGTCGGCGAGGGCGGGCGCGGGCTGTCCCGAGAACAGCACCTCGCCCTCGTCCGGCCGCTGCAACCCGGTCAGGATCGACACCAGGGTGGACTTCCCGGCGCCGTTCCTGCCGACGAGCGCGTGGGTCTCGCCTTCGGCGATGGCGATCTCCGCACCGTTCAGGGCGACCGTCGGGCCGAAGCGTTTGACGATCTTTCGGGCTTCGACATGGATGTTCATTACTTGACCTGGTTGCCCCAGAGATTCTTGTCGTCCACGTTGTCCTTCGTCACGAGCGGCGCGGGGAGCTGGTCCTCCAGGCCGTTCGGGAGCTGGATGATGTTGCTGTCGTGGTCCGTCGGGCCCGGCTTGAACGTCTTGCCCTCCAGCGCGGCCTTGGCGTAGAAGAGCGCGTACTTGGCGTAGAGGTCGGCCGGCTGCGAGACCGTGGCGTCGATCTCGCCCTTGCGGATGGCCTCGTACTCCTGCGGGATGCCGTCGTTGGAGATCACGAAGATGTGCTTGGGGTCGTCCGGCGGCAGGAGCAGGCCCTTCTGCTTGAGCACCTGCAGCGTCGGCGCCAGGTGGACGCCGCCCGCGTGCAGGTAGATGCCCTTGATATCCGGGTTCTGCTCCAGGCGGGTCTGCAGCATGGACGCGGCCTTGCTGCCCTCCCACTCCGTCGGCTCACTGAAGACGGTGATGCCGGGGAACTTGGTCTTCATGCACTCCAAAAACGCCTCCGACCGGTCACGGCCGTTGATCGAGCTGAGCGCGCCCTGGAGCTGCACCACCTTGCCCTTGCCGCCCAGCTTCTCGCCGAGGAACTCGCACGCCTTCGTCCCGTACGCGCGGTTGTCGGCGCGTACGACCATGTAGACCTTGCCCTTGTCCGGCCGGGTGTCGACGGTGACGACGGGAATCTTCTTGTTCTCCAGCTGCTGGAGCGTGTTCGCCACCGCGCCGGTGTCCTGCGGGGCCATGACGATGGCCTTGGCACCCTGGCCGACCAGCGCCTGCACGTTGTTGACCAGCTTGGACACGTCGTTCTGCGAGTTCGTGGCGGGCATGAGGTCCACCTTGAGCTCGCCGGCCATCTGCGGCACGTACTTGATGTAGGAGTTCCAGAAGTCGGAGTCGGCCCGGGGGTGGTCGATGCCGACCTTCCCGCCGCCGCCTCCGCCTGCCGTCGTGGTTCCAGAGCCGCACGCCGTGACGACCGCCAAGAGGGCGGCGCCCGCGATCACCCGTCCGAACTTCATGGGGGGTACCTTCCTTAGTTGACTGGCCGTACTAGTTGACCGGCCGCAGCCGGAGCCCCTGCATGCCGCCGTCCACCGCGAGCGCGGTGCCGGTGGTCGCGCCGGCCTCCGGGCCGGCGAGGTAGGCGATCGCCGCGGCGACCTCCTCCGCCGTGACCAGGCGGCCCATGGGCTGCCTGGCGTTGAGCGCCGCCCGCTCCGCCTCCGGGTCCGGGGCGGCGTCGAGCAGCCGGCCGACCCACGGGGTGTCGGCGGTGCCCGGGTTGACGCAGTTGACCCGAATGCCCTCGCGGATGTGGTCGGCCGCCATCGCCAGCGTCAGCGACAGGACCGCGCCCTTCGTCGCGCTGTAGAGCGCGCGCTGGGGCAGCCCGGCGGTGGCCGCGATCGAGCAGGTGTTGACGATCGCGGCATGCTCCGACCTGCGCAGGTACGGAAGAGCGGCCCGGGCCACTCGTACCATGCCGAACACGTTGACGTCGAACACCCGCTGCCATTCGGAGTCCGGGTTGTCCTCGACCGTCCCTTGCGCTCCGATGCCGGCGTTGTTGACGAGCACATCGATGCCGCCCAGCCGCTCGGCGGCCTCGGCCACCGCGGCCCGCACGCTCGCGTCGTCCGTGACGTCCGCCTTGACGCCGATGAACGGCGCACCGGGCGGGTTGAGGTCGAGGCAGGCCACCGTCATGCCGCGCTCGGCGAGCAGGGTGGCCGCCGCCAGGCCGATGCCGGAGCCGCCGCCGGTCACGACGGCCCTCAGGCCTGCGCTTGTCGGGGTCACGCGTCCCTCCAGACCGATCCGTTGGGGAAGAGGTGGGCGGCGATCGACTCCGCGTGCATCTGCGCGCTGAAGCCGGGGGCGGACGGCGCGAGGTAGCGGCCGTCGCGGATCACCACCGGGTCGACGAAGTGCTCGTGCAGGTGGTCGACGTACTCGATGACGCGGCCGTCCATCGTGCCGCTGACCGCCACGTAGTCGAACATCGACAGGTGCTGCACCAGCTCGCACAGGCCGACGCCGCCGGCGTGCGGGCACACCGGGACGCCGAACTTGGCGGCCAGCAGCAGGATCGCCACGTTCTCGTTGACCCCGCCGACGCGGGCGGCGTCGATCTGCAGGTACGAGATGGCCCCGGCCTGCAGGAGCTGCTTGAAGACGATGCGGTTCTGGACGTGCTCGCCGGTCGCCACCGGGATCGGCGCGATGCCGCGGGCGATGGCGGCGTGGCCCAGCACGTCGTCCGGGCTGGTGGGCTCCTCCACCCAGTGGGGGCCGAACTCGCGGAGCGCGTTGATCCATTCGATGCCTGAGCCGACGTCCCAGCGCTGGTTGGCGTCGATCGCGATCGGGAAGTCGGGGCCGCACACCTCGCGGGCGATCCTGAAGCGGCGGCGGTCGTCCTCGAGGTCGGCGCCGACCTTGAGCTTGATCTGGCCGAAGCCCTGCTCGATGGCCTCCTTGCAGAGCCGCCGCAGCTTCTCGTCGCCGTAGCCGAGCCAGCCGGGGGACGTGGTGTACGCCGGGTAGCCGGTCCGCGCGATCTCGGCCATGCGCTCCTGCTTGCCGCCTTCGGCCTTGCGCAGGATCTGCAGGGCCTCGTCGGGGGTCAGGGCGTCGCTGAGGTAACGGAAGTCGACGAGGGCGACGATCTCCTCGGGGGACATCTCGGACAGCAGCCGCCATACCGGCTTGCCCGCCCGCTTCGCCTTGAGGTCCCACAGGGCGTTGACCACGGCGGAGATCGCCATGTGCATGACGCCCTTCTCCGGCCCCAGCCAGCGGAGCTGCGAGTCGCCGACCATCTCCTTGTACAGGGCGCCGAGGTCCTCGACGTCCTTGCCGAGCACGTACGGCTCCAGCGTGGCGATGGCGGCCGTCTGGACGTCGTTGCCGCGCCCGATCGTGAACGCGAACCCGTGGCCCTCGTGACCGTCGTCGGTCTTGAGCACCACGTAGGCGGCGGAGTAGTCGGGGTCGGGGTTCATCGCGTCGGAGCCGTCGAGCTCGCGGGAGGTCGGGAACCGGACGTCGTGCGTCTCCATCGCCACGATCCGATACGCCCGCCCGGCCGCCCGCCCGGCCGCCGCGCCCTGCTGGGTCACCTGCCCGGCCGCCGTGCCCTGCTGGGCCGTTTCCGCCGCCGTGATGTCCTGCTGTGCCGCCTGCCGAGAGGTCGGCTCGCTGCTGCCCGTCATGCCTGGCCCACCGTCTGCCGCTGCCGCCCGAGGCCCTCGATCTCCAGCTCGACCACGTCCCCGGCCCTCAGGTACGGCTGCCCCGGCATGCCCATCGCCACGCCGGCCGGGGTGCCGGTGTTGATGACGTCGCCCGGCTCCAGCACCATGAACTGGCTGAGGTAGCGCACGATCTCGGCCACATCGAAGATCATGTCCTTGGTGCCGCCGTCCTGGCGCAGCTCGCCGTTGACCCACAGGCGCAGCGACAGGTTCTGCGGGTCGCCCACCTCGTCCGCGGTCACCAGCCAGGGGCCGAGCGGGTTGAAGGTCTCGCACGACTTGCCCTTGTCCCACTGGCCGCCGCGTTCGAGCTGGAACTCGCGCTCGGAGACGTCGTTGGCGACCGCGTAGCCGGCGATCACCTCCAGCGCCTCCTGCCGGCTCTCCAGGTAGCGGGCCCGCCGGCCGATGACGATGGCGAGTTCGACCTCGTAGTCGGTCTTGACGCTGTTCCGGGGGATGAGCACCTCGTCGTACGGGCCGACCATGGTGTCGGCGGCCTTCATGAAGACGACGGGCTCGGCCGGCACCTCGGCGCCCGACTCGGCGGCATGGTCGCGGTAGTTCAGGCCGATGCAGACGATCTTTCCGGGCCGGGCGACCGGGGCGCCCACGCGCAGCCCCTCGCCGGTCACGACCGGGAGGTCACCGCGGTCGAGCGCGGCACGGACGCGCGCCACTCCCCCTGAGGCGAGGAAAGCACCGTCGATGTCGGGCTCCCCGATGTCGCGCAGGTTACCGGCGTCATCCAAGACCACGGGCCGTTCCTGTCCGACGGGTCCTACTCGCAGCAGCTTCACACCGCATCCTTCACATATACATCGGATGTCTCGTCTCCCGATGCTGGTGCGCTCCCCGGGGATGTGTCAAGGGTGAGGACACCGAAACATCCGATCCGTGACCTGGACATACCTCCTGAATACCTTCCAAAGTGTCGTGAACCGGCTTCACCGCCCCGATGACCTGGGTCACCGGGCGGAAATTCCGCTGCAACAGAGACATCGGACGTCGAAGCGCCGATCACGCCTCCTCCTTGACGGTCGTACAGGGACGTAATAGAACACGTTTCAGTACGCTCTAACCAAGCGCTTGATCAAGAGGGTGAGCCAGGTGCACATCGACCTCGTCGACAGGGACCGCTACGCGACCGCTGGACCACCACACGAGCAGTTCGCCTGGCTGCGCGCGAACTCCCCCGTGCACTGGCACGACGGCGACCCCGGCTTCTGGGCCGTCACGCGCTACGACGACGTCGTCCACATCTCGCGCCACTCCGACCTCTTCTCCTCCTCCCGCAAGCTCGCGCTCTTCGACGAGCTGGAGGAGGAGCAGATCGCCCTCCAGCGGCTCATGATGCTCAACCAGGACCCGCCGGAGCACACCCGGCGCCGCTCCCTGGTCAACCGGGGCTTCACCCCGCGCACCATCAACGCCCTCGAACAGCACATCCGCGACATCTGCGACGACCTCCTCGACAAGTGCACGGGCGAGATCGACTTCGTCACCGAGGTCGCCGCGCCCCTGCCCCTCTACGTCATCTGCGAGCTGCTCGGCGCGCCCGTCTCCGACCGCGACAAGCTCTTCACCTGGTCCAACCGCATGATCGGCGCCCAGGACCCCGACTACGCCGCCAGCCCCGAGGAGGGCTCGGGCGCCGCCATGGAGGTCTACGCCTACGCCAACCAGCTCGCGGCCCAGCGCAAGGCCAATCCCAAGAACGACATCGTCACCAAGCTCCTGCAGCCGGACGAGAACGGCGAGACGCTGGACGAGAACGAGTTCGACCTGTTCGTGCTCCTGCTGGTGGTCGCCGGCAACGAGACCACCCGCAACGCGGCCTCCGGCGGCATGCTCGCCCTCTTCGACCACCCCGACCAGTGGGACCGCCTCGTCGCCGACCCCACGCTCGCCAAGACCGCCGCCGACGAGATCGTCCGCTGGGTCTCGCCCGTCAACCTCTTCCGCCGCACCTCCACCCAGGACCAGGAGCTGGGCGGCCGGCCCATCAAGGCTGAGGACAAGGTCGTGGTCTTCTACGCCTCCGCCAACCGGGACGCCTCCGTCTTCCCGGACGCCGACGTCTTCGACATCGGCCGTAACCCGAACCCGCACATCGGCTTCGGCGGGGGCGGGGCCCACTTCTGCCTGGGCAACCACCTGGCCAAGCTCGAACTGCGGATCCTGTTCGAGCAACTCGCCCGCCGCCGCCCCCGCCTCACCCAGTCGGGCCCGGCGAGCCGCCTCCGCTCCAACTTCATCAACGGCATCAAGGAGCTACCTGTCACGATCAGCTGACAAGCGCACGGCGGGCCGGGGGAGGTGCCGGCTTGAGTGCGTAGGGCTTTCTGGCGGTGCGGGTGGTGGATGGGCTGGAGCGCCCCTGCCTGCCACCCGGAGCTGTGGCACAGCCGTTGGAGGAGCGACGGGGCGTCCCCCGTTTCGAGGGGTGGGGTGTCCCCGTTCGAAGGGGACCCGTCGTTCCAAGGGGACCCGCCGTTCGAAGGGGACCCGCCGTTCGAAGGGGACCCGCCGTTCCAAGGGGACCCGCCGTTCGAAGGGGACCCGCCGTTCCAAGGGGACCCGCCGTTCCAAGGGGACCCGCCGTTCCAAGGGGACCCGCCGTTCCAAGGGGACCCGCCGTTCCAAGGGGACCCGCCGTTCCAAGGGGACCCGCCGTTCCAAGGGGACCCGCCGTTCCAAGGGGACCCGCCGTTCCAAGGGGACCCGCCGTTCCAAGGGGACCCGCCGTTCGAAGGGGACCCGCCGTTCGAAGGGGACCCGCCGTTCGAAGGGGACCCGCCGTTCGAAGGGGACCCGCCGTTCGAAGGGGACCCGCCGTTCGAAGGGAGCTCTCCTTCGACTGCGGCCTCCTTCGAATGCGGCCCTCGTTTGGAAGGGGGCTCTCGTCCGACGCACGGGTGCCCCTTTCTGCGGCTGCCGGGCACCGGACGTTGGACGTGTCGGGTTCGGCCTTCCTGTGGTCGATGGTGAGGCGGGCGGGCCTTCGGCATGCGGGGTTACCAGGTTGACCAGTCGGCGCCGGGGTCGGAACGTCGGCGGCGGGCGCGTTGGCTCCAGGCTCGGCCGCGCCCCGAGGAGTTGCTTGTGCGTTCGCGGCGGCGGGCGGCACGAATGCTGCGCAGGATGCGGGTCGTGGTCTCCGGGGCCGGTCGCCAGCCGCTTTCGATCAGGGCGTTCGCGACGTGACGGAGGAGGTCGGCGATCTGCCCGGGGATCACGTCGCGGCGGACGGCGATGACACGCCAGCCCCGGCGGCGGAGCTCTTCGCGGCGGTCGGTGTCGCGTTGCCGGTCGGAGGGTGAGGTGTGGTGTTCCTGGCCGTCGTACTCGACGGCGACCTTGAACTCCTCCCAGCCCAGGTCGAGGTAGGCATGACGGTCGCCGTCGAGGGCGACTGCGATCTGGGTGGCGGGCCTGGGAAGGCCGCCCTCGATGAGGATCACCCGGAGCCAGCTCTCCCTCGGGGAGGCGGCGCCCGGGTCGGCCAGGCTCAGGATGTCGCGGAGGTGCCAGGTGTTGTGGGGGCGGTGCCACAACGCCTCCAGGTCGACTCCCTTGCGGGCGAACTGGTCGAGGATCGCCACGCCTTCCATGCGGGGCAGCCAGCGGGCGCAGTCGAGGGCCGTGCGCTCCCTGGTGGTGAGGCGGACGCCCTGGTGCTCGGTGACGTCTTCGGCCAGCAGCGGGGCGAGGTATGTGACGCAGCCTGGGATGGCGAGGTGGCTGGGTGCGATCAGTTCGACCGGCCAGGCGTCGCCGGCGGGGTCGGGGAGGACGTTGAGGCCCCAGACATGCGCGGCGGTCTGGCGGCAGGCGACGGCTTGCGGGGAGGCTCGCGTCACACGCCGGGCCCGGTGAATGAGGGACGTGTGCTGAGGCGGGGTCGGAACACGGGCTGAGGGGTTCGGATGGGGCAGAGCCGTGGGCCAGAGCGGAGGGGATGCGGTGGGAGGCAGCGGCGGGGGTGATGGGGCTTGCGGCTCAGGTGATGCGGCGGGAGGTAGGGACTCGGGCGGTCGCGCCGGAGGTGTCGGCTCAGGCGATGCGGCGGAGGGCGGCTGTGGCGGCGGGGCGGGAGGCAGAGGGGCAGGAGGAGTGAAGGGGAAGGGCGGGGGTGGTGATGGAGGAGGGATGAGCGGTCCGGGCTCGGGCGGAGTGAGGGGCGAGCGCTGGACGCGAGGGCGGCGGGAGTCTGCGGAGTGAGGGGCGGGGTGGGTCATGGAGGTAAGGATTGTCGGGCGTGGCGGAGGGTGAGGGGCCGAACGGGGTTCTGTGGATAACGGGGATCGGCTGGTGGCGGGGTGGGGCAAGGGGGTGGGTCGCGGGTCGCGGACGAAGGCGCCGGCGGGAGGTCAGGGGTGGAGGGGGAGGCCCTTCAGGGTCTTGTCGAAGGCGTTGCGCGGGCCGTGGACGGCCACCCCGACCAGCAGCAGTCCCCCGCTCTCCACTCCCCGCACCACCGCCCGGTTGTCCGCGTCGTGCCCCGTCTTGAACATCTCCTCGGTGTAGACGGCCACGTCCAGCCCCCGCCCGACCGCCTTCTCCCGGACCCCGCGCAGGTCCTCCAGCCCGCCCGCGTACACCAGCACCGGCTGCCGGAACATCGGCAGGTACGTCACGCCCGACCCGTCCTCGTACGGCTCCCCGACGGTCTCAGGCCGCCCGCCGGCCACGGCGCTCGCCAGGAACGCCGTCACGTTGAGCCGCTGCCAGACGGCGAGGTCGTCGCGCACCACAATGCCGATCTTGGTATCGAAACGCATGCCCCAAGCGTCCCGGAGCCGGCCCCCGCCGGTCTTGTACGCTCGTGCGCCACCGGAAGGAGCTACGCGGCCGGCTCGAGGACGGGCCGCCAGCCGGAGGACATCCGGTGGTAGCGCCGCAGCTCAGCGACCCCGGCCAGGATGCCGCCCCAGGCGGCGTACGGCGGCCGCTCGGCGGCGAAGCCGCTCTGCACCATCGTCAGCCGGGTCCTGCCGCCCGAGCCCTCCAGCTCCCAGGTGCCGATCCCGCCGTCGCCCCAGTTCAGGGAGAACCTGCGCGCGGGCTCCAGCTCCAGGATCTTGGCCGGGCTGGGGTCGTTCGCCAGGCCGCCCATCGCGAACCGGCCGCCCACGTACGGCTCGATCTCGATCGGGAAGCCGAACCACTTCGTCACCGTCTCGCTGTCGATCAGCGAGGCGAACACCTCCGCCGGCGGGGCCTCCACCACGGTCTCGGCGCGCAGCTCGGGGCCGGTCGCGCTGTAGTCGGGCTTCGGCGTCAGCTCGCGTCCCTCCAGGTACTCGGCCAGGTTGGCGAGGGCGAGGCACCAGTACGTCTGCAGCACGCCCCGGATGCTCTTGCCGGTGATGACGTCCTGGAAGTCGAAGTGCGTCTGGGACAGCGTGACGGACGTGACGTCCGGGCCGTCCTCCTCCAGGCGGAGCTCGGTCGTGGTCTCCTCGCCGTCGAGCAGCCAGGCGAAGCGCAGCGCGTCCTCGTCGGCGTGCAGGAGGCGCTGGTGCGGCGCGTCGCCCTCGGGCGTGGTCGGCCCCCAGAAGGCGAACCGGCCGGCGGCGAGGTCGGCCTCGGCGTGCTCGGCCAGCCAGACGCGCAGGGCGGCGGGGTCGGTCAGCGCCTCGCGGACCTGGGCGATGGGGGCGGGGATGCGGGCGCGCAGGGTCATGGGCTCAGGCGTCTGCGGGGCGGTCATCGTCGTCTCCTCGTCGGTCGTCGGTCTTGGGGTAGCAGGCCACGGCGAGCTTGAAGGCGTCGCCCTCGGCGCCGCCGTAGCGGGTGAACAGGCCCTGGAGCAGGGTCTGCAGCTCGGTGAGGAACTGCTGGCGCTGCTCGGGGCGTACGTGGATCTCTCCGGACAGGCCGATGGACGGCAGCTCGGGCGCGGCCCGGTCGAGCGCCGCGATGTCGGCCTGGACCTCCTCCATGAGGTCCAGCAGGTAGCCGAGGCTCAGCTCGTCGCGGGCGCGCCGCAGGCCGCCGATGCGGCCGACCAGCCGGGGGGACAGCCAGTACGACCGCGCGCCGGCCTGGTAGATCCCCTCCGAGATGCCGCGGACCTTGCGCTCGGCCACCTGGTCCACCAGGCCCGCCTCCACCAGTCGTTTGACGTGGTAGTAGACGCGCTGGGGAGTCTGACCGAGGCGTTCGGCGACTTCCGAGCAGGTGCGGGGCTCGGCGAGCTGCCGCAGCACCTCGACGCGTTGCGGCTTGAGCAGTGCCTCGGCCTGCTCGATGGCTTCCAGGTACAGGACGTCTCTCATCGCAAAAATGATTCTTTACGTAAAAACCGTCTTTGTCAATGGAGAGGCGAGAATGGAGGGGTGGCGGAGGACTGGTCACGGTACTGGCGGGCGGGCGAGCGCCCGATCGAGGCGATGCACGCGCACTTCGAGCGGCACGTCTACCACCGCCACAGCCACGACACCTACTCCTTCGGCGTGACGGAGAGCGGCGCGCAGGCGTTCACCTGCCGCGGGGGCGCGCACACGAGCGCGGCCGGCATGGTCATGGCCTTCAACCCGGACGACCCCCACGACGGCCACGCCGCCGACGCCCTCGGCTTCACCTACCGGATCGTGCACCTCGGCCCGGACCTGGTCGCCGAGGCACTGGCGGACGCGACCGGCCGCCGCGCGCCCCTCCCCCTGTTCGCCGCCCCGGTCGTGGCCGACACGGACCTCGCGGGCGCGCTGCGGGCCTTCCACCGGGCCCTCCTGGCCGACGCGGGGACGACGACGTCGTTGCGCAGGGACGAGCTGCTGGCGGCGACCGTCGCCAGGATCGCGCGGGCGGCCGCCACCCGGCCCCCGCCCGCCCCGCCGGCGCGACCCCGCAGGTCGGCGGCCGTCGCGGCGCGCGCCCGGCGGCTCCTGCACGACCGCCTGCTCGACGATCCGACGGCCGAGGACCTGGCCAGGGCGGCGGGCGGCAGCCGGTTCGCGGTCTACCGGGCGTTCCGGGCGGAGTACGGCCTGTCCCCCAGCGACTACCAGCGCCAGCTCAGGCTGCGCCACGCCCGTACGCTGATCGCGCGGGGCGTGCCGATCGGGGAGGCGGCGGTGGCGGCCGGGTTCGCCGACCAGAGCCACCTGACCCGCTGGTTCACCCGCTGCTACGGCCTGACGCCCGGCGCCTGGCGGGAGGCGGCCGCCCTATAGGGAGGACCGGCAGGCGGCGAAGGGGACGGTCAGGGCCAGGAGCCTTCCTGGTCGGGGTCGCCGCCGTCGGTGAGCAGCTTGAGGTCCGCCTCGACCATCATGGCCACCAGCTCGTCGAACGACACCGTCGGCTCCCAGCCGAGCTGCGTGCGCGCCTTCTTCGGCTCCGCGCACAGCAGGTCCACCTCGGCCGGCCGGTGCAGCGTCTGGTCGGTGACGACGTACCGCTCCCAGTCGAGCCCGGCCGCGGTGAAGGCGGCCTCGGCCAGCTCGCGCACCGACTTCATCCGCCCGGTGCCGATCACGTAGTCCTCGGGGGTGGCGGCCTGGAGCATGAGGTGCATGGCCCGGACGTAGTCGCCGGCGTACCCCCAGTCGCGCCGGGCCTCCAGGTTGCCGAGGCGCAGCTCGGTGGCGAGCCCGAGCTTGATCCTGGCCACCCCGAGCGAGACCTTCCTGGTGACGAACTCGGCGCCGCGCCGGGGCGACTCGTGGTTGAACAGGATGCCGGAGACGGCGAACATGCCGTACGACTCGCGGTAGTTCTGGGTGAGGAAGTGGCCGTAGGCCTTGGCCACGCCGTACGGAGAGCGCGGGTGGAAGGCGGTGCGCTCGTTCTGGGGGGTCTCGGTGACCTGGCCGAACATCTCGGAGGACGAAGCCTGATAAAAGCGGATCTGTCCGCCGGCCCCCGAGGAGCCCCGCGACACGCCCGAGCACACCCGGATCGCCTCCAGCATGCGCAGCACCCCCATCCCGGTCACCTCGGCCGTGAGCTCGGCCTGCTCCCAGGACATCGGCACGAACGAGATCGCGCCCAGGTTGTACACCTCGTCGGGCTGCACCCGCTCCACGGCCGAGATCAGCGACCCCTGGTCGAGCAGGTCGCCCCGCACCACCTGGACGTCCGACAGCAGCCGCCGCACCCGCGACACGCGCGGGTTCGCCTGGCCCCGCGCCAGCCCCCAGACCTCGTACCCCTGCTCCAGCAGGTGCTCCGCCAGATAGGAACCGTCCTGGCCGGTGATGCCGGTGATCAGAGCGCGCCTGGCCAAGGGGTCCTCCAACTTCGCGTACCGCAATCCCTTTGGGACGAAAGGTACAGCTATGCGTGCGGAAAGAGCAGCAGCCACCCTAGAACGTGTTCCACAGAACCACGTTCGGTTACAGTAACGTCGCAGTTCGCACGGCGTACAAGGACGAATGTGAGCAATTCTCGGTGACCTACCGAATGGTAGCCTTCTCGGGCTAAGGTCATCATTCATGATCTCAGGTGCCTACCGGCGGAGAAAGGGGTGTCCGTGCGGGAGCGAACGCTGCGGATCGCGCTGCTGTCCTACCGCAGCAAGCCCACATGCGGTGGCCAGGGTGTCTACCTCCGCCACCTGAGCCGCGAGCTGGTCGCGCTCGGGCACCACGTCGAGGTGTTCTCCGGCCAGCCCTATCCCGAGCTGGACGAGGGCGTCATCCTGCGCAAGGTGCCGAGCCTCGACCTCTACCGGGACGAGGACCCGTTCCGCACGCCCAAGCTGCACGAGTACCGCGACTGGATCGACTGGCTGGAAGTCGGCACCATGTGGACCGCCGGGTTCCCCGAGCCGCTGACGTTCACCCTGCGCGCCCACCGCGAGCTGAAGAAGCGGGTCGGCGACTTCGACGTCGTCCAGGACAACCAGACCCTCGGCTACGGCCTGCTCGGCATCCAGAAGCTGTTCCCCGTGGTCGGCACCATCCACCACCCCATCAGCGTCGACCGCCGCATCGAGCTGGAGGCCGCCCAGGGCGCCAAGAAGCTCACCATGCGCCGCTGGTACGGGTTCGTGAAGATGCAGGCCCGCGTCGCGCCGCGGCTGAGCCCGATCCTGACCGTCAGCGAGTCCTCGCTGGCCGACATCCACCGCGACTTCAACGTCCCGCAGGCCAACCTGCGGCTGATCCCGCTCGGCGTCGACACCCGCTACTTCCACCCGCGCCCGGACAAGCCGCGCCGCAAGGGCTCGATCGTGGCCGTCGCCAGCGCCGACTCGCCGATGAAGGGCGTCGCCACGCTGCTGCGCGCGGTCGCCAAGCTCTCCACCGAGCGCGACGTCAACCTCACCGTCGTCAGCAAGCCCACCCCGGGCGGGCCCACCGAGCAGCTCGTCCAGGAGCTGTCGCTGCAGGAGCGGGTGCGCTTCGTGCACGGCATCTCCGACGACGAGCTGGGCGAGCTGATCGCCACCTCGGAGATCTCGGTCGTGCCGTCGTTGTACGAGGGGTTCTCGCTGCCCGCCGTCGAGCACATGGCGTGCGGCACGCCGCTGGTCGCCAGCCGCACCGGCGCGCTGCCCGAGGTCGTCGGCGACGCGGCCGTCCAGGTGCCGCCGGGCGACGCCGAGGAGCTGGCCGCCGCGCTGCGCCGCCTGCACGACTCCCCCGAGGAGCGCGAGCGCGTGGGCAAGGCCGGCTACGACCGCGTCATGGAGCGCTACACCTGGCACGTCGTGGCCAAGCGCACGGTCGAGGCCTACCACGAGGCCATCGCCGCCCACAGGCCCCGCCCGTGACCGCGGCCCCGACACCGAACACGAGGAGAGACCCCCTGTGCTGACCGTGGACTTCGCCCGGCTGCCCGTCGGCCCCGGCGTGCGCGTGCTCGACCTGGGCTGCGGCGGCGGCAGACACGCCTTCGAGGTGCTGCGCCGCGGGGCGGACGTGATCGCCTTCGACATGGACCAGGCGGAGCTGGACAACGTGGCGAACATGTTCGCGGCGATGGACAAGGCGGGCGAGGTGCCCGCGGGCGCGAGCGGCCAGACCGTCCAGGGCACGGCGCTCGGCATGCCGTTCGAGGACGAGAGCTTCGACCGGGTCATCGCCGCCGAGGTGCTGGAGCACATCCCGGACGACATGGCGGCCATGGCGGAGATCTTCCGCGTGCTCAAGCCGGGCGGCACCGCCGCGGTCACCGTGCCGAGCTTCCTGCCCGAGCGCATCTGCTGGGCCCTCGACGAGGCGTACCACACCGCGCCGGGCGGCCACGTGCGCATCTACACCCTCGCCGAGCTGTCGGCCAAGCTCAAGGCGACGGGCTTCGAGATCGGCCCGCACCACCACGCGCACGGGCTGCACTCCCCCTACTGGTGGATCAAGTGCGCGGTCGGCGTGAACAACGACGACCACCCGCTCGCCAAGGCCTACCACGAGCTGCTGGTCTGGGACATCATGAAGCGCCCGGCCGCCACCCGCATCGCCGAGGCCCTGCTCAACCCGGTGATCGGCAAGAGCGTCGTCCTCTACGTCCGAAAGCCATGATCTCCCGAGCGGAGGTCGTGCGGACGGCCGGGAGCATCGCGGCGATCCAGCAGGAGGACGGCGGCGTCCCGTGGCCCGAGGGGCACGTGGACGTGTGGAACCACGTCGAGTGCCTGATGGCGATGTCCGTGGCGGGCCTCGCCGAGCCGGTGCGCCGCGGCTACGCCTACCTCGGCCGGCACCAGCGGCCCGACGGGTCGTGGCCGATGAAGCTGGTGGACGGCGTCCCGGTGGAGCTGGGCGGCGAGACCAACCACGCCGCCTACGTCGCGGCCGGCCTCTGGCACCACCACCTCGTCACCGGCGAGCGGGCCTTCACCGAGCGGCACTGGCCGATGGCCAAGGCCGCGCTCGACTACGTGGCCGGGCTGCAGACCGAGCGGGGCGAGATCGTCTGGGAGCGCGACGCGCGGGGACGGCCCTCGTCGTACGCGCTGCTGACCGGCTGCTCCTCGATCCACCAGGGGCTGCGTTGCGGGGTGCTGCTCGGCGAGCTGCTGGGCGACCCGCAGCCGCACTGGGAGCTGGCGGCCGACCGGCTGGCGCACGTGCTGGCCGCGCACCCGGAGGCGTTCGCGGACAAGAGCCGGTTCTCGATGGACTGGTACTACCCGGTGCTGGGCGGGGCGGTGCGCGGGCGGCAGGCGTTCGAGCTGCTGGAGCGGGAGTGGGCGACGTTCGTGGTGCCGGGGCTCGGCATCAGGTGCGTCTCCGACCAGCCGTGGGTGACCGGGGCCGAGACGTGCGAGCTGGTGCTGGCCCTGGACGCCCTGGGCGACCGCGAGCGGGCCGCGCGGCTCTTCGCCGACATGCAGCACCTGCGGCACGAGGACGGCTCGTACTGGACGGGCTGGCAGTTCGCGAACCGCAAGCACTTCCCGTACGAGCGCTCCGGCTACACGGCCGCGGCGGTGGTCCTGGCGGCGGACGCGCTGCTGGGGCTCTCCCCCGGCGCCGGGCTGTTCCGCGACATCGACCGCACGGCGACCTTCGACCCGGACGTGTGCGGCTGCGCGGCCGGCATCGGCGTCCCGCCGCAGGCCGCCGAACGGGAGACGCCCTAGGCAACCGCTTTTGCCGCTTCTTTGCGCCGGACATCCGGTGCGCCGCCGGTGAACGCCGCATTGGGGTTACTAGCTTCGTGAGTGGCCGTACGAGGCGTCTTCGGGGGAAGCGTGGGCGACACGGGCACAACATCGTTCTTGGACCAGGCCGGGATCGAGCCGACACTGAGGCCGGCTAAGAGGTTGCGGCGGTTCCTGACCAAGGATCCGCTGGAGTCCGATCTCAGCAGGCGGAGGTTCCGGCTCAGGCCTGGGCCGGCTCGGACGGTCTTCTCGGAAGCCGAAAAGTCGTATGTTTTCGGCTTTAACGCGGTGATGTCGGAGGAAGTGGAGAAGGTCGAGGAGATCCCGGCGGACCGGCGGTCCTTCGCCTACGAGGGGGCGGCCGCCGCCAGCACGATTCTCGACCTGCTCACGCTCTCCAGGGGCCGGCGCCTTCACGAGCTACTCGCCGGCCCCGCCCGCCATCACCGCCACGCCGCCTATCTGGGGGCCGGGCGCGGGTACGCGCTGCTGCGGCTGCGGCCGGTGCGCGGCGCCCGCCAGACCCACCCGCTGCTGCGCTGGCTCGCGGTGGACGGCTTCGGCTTCCAGCAGGGGCTGGTCAGGACCGACCGGATGGTGGGCGAGCGGACCATGCCCGACCTGCTGACCCGGGCCCACTGCGCGGTCTTCGACCAGGGGCTCGGCCGGCTGCTGTGGTACCACGACGGGGCCGCGCCCGACGACGTGGCGGCCAGGATCGGCGGCTTCGCCGCGGGGCGGCGGGCCGACCTGTGGAGCGGCGTGGGGTTCGCGGCGGCGTACACGGGCGGGGCCGAGCCGGACGAGCTGTGGTGGCTGACCGAGCACGCCGCGGCCGACGGTTTCCGCGCCCACCTGGCGCAGGGATGCGTCTTCGCCGTGGCCGCCCGGCTGCGCTCCGGCCCGCTGCCCGAGCACACCGAGCAGGCCGTGTCGGTGCTGGCCGGCGCCGACGCCGAGGAGGTGGCGTCCTGGACCGACCAGACGCTCATCGAGCTCGGGCACGAGGCCCGCACGCACGACGACTTCCGCGGCTGGCAGTCGCGGATCCGTCAGTCCTGGGCCCGCAGCCGCCGCCGCGCGAACGCCTGAGCGCGAGACCGGTCAGAGGCCGGGCGCGACGCGCTCCAGCACGCGCAGCGAGCCCTCGGCCGAGACCTCCTCGAACGCCTCGGACTCCAGGGCCCGCAGGTAGACCCGGTACGGCGCCTGCCCGCCGTCGGCCGGGTCGGGGTAGACGTCGTGGAAGACCAGCGCCCCGCCCGGCATGACGTGCGGCGCCCAGCCCTCGTAGTCGCGGGTGACCGGCTCCTCGGAGTGGCCGCCGTCGATGAACACCATGCCGAGCGGCGCGTTCCAGAGCGCGGCCACCCGCTCGGAGCGGCCGACGATCGCGATCACCTCCTCCTCCAGGCCCGCCGCGGCGATCGTGGCGCGGAAGGTCGGCAGGGAGTCCATCTTGCCGAAGCGCGGGTCCACCAGCGTGGGGTCGTGATGGGCCCAGCCGGGCTGGATCTCCTCCGAGCCGCGGTGGTGGTCGACGGTGACGACCACCGTGCCGGACTGCCGGGCCGCGGCGCCGAGGTAGATCGCGGACTTGCCGCAGTAGGTGCCGATCTCGCAGATGGGGCCGAGCTTGCCGTACCGGCAGGCCGTCTCGTACAGGGCCAGGCCCTCGGGGACGGGCATGAACCCCTTGGCGTGCTTGGCTGCGTAGAGCAGCTCGGACGGCATCGTCATGGAAGGCCACCCTAGCCGAACCGAATAACATTCCAGGGAACCCTTGCAGCCCTCTTCTGGAACCTGTTCTACTTGGCACGTGAACCAGCGCGCCCGCATCGCGATGTCCGACGACGACGTGGCCGCCTTCCTGGAGGCCTCCCGCAAGCTGCAGCTCGCGACGATCAACCCGGACGGCACGCCGCACCTGGTGACGATGTTCTACGGCCTGGACGCGGGACGCATCGCGTTCTGGACCTACGCCAAGGCGCAGAAGGCCCGCAACCTGGCCCGCGACCCCCGCGTGAGCTGCCTCGTCGAGACCGGCGACGACTACGGCGAGCTCCGCGGCGTCCTGCTGTACGGCAAGGCCGAGCAGGTCACCGACCGGGACCGGATCATGGCCATCGGCCTCACGGTCGCCCGCCGCATGACCCCCGGCGTGCCGGACGAGCTCCTGCTCCCGTACGTCGAGCAGACCGGGCGCAAGCGGATCGCGTACGTCGTCGAGCGCACCAAAGTGGTCTCATGGGACCACAGGAGGCTGTCATGAGAGTCAAGGTGGACGAGCTGGTCTGCGAGGCCAACGCCGTGTGCATGGGGCTCGCGCCGGAGGTCTTCGAGGTCGACGACGACGACCAGCTCCACATCCTGCTTCCCGAACCACCCCCCGAGCTGCACGACCGCGTCCGCCACGCGGTCCGGTCGTGCCCGAAAGCCGCCCTCTCCATCGAGGAGTAGGTCCACCGCCGAGGAGGAACGCCACATGCGCGCCGCAATCCTGACCGCAGTAGGCAACGACAAGCTGGAGATCCGCGACGACGTCACGCTCGCGCCCATGGGCCCGGGCGAGGTGCGGGTGCGGATCAAGGCGACCGGCGTGTGCCACTCGGACCTGTCGGCCATGTCCGGGGTGCTGCCCATGCCGGTGCCGCTCGTCCCCGGCCACGAGGGCGCGGGCGAAGTGGTGGAGGTCGGCGAGCACGTCGAGTCCGTCGCGCCCGGCGACCACGTGGTCATCAACTGGTCGCCCGCCTGCCACGCCTGTGACCTGTGCCTGGGCGGCCAGCCGTACCTGTGCACCAAGTACCTGATGGAGTCGTTCAGCAACGGCCGGTTCCGGCTGGGCGGCGACACGACGGCGTTCGGGATGGCGGGCTGCGGCACCTGGGCGGAGGAGATCATCGTGCCCGCGGCGGGGGCGATCAAGATCGACCCGGAGGTGTCTTGGGAGGCGGCGGCCCTCATCGGCTGCGGCATCACCACGGGCGTCGGCGCCGCGCTCAACACCGCCAAGGTGCGTCCCGGCTCCACGGTCGCGGTGATCGGCTGCGGCGGCGTCGGCCTGTCGGTCATCCAGGGCGCCCGCGTCTCCGGCGCCCGGACGATCCTCGCGGTCGACCCGCTCGCCTCCAAGCACGAGCTGGCCAGGAAGGTGGGCGCCACGCACGCGGTGACGCCCGAGCAGATCCCCGACGCGGTCAACGAGCTGACCGGCGGCGCCGGCTTCGACTACGGCTTCGAGGTGGTGGGCAAGGCGGCCACCATCCAGAGCGCCTGGCAGATCACCCGGCGCGGCGGCGAGGTCGTCGTGGTCGGCGCGGGCGCCATGGACGACATGTGGACGATCTCGGCGTTCAGCCTGCTGTTCGAGGGCAAGAACCTGCGCTCCAGCCTGTACGGGGAGTCCGACGTGCGGCACGACTTCCCCTACTTCGCCAAGCTGTACCAGGCCGGCAAGCTGGACCTCGACTCGATGATCAGCTCCCGCATCCGGCTCGCCGACCTCAACGACGCCGTGGCGGCCCTGCGCGGCGGCGAGGTGCTGCGTCAGATCGTGCTGATGGACTGACGACCGTATCCCCATGCCTCGGCGAGGCGTCCGGCATGGACCCTTTCGTGCTGCTACAGGTGGTGACAACCTCAGCACAGAAAGGAAGGTGCGATGCGCCGCTTCGCACTCATGCTGGCCGCCGCCGCCGGGGCCACGGCCCTGCTGTCGGCTCCGGCCCTCGCCGCGCCCGCGCAGGCCAGAGCCGCCGGCTACCACGACCCGCACGACGCCGTGCCCTGGGACGTCGTCGCCTGGGGCCTCGCCCAGTACTGGGACCACTGGAAGTGGGGCCACTTCGACCACGACCTGGACAAGGGCTTCGACCACGACTGGGAGCACACCAGGAACGGCGACGCGTACGAGGACCTGGAGGACCTGCTGCACGGCGGGTGAGCGGCACCGCCGGCCGCCGGGGCGGCGACGCGCCCCGGCGGCCGGACGGGCGGGTCACTCCGTGGAGAAGGCCGCGTCGAAGGCCGTGGCGGGCGGGGTGATGGAGTTGAGCTTGCGGATGTAGCCCAGCGCCTCCCGCGCCCCGTCCAGCCGGTCCATGCCGGCGTCCTCCCACTCGATGGAGATCGGGCCGTCGTAGCCGATCGCGTTGAGCGCCCGGAAGCAGTCCTCCCACGGCACGTCGCCGCGCCCGGTCGAGACGAAGTCCCAGCCGCGCCGCATGTCGGCCCAGGCCAGGTGGGACGACAGCCGGCCGCGCCGGCCGTCGCCGACCCGCATCCGGGTGTCCTTGCAGTCGACGTGGTAGATGCGGTCCTTGAAGTCGAGGATGAAGTTCACCGGGTCGAGGTCCTGCCACACCATGTGCGACGGGTCCCAGTTGAGCCCGAACGCCGGCCGGTTGCCGACCGCCTCCAGCGCCCGGACCGTGGTGTAGTAGTCGTAGGCGATCTCGCTCGGGTGCACCTCGTGCGCGAACCGCACGCCGACCTCGTCGAAGACGTCCAGGATGGGGTTCCACCGGTCGGCGAAGTCCTGGTAGCCGGCGTCGATCACCGAGGCGGGCACGGGCGGGAACATCGCGACCGTGTGCCAGATGGACGAGCCGGTGAAGCCCACGACGGTGTCGACGCCGAGCGCCGCGGCGGCCCGCGCGGTGTCCTTCATCTCCTCGGCCGCCGCCCGGCGCACCGACTCGGGGTCGCCGCTGCCCCAGATGCGGGCCGGCAGGATGCCCTTGTGCCGGTCGTCGATCGGGTGGTCGCAGACGGCCTGGCCGACCAGGTGGTTGGAGATCGTCCAGACCTTCAGGCCGTGCTTGTCGAGCTGGGCGCGCTTCTGCTCCACGTACGACGGGTCGGCGACGGCCTGCGCGACGTCGAAGTGGTCGCCCGAGCAGGCGATCTCCAGCCCGTCGTAGCCCCACTCGGCCGCCAGCCGGCACACCTCCTCGAACGGCAGGTCCGCCCACTGCCCCGTGAACAGGGTGACTGGTCGCGTCATCGAATCAATCCTCCACGTTCGTGTACCGGCCGCCGTCGGCCGCGCTGCGCTCGACCGCCTCCAGCACCCGCTGCACCCGCAGCCCGTCGGCGAACGACGGCACGGGGTCGGCGCCGGTCGCGACGGCCTCCAGGAAGTCCTTGATCTCGTGGGTGAAGGTGTGCTCGTAGCCGAGGCCGTGGCCGGGCGGCCACCACGCGCCGGCGTAGGGGTGGTCGGGCTCGGTCACCAGGATGCGCTCGAAGCCGCCGCCGCCCTGGCAGAGCCACAGCTCGTTCATCGCCTCGAAGTCGAAGGCGAGGCTGCCGAGCTGGCCGTTGATCTCGATGCGCATGGCGTTCTTGCGGCCGGTGGCGAACCGGGTGGCCTCGAACGAGGCGAGCGCCCCGCCCGACATGCGCCCGATGAACAGCGCGGCGTCGTCGACCGTGACCTCGCCCGTGGACTCGGCGCGCGCGGCGCCGAGCCCGGCCGACTCGCCCGCCAGCGGCCGCTGCTTGATGAAGGTCTCGGTGAGCCCGGAGACGCCGACGACGTGCTGGCCGGTGATGAACTCGGCGGCGTCGACGATGTGCGAGCCGATGTCGCCGAGCGCGCCGGCGCCCGCCTTGTCCTTCTGCAGCCGCCACACCAGCGGGAACTCAGGATCGACGATCCAGTCCTGCAGGTACTGCGCCCGCACGTGCCGGATCTCGCCGAGCCGGCCCTCCTCGACGTACCGGCGGGCCAGCGCGATCGCGGGCACCCGCCGGTAGTTGAAGGCCACCATGCTCTTGACCCCGGGCGGCGCGGCCGCCGCGGCCCGCACCATCGCCTCGGCCTCGGCGACGGTGTTGGCCAGCGGCTTCTCGCAGATGACGTGCTTGCCGGCGGCGAGCGCGGCCACGGCGATCTCGGCGTGGGAGTCGCCCGGCGTGCAGATGTCGACGATCTGCACGTCGTCACGCCGGACCAGCTCGCGCCAGTCGGTCTCGACGGCGTCCCAGCCGAGCTGGGCGGCGGCCGCCTCGGTGCGCTCCTTCGACCGGCCGGACAGCACCGCCATGCGCGGTGCCAGCGGCAGGTCGAAGAAGGCTCCCACGCTCCGCCAGGCCTGGGAGTGGACACGGCCCATGAAGGCGTATCCGACCATGCCCACGCCGATGGTGGTCTTGTCTGACATGCAACCCCCGATCAGGATTCGAAGCCGAGTGCCAGGTACTTGTCGACGTTATCCTTCGTGATGGTCTCAGAGGCGAGGGTGATCGACTGCGGCACCTGGTTCTCCACAAGGTCGCTCATGCCCTTGCCCTGAGCGATCAGGCGCGCCAGCTTGATCGCCGAGGACGCCATGGTGGGGCTGTAGGTGACGGTCGCCTTCAGCACCGACGTGCCCGACTGGATCTCCTTCATCGCGTTCAGCGAGCCCGCGCCGCCGACCATGATGAACTCGTCGCGGCTCGCCTCCTTGATCGCGGCGAGCACGCCCACGCCCTGGTCGTCGTCGTGGTTCCACATGGCGTCGATCTTCTTGTGGGCCTGCAGCAGCGAGGTGGCCACCTGGTTGCCGGTCTCGACGGTGAACTTGGCGTCCTGCTTGGCCGTCACGCTGAACCCGTACGTCTTCAGCGCGTCGGCGAAGCCCTTGCTGCGGTCCTGGGTGAGCGGCAGCGTGGCGATGCCCTGGATCTCGACGATCACCGGGTCGCTGACGCCCTTGTCCTTGAGCTGCTTGCCGATGAAGTGGCCGGCCGCGACGCCCATGCCGTAGTTGTCGCCGCCGATCCAGGTGCGGTAGGCCAGCTTGTCGGGGAAGACGCGGTCCAGGTTGATCACCGGGATGCCCGCCGCGGTGGCCTGCGACGCGACCTGGTTGAGCTGCTGGCCGTCGTTGGGCAGGATGACCAGCGCGTTCACCTTCTGCGCGATCAGCGACTCCACCGCCGAGATCTGCTGGTTGATGTCGTTGGTCGGCTCGACCGGCTTGAAGTCGACGTCGGAGTACTGCTTGGCGGCGGCCTCGGCGTTCTTGGCGATGGCGGCGATCCAGCCGTGGTCGGCCGCCGGCGCGGAGAAGCCGATCGTCACCTTGGTGCCGGGCTGGTCGTTGCCGCTCGCGGCGGGGGCGGGGGCCGCGGCCTGGCTGCTGGGCGCGGCCGCGGGCTCGTTGCTGGTGCATCCGGCGGCCAGCGCGATCGCGGGCACCCGCCGGTAGTTGAAGGCCACCATGCTCTTGACCCCGGGCGGCGCGGCCGCCGCGGCCCGCACCATCGCCTCGGCCTCGGCGACGGTGTTGGCCAGCGGCTTCTCGCAGATGACGTGCTTGCCGGCGGCGAGCGCGGCCACGGCGATCTCGGCGTGGGAGTCGCCCGGCGTGCAGATGTCGACGATCTGCACGTCGTCACGCCGGACCAGCTCGCGCCAGTCGGTCTCGACGGCGTCCCAGCCGAGCTGGGCGGCGGCCGCCTCGGTGCGCTCCTTCGACCGGCCGGACAGCACCGCCATGCGCGGTGCCAGCGGCAGGTCGAAGAAGGCTCCCACGCTCCGCCAGGCCTGGGAGTGGACACGGCCCATGAAGGCGTATCCGACCATGCCCACGCCGATGGTGGTCTTGTCTGACATGCAACCCCCGATCAGGATTCGAAGCCGAGTGCCAGGTACTTGTCGACGTTATCCTTCGTGATGGTCTCAGAGGCGAGGGTGATCGACTGCGGCACCTGGTTCTCCACAAGGTCGCTCATGCCCTTGCCCTGAGCGATCAGGCGCGCCAGCTTGATCGCCGAGGACGCCATGGTGGGGCTGTAGGTGACGGTCGCCTTCAGCACCGACGTGCCCGACTGGATCTCCTTCATCGCGTTCAGCGAGCCCGCGCCGCCGACCATGATGAACTCGTCGCGGCTCGCCTCCTTGATCGCGGCGAGCACGCCCACGCCCTGGTCGTCGTCGTGGTTCCACATGGCGTCGATCTTCTTGTGGGCCTGCAGCAGCGAGGTGGCCACCTGGTTGCCGGTCTCGACGGTGAACTTGGCGTCCTGCTTGGCCGTCACGCTGAACCCGTACGTCTTCAGCGCGTCGGCGAAGCCCTTGCTGCGGTCCTGGGTGAGCGGCAGCGTGGCGATGCCCTGGATCTCGACGATCACCGGGTCGCTGACGCCCTTGTCCTTGAGCTGCTTGCCGATGAAGTGGCCGGCCGCGACGCCCATGCCGTAGTTGTCGCCGCCGATCCAGGTGCGGTAGGCCAGCTTGTCGGGGAAGACGCGGTCCAGGTTGATCACCGGGATGCCCGCCGCGGTGGCCTGCGACGCGACCTGGTTGAGCTGCTGGCCGTCGTTGGGCAGGATGACCAGCGCGTTCACCTTCTGCGCGATCAGCGACTCCACCGCCGAGATCTGCTGGTTGATGTCGTTGGTCGGCTCGACCGGCTTGAAGTCGACGTCGGAGTACTGCTTGGCGGCGGCCTCGGCGTTCTTGGCGATGGCGGCGATCCAGCCGTGGTCGGCCGCCGGCGCGGAGAAGCCGATCGTCACCTTGGTGCCGGGCTGGTCGTTGCCGCTCGCGGCGGGGGCGGGGGCCGCGGCCTGGCTGCTGGGCGCGGCCGCGGGCTCGTTGCTGGTGCATCCGGCGGCCAGCAGCGCTGCCCCGCCGAGACCGCCGACGAGGAATCCCCTGCGCGCGACGTTCTCACTCATGGTGCTCTCTCCTTCAGGTTCCGCCGCTGGAGAAGGACGGCGACGACGATGATCAGGCCCTTCGCGATCAGCTGGTCGCTGGTGTCGAGGCCGTTGAGGATGAACAGGTTGGTGATGAGGGTGAAGATCAGCAGGCCCAGGATCGAGCCCACGATCGTGCCCCGGCCCCCGGTGAGCAGCGTGCCGCCGATGATGACGGCGGCGATGGCGTCCAGCTCGTACAGGTCGCCGTGCGTGGACGAACCGGTCGTGGTCCGCGCCATGATGAGGATGGCGGCGACGCCGCAGCACAGCCCGGACAGCGCGTAGAGCAGCATCGTGTGGCGGCGCACGTCGATGCCGGCCAGGCGGGCCGCCTCGGGGTTGCCGCCCACCGCGTACGTCCGCCGCCCGAACGTCGTGCGGTTGAGCACCACCCACCCGAGCACAACGACCAGGGCGAAGATGTAGACCAGCAGCGGGATCCCGAGCACGCGGGTGGTCGACAGGTCCACCAGGGCCGCGTTGTCCGGCTGGATGAGCTGCGTCCTGCGGTCGGACATGCGCTGCGCCAGGCCGCGCGCGGCCACGAGCATGGCGAGCGTGGCGATGAACGGCACCAGCCGCCCGTAGGCGATCAGCAGCCCGTTGACCAGCCCGGCCCCGGTGCCGACGAGGATCGCGCACAGGGCCATGACCCACGGCCCGAACGACTGCGTGGCCAGCGTCGTCGCCCACACCGAGGCCAGCGCCATGACCGCGCCCACCGACAGGTCGATGCCGCCGCCGATGATGACGAACGTCGCGCCGACCGTGATCACGCCGATCGTGGCCGCCAGCGACAGGATGCTGACCAGGTTGGAGGCGGTCGGGAAGTTCTCCGGCCTGGTCACCAGGCCGACCACCACCAGGATCGCCAGCGCCGCCAGCAGGCCGAGGTGGCGCATCTCGCCGAGACGGCGCGCCGGCGCGAGCGCCGCCGCCCCCGTGACCCGATGGTCCGTCGTGGGCTCGCTCATCAGGCCGCCCTCCCATTCATGATCATGTCCAGTACGCGGTGCTCGTCGAGCCCGGCGGCCTCGCCCTCGTGGATGACCGACCCCTCGCGCAGCACCAGCACCCGGTCGGCCAGGCCCAGCACCTCGGGCACCTCGCTGGAGACCAGCAGCACGCCGATGCCGCGCTCGGCCAGGTCGTGGATGACGGCGTACAGCTCGGCGCGGGCGCCCACGTCCACGCCGCGGGTGGGCTCGTCGAGCAGGAGCAGCCTGCGCCCGCCGAGCAGCCAGCGGGCCAGCACCGCCTTCTGCTGGTTGCCGCCCGACAGGGTGCGGATCGGGCGTTCCGGGTCGGGCGGGCGGATGTCCAGCAGCTCCGTCAGCCGCTGGGCCTCGGCCCGCTCGCGCCGGCGGTCCAGCCAGCCGAAACGGGCGAAACCCGGCAGGCTGCCGAGCGTGATGTTGGCGGTGACGCTCTGGTCGAGCAGCAGGGCCTGGGCCTTGCGCTCCTCGGGGGCGAGGCCCATGCCGCGCCGCACGGTGCCGACCACGCCGCGGCGCACCGGCTGCCCGTCGAGCAGCACCCGGCCGGTGGCGCGGCGGGCGCCGTAGACGGCCTCCAGGATCTCCGAGCGGCCCGAGCCGACGAGCCCGGCCAGCCCGACGATCTCCCCCGCCCGGACCGAGAACGACACGCCGGAGAAGACGCCCGGCGCGCTGAGGTCCTCCACGCGCAGCACCTCCTCGCCGGGCTCGCGCCCGCCGCGCGGCGGGAAGACGTACTCGACGTTGCGGCCGGTCATGAGCGAGACGATCTGGCTGGTGGGCGTGTCGCGGGCGGGCAGGCCGACGGCGACCGTGCGGCCGTCCTTCAGCACGGTGACCCGGTCGCCGATCTCGCGGATCTCCTCCAGGCGGTGGGAGATGTAGACCACCGCGACGCCCTGGGCGGTCAGCTCGCGGATGATCCTGAAGAGGTTGGCGACCTCGTCGTGGGCGAGGGCGGCGCTGGGCTCGTCCATGATGATGAGGCGGGCGTCGTGGGAGAGCGCCCGCGCCATCGACACGACCTGCTTGGCCGCCGGCGAGAGCCTGCCGACCTCGGCCGACGGGCGGATCTCGGGGTGGCCGAGGCGTTCCAGCACGTCGCGGGCGGCCCGGTTGGCGGCCGCGCGGTTGACGAAGCCGAAGCGGGCGTGCTCGTGGCCGAGGAAGACGTTCTCGGCCACGCTGAGCCCGTCCACCAGGTCGAGCTCCTGGTAGATGGTGGCGAAGCCGAGCCTGATGGCGTCGATGGGGCTGCTCGGGCGCACCTGCTCGCCGTTGAAGACGATGGTGCCCTCGTCCGGCTGGTGCGCGCCGGCCAGCACCTTGATCAGGGTCGACTTGCCCGCGCCGTTCTGGCCGAGCAGGCAGTGCACCTCGCCGGCCCGGACGTCGAGGTCGACGCCGTCCAGCGCGCGCACTCCGGGGAACTGCTTGACGATGCCCTTCATGACCAGCATCGAGTGGTCCTTAAGCGTTGACGATGCGGTTGATGTTGTCGGGTGACAGGTAGTGCTCGATGGCGAGCAGGCCCGCGCCGAGCACGGCGGCGTTGATGCCGGTGTGGCTGGGCGTGATGGACAGGTGGTGGGTGGCCAGCGGCAGCGAGCGGCGGTAGACCGTCTCCCTGATGCCGGCCAGCAGATGCTCGTGCACCCGCGACAGCGCGCCGCCGATGACGATGACCTGCGGGTTGAAGAAGTTGACCAGGCCGGCCAGCACCTCCCCGATGTGCCGGCCCGCCTCCCTGACCAGGCGCAGCGCCTGGGTGTCGCCCGCCTGCACGAGCGCCACCACGTCGGCGCCGGTCTCGGCCGGCAGGCCCATCTCGGCGAGGCGGCGGGCCAGCGCGGCGCCGCCCGCCACGGCCTCCAGGCAGGCGCTGTTGCCGCAGCGGCAGCCGGCGTCGTCGTGCCCGCTGACCCGGATGTGGCCGATGTCGCCGGCCGAGCCCTGGGCGCCGCGGTGCAGCTTGCCGTCGGCCACGATGCCGCAGCCGATTCCGGTGCCGACCTTGACGAACAGCAGGTGGTCGGTGCCCTGGTAGGAGTGGCGGTGCTCGCCCAGCGCCATCACGTTGACGTCGTTGTCGACGAGCACGCTGACGCCGCCGAAGTACTCGGGGATCGGGTAGTCGTTCCAGCCCGGCATGATCGGCGGGTTGTTCGGCCGCCCGGTGGCGAACTCCACCGGCCCCGGCACCCCGATGCCGACCGCGCGGAGCATGGACCGCGCCCGCCCGGCCTCCCCGAGCAGCCGGTCGAGCCGCTGGTCCACGTGCCCGAGCACGTTCTCCGGGCCCTCGCCGATGAGCAGGGGGTCCTCGCACTCGGCGAGCACCTTGCCGGAGATGTCCATGAGCGCGACGCGGCAGTGCGTGGCCCCCAGGTCCACGCCGGCGAAGGCGTGGTCCTCGGTGTGCAGCCGGAGCTGGCGCGGCGGCCGGCCGCCGGTGGACTCGCCGCTCTCGCTCTCCTCGACCAGGCCGCGCTCGATGAGCGCGTCCACGCGCTGGGAGATCGTGGACCTGGCCAGGCCGGTGAGCCTGGCGAGATCGGAGCGGGTGGTCGCCGAGCCGGCGCTGATGAGCGTCAGCACGTCGCCGGCGGAGCCCGGCTGGGGGGTCATGCCGCCGACAATAAGATCACCGATGCAGCAAATCAAGAGTGAGAATCGCCCAAACTTGGCCGACTTCCGCCGAAGATCGAACAAAGCACGCTTTATCGGCATAAAAGAGGAAGCCGGCCCTCCGGGGAGGACCGGCTTCCGGGTACGCGGCGAGCCGCTAGAGCATGGCCTTCATCGAGTCGCCCGCCGACAGCACGTACGGCTGCTCGGCCATGATCGACTCCCAGTTCTCGGCGATGGCCTCGGGCGTGATGTCGTCGGTCTTCCAGCCCGGCCCCTCGGCCACGAACACCCGCGCCACGCGGCCCGCGCCGACCGTGAACACCTCGCCGCTGACCTCGCACGAGTCGTGCACCAGGTACGCCACCAGCGCGCTCACCCGCTCCGGCGTGAACTTGGCCTCGAACTCGGCCGGCAGCAGCGCCTCGGTCATGCGGGTCCAGGCGACCGGCGCGATGGCGTTGGCCCTGATGCCGTTGCGCGCGCCCTCGATGCCGAGCGTCTTGGTGAGCCCGACCAGGCCCATCTTGGCCGTGGAGTAGTTGGCCTGGCCGAAGTTGCCGAACAGGCCGGCCGGGCT
The DNA here is from genome assembly GCF_022664455.2 of Actinomadura luzonensis. Classification (NCBI taxonomy): domain Bacteria; kingdom Bacillati; phylum Actinomycetota; class Actinomycetes; order Streptosporangiales; family Thermomonosporaceae; genus Actinomadura; species Actinomadura luzonensis. The sequence continues at coordinate 787,603 of NZ_JAKRKC020000001.1, forward strand.
GGAGGTGTTGACCACGCGCCCGTAGCCGGCCGCCTTCATGATCGGGTAGGCGGCGAGGCTGACCAGGAACGAGCCGCGCACGTGCACGGCCATGACCGCGTCGAACTCCTCGACCGTCATCTTGCCGAACGACTTGTCCCGCAGGATGCCCGCGTTGTTGATGACGATGTCGACCTTGCCGAAGGCGTCCACGGCCGCGTCCACGACGGCGCGGGCGCCCTCGGGCGTGGCGACGTTCCCGGCGTTGGCGATGGCCTGGCCGCCGTTGCCGTTGATGAGGTCGGCCACCTCCGCGGCCGGGCCCGCGGAGGCCCCCGTGCCGTCGAGCGCGCCCCCGAGGTCGTTCACCACGACCTTGGCGCCCCGCTCGGCCAGCAGGAGCGCGTGCGACCTGCCGAGGCCGTGCCCGGCCCCTGTGACGATCGCGACCCGGTCATCGAACCGAAGCATGGAACCTCCATTGCAGGAGAACAACATTCTAGTACGAGTACCATAACCCGCCAGGAGGCCAGTGTTACTGATCGTCGCGGATAGTGATCGAACGGTGCGGATTCTGCTAAGTGTGGTCCATGCCCTTCCGCGTGATCCAGTGGGCGACCGGGGCCATGGGCCGCTTCGCGTTGCACAGCGTGCTCACCAGGCCCGGCCTGGAGCTCGCGGGAGTCCTCGTGCGCGACCCGGCCAAGACCGGCCGCGACGCCGGCGAGCTGGTCGGCCTGCCCCACGCCGGCGTGGCCTGCACCTCCGACCCGGCCGCCGTGCTCGCCATGGACGCCGACGTCGTGCTGCACATGCCGCTGCCCGCCGCCTACTTCGGCCCCAACCGCGCCGCCGACGTGGAGAACATCTGCGCCCTGCTGGCCTCCGGCAAGAACGTCATCACCACGGCCGGCCTGGTCTACCCCAGGAGCTACGGCCGCGGCGTGGTGGAGCGCCTGGAGGCGGCCTGCGCCGCGGGCGGCGCCACGCTGCACGGCACCGGGATCAACCCCGGGTTCATGAGCGACTTCCTGCCGCTGGCGCTCAGCGGGCTCTGCGACCGCGTCGACCACGTCTACGTGCGGGAGTGCTCCGACCTGCGCGGGCACCCCTCGCGCAAGGTGGTGCGCGACCTGATGGGCTTCACCCGCACGGCCGAGGAGTACGCCGCGCGGGTGCGGCCGTACCGGGCCTTCCAGCGCTCGCTGTTCGGCGAGAGCCTGCAGATGGTGGCCGACGCGCTCGGCGTGCGCCTGGACGACGTGGACGAGCGCGACGAGTTCGAGCTGGCCACCACCGAGTTCGAGATCGCGGCGGGCACCGTGCGCAAGGGCACGGTGTGCGGGTCGCGGTGGGTGTTCTCGGGGGTGGCGCGCGGGCGGCCGTTCATGACCGTCGAGGTGGTCTTCAAGGCCGACGCCGCGCAGGTCCCCCGCTGGGCCGAGCCCGGGTTCAGCGTGCACATCCAGGGCGTGCCGCGGCTGACGCTCGCGGTGCAGGAGGTCTCGCACGGGCTCGCGCCGGCCGCGGTGCACGCGGTCAACGCGATCCCGGCCGTGTGCGCCGCGCCGCCGGGCATCCGCACGCTGCTCGACCTGCCGCTCATCGTGCCGCGCGGCGCGGTGCGGCTGTCCTGACCGCTGAGCGTCAGCCGGCGTGCCAGAGGTCCGGCTCGCCCGGCTCGCGGCGTAAGCGGCCCTTGTCGGCCAGCCACACCAGGTGCGCCAGCGTCTCGTTGTTGGCCGAGCGCCGCATGTGCGGCGCGATCGACTCCCAGGGCCGCGACCAGGTGAGCCGGGTGGCGGTGTCCCAGCAGGTCACGCCGTCGCGGGCGGCCACCACGCGCTCGATCTCGGCCAGCCGCTCCTCGTGGTGCGCCATCACCCGGTCCACCCGCTCGCCGAGCTCCAGGAAGCGGTACTCGTGGGCGGGCAGCACCTCCTCGACCTCCAGCTTGCGCACGGCGGCCAGCGCGTCGAGGTAGTCGGCGAGCGGGTTCGGGGGCGACTGCGGGTGCACGGCCACGATCGGGGTGATCCTGGCCAGCACGTGGTCGCCGGAGAACAGCAGCCGCCGCTCGGGCGAGACGAAGCACAGGTGGCCGGGCGAGTGGCCCGGGGTCCAGAGCGCGCGGAGGTCCCAGCCGGGCAGGCCGAGGTCGTCGCCGTCCTCGACGAGCCGGTCGGGGCGGGCCATGGACACCATGTGCCGGATCATCATCGACGCGCCGGCCAGCTCGTCCAGGGTGAGCTGGGGGACGCCGCAGCGGGCCAGCAGCGCGCGCTCGCGCCGCACCAGGCCGTCGATGGCGTCGTCGTCGTAGCGCTCGCGCAGCAGCGCGGCGTCGGCCGGGTGCAGCGCGATCCACGCGCCGGACGCCTCACGGACGCGGCCGGCCAGGCCGTAGTGGTCGGGGTGGAGGTGGGTGACGAGCACGGCCCTGACGTCGGTGATCTCGTAGCCGGCGACGCGCAGGCCCGCGCACAGCCCCTCGAACGCCTCGTCGGTGTTCCAGCCCGCGTCCACGATCGCCACGCCGTCGGGCAGCTCCAGGGCGTAGACCAGCACGTACCGCAGGGGGTTGATCGGGATCGGCACGGGGATGGACCACAGACCGGGACGGACCCGTTCGACCTCGGGCATCGCCCCGCCCACCCACGCCTCCCGCTGCGCCTCGCTGGCAGGGGTCACCACGAATTTCGCCATGGCCTAGATTGTGCCCGAGCGAGGTTCCGGATCCGAATCATGTTCTACTAGGACCATGAAGCTGAGCCGCGAGATCTCAGACGATGGCCGCTTCGTCCGGCAGCCCAACCGGTTCACCGACCGCCTCGGCCCGCCCGAACCCGGCCGCTACCGCCTCTACGCCTCCTACGCCTGCCCATGGGCGCAGCGGGTGCTGATCGTCAGGCGGCTGTTGGGCCTGGAGAGCCTGCTGGACGTCACGATCGTCGACCCCATCAGGGACGAGAGAGGCTGGCGCGTCCCCGGCGGGGACCCCGAGTACCTGTCGGAGCTGTACCACGCCACCGACCCCGGCTACACCGGCCGCTACACCGTCCCGTGCATATGGGACACCCAGGACAAACGTATCGTCACCAACGACTTCCCGCAGATCACCCTGGATCTGGAGATGTCGTGGGGCACCTCGCCGAACCTCTATCCCGAGCGGCTGCGCCCCGACATCGACATCATGAACGACCGCCTCTACCACGGGCTCAACAACGCCGTCTACGAGGCGGGCTTCGCCAAGGGCCAGCAGGCGTACGAGGAGGCGGTGGCGCGGGTCTTCACCACCCTCGACCGCCTGGAGGTGCGCCTCGCCGAGTCGGAGTTCCTGTTCGACGTCCTCACCGACAGCGACGTGCGCCTCTACACGACGCTGGTCAGGTTCGACGCGGTCTACTACGCGCACTTCAAGTGCATGGTGCGGCGGCTGAGCGACTACCCGGCGCTGTGGGCCTACGCCCGCCGCCTGTACGCCGTCCCGGCCTTCGGCGAGACCACCGACTTCGACCACATCAAGCGCCACTACTACATGACCCAGACGAACCTCAACCCGAGCCGCATCGTGCCGGTGGGGCCGGAACTCGACTGGAGCCGGTAGCGACCGGCATCCGCGCGAACAGCAGCGCCGAGGCCAGCGTGACCGCGGCGGCCACGCCCCAGGCGGCGGCGAGACCCGCCTGGGCGGCCAGCACGCCGAGCGTCAGGTTCGCGAGGACGCCGCCCGACTGCATGGACAGCGAGGAGATCGAGGTCACGGTGGTGCGCTCGGCGGCGGTGACCGCGTTGTGGATCAGCTCCAGGGCCAGCAGCGAGGTCACGGACAGGCCGGCGAACAGCGCCACGTAGGCGGCCCCCGCGCTGACCAGCCCGGCCGTGCCGCCGAGCCCGGCCGTGGCGGCCAGGGCGCCGACCGAGAGCGCGGCCAGCGCCGCGCCCGCGATCGCGCCCTGGCCGAGGTGCGCCAGCCGGGCGACGCGGGCGCGAGCGCGCTGCCCGTCGCGCTGCCGGCGAAGCCGAGCGCCGCGACGACCGCATAGGCGAAGCCGCCCTGCTCGGGCGAGCCGGCCAGCTCGGCCAGCCGGCCGGGGGTCAGCAGCTCGATGGTCATCAGCAGCGCTCCTGAGCACGCGGCGGCGAGCATCAGCCGGCGCAGCAGCGCGCCGCCGGCCGCGCCGCCCTCGTCCGGCGACGGTGGCGGGCACCCCGCGCAGCACGCCCGTCAGGGACGCGCGCCCGCGCGGCGGCTCGGGCAGCGCCAGCAGGACCACGACCAGGAGCAGGGCCGCCGCGACCGCGCCCACCAGGGTCGGGGCGGCCAGCGGGAGCATCAGCTCCGGCGGCACGACCAGCGGCAGCACGCCGCCGGCCAGCACGCCGACGCCGAGCGAGACGGACTCCATGGCGCCGCCCCTGGCCAGGCCCGGCTTGAGGTCGGCGTCGTGGCCCTCCACGCGGTGCAGGGTGTCGACGTACCAGGAGGCGGCCGGGCCGCTGGACAGCGCCCGGGCCACGCCCTTGAGCACGCTGACCACCGCGAACGCCCAGAACGTCGTCACCACGGCCGTCAGCGCGAGGCCGGCGGCGAGGAACGCGGCGGAGGCGGCCAGCACCACCCGCCGTCCCAGGACGTCGGCGAGCCCGCCGGTGGGCAGCTCCAGGCTCGCGGTGACGACCGAGAAGACGGTCGTCGCCAGGCCGATCTCGGCCAGCCCGAGCCCCCGCTCGGTCATGAGCAGGACCTGGGAGGACATCATCAGGCCGAGCGGCAGCCAGGTCAGGAAGCAGACGAGCATGTAGCGGCGTAAGGCCGAGCGGGCGGTCACAGGTCCTCCGGTCGCGGGGCGGCCCCGAGCCAGACGTGGACCGTCCTGGCGTCGGGGTGCCCCTGGTAGCGGTCGGTGAGCTCGTCGAGCAGCCGGGCGGCGCCTTCGTGGAACTCGCGCAGCGCGGCCGGGGGCAGTGTGCGGAGGTGGTCGCTCATGCCGGCGACGTCCACCCACTCGCGCGGCCACTCGTCGAGGTCGAAGCGCTCCAGCACGCGGCCGACCAGCTCGATCTGGCGCAGGTGCATGATGTGCACGGCCTCGCGGCCCTCCGGTGTCGCGGCCATCTCGGCGGCGTTCCACGAGGTGTAGCGGTGGCGGGAGCGCCAGCGGCGCTCGCGGCCGTCGCGCTGCTCGTCGTCCTCCTCGACGAAGCCGAACTTGAACAGCTCGCGCAGGTGGTAGCTGGTCGAGCCGGAGCTCTCGCCCACCTTGCGGGCCAGCTCGCTGGCCGTCGCGGGGCCGTCCATGCGCAGCAGGCCGAGCAGGCGCACGCGGAGCGGGTGGGCGACGGCCTTGAGCACCCGCGGGTCACTGATCCTGTACTGCTCCTCCACGGCTCCACCGTAAACCGCAAAGCCAATTTTGCAAAGTGAATTTTGCGGTCTGCCGGCGCTCGTAGACTGGCGGGATGCTTGACGACATCTGGGTGGACGACGCCGTTCACGAGCTGCGGCCCGACTTCGCCGTGCTGGTCATGACCGCGCACGGGCTGAGCAACGGCCCCACCGACGACCGGGCCCGCGCCTGGCTGGCGGCGGCCGCCGAGGCCGGGCCGCAGCCCGCCAGGATCGACGCGTGGAAGGACGCCTACCGCGCGTTCGGCGCCAAACCGCAGCGCACCCGGCCCTCGGTCGACGCCCTCACGCGGCGGATGCCGCTGCCGGAGATCAACCGGGCGGTCGACGCCTACAACTCGGTGAGCGTCAAGCACGCGCTGCCGATCGGCGGCGAGGACCTCGACCGCTACCGCGGGCCGGCCCGCCTGGTGCGCGCGACCGGCGACGAGGCGTCGGAGGAGGCGCTCGGCACGCCCGAGCCCGGCGAGGTGATCTGGCGCGACGACCTCGGCGTGACCTGCCGCCGCTGGAACTGGCGCCAGGTGGCCCGCACCCGGCTCACCGAGGAGACCACCAACGCGATCTTCCTGCTGGAGCGGCTGGAGCCGATGACGCTGGAGGAGCTGAAGGAGGCGGGCGAGGAGCTGGCCGATCTGCTCGCCGAGCTGTCGCCGGGGGTCAGGATCGCCACGCGGCTGCTGTCCCCGCGGAAGTAAACCTCTTCCCCCGACGTTGATACCAAACAGTAACAATCCCTGGCACCACCCGGATTGGCAGGGGGGGCGTGACCTCTTTGCACGGTCCTGAGAGGATCGTTCGAGGCGGCGCGCGTTCTTCGGCACGTGCTGCCAGTTCGGGCGAGTAGCCTTGGACAGGTTCTCTAACATCAACGCCGATCTGCGGAAGAGGGCGATTTCCGCCGTGTCGTCTGAGTCGTCGCGGACAAACCCGCTGGCAAGCTTTGGTCAGAACGAATGGCTTGTCGACGAGCTGTACCAGAAGTACCTCCAGGATCCCGAGTCGGTGGACAAGGCCTGGTGGAACTTCTTCGCTGACTACAACCCTGATTACGGGCCGGGCCGAACCCCGGTCAGGGAGGCGGCGAACGGCACTGCGACCGCTCCCTCTCCTGCCAAGCCACCGGCGGCGGCCCCAGCGGCGCCGAAGGCGGCCGCCACGGCCGAGAGGCCGAAGCAGCCGGCCACCCCGGTGCCCAAGGACGCCGAGGAGGTCAGGCTGCGCGGCGCCGCGGCCCGCACCGCGGCCAACATGGACCTGTCGCTGTCGGTCCCGACCGCGACCAGCGTGCGCGCCATCCCGGCCAAGCTGCTCATCGACAACCGCATCGTGATCAACAATCACCTCAAGCGGGGCCGCGGCGGCAAGGTCTCCTTCACGCACCTGATCGGCTACGCGATCGTCAAGGCGCTGAAGGCCATGCCGGAGATGAACTACTCCTACGCGGAGGTCGACGGCAAGCCGACGCTGATCAAGCCGGAGCACGTGGGCTTCGGACTGGCCATCGACGTCCAGAAGAGCAACGGCGAGCGCCAGCTCCTCGTGCCCTCGATCAAGGGCGCCGAGGAGATGGACTTCCGGCAGTTCTGGATGGCGTACGAGGACGTCGTGCGCAAGGCGCGCGCCGGCAAGCTCGGCGTCGACGACTTCGCCGGCACCACGATCTCGCTGACCAACCCGGGCACCATCGGCACCGTGCACTCCGTCCCGCGCCTGATGCCCGGCCAGGGCACCATCATCGGCGTCGGCGCGATGGAATACCCGGCCGAATACCAGGGGGCCTCCCCCGAGACCCTGTCGCGGCTGGCCGTCTCCAAGGTCATGACGCTGACCAGCACCTACGACCACCGGATCATCCAGGGCGCCCAGTCGGGCGACTTCCTGCGCCAGATCCACCGGCTGCTGCTCGGCGAGGACGGCTTCTACGACGAGATCTTCGAGGCGCTGCGCATCCCGTACGAGCCGGTGCGCTGGGTCCAGGACATCTCAGCCACCCACGACGACGACGTGGCCAAGTCCGCCCGCGTGATCGAGCTCATCCACGCCTACCGCGTGCGCGGCCACCTCATGGCCGAGACCGACCCGCTGGAGTACAAGCAGCGCAAGCACCCCGACCTCGACATCCAGTCGCACGGCCTGACGCTGTGGGACCTCGAGCGCGAGTTCGCGACCGGCGGCTTCGGCGGCAAGCCGCTGATGAAGCTGCGCGACATCCTCGGCGTGCTGCGCGACTCCTACTGCCGCACGGTCGGCATCGAGTACATGCACATCCAGAACCCCGAGGAGCGGGCCTGGATCCAGGCGCGGGTGGAGAAGCCGCACGCCTCGCCCGAGCGCGACGAGCAGCTCAACATCCTGTCCCGGCTCAACACCGCCGAGGCGTTCGAGACGTTCCTGCAGACGAAGTTCGTCGGCCAGAAGCGCTTCTCGCTGGAGGGCGGCGAGTCCCTGATCCCGCTGCTCGACTCGGTGCTCAGCGACGCCGCCGACGAGGGCCTCGACGAGGTCGTCATCGGCATGGCGCACCGCGGCCGGCTCAACGTGCTGGCCAACATCGTGGGCAAGTCCTACGCCCAGATCTTCGGCGAGTTCGAGGGCAACATCGACCCGCGCACCGCGCACGGCTCGGGCGACGTCAAGTACCACCTGGGCGCGACGGGCACGTTCACCGCGCCGAGCGGCCGCACCATCACCGCCTCCGTGGTCGCCAACCCCTCCCACCTGGAGGCCGTCGACCCGGTCCTGGAGGGCGTCGTGCGCGCCAAGCAGGACCTCATCGAGCGCGGCGAGGAGGGCTTCACCGTCCTGCCGGTGCTGGTCCACGGCGACGCGGCCTTCGCCGGCCAGGGCGTCGTGGCCGAGACGCTCAACCTGTCGCAGCTGCGCGGCTACCGCACCGGCGGCACCGTGCACGTGGTGGTCAACAACCAGGTGGGCTTCACCACCTCGCCCGCCTCGTCCCGCTCGTCGGTGTACGCCACCGACGTGGCGCGGATGATCCAGGCGCCGATCTTCCACGTCAACGGCGACGACCCCGAGGCCGTGGTCCGCGTGGGCCAGCTCGCCTACGAGTACCGCCAGGCGTTCCGCAAGGACGTCGTCATCGACCTCATCTGCTACCGCCGCCGCGGCCACAACGAGGGCGACAACCCGGCCTTCACCCAGCCGCTCATGTACGACCTCATCGACGCCAAGCGCTCGACCCGCAAGCTCTACACCGAGGCCCTGATCGGCCGCGGCGACATCACGGTCGAGGAGGCCGAGTCGGCGCTGCGCGACTACCAGGCCAAGCTGGAGCAGGCGTTCACCGAGGTCCGCGAGGCGGCGAAGAAGCCGCAGGAGGCGGCCGCGATGCGGGTGCCGCCCACCGAGGTCGTCAAGTGGTCCCACGACGACACCCCGACGGCGATCACCCACGAGACGCTCAAGCGCATCGTCGACACCCAGCTCAACCTGCCCGAGGGCTTCACGCCGCACCCGCGGCTCGCGCCCGTGCTGCAGCGCCGCGGCCAGATGGTCGAGCAGGACGCCATCGACTGGGCGATGGGCGAGACGCTGGCCTTCGGCTCGCTGCTGCTCGACGGCCACCCGGTGCGCCTGGTCGGCCAGGACTCCCGGCGCGGCACGTTCACCCAGCGGCACGCGGTGCTGGTCGACCGCATGACCGGGGCCGACCACACGCCGCTGAAGACGTTCAACGAGGGCACCACGAAGTTCTACGTCTACGACTCGCTGCTGAGCGAGTTCGCGGCGCTCGGCTTCGAGTACGGCTACAGCGTCGTGCGCCCCGACGCCCTGGTGTGCTGGGAGGCGCAGTTCGGCGACTTCGTCAACGGCGCCCAGACGATCATCGACGAGTTCATCTCGTCCGGCGAGCAGAAGTGGGGCCAGAAGTCCTCGGTCACGCTGCTGCTGCCGCACGGCTTCGAGGGGCAGGGCCCCGACCACTCCTCGGCCCGCATCGAGCGCTTCCTCCAGGTCTGCGCGCTCGACAACATGACCGTCGCCCAGCCCACCACCCCGGCCAACTACTTCCACCTGCTGCGCTGGCAGGTGGAGTCGCAGCGGCGCAAGCCGCTGGTGGTCTTCACGCCGAAGTGGCTGCTGCGGCACAAGGCGGCCACGTCGAAGGCGTCCGACTTCACCTCGGGCACCTTCCAGCCGGTCCTCGGCGACACGGCCGTCGACCCGGCGAAGGTCACCAGGGTCGTGATGTGCTCCGGCAAGCTCTACTACGAGCTGCTGGCGCAGCGCGACAAGCTGGGCCGCGACGACGTCGCGCTGGTCCGGCTGGAGCGCCTCTACCCGTTCCCGGCCGAGGAGCTGGCGGCCGAGCTGGGCCGCTACGGCGGCCAGGCGGAGCTGGTGTGGGCGCAGGACGAGCCGGTCAACATGGGCCCGTGGCCCTACCTGACGCTCAAGCTGGCCGAGGACCCGCAGACGCTGGGCGGCCGGCCGGTGCGCCGGGTGTCGCGCACGCCCAACAGCTCGCCGGCCTCGGGCTCGCACAACGCGCACGACACCGAGCTGGAGGAGATCCTCCACCAGGTGTTCGCCTGATCCGGTCAGATCGCGCGCGGTGCCGGCGGCCCTTCCGGGCCGCCGGCACCTGCCGTTTTCATCGAGAGTGAGAGAGCCATGTACTTCACCGATCGGGGGATCGAGGAGCTGGTCGAGCGGCGCGGCGAGGAGGAGGTCAGTCTGCTCTGGCTGGGCGAGCGCCTGCGCGAGTTCGTGGACCTCAACCCCGAGTTCGAGGTGCCGGTCGAGCGGCTGGCCACGTGGCTGGCCCGGCTCGACGACGAGGACGACGAGTAGGCCGCCGCCGCGACAAACGCGATACATCTTGAGTTTCCGCCCAACGCGACATATCGTGTTACTCGAAGAGACGTGTCGCCGGGAGGGCGGAAGCATGCAACAGTGGACGATCGAGGCGCCGGAGCAGCTGACCTTCGGTCTCGTGGAGTCGCTCGACGTGCGCATAGTCGCGGGCCGGCTGGCGGTGCTCGCCAGCGAGGGCCCGCCGACGCTGGAGGTGTCGGAGATCGAGTCGGCCTCGCCGCTCGTCGTCGTCTACGACGAGGACGCGAGATCGCTCACGATCGCCTACAAGGACCTCACCTGGGACGGCCTGCTCGGCTGGCTGCGCCGCGACCGGCGCAGGACCGTGCTGTCCATCACCGTCCCCAAGACGTGCCGGGTCTCGGCCGGCGTCGTGTCGGCGCCGACGGTGGTCGCCGGGTTCGAGCGGTTCACGCGGGTCAAGAGCGTGTCCGCGGAGATCGTCCTGGACGGGGTGAGCGGCGAGGTGACGGCCGACACCGTCTCCGGGGCCGTCGAGAGCCGGGCCATGGAGGGCGACCTGTCGTTCAAGAGCGTGTCGGGCGACCTCACCGTGGCCGACGGCACGCCGCGCCGGCTCAAGGCCAACACGGTCTCCGGCCGCGTCACCGCCGACCTGGCGCTGCGGCCCACCGGATATGTGACGCTCGCCAGCGTCTCCGGTGACATGCTGGTCAGGCTCCCGGAGAACGCGGACGCGGACGTCACCGTCCGGTCCACGTCCGGGCGGCTGATCAGCACGTTCGACGAACTGTCCGCCACGAACAGCCCGGGCATGAAGACCATGTCGGGGCGGCTCGGCGGCGGCATGGCCTCGCTGTCGGCGACCACGGTCTCCGGCGAGGTCGCGCTGCTCAAGGGGGAGAAGGAATGAGCCCTGTCTTCGGTCACGGCCGGCTCCGGCTGTACCTGCTCAAGCTGCTGGAGGAGAGCCCGCGGCACGGCTACGAGGTGATCCGCCTGCTCCAGGACCGCTTCCTCGGCGTCTACTCGCCCTCCCCCGGCACCATCTACCCCCGGCTGGCCCGGCTGGAGGAGGAGGGCCTGGTCACCCACGAGGTGGCCGACGGCAAGAAGGTCTTCTCGATCACCGACAAGGGCCGCGAGGAGCTGAACGCCCGCCTCGACGAGCTCGACGACCTGGAGGAGGAGATCTCCGCCTCCGTCCGCGACATCGCCCGCGAGGTCAAGGAGGACGTGCGCGAGACGGTCAAGTCGCTGCGCGACGAGCTGACCCGCATCGCCAAGGACGCCCGCACCACCGGCCGCGAGGACCCGGCGGGCTTCGGCCGGCGGCAGAAGGAGGAGTTCCGGCGGCTGAAGGAGGAGCAGCAGCGGCAGTGGCAGCAGCACGCCCACCAGTGGCAGGGCGAGAGCGAGCGGCTGACCAGGGAATGGCGCCGGATGTGGACCGAGATCTGGGCCACGCTCGGCGGCGCCCCGCCGAACCGCGCCGAACTGGACGCCGAGCTGGGCGAGCTGCTGGCCGACTTCGTCGCCGAGGCGCGGGAGGAGGCCTCGCGCGCCCGCCTGACCCGCGAGAAGCTGACCGACCTGCGCACGGCCCTGGACGACGCCGCCCGCTCCGTCCGCGACATCCTCGAACGCTGACCGCCACCCCGGGACAGCCACGTCACCTGCTGACCGCCACCCCGTACGGCCACCCCGCGCCTCGATCGACCTACGAGCCCCAGGCCGATCGGCACCCCTCACGCCGTGCGCAGGCAGTCCTCCAGGCGCGACGTCGCGCGGGCCGCCCGCCGCGCGCGATAGGCGATCGGCATGTACCGCAGCCGCTCCGGCAGCCGCGGCGTGAGCACCGCGACCGCGTGCCCGACCCGGCGCAGCCGCCGCTCCTCCCTGGCCGTCCAGCGCAGTCCCAGCTTGTCGCGTACGGCGGCCGGCAGGGTGCCGACGGTGAGGAAGTGGCTGAACTCCCCCGCGCCCGCCCCCACCGGCGGCCATAACCGGCGCAGGGGCGCCGGCAGCCCCGGCGGCACGGGCGTGCCGCGGACGGCGGCCAGCACGTCCAGCGCCGTCGGATGCGGCTCCAGCCGCTCGGCGACCATGCGGTCGAGGTAGTGCCAGTACGCGTCGAGGTCCTCGGGCATCTCCCGTTCCGGCACCCGCAGGATGCGGCCGAGCTGCCGCGACTCCTCGTACAGCCGCCGCTGGGCGTCGCCGGTGAGCGGGGTGCCGAAACAGCGGCTGAGCGTGACGAACCGCTCGAACAGCGTCAGGTGCACCCAGGCCCACGCCTCGCCGTTGAGCGCGTGGTAGGCCCGGCCCCGCTCGTCCACGCCGCTGATCGGGCGGTGGATCTCCCTGAGCCGCTGCCCCTCGGCGGGGCCGGCCGCGCCGCCGTAGACCCAGGTCTGCACGGAGGCGAGCGTGCGGGTGAGCCGCCCCCACGGGTCCGACCTGTACGTGGAGTGCTCGGCGACGGCCGCGCCGACCGCCGGATGCATGGTCTGCAGGACCAGGGCGCTCCCGGCCACCAGCAGGTTGCGATATTCGCCCGCGGTGTCCCAGTGCATCGAACCCGGGCCGAAGGGCTCTACGTCCATGATCGGGCCTCCTGGGTGATACAACTTTACTTTTTTTGTATCACCCAGGAGGCGCGGGAGTAACCCGTCACTTATTTCAGGCGGTGAAGACGACCTTCCCGAAGAGCTCGCCCTCCGCCATGGCGGCGAAGCCGTCCCTGGCCTCGGCCAGCGGCAGCGTGCGGTCGATCAGCGGCCGCACGCCTGTCTGCTCCAGGAACACCGCCAGCCGCTGGAGCTGGTCGCGCGTCCCCATGGTCGAGCCGACCACCGAGAGCTGCAGGAAGAAGACCCGGTTGAGGTCGGCGGGCGGCACGGCCCCGCTGGTCGCGCCGCTGACGACGATGCGCCCGCCCGGCTTCAGCGACTTCAGCGAGTGGTCCCAGGTGGCCTGGCCGACGGTCTCCATCACCGCGTCCACCCGCTCGGGCAGCCGCGCGCCGGTCTCGAAGACCTGGTCGGCGCCCAGCTCGCGGGCCCGCTCGCGCTTGGCCTCCGAGCGGCTGGTCGCCCAGACCCGGTAGCCGCCCGCCCGGCCGAGGGCGATGAGCGCGGTGGCGACGCCGCCGCCCGCGCCCTGCACCAGGACGGTCGAACCGGGCTGGAGCCCGGCCTTGTCGAACAACATGCGGTAGGCGGTCAGCCAGGCCGTCGGCAGGCACGCGGCCTGCTCGAAGCTGAGCGCGGCCGGCTTGGGCACGAGGTTGCGGCGCGGCACGGCCACCCGCTCGGCGAACGTGCCGTCGTAGGTCTCCGACAGCAGCGAGCGTCTCGGGTCGAGCGTCTCGTCCGCGCCCGAGCCGATCACGGCGTGCACGATGACGTCGTTGCCGTCCTCGTCCACGCCGGCGGCGTCGCAGCCGAGCACGATCGGCAGCCGGTCCTGGCGGATGCCGACGCCCTTCAGCGTCCACAGGTCGTGGTGGTTGAGCGCGGCCGCCCGTACCGTGACGGTCGTCCAGCCGTCCGGCGTCTTCGGCTCGGGGTGCTCCCCGAGCGTGAGGCCGGCGAGTGGGTTGTCGGGGTCGGTCTGTGTGGCGGTTACGGCGAACATGGCCGCACCCTACAAAACCCGCCCGGCTCAGTCCTCGACCGTCACCTTGATCCCGTGGATCGCGCGGCGCCGGAAGGAGTCGGGGCCGGTGACCGCGACCTGCACGTCCCCCCGGCACACCGCCTGGGCCGGCCGGCCGCGCCCGGTGATCGTGTAGGGGATCGCACTGTCCTTGCCGCAGCCGGGCGTGGGCACGAGCGCGACCATCGTCCGCGCCGTGCCGCCGAACCAGAGCTGCGGCCCGGCCGGCGCGCCCTGCACCTTCTCCCCCGGCCGCGCCAGCCGCACCGGCCCGCCGCCCGACAGCACCAGGTAGCCGGCCTTGGTCACCTTGCCCCGCAGCCGCCGCGCCACGGCGAGCCGCTGGTCGAAGGTCAGCCCCTCCTGGGAGTCGTACATGGCCAGCCGCCACTTGCCGAACGCGAACAGCAGCACCTGCCCGCGCCCGCCGCTGCCGGCCGGCTGCGGCCAGAGGGTGACGTTCGGCGCGTAGCTCCTGATCGGCTGGCCGCCCCTGGTGATCTCGATCTCGCCGTTGGCCGGGGCCAGGAGTTGCCGGAAGATCCCGTCCACCCACATCCCCTGGTACGGCCGCACGCCCATGCCCGCGAGGTCCAGCTCGGCCGGGTAACGCACGGTGGCCCGCCGCCCGTCGGGGAAGACCACCGCGATGACCTGCTCGCCGCCCTTGGTCCTCGGCGTGACCTGCAGGAGGTTGGGCGGGCTGTCGGCCCTGGTCAGCGATTTGATCGCCTGAGGGGCCGGCGGCGGCGGCGGGGCAGGCGGCGGCTCCCGGCTGGCGATCAGCCCGATCACGGGCACCAGCACGACCACGAGCAGCACCGCCAGGCCGGCCCAGCGGCGACGCCCGCCCTGGCCCGCCTCGATGACGTCGAACCGGTCAGCCACCGACGTTCCTCGCGCAGAAGTGTGGCTTGCGCCCTCGGTCCCAGTTCAGTTGAGCGGCGACCGGCGGCGCAAGCCCTCGGCGCGGGGGAAATCGTCACGAAATCACAACCTGCCGGGGAGGCCGCCGCGCGAGCAGCTGATGGTTCCGGCGATGCCGATGGGACAGGGGTGTCGGCGAGTAAAGTGCGGTGGACCGGCGATGCCTTTTGTTGATGAGGTTTCCGGTGTTACCAGAGACAATTAAACACCCGGTCCCACCTGCGGAAATGCTTTCTCGTCATACATGCGATTCCGCTATTTCTATAACGGAATGGAACCGGCTCATGCTTTTTCGCGTCGTTCGCTCGCGGCGCGCTCGCGCCATTCATTAACGTTCCCAGCGTTTTCCTGGCCCACCGGGGCGCAGTACCCCGCTCTGGGCCGCCGAGAACTGGAAGGAGCTCCATGAATTCCCGAGCAAGGCGCATCACGATCCCCCTCGCCGGTCTCACGGCCGCCGGCCTGGCGGCAGGGGTCCTCAGCGGTGCCACGGCGAACGCGACGACGGCACCCTCAGACGTCGTCGCCAGGAACGCCGCCACCCCCGCAGAGCAGGCGATCCAGTTCTGGACGCCGGACCGCGTCAAGCAGGCCACCGACTACGACGGCGGCCTGAGCCTGTCCACCAAGGGCGTCAAGGGCAGCAACGACAAGCCCGACGGCCCCGCGGGATCCGTGCCGCCCATCGGCGCGGAGAAGACCAGCACGAAGAAGAGCAAGCAGGTCAACCTGCCCAACACGGTCGGCCGCGTGTTCTTCACGCTGCCGAGGACCAACCCGCGCGACCCGCGCAACTGGCGCTACTGCTCGGCCACCTCGGTGCAGAGCAAGTACCGCAACCTCGTGGCGACCTCCGCCCACTGCGTCTACGACACCAAGTACAACACCTTCTACGACAACTGGGTCTTCATCCCCTCCTACTGGGACGGCAACAACGCCTGGAACGGCAAGGCGCCCTACGGCATCTACGCCGCCAAGACGTTCAACGCGCACGACGACTTCGTGGTGAAGGAGGACTACGACTACGACTACGCGTTCGTCAACGTCTACAACGGCATCAAGGTCTCGTGGGAGCGGGCCGGCAACGGCTGGCGCTGGAACGTCAAGAACGTGGGCCGGCTCGGTGACAACGTCGGCGGCCAGGGCTTCACGTGGAACCGGAGCACGAAGCTCAACGTGTTCTCCTTCGGCTACCCGGCGGGCGAGCACCCCGACGGCGACCGCCCGTACACCGGCCGGACGATGAAGTACTGCTACGGCAAGACCCGGCCGATGCCGGAGGCCAAGAAGTACAACCTGCAGGAGCACATCGGCTTCAAGTGCTCCTTCACCGCCGGCGCCAGCGGCGGCCCCTTCCTCTACAACTACAAGAGCGCCTCGCGCACCGGCTACCTGGTCGGCGTCAACAGCGTGGCGTGGGACACCGACGGCAACGACCGCTACGACTACATCTCCTCGCCGTACTTCAACAGCGACACCTACAAGATCTACAAGGCTGCCGCCAACCGCTGGACCGGCAACATGCCGTGACGATCCGGCACTCCAGGCCCCGGGTCCCGCACGGGATCCGGGGCCTCCCCGGTCCGCATTCCGAGTGACGCGCGACACCTGATCCCGAGGAATTACCTGTGTGTTCCGGCCCGCCGCACTCTGCCGCGATCATGCCTCTGACCAGGGGAAACATTCACCGAGAATGATCGTTTGGAGGTATCGGGAGTGATGGGCTGACGGGCTCCTTATAGTTCACATTGGAACCTGGTTCAGGTAACGAATCCCTATCCGAGCTGCAATACCCTCCGCACATCTGGAAAAATCCCCCCTTACGACCCCAAGAAAGGCATTTCATGATCTCCCGGGCCCGGCATCTGCTGGCGGCTGCGCTAGGCGGCGCGCTGCTGGTGCTGCCTGCCCTCACGGGGATCGCGAACGCCGCAGCGAGCGCGGCCGCGGGCACCACAGCGAGCGCCGCCGCCAAGGTCCAGAGCATCTCCCTGGCCAAGACCGCCGCGGACGTCAAGCGGGTCGCCGACTACTGGAAGCCCGAGAAGTTCAAGCACGCCGACAGCTACAGCCCGGCCACCCCCGGCACCGCCGCGGCGAAGCCGACCTCCGCGGGCGGAGCCGCCGGCCCGGCCGCCCCGGGGGCCACCAGGACCACCGCGGTCGCCAAGCGCGCCGCGGGGCAGCTCACCGCGCCCGCGCTGCCGCGCAAGGGCGCCCCGACCGGCGCCACGATGGGCAAGGTCTTCTTCCGCTTCGGCGACAAGGAGTACTGGTGCTCGGCCAGCTCGGTCGCGGCGAGGAACCGCAGCGTGGTCGCCACCGCCGGGCACTGCGCCTACGACCCGCGGCAGGCCAAGGCCGCCGACTACTGGATCTTCGTCCCCAACCCGGGCCCGAACGGCGAGCAGCCGATGGGCATCTACGTGGCCTCCTCGATCAGCCTGCACGAGGACTGGGTCGGCCGGGGCGACTACGACTACGACTACGCCTTCGTCACCGTCCACCGCGGCTTCTCCTGGGTGAGCAAGAACGGCCAGTACGTCATGCAGGACATCGGCCGCCTCCAGGACAACGTCGGCGGCCTCGGCCTGGAGCTCAACAGGAAGCCGGGCACCTACAGCGCGGCCTCCTTCGGCTACCCCGCGGGCGCGCAGCCGGACGGCAGCCGCCCGTACGACGGCAAGAGCCTGAAGATGTGCCGCGAGGGCCGCACCATCTGGAACACCGCCCCGCCGCTCGACCTGCAGAAGGGCGTGCAGCTTCAGGCGTGCGACTTCAGCGCCGGCACCAGCGGCGGCCCCTGGGTGATCGGCTACGACCAGGAGCGCAGGATCGGCAGCCTGAGCGGCGTCAACAGCCTCACCTGGGACCGCAACGGCGACAAGCGCTACGACGCGGTCTCCTCCCCCTACTTCGACACCGTCACGGGGGCGGTCTACCAGCGGGCCGCGACGCAGAACACGCCGGCGAAGATTACCTGAACCACAAAATGTGACCCAGATCATATGCAACCACCTGGTCACAGCACGTGATCAGCCGTAACCCGGGTCTCGGTACGGTCACGCCCGCCTTTGGAACGCTGACATGATCCCCCGCAAACTTCCACGAACGTGGTCAGCGTTGTAGGTTCCGGGCTGTCCGTTTGCTGAGTTTGTGGGGGTGCACGACGCGCCTCATGTCAGCGCAACCTGGAGTTACCTTGACCCGAATCCTTCTTCCCGCCGGCGGCGCGCTCCTCGCGACCGGTCTGCTCGCGGCCGGCCTGTCCGGCGCCGCGCAGGCCGACGGGGACGTCTCCCACGACCCCATGGCGCGCAGCAACTCCCAGGCCGCCTCCGTCGCCTCCTTCTGGCTGGCCTCGAACGGCGCCGCCCTGCGCGCCGCGACGCAGTACACCTGGGACTCGAACGAGGTCAGGAAGGTCGTCTCCAAGGGCGGCTACACCCCTGACGGCAGCCCCGGCACCACCGCGCCGACCGGCTCGTCGAAGTCCGGCGGCAGCGCCCAGAACATCAACCTGCCCCGCACCGTCGGCAAGGTCTTCTTCGTGGACGGCCACGGCAAGTTCCGCTGGTGCTCGGCCACCTCCATCCAGTCGAACCAGCGCAACCTGGTCGCGACGGCGGGCCACTGCGTCTACGACACCGACAGCAACCGGGCCGTCATGGACAACTGGGTCTTCGTGCCCGGCTACTACCAGGGCAAGGCCCCGTGGGGCATCTACGTCGGCAAGCAGGCGTTCACCCACTACGACTTCGACGTCTACGAGGACTACGACCGCGACTACGCGTTCGTCACCGTCTACAACGGCATCCTCTTCAACGGCGTCAAGCAGGTGGACCGCCGCGACTACGAGCGCTTCACCGGGCCCAAGCGGCGCTGGGGCGGCCACTACTACATCCTGCTGTCCAAGGACGCGGGCCGCCTCGGCGACGTGGTGGGCGGCCAGGGCTTCGCCTGGAACCAGGCGACCGGCAAGTACGTGCGCACCTTCGGCTACCCGGCCGCGCCGCACCCGGACGGCAACAGGCCGTACAGCGGCGTGACGCCCAAGCACTGCTACGGCCGGACCACCTCGAAGGCCGTCGGCGCCGCCTGGCTGAAGATCCAGGAGCACATCGGCCTGAAGTGCGCCGTGACCCCCGGCTACGACGGCGGCCCCTGGCTGCTCAACTACAGCAACGCCAAGCGGCTCGGCTACGTCAACGGCGTGACCAGCACGTTCGCCGACCAGGACGGCAACGACCGCATCGACTACATCACCTCGCCGTACTTCGACGGCGAGACGGCCGCGGTGTACAACGCGGCCAAGAACGTCTGGTCGGGCAAGATCGTGGGCCCGAACGGAGAGCTGTACAAGTAAGCCCTGCCAGGGGAACACGAGGGCCTCCGCCGTCACGGCGGGGGCCCTCGTCTTGTTTTCCGAGGGCCTGGACGACTTCCTGAAGATCACCTGTGAATGTTCAGGCAGATTAGACGGGACAGCCCCAAAATCGGTTCCTGTGATCTGTGTCACAATGAACAACGACTCAGCATCTAACGGAACAAACGTCCCAGCAGCCACAAACCCCGCCTGTCCTGCGAAAACGCGGACAACACGGGACGGCCTCTGACTGATAACAGCAAGGTAACGGCGGTAACCCTGCCTACCGGTCAGCCCAAACCGGGTTCCACCTGTGGAGATCACCCGGCTATGTTTCTTGCAATCCCTTTACTGACGCATGGGCCGCTTGTTGCGACCCACGACAGAGCAAGGAGCACGTTCCCTTGAAGCGCATCCTCATCCCCGCCGGTGGCGCCATCCTGGCTACCGGCCTTCTGGCCGCCGGCCTCGCCGGTTCGGCTCAGGCCGACACGACGACCGCCTCCGACCCGATGGCCACCAGCGCCGCCAACGCGAAGGCCATCGCGGACTTCTGGGCGGAGAACAACGGTGCCGCCCTCAAGGCCGCGACCGAGTCCAACGTCTGGGACAAGGCCGACGTCGCCAAGCTCCAGACCAAGGGCGGCTACACCTCGGACACCAAGCCGGGCTCGACCGCGCCGATCGGCGAGGAGAAGAAGACCTCGACCAAGACGCAGAACGTCAACATGCCGAAGACCATCGGCAAGGTGTTCTTCGTCAACGGCAAGGGCGAGAAGAAGTGGTGCTCCGCCACTTCGATCCAGTCCAAGTACCGCAACCTGGTCGCCACCGCCGGCCACTGCGTGTACGACACCGGCTCCAACGCCGACGTCATGTCCAAGTGGGTCTTCGTCCCGGGTTACTACCAGGGCAAGGCTCCGTGGGGCATCTACGTCGGCAAGCAGGCCTTCACCCACTACGACTTCGACGTCTACGAGGACTACGACCGCGACTACGCGTTCGTGACCGTCTACAACGGCGTGAGCATCGGCAACGGGACCACCAAGCAGGTCTCCAAGGCCGAGTGGGACAAGTACCAGGGCATCAAGGACGCCAAGGACGAGGAGATCAGCGCTTCTGACTACCAGAAGTGCAAGGACCTCAACGGCGGCGAGACCCCTGACTGCTGGGCCAAGGCCAACACCACCGAGGACCTGGTCGGTCCTGACTACCCGGGCGCCGTCAAGGTGCTCAAGGAAGTCTCCAAGGAGCAGTTCGACGCCGCCCCCAGCGGCCAGAAGAACGGCGCCAAGGCCAACCGGGCCACGGTCACGGAGAACGTGACCGAGTCGCAGTACAAGAACTACGACGGCCTCGGCTACCGCAAGATCGACGCCAAGGGCAACTTCACCATCACCCACTACTTCCTCAAGTACTGGGTGAAGAAGACGTCCTCGGTGAAGTACTACAAGACGACGTTCTTCATCGTGGAGGGCTTCGTCAAGGACGCCGGCCGTCTCGGCGACAACGTCGGCGGCCAGGGCTTCGCCTGGAACCAGCCGACGGGCAAGTACGTCCGCGTCTTCGGCTACCCGGCCGCTCCGCACCCCGACGGCAACAAGGCCTACACCGGCGTGACGCCGAAGTGGTGCTACGGCAAGACCACCTCGAAGCTCGTCGGCTCGGCCGCCAAGAAGATCGAGGAGCACGTCGCCCTCAAGTGCGCCATGACCGAGGGCGCCGACGGCGGCCCGTGGCTGTACAAGTACAGCAACGCCAAGCGTCTGGGCTACGTCAACGGTGTCACCAGCACCTTCAACGACCAGGACGGCAATGGCCGCGTGGACTACATCTCCTCGCCGTACTTCGACGGTGAGACGAACACGGTCTACAAGGCTGCCGCCAACGTCTGGTCCGGCAAGATCGTCTGAGTGACGCACAGCGTTCGGTCCTGAACCGTACGTAGCGAAGGGCCCGGCTCACGCCGGGCCCTTTTGCGTTGCCGGCCGAAAGTGAAGGGCCTTTGGACGCACGCGGCTCCCGAACGGTGCCATCAATCCAATGTGATCTGCATCACATCGTCGTCGGCATCCGCGTCGCGTGATCACCCTCGCCCCCGTCGTCACACTGACAACTTCCTTATGTTGATCAGGGCAAACGGGTGCAACCCGAGCCTTCGTCTACTTCTACACATCGGCTTCTTAAACATCACAGAACGATTACGCCCGACTTGTCGCCTGTTTTCCTTCCAAAGCGACTACCCGAGCTCAAGATCGACACTGTATGTTCCTGGCTATCCCTTTACTGACGCATGGGACGCAAGAGGCGTTCCACGACAGCGCAAGGAGTTACCTTGAAGCGCATCCTCCTCCCCGCCGGTGGCGCCATTCTGGCCACCGGTCTGCTGGCTGCTGGTCTGGCCGGCACGGCTTCCGCCTCGGGTGTCGTCGACGACGCGCCGCTGACCCCGAACAACAAGGTCGCCGAGACTGTCGACTTCTGGCTCAAGGCGAACGGTGCTGCTCTGCGCGCTGCGCAGGTGTACCGCTACGACTACAAGGAAGTCGACAAGGTCGTCATGAAGGGCGGCTACACCCCCGACACCAAGCCGGGCTCCACCGCCCCGATTGGCGAGGAGAAGAAGGCCACCGTCAAGGTTCAGAACGTGAACCTGCCGAAGACCATCGGCAAGGTGTTCTTCGAGGGCCGCGACGGCAAGCTGTACTGGTGCTCCGCCACCTCGATCCAGTCGCAGTACCACAACCTGGTCTCCACCGCTGGTCACTGCGTGTACCAGACCGGTGCGAACGGGCACGTCCTCGACCGCTGGGTCTTCGTCCCGGGCTACTACCAGGGCAAGGCTCCGTGGGGCATCTACGTGGGTAAGCAGGCCTTCACCCACTACGACTTCGCCAACTACGAGGACTACGACCGCGACTACGCCTTCGTCACCGTCTACAACGGCATCACGCTGGGCAACGGCGACAAGAAGGTCGTTTCCAAGGCCGACTGGGACAAGTACGAGGGGATCAAGGACGCCTACGACGTCGAGATCTCCGAGGCTGAGTACCAGAAGACCGTTGACCTCAACGGTGGCGAGACCTCCGACGCGTGGGCCAAGACCTCCAGCTCCGACGACCTCGTCGGCCCGGACTGGCGGGGCCCGAAGGGCGAGCGTCCTGCTCTCGCCTTCAAGGAAGTCTCGAAGGAAGAGTTCGAGGCGGCTCCCGCGGACCTCCGGGTTCAGGGCCACCGCACCAAGTTCTTCCCGCGGACCGAGTTCGTCACGGAGTCCGAGTACAAGAACTACAGCGGCCCGGGCTACCGGAAGATCGACGCCAAGGGTAACTACACCATTACCCACTACTCCCTCACGTACTTCGTGAAGCGGACGTCGTCGACCAAGTACTACAAGACGGTGTGGTACGTCTTCGCCGGCTTCAGCAAGGACGTCGGTCGCCTCGGTGACAACGTCGGTGGCCAGGGCTTCGCCTGGAACCAGCCGACCGGCAAGTACGTCCGTACCTTCGGGTACCCCGGTGGCGAGCACCCCGACGGCAACAAGCCCTACACGGGTGTCACGCCGAAGTGGTGCTACAACAAGACCAACACCAAGCGTACGGTCGTCGCGGCCATCAAGGCCGAGGAGCTCGTGTCGCTGAAGTGCGCGGTCACCCCGGGCTACAACGGTTCGCCGTGGCTGCTCAAGTACAGCAACGCCAAGCGTCTCGGCTACGTCAACGGCGTCACCAGCGCCGTGTTCGGCGACCTGGACAGCAACAACCGGTACGACACGATCTACTCGTCGTACTTCGACGGCGAGACCGCTGCCGTCTACAAGGCCGCTTCGGCCGTGTGGTCCGGCAAGGTCGGCTGACGACAGTCTGTCCGTCCCTGGAACTGGGGGTCCAAACCTCAGGCCAACTGCTTTACCCGAAGGGCTCGGCTTTTGCCGGGCCCTTCGGCCTTTTCTGGGAAAAACGAGAAAGACCCTTACCAGAGTGACAAATGGGTCGATAGGGTCTTTACGCTGTTTCTTGACAACCCCATTGTGGAGCCCTCCCTTGAAGCGCCTGCTCATCCCCCTCGCCGCCGCCGGCCTGAGCGCCGCCACCCTTGCCCTCCCCGCCGCCGCGGAGCCCCACTGGGTCACCGACCCGCTGGCCCCCAAGCCTGCCGACGCCTACAGCAGCGCGAACTTCTGGCTCGACGCCAACGGCGCGGCCCTGCGCAAGGCCACCCAGTACCACTGGGACTTCAAAGACGTGCCCAAGCTCGTGGGCGCCCAGAGCAACACCCCCGATGACGGAAAGCCCGGTTCGACCGCGCCCACCGGCAGCGTCGCCACCGCCACGAAGGTGAAGAACGTCAACCTGCCGAAGACGCTCGGCAAGGTCTTCTTCCTCGACCGCGAGGGCAAGTACCGCTGGTGCTCGGCCACCTCCATCCAGTCCCGCCACCGCAACCTCGTCGTCACCGCCGGCCACTGCGTGTACGAGAAGGGCAAGGACGTCTTCCGCAAGTGGGTCTTCATCCCCGGCTACTACCAGGGCAAGGCTCCGTGGGGCATCTACGTGGGCGCCTACGCCTTCACCGCCTACGACCTCGACACCTATGACGACTACGACGGCGACTACGCCTTCGTCGCGGTGCACAACGGCTTCTCCCTCGGCGACTCCAAGCAGGTGCCGAAGGAGGAGTACGACAAGTGGCTCGGCGACAAGTGGGCCAAGGACGTCGAAATCACCCAGGCCGACTACACCAAGTGCGTCGACCTGAACGGCGGAGAGAGCGCCGACTGCTGGGCCAAGCTCGCCACCACCAGCGACGTCGTGGGCCCGGACTACCCGGACAAGAAGCGCGCGTTCAAGGAGGTCTCCAAGGAGGAGTACGACAAGGCTCCGACGGGGAACGGCAACGGCGCCAAGGAACCGGAGAAGATCGTCGTCGACCAGGTCACCAAGTCGGAGTACGACTCCTACAAGGGCCTCGGCTACCGCAAGCTCGACGCGCGCGGCAACTACACCATCACCCACTACTACCTGGGTTACTGGGTCAAGGAGTCCACGAAGACGCTCTACTACAGGACCGTCTTCACCGTCGGGCTGGCCAAGGACCTCGGCCGGCTCGGTGATGTCGTCGGCGGTCAGGGCTTCGCCTGGAACCAGCCGATGGGCCAGTACGTGACCGTCTTCGGCTACCCCGGCGCCCCGCACCCCGACGGGGACAAGCCCTACACGGGCCTGACGCCCAAGTACTGCATGGGCAAGACCGCCACGAAGACCTACCAGGTCAACACGTTCAAGGCGGAGACCCACCAGGCGCTGAAGTGCTCGATGACGCCGGGCGCCGACGGCGGCCCCTGGCTGCTGAAGTACGACAACAACAAGCGCACCGGTTACGTCAACGGCGTGACGAGCACGTTCGCCGACCAGGACGGCAACGACCGGATCGACTTCATCAGCTCGGCGTACTTCGACGGCGAGGTGGCCGACGTCTACAACAAGGCGAGCTACGCCGAGACGAAGGCGATCGTGAGCCCGAAGGGCGAGCTGCTGCAGTAGCGCGGAACACGGCCCGGGGCGACAGGCTCGCCCCGGGCCGTCGGCGTTCACACGGCGGTGAGCTCGCGGGTGCGTTCGCGCAGCCGCATCACCGGCCGCTCGTGCTTGTAGGGCTCCAGCCGCCGCCGCAGGTCCGTGGCGTACGAGCGGGAGCGGGCCGACTGCAGCTCGCCGGCCAGCGACAGCGCGCTGGAGGCGGCCACGCAGGCCTCCTCCAGCTCGCCGCACTGCACGAGCCCGGCCGACAGCAGGGACAGGTTGAACATGCGCCCCCGCACGTACCGGGAGTCCATGTCGAGCGAGCGGCGCGCGTGGTGGACGGCCCGCGCGCCGTCGCCGAGGTCGCGGAAGCAGTGGGCGAACTTGGCGGACAGGTAGGCCTCGTCGAAGTAGCTCAGCCAGCTGGGCTCCTCGGCGGGCTTGCGCGCGTCGAAGGACTGCTCGGCCTGGTTGAGCGAGGCGCCGCAGGAGCGGGAGTCGCCCCGCACCGCGTGCGCGTGGGCCTCCAGGACCTGCGCGGAGGCCAGGAGGGTGTCGACGCCCGCGTTGCGGGCCGAGAGCTGGGCCGCCCGCGCGAGGTCGAGCGCGTGGTCCGGCTGCCCCATGTAGATGGCCTGGTGGGCCATGCCGGCCAGGATCTCGCCGCCGAGGGTCTGGTCGCCCGCCCCCCTGGCCAGGCGCAGCGCCTGGATGAGGTAGCGCTGGGCCAGGCCGTGCTGCTCCATGTCGTAGGCCATCCAGCCGGCCAGACGGGTCAGCTCGGCGGCGGCCGCCGCGAGCTGCCGGCCGGTGGTCTCGCCGTACGAGCCGTCCTTGAGCAGCGGCGAGACGGCGGTGTCGAGGTATTTGACGACGGACGAGCGGACCCGGCCGCTGCCGAAACGGTTGTCGAGCTCCCCGAAGGACCGGGTGACCTCGTGAATGGCGGCGATGTCGGCGCGGCCCACGCGCCGCGTCCCGCCGCTGCTCGGGCGTCCCTCGGGTGGGGACGTCAGCCAGCGGACGGCTCCCACGGAGCCGGCTCCGATTGCGAAGGTCGAGTCGATGAGAAACCTGCGCCTCTCCACGTCGGCCCGCCACAGCGCGGTCACAGTCGCGACCCCCTCCTGCCAGGTGTGCGTGAACTCCTGTCCGAGATCGAGGGGTGTGATGACGGCGGGCATTCCGAGGTCTTCCGAGCTCACCGGCCTGCCCAGGCGCATCGCGAAGATCTCCGTGAGCAGGCCGGGAACCGGGTCCCTCGGGCGCTGGCCACCGATCCAGCGCAGCACCGAACTGTGGTCGTACTTCAGGCCCGGCGTGCCGCGGGCGGCACCCAGGTCGTTGAGGCGCCTGGCCAATCCCTTGTGGGAGAAGCCCGCCTCCGCGATGAGCTGCTGCAGCAGTCGATTTGGCTCGCGTTCCATCGCTCTCCTCGTCACAGGAGTCGGCGCCCACATCATTACAGAGAGCTACTGTTATAGCACCTTGCGTAAAGGATTACGGGCAGTTCCCAAAGGTTGCCTAAACTCCCTGCTGCTTCCCCGTCGCCGGCTCTGTGCGCGGGCAGACAGGCGACGGGCCCTGACTCGGACGGGTACCGCAACTACCCGGGAATTCGCGATGCAATCGGAAATCCTGCTCGACCAGGAACGGGCGGGAGCCGGAAGGCCCCCGCCCGGCACTCGGGCACGCTCAGAGGCGGGCGACCCCGTCGGCGCGGGCCTGGGCGGCCACGGCGGCGGTGACGGCGGGCGCGACGCGCTCGTCGAAGGGGCTCGGGATGACGTAGGTGGCGGTGACGTCGTCGCCGACGACCCCGGCGAGCGCCTCGGCCGCGGCGACCTTCATGTTCTCGGTGATGGTGGCGGCCCGCACGTCGAGGGCGCCGCGGAACACGCCGGGGAAGGCGAGCACGTTGTTGATCTGGTTGGGGAAGTCGGAGCGCCCGGTGGCCACGACGGCGGCGTGCCGGGCGGCGACGTCGGGGTGCACCTCGGGGGTGGGGTTGGACAGCGCGAAGACGATCGAGCCGGCGGCCATGGAGGCGATCGCCCGCTCGGTGACGGTCGAGCCGGACAGTCCGATGAACACGTCGGCGCCGGCCAGCGCCTCCTCGGTGGAGCCGGTGTGGCCGGCCCGGTTGGTGTCGCGGGCCAGCGCCTCCTTGACCGGGTTGAGGCCGTCGCGTCCGGCGTACAGCAGGCCCTTGGAGTCGGCGACGGCGATGTCGCCGATGCCGGCCTCCAGCAGGATGCGGGTGACCGCGACGCCGGAGGCGCCCGCGCCGGCGACGACCGCGCGCAGGTCGCCGAGGGCCCGGCCGGTCAGCCGGGCGGCGTTCTTGAGCGCGGCGAGCACGACGATGGCGGTGCCGTGCTGGTCGTCGTGGAAGACGGGGATGTCGAGCAGGTCGCGCAGGCGGGACTCGACCTCGAAGCAGCGGGGCGCGCTGATGTCCTCCAGGTTGATGCCGCCGAAGGAGGGCGCGAGGCGCGCGACGGTCTCGACGAGGTCGTCCACGTCGGTGCAGTCGAGGCAGATCGGCACGGCGTCCACCCCGCCGAACTCCTTGAACAGCAGCGCCTTGCCCTCCATGACCGGCATGGCGGCGGCGGGGCCGATGTCGCCCAGGCCGAGCACTGCGGTGCCGTCGGAGACCACGGCGACGACCCGGGAGACCCACGTGTAGTCGGAGGCGAGCGCGGGCGTCTCGGCGATCGCGGTGCACACGCGGGCGACCCCCGGCGTGTAGGCGAGGGACAGGTCGCCGGCGTCGCGGACGGGAACGGTGGAGCGGATCTCGATCTTGCCGCCGCGGTGCAGCGCGAAGGCCGGGTCGAGATCGAGGTCGAGCGCGGGCTCGGAGGTGACGGGAGTGACGGATTCGGAAGCGGGCGTGGCAGCCACAGCGACCCCTGTAGTCATCGGAAGCGGAAAGACCTTCGGCGGACGAGCGCGAGCGGGCTGGCTTCGGTAGCTGCCAGGGTCCCCTCGGCGTCATCACGTGAGGGGGGTTCGGGGGTCACCCGTGAACCCATAGTGCCACATCGTGAGACGGTGTTCGGAGCGCGTCGCTGTCCCGTCCGAGGCCGTTCCGTTGACGCATCGTTAAAGCCCCGATGACGGAACGCTGCAAAACCGCATTTAAACTGCACAAAACGCAAGTTCTATGGCTTTTCACTTAGGAGGCCGTACATGGCCCTCAGCCCCAAGGGCCGCCGTGGCTACGCCGCCGGCGCGCTCGCCCTCACCGCTGCTCTCGCGCTGGCCGCGTGCGGCAGCGAATCCGGCTCGGGCAGCGCCGGCACCACCAGTGCGAGCGCCGGTTCGGGCTCGACCGCGGTGAAGCTGGTGCAGCCCGGCAAGCTCACGGTCTGCACCAACATTCCCTACGAGCCGTTCCAGTTCAAGGACGCCAGCGGCAAGATCGTCGGCTTCGACGTCGACATCGTGGACCTGGCGGCCAAGAAGCTGGGCGTCACCCAGAACATCGTGGACATCGACTTCGCGGTGATCAAGAGTGGCGCCGCGATGGCGGCCGGCAAGTGCGACCTCGCCGCCGCAGGCATGACCATCACCCCGGACCGGGCGAAGAACATCACCTTCTCCGAGCCGTACTTCGACGCCACCCAGGCCCTGCTGGCCAAGAAGGGCACCGGCGCCAAGTCCCTCGACGACGTCAAGGCGAAGGGGCTCAAGCTCGGCGCCCAGGCCAGCACCACCGGCCTCGACTACGTCAAGAAGCAGGGGCTCAACCCCACCGAGTACGCCGACTCCGCCAAGGAGCTGCTGGCCCTGCAGGCCGGCCAGGCCGACGTGATCGTCCAGGACCTGCCCGTCGTGCTCACGTGGCTGAAGAAGCCGGAGGTCGCCGACAAGTTCGAGCTGATCGCCAGCCTCGACACCGGCGAGCAGTACGGCATCGGCCTGAAGAAGGACGCCGACCCGGTCCTGCTCAAGACCGTCAACGACGAGATCACCAAGGCCAAGCAGGACGGCAC
This sequence comes from Actinomadura luzonensis, assembly GCF_022664455.2. NCBI lineage: Bacteria > Bacillati > Actinomycetota > Actinomycetes > Streptosporangiales > Thermomonosporaceae > Actinomadura > Actinomadura luzonensis. The sequence continues at coordinate 816,277 of NZ_JAKRKC020000001.1, forward strand.
CTACGAGAAGATCTACGTGAAGTGGTTCGGCAAGAAGCCCGGCGAGCTGGGCTGACCGATGGCCGACCTGCCCACCACGGCTGAGCCTGCCCGCGCCAGGCTCAGCCCGCGGAAGAAGCAGCAAGTCAGCCGCGGCGTCCAGTACGTCGTGCTGGTCGCCGCGCTGGTCGCGGTCGTCCTGTACGCCGACTGGAGCAGCCTCGCGCAGAACTTCGCCAAGCCGGACGTGGCCGGCGAGGCGCTGCCCGACCTGTTCACCGTCGCGCTGCGGAACACGATCATCTACTCCGTCGGCGGGTTCGTCTTCTCGTTCCTGCTGGGGCTGCTGCTGGCCCTCATGCGGCTGTCGCAGGTGCGGCCGTACCGGTGGATCGCGATCGTGTACATCGAGATCTTCCGCGGCCTCCCGGCGCTGCTGATCTTCCTGATGATCACCTTCCTGCCGCTGGCGCTGCCCGGCTTCCAGGTGCCGTTCGGCACCTACGGCCAGGGCATCCTCGGCCTCGGCCTGGTCGGCGCCGCCTACCAGGCGGAGGTCTTCCGCGCGGGGCTGCAGGCGGTGCCGAAGGGGCAGACGGAGGCGGCCAGGTCGCTCGGCATGTCCGCCACCCGCGCCCAGGTCACGGTGGTCATCCCGCAGGCGATCAGGATGGTCATCCCGCCGACCACCAACCAGTTCGTGGCCCTGCTCAAGGACTCCTCGCTGGTGCTGTTCCTCGGCGTGTCCGGCGAGTACGTCGAGCTGGCCAAGTTCGGCAACGACCTGGCCTCCCAGTACGCCAACGCCACGCCGATCATGGTCGCGGGCGTGACGTACCTGATCGTCACCATCCCGCTGGGTTACCTGGCCTCCCGGCTGGAGGGACGGAAGGGGAGGAACCGATGACGCACGCCATCGAGATCGCGGACCTGCACAAGTCCTTCGGCGACAACGAGGTGCTCAAGGGCATCGACCTGACCGTCGAGCCGGGCCAGGTGGTCTGCGTCATCGGGCCGTCGGGCTCGGGCAAGTCCACGCTGCTGCGCTGCGTGAACCTGCTGGAGGCGCCCACCAGGGGCAAGGTCTTCGTGGAGGGCGTCGAGGTCACCGACCCCGACGTGGACATCGACGCGGTCCGCCGCCGCATCGGCATGGTCTTCCAGCAGTTCAACCTGTTCCCGCACATGACCGCGCTGCAGAACGTCATGATCGCGCAGCGGCGGGTGCTGCGGCGGAGCGGCAAGGAGGCCGAGATCGTCGCCAGGGAGAACCTGGAGAAGGTCGGCGTCGGCGACAAGTGCGACTCCTACCCCGGGCAGCTGTCCGGCGGGCAGCAGCAGCGGGTGGCGATCGCCCGCGCCCTCGCCATGAACCCCGACCTCATGCTCTTCGACGAGCCCACCTCGGCGCTCGACCCCGAGCTGGTCGGCGACGTGCTCACCGTCATGCGCAAGCTGGCGGAGGAGGGCATGACCATGCTCGTGGTCACCCACGAGATGGGCTTCGCCCGGGAGGTGGCCGACCGGGTGGTGTTCATGGACGGCGGCGTGGTCGTCGAGGACGGCCCGGCGTCCCAGGTGATCGGCGATCCCGCTCAGGAGCGGACGAAGGCGTTCCTGCGGCGGGTGCTGCACCCGGAGGGCTGATCGCGGCCGAGCCGTGCGCGGCGGGGCGTCCGGAGCGCCCCGCCGCGCGTGTAATACTCCGGCATGGACCTGACCTCTTACGCCGAGTGGGCGGTCCGGCTCGTCAACGACCTCGCGCCGCCGTCCGAGCTGATCCGGCTGCGCCAGGAGCTGGCCGCGGTGTTCGACGCGGCGGGCGACGAGCGGGCCGTGGCGGAGCGGCTCAACGCCCTGCTCACGCGCTATCCCGTACGACCCCAGCTCTCGGCCCACGACGGCCGGCCCTGGCACCTGCACCTCGCCGAGGACCCCGCGGCCACCGCCGTGATGGGGCTCGCCGCGGTGGTGGCGGAGCTGGGCGCGGACCGGCTGGGCCGCTGCCGGGAGCCGCGCTGCGGCCGGGCCTTCCTCGACACCTCCTCCAACCGTTCCCGCCGCTACTGCTCGGCCCGCTGCGCCAGCCGCGCCAACGTGGCCGCCTACCGGGCCCGCCGCAGGCAGGAGGCGTCGTAGCGGCCGCGCGAGCAGGGTTTCAGCGGCGCCTGCGCACCAGCGGCCAGTAACGCAGCACCACCCGGCCGACGATGTCGTGCACCGGCCCGAAGTCCCAGCTGTCGCGCCGCCCGCTGGCCCGCTGGTTGTCGCTCTCCAGCCACCAGCCGTCCACGCCGTGCCACTGGGCGCGTTTCACGATGAGCTGGTCCGGGTTCTCCGGCAGCCGGGCGACCACGAGGTCGCCGGGGCGCACGGCGGCGTTCCTGCGGACGAGGAGCCAGTCGCCGGGGACCAGGGCGGGCCGCATCGAATCGCCCTCGACACGCACTCTCATGGGCTCTACCCCCTACTCCACAGGCGTTGGGACCCGAGTAAGGTCGGTTGTGGACCAAGCTGATTCAGCATCCAGGAAGGACTTTCTGATGCTCGCACGACTGCTACGACCCAAGCATGTCGCTTCCGCACACTGCGACCTGCCGTGCGGTGTGTACGACCCCGCCCAGGCCCGGATCGAGGCCGAGTCGGTCAAGGCGATCATGGAGAAGTACGCGGCCAACGAGGACCCGGTCTTCCGCGGCCGCGCGCTGCACATCAAGGAGGAGCGGGCCGAGCTGGTCAAGCACCACCTCTGGGTGCTCTGGACCGACTACTTCAAGCCCCCGCACCTCGAGCAGTACCCCCAGCTCCACCAGCTCTTCTGGGACGCCACGAAGCTCGCCGGCGCCGCGGGCGCCAAGGGCACCGTCGACGTCGCCAAGGCGGACGAGCTGCTGGGGAAGATCGACGAGATCTCCAAGATCTTCTGGGAGACCAAGGCGGCCTAAAACGGCACATAAGGCTCTGCGCGGTCCCAGACCGCGCAGAGCCTTTTCCGTAGATGGCGAGTCTGATTCGTCCAAGCGCCTCTCCGGAGCGGTAAGTTGCAGTTGGCGTCGGATATGCGAGGAGGAACGTGACCGAGGAAACCGAGACGCGCGCGGAAGGCGTGGCCGGCATCCGCGACGTGGTGAGCATCCGGCTCCCCGCCGCGAGCGCCTACCTGTCTGTGCTGCGTACGGCCACCGCTGGGCTGGCGGCGCGGCTTGACTTCACGCTGGACGAGATCGAGGACCTGCGGATCGCGGTCGACGAGGCGTGCGCCATGCTGCTGAGCGAGGCGGTGCCCGGCACCGACCTCACCGCCGAGTTCGAGCTGACCGGGCAGGAGATGCAGGTCAGGGTCGAGGTGGCGACGGTCGGGAGCTCCGCGCCCAAGCGCGACGACTTCGCCTGGATGGTGCTGACCGCACTGGCCGACGACGTCGACGCGGTGACCGACGGCGCCGACCGCATGGCCATCGTCCTCCGTAAGCGCCGAGGCACGGCCCAGAGCACGGCGGGGCCGGCGTGACGGAAAGGACTGGAGCCATGGCCACCAGCGAACACGCCGTGCCCGACCGGGTGCGCGCCCGTCAGCTCTTCGCGGAGCTGGCCGAGCTGGGCCCCGAGGAGCCGCGCCGCCAGCGCATCAGGGACGAGCTGGTCGAGCTTCACCTTCCCCTGGTCGAATACCTGGCTCGCCGCTTCCGCAACAGGGGCGAGTGGCTCGACGACCTGACCCAGGTCGCCACCATCGGTCTGATCAAGTCCATCGACCGCTTCGACCTCAACCGCGGCGTGGAGTTCTCCACCTACGCCACGCCCACCATCGTCGGCGAGATCAAGCGGCACTTCCGCGACAAGGGCTGGGCGGTCCGCGTGCCGCGCCGCCTGCAGGAGCTGAAGCTCTCGCTGACCAAGGCCATCAGCGACCTGTCGCAGCGCGAGGGCCGCGCCCCGACGGTCGCCGAGCTGGCCTCCTACCTCAAGATGACCGAGGAGGAGGTGCTGGAGGGGCTCGAGTCGGCCAACGCCTACTCGACGGTGTCCCTCGACGCGCCCGACTCCGGCGACGACGACGCCCCCGCGGTGTCCGACTCGCTCGGCATCGTGGACGAGTCGCTGGAGGGCGTCGAGTACCGCGAGTCGCTCAAGCCGCTGCTGGAGCGGCTGCCGCCGCGCGAGAAGCGCATCCTGCTGCTGCGCTTCTTCGGCAACATGACGCAGTCGCAGATCGCGACGGAGCTCGGCATCTCGCAGATGCACGTCTCGCGCCTGCTCGCCCGTACGCTGGCGCAGCTGCGCGAGGGGCTGACGGCCGAGGACTGACGGCCGGCGACTGACCGCCGGGCGCCCGCCGGCCGGCCTGCTCAGCCGTGAGCCGCCGCCTACTTGGCCGTGGGCTGCTCGTCGCCGTAGAGCGCGCGGGTGGTGGGGGGCGCCAGCAGCGACACCAGCGCGGCCGCGGCGGCCAGGATCAGCGGGATCCCGAGCTGCGGCAGGCCCGACTGGATGAGCGTGAAGGCGACCGGCAGCAGGAAGATCTGGGTCAGCACGCCCGGCGAGCGGCCCCATTTCTCCATCCTGAACAGCCCGCCCCACGCGACCCAGAGCAGCCCGGCGCCGATCAGCACGCCGAACGCCGACTCGGCGATCGCGGTCGTCAGGTTGCCGGGCCGGCCGGTGACTGTCTCGACCGCGGCGTAGCCGCCGAGGCCGAGTGCCACCAGCCCCTCCAGGCTGACGACGACGGCGGCGATCACGAGGGTGAGCGGACGTCGGTTCACGCCCGTACCCTACCTCTCCCCCGGCCCGCCCAGGATGGCGGAGGAGGTGCGCGCGCACGGGCTACGCTGGCGATATGCGCGCCATGCTGCTGGTGAACCCGAAGGCCACGACGACGAACGCCCGGACCAGGGACGTGCTGATCCGCGCGCTCGGCGCGGCCGTCGAGCTCGCCGTCGAGGAGACCCGCTACCGGGGGCACGCCGCGCGCCTGGCCGCCACCGCCCGCGCCAAGGACTACGACGTGGTCGTCGTGCTCGGCGGCGACGGCACCATCAACGAGACCGTCAACGGCCTGCTCAACCCGGTCAACGGGGAGCAGGTGCCGCCTCTCGACGACCCGAGCACCGGGCGTCCCGCGCTCGTCGTCATCCCCGGGGGCAGCGCGAACGTCTTCGCCCGGGCTCTCGGCCTGCCCAACGACCCGGTCGAGGCCACCGGCGCGGTGTTGGAGGCGCTGCGGGAGGACCGCCGGAGGACGGTGGGTTTGGGCCAGGCCCTCTGGGAGGGCGAGAGCCGATATTTCACCTTCTGCGCCGGTATGGGGTACGACGCCGAGGTTGTACGGGCCGTAGAGGGCCTGCGGGGCACCGGCAGGAAAGCTACCCCGGCACGGTATGTGAACACCGCTCTGAGGCACTATCTGGCCACGGACAAACGGCATCCCGCGATGACGGTGACCGGCCCCGGCATCCCGGCCGCCGAGGGCGTCTTCATGGCCATCATCTCCAACACCTCACCCTGGACCTACGTCGGCGCCAAGCCGGTCCGCCCCACGCCGTGGGCGAGCTTCGAGACCGGCCTCGACCTGCTGGGCCTGCGCCGCATGGGTCCGCTCGCGCTGGGGCCGCTGATCCGGCACATCCTCACGGAGAGTGACGTGCTCCCGGCCGGGAAACACCTCGTCCAGCTGCACGACGAGGCGGAGTTCACGCTCACCGCCGAGCGTCCCGTGGCCTTTCAGCTGGACGGCGACTACCTGGGCGAACGCGAAACCGTAACATTCCGGTCTACCCCGAACGCGTTACAAGTTCTGGTCTAGCTGGTTACATTCGGTCATTGTGTGACGCATCCGACATCCATAACGGCCAAAACTTCCCGCCAACCCTCTTGCGTGCACTCTGCGTGGCTGACAGGCTCAGACTGACGTCGGAACGTAGGACCTTTACCGCCCCCGGTCCTCCGGCCGTCGACGGACGACCCCGGTCCCCGACAGGATCCGGGTCATCGTTCGCCGGAGTTAGTGAAACTCTTCACAAAGTAGTAGCCGCACGGAGCCGACCAAAGGCCCCATCTACTAAGGAGTGGACGCATGGACTGGCGCCACCGAGCTGCCTGCCGTGACGTGGACCCCGAGCTGTTCTTCCCGATCGGCAACACCGGCCCGGCACTCATGCAGATCGAGGAGGCCAAGCAGGTCTGCCGTTCCTGCTCGGCCGTCGATGCCTGCCTGAAGTGGGCGCTCGAGTCCGGGCAGGACGCCGGCGTCTGGGGTGGCCTGAGCGAGGACGAGCGCCGCGCGCTCAAGCGCCGCTCGGCCCGCGCCCGCGCCCGCGCCACCGCCTGACCCTCCCCGGCACGCGGCCTCATCCGGCCGCTGGGCGCGGGACCGAGAGCACGACCTCGGTGCCGCCGGCGAGGCGTGGCTGTACGGACAACTTTCCCGACAGCTCCCCCTCCACCAGCGTACGGACGATCTGCAGCCCCAGGCTCGTGGAGCTGTCGAGGTCGAAGCCCTCGGGCAACCCCTGCCCGTCGTCCCACACGGTGACGTTGAGCCGGTCGAGCGCCGGCTCCACCACCACCTCCAGCCGCCTGGGCCGCCCATGTTGCAACGCGTTCTGCAGCAGCTCGGTCAGCGCCATGGCCAACGGCGTGGCGATCAGCGACGGCAGCACCCCGAAAGCCCCGACCTTGCGCGGCGTCACCGCCGCCTCCGGCGCCGACACCTCACCGGCCATCGCGATCACGCGGTCGGCGATCTCGTCGAAGTCGACGAACTCCTCGGGCGCGTGCGACAACGTCTCGTGCACGATCGCGATCGACCCGACCCGGCGCACGGCCTCCTCCAGCGCCTCCCGGCCCTCCGGCACCTGCAGGCGGCGCGCCTGGAGTCGGAGCAGCGCGGCCACGGTCTGCAGGTTGTTCTTCACCCGGTGGTGGATCTCGCGGATGGTGGCGTCCTTGGTCATCAGCTCGCGCTCGCGGCGCCGCAGCTCGGTGACGTCCCTGATGAGCACCAGCGCGCCGATGCGCCCGCCGCCCACGATCAGCGGGATGGCCCTGAGCTGCACGATCGTGCCGCCGGACTCGACCTCGGTCTCCTTCGCCGCCCGGCCGCTGGCCACGACCATCAGGTCCTCGTCGATCGGCTGGTCGGAGTAGCACAGCCCGGCCGTGACCCGGCCCAGCTCGGCCCCCACCAGATCGGCGTGCAGGCCGAGGCGGCGGTAGGCGGACAGGGCGTTGGGCGAGGCGTAGGTGACGCGGCCCGCCCGGTCGAGCCGGAGCAGCCCGTCGCCGACGCGCGGCGAGCGCACCAGGATCGGCTCCTCCCCCGAGAACGGGAACCGGCCCTCGGCCACCATCTGCGCCAGGTCGGAGGCGCTCTGCAGGTACGTCAGCTCCAACCGGGAGGGCGTGCGGGCCGACGACAGGTTCGTCGAGCGCTGGATGACCGCGAGGAAGCGGCCCTCGCCGCCCTCGACCGCGCGCCGCACCGGGATCGTCTCCTCCCTGACCGGGACGCCGGTGGACCAGTCGGGGTCGCCCTCGCGGCAGATGCGGCGCTCGTTCCAGGCGGTGTCGATGAGCTGGCGCTCGCCCTTGGCGGCCACGGAGCCGACGATGTCGTCGTGGTAGACGGTGGGGCCGGTGGTCGGGCGCATCTGGGCGATGGCGATCCAGCCGTTCTCCCCCAGCAGCGGCGCCCACAGGACGAGGTCGGCGAAGGACAGGTCGGCCAGCAGCTGCCAGTCGGAGACCAGCGAGTGCAGCCAGTCGAGATCCGCCTCGTCGAGAGCGGTGTGGCGGGCGACGAGGTCGCTGAGAGTCGGCACGAGTGCATCATGCGGGGTTTCCCCCGCCACAACCAAACCGGCCCAGCGGGGGCCTGGGCGGGTTCGCGGGCATGCGGGTGGCTCTGTCCGCCGCGCGGAACGGGGTGTGGCGCCGTTCACGCGCCGGGCCCCGTCCGGCAATCTCATATTGTGAGAACCGTCACATTGGCGGAGCCGTACGGTCCCCTCCTCGGGGCCACGCGGGAGCAGCCGGAGGTGATCTTCACGGGCACGTGGTGCCGCCGCCGCACAGGTCAGGCGGGGACGAGGCCCGCCGCGGGCGCCGGGCCGGCGGGCGCGGACGGCGCCCCGCCCTCGGTTGCGATCGCCCGCGGTGCTGTGGATATCCTTCACCATCAGCCTGAGCAGCCCGGATCCGCGCGTGCCCGGCACCGTACGCGCCCGGTGCCGACCGCCCGCCGCCGCCCGCGGTTGACCTCCTTGGCCAATGTGGGTTCCGATGATCTCGCGGTGATCAGACACGCCTCACCGCCGTGGCAGAAGTGAAGGTGAGCGCGTGACCGACGACAGCCCCCGCGTTCCGAAGTACTACGACGTCAAACGGGCCCTGCTCGAGCTGACCAAGAGCCTGCCCGCCGGCACCGCGCTGCCGCCCGAGCGCACCCTCGCCGTGCGCTTCGAGACCTCCCGCACGACGGTCCGGCAGGCGCTGACCGAGCTGGTGGTCGAGGGACGGCTGCTGCGCATCCAGGGCAAGGGCACCTTCGTGGCGCAGCCCAAGGTCGCCCAGGTGCTGCAGCTCACCTCCTACATAGGCGACCTGCGCACGGCCGGCCTGGAGCCGGACACCAAGATCCTGGAGATGGGCTACATCACCGCCGACGAGGCCCTCGCCCGCCGTCTGGCCATCAACCCCGGCGGCCGCGTGCTGCGCATCCACCGCCTGCGCCTGGCCAACGGCGAGCCGGTCTCCATCGACACCACCCACCTGTCGGCCCGCCGCTTCCCGCGGCTGCGGCGCGAGCTGGAGGTGCACTCCTCGCTGTACGAGACCCTCCACAACGCCTACAACGTGCGCCTGACGGACGCCGAGGAGATCATCGAGACCGTCCTCGCCACGCCGTACGACGCCAAGGCGCTGGGCGTGGACGTCGGCCTGCCGATGCTGCTGCTGACCCGGCACGCCTTCGACGCCGACGGCAACCCGGTGGAGTGGGCCCAGTCCCTTTACCGCGGCGACCGCTACAAGTTCGTCACCCGCCTGCGCCGGCCCTGAGGTCGAGCCAGGCCGGTTGCGCATGGCCGGCAGTACGGCTGACCGCCGCCACCCGCCTGTGGGACAGTTGGGGAACCTGACCGTACCCGCGCCGCGTGACAGCGCTGTGTGACAGCGCTGTGTGACAGTGGGGAGCTCCACATGTCGCTGACGCCTCCAGGGACGGGCCCGCTCGATCCCTCCTACGCCGGGATCGACCCCGCGCTCATGGACGCCTTCATCGCCGCCCTGACGCGCGCCCATGCCGCGATCGGCGGTCACACCGCGGCGATCCGCGCCGAGCTGGCCCGCGTGCAGGTCGGCGCCGCCGCCCTGGCCCCGCTCAAGGAGGTCGAGGACTGGGTGGGCGACCAGCTCCCGCGGCTGCGCGCCCGCAACGAGCTGATCCGCAGGCAGGAGCCGGACCGGGCGGGGCCCGGCCTGGTGCGCTACGACGAGGCGGCGGTGCCGTTCACCTCGCCGCGCGCGGCCCGCCGCGCGGGCGCCGAGCTCGCCCGGCTGCTCCGCGACCACACCGCCGCCACCACGGGCGAGGCCGCGGGCGAGGCCGCCCCCACGGATGAGACCGCCGCCTCAGGCGAGGCCGCCGCCGCGAGCAAGGCCACCGCGAGCGAGGCCGCCACCGCGAGCGTGGCCGCCATCGCGGGCCGCGACCTGCTCGTCCGGGCGCTCGCCCGCCGCGACGACGCCGACTTCGCCGCGGCCTTCTTCGGCGGCCTCGGCACCGCGGCGACCCTGGGGCTGCCCGCCCGGCTCGGCGCCTCGCCCACCGGCGGCGGGGCGACCTCTCCCGAGCGGACGGCGGCCGAGCTGAGTCACCTGTTCGGCGCGGCCACGGGCGCCGCCTCCCGGGTGCCCGGCATGGCCAAGGTCATGGACGACCTCCAGCGCGGCGGCGACGGCGTCGACCCGGTCGCGCTGTCGTGGCTGGTCGCCACCGGCCGTTTCCCTGCCGCCTGGCTCGCCGCCGTCGGCCGGGTCCACGTGGTGGTGCCCATGCTGAACGGCTCGCTCAAGCCGGAGACCGTCGCCCTCGGGGCCACCGGGCGGCTCCTGGACGCGCTGGCCGCCGATCCGGCCGCGGCGCGGCAGGCCGTGGGCTCGGCCGCGCGCGACTGGCCCGGCGACGCCGTCCGCCCGCCCCTGCCCTCGCCGCTCATCCTGCCCAAGCCGGCGCTGGCGGCCGTGCTGAGCGGGATGGACCAGTTCCTGGCCCGCGTCGAGCCGCGCGGCGACCCGGAGGCCGTCCCGCGCGCCAGGGAGAGCTTCGCGCGGCTGCTGGCGGCCGCGGCCGGCGTCCACGACGAGCGGGACGGCGCGCACAGCCCGGACGCCGCCAGGTTCGCCTTCGCCGTGATCACCGCGGCGCCGCGCCTGTCGCCGGCCGACGCCATGCGCGCCCGGCTGGGCGAGATCGCCGGCTCGTACGTCACCGAGCTCGTGGCCGGCGCCCGGGCCCCGGACCCGGCCCCCGCCCGGCCCAGCAGGTTCGGCGCGTTCGACGACGAAGCGCTCGGCGCCCGGCCCGCCTTCCGCCTGTCGCTCACCGACGCCTACCGCTTCCTGCGGACCTTCGCCGGCGCCGACGCCCACCTGGAGCCCTTCGACCGCGGCGTGGCGGCCCTCGCCCGGCGCCTGTCCGGCGAGGGCGGGAGCGCCGCCGAACGGCTCGTCACCCGGCTCGGCACGGTGGCGGGGCTGCGGCTCGCCGCCATGAGGGCGGCCCGCGGCACCGCGGGCCCGGGATGGACGACGCCCGACTGGGCCGCCGGGGACGGCCCGCGGGCCGCGCTGGAGCGGACGCAGCAGGTCCTGGCGGGGCAGGACCCCGCGCTGGGGAAGCTCCTGCCGGCAGACGGCTGACCCGGTGGACAACCCGCGTCACGAGGCGCTGCGCCAGGCGCTGGAGGCCGTACGGCGGCAGGCGGAGCAGCTGGCGGCGGCCCTGGACGAGCCGTTGCGGCAGTTCACCGGGTCGGCGGTGTGGGCGGGACAGGTCGCCGTGCGGTTCGGCGAGGAGCTGAGCCGGCACCGGCGACGGCTGCGCGAGCAGGCCGCCCGGGTGACGCGCGAGCTGGAGGAGGAGCTGAGCCGCACCCCGAGGGAGACCACCCCCGCCGCCCGCCGCGACGCGACGGGCGCGGGCTGAGGGCACGGGCTGAGGGCACGGGCTGAGGGCACGGGCTGAGGGCACTGATCGAGGGCGCGGCGCGGGCCCGGGTCGCGGGGGCGGCGCGTCTAGGCTGGCCGGATGAGCGTTCTGGTCGTCGCGGGGACGGGTGTGGCGGTGGGCAAGACCGTGGTGACGGCCGCCGTGGCCGCCCTGGCGCTGTCCAGGGGCGCCGCCGTGGCCGTGGTGAAGCCGGCCCAGACCGGCCGCGCGCCGGGCGAGCCCGGCGACCTGGACGAGGTGAGGCGGCTGTCGGGGGCGCGCACCACGTTCGAGCTCGCGCGCTTCGCCGAGCCGCTGTCGCCGGCCGCCGCCGCCCGCGTGGCGGGGCTGCCCCCGGTGTCCGTGCCGTCGGTGGCGCTGCTGGTGCGCGAGCTGGCCGAGAGCAACCGCCTGGTGCTGGTGGAGGGCGGCGGCGGGCTGCTGGAGCGCTACGACGAGGACGGCGCCACGATCGCGGACCTGGCGCGGCTGCTGAGCGCGCAGGTGCTCCTGGTGACCGGCGCGGGGCGCGAGGCGGTCAACCAGGCGGCCCTGACCCTGGAGGCGCTGGCGCACCGCGGCCTCGGCCTCGCCGGCCTGGTCATCGGGCGCTGGCCGGCCGAGCCGGGCGCGGCCGGGCGCTGCGCGGTGGCCGACCTGGAGATGCTGGCGGCGCGCCCGCTGGCCGGGGCGCTGCCGGACGGCGCGGGCGCCCTCGCGAAAGCGGCGTTCGCCGAGGTGGCCCGGCGCGGCCTCGGCCCCACGCTGGGCGGCGCCTTCGACCCGTCCGCGTTCCGGCACGAGGTCCTGGGAGGGTGGGGCTAGCCCCACCCTGGACCCGCACACCAAACCCATTTCGCGCCCCTCGTCCCGGTCAATACCGTTGAGACATGAAAGTCCCCCGCCCGTGGTCGGCGCGCGCCTGGCTGGACACGGCGCACCTGATGATCGGCCTGCCGGTCGCCGTGCTGCTCGCCGGGTCGACGCTGGTCGCGATCGCGGCGCCGCCCGTGCTGCGCGGCGGCATGCCGCTGTTCACGCGGGTGCAGTGCTCGCGGTTCGAGGCGTTCCTCGGCGTGCGCATCCCGCCCGTCGGCACGCCGGGCAGCCTGCGCAGCGCCGCCACGTGGCGGCAGATCGGCTACCACCTGCTGTCGCCGGTCGTGGGGCTGGCCGCGGCGTTCCTGGTGGCGCTGGCCTGGGGCGGGGCGGTGGTGGGGCTGCTGGCGTTCGTGCCCGCCAGGATCGAGAAGCCGCCGCTGGAGTTCGAGTTCGACCTCCGCAACCCGCGCGTGGTGCTCGTCTACATGGCGGTCGGCCTGGTGCTGCTGCTGCTCGCGCCGGTCCTGGCGCGCGGCATGGCGGCGCTGGACCTGCTGGTCGCCCGTACGCTGCTCGGCCCCAGCCGCTCGGAGCTGGGGCAGCGCATCGAGACGCTGACCGAGAGCCGGGCCGGGGTGATCGACGCGGCCGACGCCGAGCGCCGCAGGATCGAGCGCGACCTGCACGACGGCGCCCAGCAGCGCCTGGTGTCGCTGGCCATGAACCTCGGCCTGGCCCGCGCCACCCTCACCGACCTGCCCGAGCCGGCCCGCGAGGCCATCGCGCAGGCGCACGAGGAGGCCAAGCAGGCGCTGAAGGAGCTGCGTGACTTCGTCCGCGGCCTGCATCCGGCCGTGCTCAACGACCAGGGGCTGGACGCGGCGCTGTCCGGCGTCGCCGCCCGCGCCCCCTTCCCCGTCAAGCTGCGCGTCGACATCGAGCGGCGCGTCAGCCCGACCATCGAGGCGGTGGCCTTCTTCATCGTGTCCGAAGCACTGACCAACATCGCCAAGCACGCCGCGGCCACCAGGGCCGAGGTGCGCGTGCGGCGCGAGCGCGAGCGCCTGCACGTGCTCGTGCACGACGACGGCTGCGGCGGCGCCCGTCTGGAGGGCGGCACGGGCCTGCGCGGCCTGGCCCAGCGCATCGAGGCCGTGGACGGCCGGCTGCGGCTGTCCAGCCCGTTCGGCGGCCCGACGACGATCGAGGTGGACTTGCCGTGCGAGTAGTGCTGGCCGAGGACTCCGTGCTGCTGCGCGAGGGGCTGGTCCGGCTGCTCGACGCGGCCGGCATGACCGTCGTGGCGGCCGTGGACGAGGCGGAGGGGCTGCTGCGCGCGGCCGAGCTGCACCGACCCGAGCTGGTGATCACCGACGTGCGGATGCCGCCGACGCACACCGACGAGGGCCTGCGGGCCGCGCTCGTGCTGCGCCGCCAGCAGCCGGGCCTGCCGGTCCTGGTGCTCTCCCAGTACGTCGAGGAGCGCTACGCCGCCCGGCTGCTCGCCTCGGCCGCCGACGGCGGGGTGGGCTACCTGCTGAAGGACCGGGTGGCCGACGTGACCGAGTTCATCGACGCCCTCCGCCGGGTCGCGGCGGGCGGCACCGCGCTCGACCCCGAGGTGGTCGCCCAGCTCATCGTGCGCGGAGACAGCGACCCGCTGGAGCGCCTGACGCCCCGCGAGCACGAGGTGCTGCAGCTCATGGCCGAGGGCCGCTCCAACGCCGGCATCGGCCAGGCGCTCGTGCTCAGCGAGGGCGCGGTCGGCAAGCACATCGGCAACATCTTCAGCAAGCTCGACCTGTCCCCCGCCGAGGGCGACCACCGGCGGGTGCTGGCCGTCCTGCAGTTCCTGAAGATCAGGAGCTCGCCATGAGGGCGCTGTGGCTGACGGCGGGCGCGCTGGCGACCGCGATCGCGCTGATCTGGTCCACGGCGGGGTTGTGGGTGGGCTTCGCCCGCGCCCGCGAGCCGGTGGACGACACGATGCGCTCGATCCCGTTCGACGGCGACCGGGTGGAGATCAGGGCGACGGCCGCGCCGGTCAACCTGTACCTGCTGCCCGGCCGGGCCGGCGAGCTGCTGATCCAGCGCACGCTGCGCTGGTCGCGGGACCGGCCGCAGGTCACCGAGGACTGGGACCCCGCCACGTCCACGCTGCGCCTGGAGACCGCCTGCCGCGACGACGGGAAGCCGCCCGGCCCGCTCTGCCTGGCGGACTACACCGTCTACGTGCCGCCCGAGATCGACGTCGTGGCGGGCACCACGTCCGGCGGGCTCGGGGCCGGCGAGCTGTTCGGCAGCCTGCGCCTGAGCTCGGTCTCGGGCCCCGTGCAGCTCGACGCGGTGGCCGGGCCGGTGTGGGCGCGGACCGGCACCGGCGACATCCGGGCCGAACGGCTCGGCGGCGGGTCGGCCGACCTGGAGGCGGGCGCGGGCGAGATCCGGGTGGCGTTCACGGGACGGCCCTCGTCGGTGCGCGCGGTGGTGCGGACGCGCGGCGACGTGAGCGTCACCGTGCCGCCCGCCCCGTACGCCGTCACGACCGCGGGGACGAACGTCACGCTCGACATCAGGAAGGACATGAGCTCACCACGGAAGATCGAGGCGGGCACCGCCGCGGGCTCCGTGTCGGTGTGCTGCCGGTGAAGGACTGTTTACGACTGTGACTGGTTGGTAAGTTCCCGGCATGGAGTCTGCGAAGCACGCCGGTGACGTCGCCGTCGCCGTGTCCAAGGCCTACGGCGCCGAGACCATGTTCACCCTGTCGGGAGGGCACGTCTTCCCGCTCTACGACGGCGCGGTGCACGAGGGCATGCGCATCCTCGACGTACGCCACGAGCAGAGCGCCGTGTTCGCCGCGGAGGCGACCGCCAGGCTGACCAGGAAACCCGGCCTGGCCGTGCTGACCGCCGGCCCCGGCATCACCAACGGCGTCAGCGGGGTCGCCACCGCCCATTTCAACGGCTCGCCGGTGGTCGTCCTCGGCGGCCGGGCGCCGAGGTCCCGCTGGGGCAGCGGCGCCCTCCAGGAGATGGACCACCCGCCGCTGCTCGACCCGATCACCAAGCTCGCGTTCACCTCGGGCGGGGCCGACTCGGTCGGCCAGGACGTCGAGATGGCCTTCCGCACGGCGGTCGCGCCGCACCGCGGCCCGGTCTTCCTCGACTTCTACATGGACCACCTGTTCGCCCCCGGCGAGCCGCACGAGGTGCAGACGCAGACGCCCTCGCCGCTGGAGCCCGACCCCGACGACCTGGCCTCCATCGCGCGGCTGCTGGCCGAGGCCGAGCGCCCGGTGCTGGTCTACGGCTCCGACGTCTGGATGGACCGGGCCGAGGAGGCCGCCCGCGACTTCGCCGAGACCTGGCGGCTGCCGGTCATCCCCAACGGCCAGGGCCGCGGCATCCTGCCCGCCGGTCACGAGCTGCTGGTCACGCGCGCCCGCGGGCTCGCCTTCGCGCAGGCCGACCTGGTGATCGTGGTCGGCACGCCGCTCGACTTCCGGCTCGGCTACGGCTGGTTCGGCGGCAAGGACGGCGCGCCTCTGGCCCGCGTCGTGCACATCGTCGACGCGCCGTCGCAGCTCGCCACGCACGTGCAGCCGGCCGCGAAGGCCGCCGGCGACCTGTCGGTGGTGTTCTGGGGGCTCGGCGCGGCCTGCGGCGAGGCCGGGGTCAAGCCGGACGCGTACGCCTCCTGGGCCGGCAGGCTCGCCGACGCCGCCGCGGCGGCCATCGCGGGCGACGCCGAGCTGCTGGCCGCCGACTCCGACCCGATCCATCCCATGCGCGTCTACGGCGAGCTGGGCAAGCTCCTCGACGACGACGCCGTGGTCATCGGCGACGGCGGCGACTTCGTCTCCTACGCCGGCAAGTACGTCGAGCCGCGCCGGCCGGGCAACTGGCTCGACCCGGGCCCGTACGGCTGCCTCGGCACCGGCCTCGGCTACTCCGTCGCGGCCCGCCTGGCCAGGCCGTCCTCGCAGGTGGTGCTGCTGCTCGGCGACGGCGCGGCGGGCTTCTCGCTGATGGACGTGGACACCCTGGTCCGCCACCGCCTGCCGGTCGTCATGGTCTGCGGCAACAACGGCATCTGGGGCCTGGAGAAGCACCCCATGCAGATGTTGTACGGCTACGACGTGGCCGCCGAGCTGCAGCCCCAGTGCCGCTACGACCAGGTGGTCACCGCGCTCGGCGGCGGCGGCGAGCTGGTCACCAAGCCGTCGGAGATCGGCCCCGCGCTGCGCAGGGCGTTCAACTCCGGCATCCCGTACATGGTGAACATCGCCACCGACCCGCAGATCGCCTACCCCCGCAACACCACGGGCGTGTGAGCGCTACTTCGCGCTGGTGGTCGGGCTGGCGGTCGGCGTCGGCGTCTCGCAGACGCCGTCGACGACGACCAGCTTGACCACCTTGCCCGCTTCCAGCCACGACCCGCCGGCCGGGGACTGGGAGGCCACCCGGCCGCAGCGCAGGCCGTCCGTGGTGACCGTGTTGTTGGTCACGTGGGCGTCGAACCCGGCGTCCGAGACGAGTTGCTGTGCCTCCTGGTACTGCATGCCGACGACCTTGGGCACCTGCGACTTCTTCACGCTCGGCGAGGGGCTGTTCGTGGGGGTCTTCGACGGGGTGGCGGTGGGGGTCTTGCTCGGCGTGGCGGTGGGGGTCGGCTCCTCCGAGGTCTCCACGGGCTGGTGCCGGGTGATGGTGGGCTTGGGGGTGGGCGTCCGCGTCCTGGTTCTCTTGGGCTTGGACGTGGTCGGGGTGGGCGACTTCTCGGCGTCGCTGAGGTGGCTCGTGGTGGGAGCGGGCGTGGGGTCGGTGGTCATGCCGGTGAGGGCGACGGCCGTCGCCCCCGCGCCGAGCACCACCACGGCGGCGATGCCCGCGATCAGCCCGCCCCTGCGGGGGGCGGCCTTGGCGGCTCGCCGCCCGCCGCGCCGCTCGGCGACCGTGGTCTGCTCCCCTGCGGCCATCCGGGCGCCGGTCTTGTACGCGTCGTAGTGCCCCGTCTGGCCCTGCTGGACGGGGTAGTCGGCCGGGGGCGCCATGGTGGCCCCGGTGACCGGCGGCTGCGCCGGCGCCTGCTCGGGAAGGGCCGGGGTCTGCCCGCTGGCGACGGCCCTGGCGGCCTCGCTCATGGCCCTGGCCGACGGGAACCGCCGGGCCGGGTCCTTCGACAGCGCGATCTCGACCAGGGCGCGGACGGGCTGCGGGATGTCCGGGGGCAGCGGCGGCGGGGCCTCGCGGATGTGCTTGAGCGCGATCGTGACGGCGCTGTCACCGTCGAACGGCCGCTGCCCCACCAGGCACTCGTAGGCGACGACGCCGAGCGCGTAGATGTCGACGGCGGGCGTGACGGGCGCGCCCTCGGCCTGCTCGGGCGCGCAGTACGCGGCCGTGCCGAGCACCATGCCGGCGTCGGTGAGCCGGTTGGCGAGGTCGGAGCGGGCGATGCCGAAGTCGGTGAGCACGAGTGTGCCGTCGCGCTGCACGAGCAGGTTGCCCGGCTTGACGTCGCGGTGCACGATGCCCTGGTCGTGGACGGCCTGCAGGGCGGAGGCGGCCTGCGCGATGAGCTCCATGGCCGCCTGCGGCGGGATGCGGCCCAGCCGGGCGAGCAGCCGGTCGAGCGGCTCGCCGTCGACGAACTTCATCACCAGGTAGACGGTGTCGCCGCTCACCCCGTAGTCGTAGACGTCGACGACGCCGGAGTGGTTGATCGTGGCCATCGCCCGCGCTTCCCCCTGAAAGCGAGCGACGAAGCCGGGGTCCTGCATGCGGCCCGGGAGCAGCACCTTGACGGCGACGGTGCGCGCGAGCACGGTGTCCTCGCCTCGCCACACCTCGCCCATGCCACCGGCGCCGATGCGGGTATCGAGCCGATACCGCCCCGCCAGTGTGGTTCCTTGGGCCACCATGATTCCCCCGCTACCCTCCTACCTCTGTAACCTCTCGCCCCCGCGGGTTCCCAACAAAGCGAACTTGTGTCGCGGCGAGGTAACACAGTGGTCACGGAACTCAGAGAGTGTACGACTCACCTGACCCACATGCCACTCAAATGTCTTAAGCCGTACAAACCATATCCTGGGCCCTTCTGGTGGCACTTGTCCGCGTTTCCGGGAACTCGGGCCCCCTATCGATAGGCTGACCCCATGACGCTCGCTCCTGGCCTCCGCTCTCAGCTGCTCATCATGGTCGAGATGTCGGACACCGCGAAGCGGGCGGGCAGCGGCGACGTGCCCGTGCTGGCCACACCGCGGCTGCTCGCGCTGGCCGAGGCGGCGACCGTACGGGCGGTCGAGAAGCACCTCGCGCCCGGCGAGACCTCGGTCGGCACCCGCGTCGAGCTCGAACACCTGGCCGCCAGCCCGCTCGGCACGCACGTGCAGGTCGGCGCCGAGCTCACCGAGGTCGACGGCCGCCGGCTGGTCTTCGCCTTCGAGGCCCACGACAAGCACGGCGTCGTGGGCCGCGGCACCATCGAGCGCGTGGTGGTCGACCGCGCCACGTTCCTCGCGCGGGCCGCTAGTCGATGACGGCGATGAGGTCGCCCTCCTGAATGACGTCGCCCTCGGCGACCTTGAGCTGCGCCACGACCCCGCCGTCCTCGACGATCACCGGGATCTCCATCTTCATGGACTCGAGGATGACCAGCGTGTCGCCCTCCGAGACGGTGTCGCCCTCGCGGACGATGACCTGCCAGACGTTGGCCACCATCTCAGCGCGTACCTCAGCCACCGCGACCTCCCTGTTCGATCGATGTGTCCACCTTAGGGCCGCCTGCCACGGGTCCGCGTGGTCAGCAGCCCGACAGCGGGACCCCTATCTTCTGGAGGAACCCCACAACCGGTGGCTCAGAGCCGGCCGCGGTCGATCACCCGGGCCAGCGCCTCCAGCGCGTGCGGGTCGTAGGCGCCGCCCGGGGTCAGCCGGATGCGCTCCAGCGCCGCGCCCGCGCGGTCGCGGTCGGTGGAGGGGCCAACCAGGTCGTCGTAGGCGTTGGCGACCTTGATGATGCGGCTCGACAGCGGCGGGTCGTCGGAGATCGGGTCGCACTGCCGCCTGACCACCTCGGCCACCCGGTCGAGCACGCCGGTCTGCCTGATCACCTCGGCGCCCAGCTCGGCGATGCGGCGGGCCTGCTCCGGCTCGGTCAGCACGGTCGCGCCGCCGGGGATGGGGTCGCGCAGCGAGAGCTGGCCGATGTCGTGCATCAGCGCCGCGTACTCCAGCTCCAGCAGCTCGGGCTCGGCCATGCCGAGCTCTCTGCCGACGGCCACGGCCAGGCGGCTGACCCGGCGCGAGTGACCCGGCTCGACGTAGCCGCCGACCTCGGTGACGCGCGACAGGGCGCGCACGGTCTGCAGGTACGTCGCCCGGATGCCGGCGTACTTGCGGAAGGCGACCTGCGTGACCAGCAGCGGCGCGGCGAACACCAGCAGCGCCACGAGGTCCATGCTGTGCGTGGCGAGAGCCAGCAGCACGCCGGAGGCGGCCACCGCCGCGCCCAGCGGGAAGGCCATGTTGAGCTCGTCGCGCACCGCCACCCGGAACGCGGTGCGCACCTGCTCGGCCCGCAGCCAGGCGGCGATCAGCACGTCGACGAGCAGGCTGACCGCGATGAGCGTGACCATCACCGCCAGCGCCGGCCACCACGTGCTGGTGGGCGGCTCGGTCAGCCGGCGCAGCGGGTCGGCCAGCGGGCGGAAGGCGAAGGCCAGCAACGCGCCGGTGAGCAGGCGGCGGGCCATCGCGTCCAGCCGGGGCGGGCGGCCGACGGCCAGGTGCGGCGCGGCCCCCGCCGCCATGCCGACCGCGATGACCGCCACGACCTGCAGCGCCGAGTGCGTCAGCGGGTTCTGGCTGAGGTCGAGCAGCAACGTGTAGCCGAGCGCGGCGGCGGCGCCGATGGGCGCGACCTCGCGGTTGCCCGGCATGGTGAGCCGGGCCAGCTCGCCGACCGCGATCAGCGCGCCGAACCCGACGGCGATCTCCGGCCGGTCGAGCCCGACCGTGGCCGTGTGGGCCACGCCCGCGACGGCGACCAGGCCGGCGGCGCAGATGAGCAGGAGCTGGCCCGAGTCGAGCTTGCGCAGGACGGTGTTGAAGGAGCGTCCTGTGGTGCGGGCTGCGCGCTCGGTGGCGATCATTGTCCGGTCACGACCTGGATCGGCATGGTGGGGTCGTCGTGGTCCTTGATGGGCGTGCCCGCGGCGTCGGGCGGCGGCGGGTCGACGCGGCGCGGCGGCTGCCACGGCTCGCGTTCGAGCGCCCGGATGAAGGCGTCGACCATGACGGGGTCGAAGTGGGTGCCCGCGCTCTTGCGCAGCTCCTCGATGGCCACCGGAACCGGCCGCGCGCCGCGGTAGGAGCGGTCGGAGGTCATCGAGTCGAACGCGTCGGCGACCGCGATGACCTTGGCGAACTCGGGGATCTCGTCGCCGGCCAGCCCCATCGGGTAGCCGGTGCCGTCGTGCTTCTCGTGGTGGTGCATGATGCCGGCGTAGGCCTCGTCGAGGAAGCCGATGCCGCGCACGATCTCCAGGCCGCGCATCGGGTGGAGCTGGATCGCGGCGAACTCCTCCTCGGTGAGCGGCCCGTCCTTCTGCAGCACCTTGGTGGGCACGCCGAGCTTGCCGACGTCGTGCAGCATGCCGGCGTAGCGGATGGCCCGCACCCGCTCCAGGCCCATGCCGATCTCCTGGGCGATCATCGAGGAGGCGTGCGAGACGCGCGTGCAGTGGCCTCTGGTGTAGTAGTCCTTGGTCTCCACGGCCTGGCACAGGGCGGCGATCGTCGCGTCGTAGGAGCGCTGCTGCGCGTGGTACTGCCCGAACGCCCACCGCGCCACGAACAGCGGCAGCAGCACCAGCACCGCCGAGATCGACTGCACGGTCGCCCACAGCCCGGCCACCAGCAGGCCGAACGTGCCGTAGCCGAGGTAGGACAGCAGGAACTGGGCCATGCCGCGCATCGGCACCTCGGTGGCCCGCACCCCGGTGGCCAGGGCGATCATGGTGAGCGTGAGCACGATGTTGAGCGGCACGAAGACAGCGGTGGCCGCCGCGTACGGCCCGATGAGGTCGTCGAAGGCGTTGACCTGCGGGACGCCCACCCGCCCGTCGAGCGCCAGGTAGACCTGCCCGGCCGCGTAGCCGCAGATGGCGAACTGGGCCCCGTTGAACAGGCGTTTGATCAGCGGCAGCCCCGGCCGGACGCTCAGCACGGCGGTCAGCCCGACCAGCGCCGCGCCGTCGGGGCCGATGAGCACCACGGCGGCCAGGGAGGCCGAGAAGCTGACCGACACCGCGAACTGCTCGACGTTGAGCAGCGTCGGCATCGACTCGCACACCAGGAACAGCAGGGCGAGCACCAGCAGGACGTCGAGGTCGTCGGTGGCCACCGGCGCGCCGGTGACGAGCGCGCTGCGGGCGATCAGCGCGGCCGCCGCGCCGATGACGGCGACCAGGTAGACCCTCGCGGGCCAGGGCAGGTCACGCATGCGGCTCCCCCTACGGCGTCGTCAGGTCCAGGACACGCCGGGAGGCGTCGAGCCCACCGGCGCGCCGTACGGGCCGCCTGACGGACCGCCCCAGGGACCGCCGGGGCCGCCGCGCAGCGCGCGAGCCGCCAGCGGCCGGGCGACCGTCACCTTCACCATCCAGCTGCCTCCACGTCGACTTCTGGATGTCACGCTACAGAAGACGGCGCCTCCGCACCGGCCTCGCAGGAAATCGCAAGCAAAGCGTAATCAAGTCACTACGTGCGGCGACGGCTCCTGGCCCACTCGACGGTGTGCTTGATCCCGGTGGCGAGGTCGGTGCGCGGCTGCCAGCCGAGGCCCTCGTGGGCGGGCACCGGGTCGACCGCCATGGCGGGCAGGTCGCCGAGGCGCGGCGGGGCGAAGCCCGGCTTGTCGGGCGCGCCGGCGGCGTCGGCGATGAGCGAGTGCAGGCGGCGGTCGGTGGTCTGGATGCCGGTGCCGAGGTTGAAGCGGCGGCCGTCGCCCCGCTGGCCGCAGGCGCGGGCGAAGCCGTCGACGACGTCCTCGACGTAGACGTAGTCGCGGGTCTGCGTGCCGTCGCCGAACACCACCGTGGGCGTGCCGGCGAGCAGGGCGTCGGTGAAGATCGACACGACGCCGGCCTCGCCGTCGGGCGACTGGCGCGGGCCGTAGACGTTGGAGAGCACGAGCGTGGTGTACTCGATGCCGTGCAGGGCGCGGAAGGCGGCGAGGTAGGTCTCGCCGCTCAGCTTGGAGGCCGCGTACGGCGAGCGCGGGTCGGTCGGCGCGTCACCGGGCACCGGGATGGTCGCCGGCCGCCCGTAGACCGCCACCGACGAGGCGAAGACCACCTTGCGCGTGCGGCCCTGGTGGGCCGCCTCCAGCACGCGGGCGGTGCCCTCGACGTTGAGGGAGGCGTCGTGCGCCGGGTCGGCGACGCTCTTGCGCACGCTGATCTGCGCGGCCAGGTGGCAGACGACCTCCGGCTGCAGCTCGGCGGCGAGCCCCACGAGGGCGGCGTCGCGCACGTCGAGGACGTGCAGCCGGAACCGGGCGCTCGCGGCGGCCCCGGTCAGGTTGTCCCTGCTGCCGGACGACAGATCGTCCACGACGTGGACCTCGTGACCGTCGGCCAGCAGCCGATCGACGAGATTGGATCCGATGAACCCGGCACCCCCGGTGACCAACACGCGCATGGGGAGCATCCTAGTCGGCGAGCTCGGCCCTCACCTGCGCGATGCGGGCCAGCACCTTGGAACGCAGGTCGGCCGGCACCGGGTCGCAGCCGCAGTGCTTGGCGACGAGCGCCTTGACCGCCTTGTCCAGGTCGTACTCCTTGAGGCAAGGGCTGCACTCGTCGAGGTGCACGCGGATCTCGACGACGTCGTGGTCGGTCAGCTCGCCGTCGAGGTAGGCGTAGACCTTGTCGAGCACCTCGCGGCAGTCGGTGTCGTGCGGGTTGCCACAGCTCATTTCGTTTCCTCCGCCGGGACCAGGCCGCGCTCACGGGCGTAGTCCTCAAGGAGGCCCCGAAGCTGCCTGCGTCCCCTGTGCAGCCTCGACATCACGGTGCCGATCGGAGTGCCCATGATGTCGGCGATCTCCTTGTAGGGGAAGCCTTCGACGTCGGCCAGGTAGACCGCGATCCTGAACTCTTCCGGCAGCGCCGCGAGCGCCTGCTTGATGTCGCCGTCGGGCAGGTGCTCCAGCGCCTCGACCTCGGCCGACTTCAGACCGCTCGATGTGTGGGACTCGGCCCGCGCGAGCTGCCAGTCCTCGATCTCCTCGGTGCCGGACTGCTTCGGCTCCCGCTGCTTCTTGCGGTAGCTGTTGATGAAGGTGTTCGTCAGGATCCGGTAGAGCCACGCCTTGAGGTTGGTGCCCTGCTGGAACTGATGGAACGAGGCGAACGCCTTGGCGAAGGTCTCCTGCAGGAGGTCTTCCGCGTCCGCGGGATTCCGGGTCATCCGGAGCGCGGCGCTGTAGAGCTGTTCGAGATACGGCATGACGTCGCGTTCGAACCGCTCGCTTCGCTGCTCCAGCGTCTCCGCGCCTGTCGCGGGCACCGGACCCACCCCCCTAAGATCACCGGTGGCCGGCTGCTGCGGGACACCGTACTCAGGGGATGTTACCCGCTGGGCCGCGCCTGGCCGGGCATCGGGGAGGGGGGCTGCCAATGTGAGCATGCTCGTCGCAACACCCCCGCGCCCTCGTCTGTTCCCGCAAGATAGAAGGTACGAAGGACCCGGTGCGGGGAACGTCCATACGTACCGGCTGGTAGCCCTTTTTCCGTCACCCAGGAGTCGCGTGTGCTGCCCATTCCGGCCGAGGAACTCAACGGCTCAGGGACGCTCGGGCCGTACTGGACCTTCTACCGCGCCGTCGCCGCCGAACAACTCAACCGCTGGCTCCCCGCCGACCCCTCGGTGATCCTCGACCTGTCCGGCGGCCGGGGCCGCTGGTCCGGGCAGGCGGCCAGGGCCGGGCACAAGGTGATCGAGGTGCTGGACTTCCGCCGCACCGTGGACGCGCAGTCCCGATTGCGGGACGCTGACCGGGTTCGTCATATACGCGCCGACGATCTGGCGTTCCTTCCCGATGCGAGCGTGGACGCGGTGCTCGCCGAGGAGCGGGTGATGTCGATCGAGCTCATGGCGGAGTCGGCCATGAGCGACGTGGCGCGGGTGCTGCGGCCGGGCGGCCGGGCGCTCGTGTGCGTCGACTCGCTGGTGCTCGGCATGGCGATCCTCGCCGAGCAGGAGCAGTGGCAGCACCTGCGGCAGACCGGCGAGGTCATGCTCGTGCCCTGGCCCGACGGCAGCATCACCCGCTGCTTCAGCAGCACCCAGCTCCGCGAGCTGCTGATCGGCGCCGGGCTGGAGGTGGAGTGGATGCGGCCGCGCACGGTGCTGTCGCCGTCCACGGTGGACCACGTGCTCGGCTCCGACGCGCGCTCCCTGACCTGGCTCGTGCGCACCGAGCTGGAGGCCCACCCGGACGACGACGACACCGTCGGCATCCACCTGGTGGCCAGCGCCCGCAAGAAGGGCTGACGCCCCCGGGGAGACCCGCCGTTCTTCGTGTCCGGCGGCGCGCTCCCCGCGCGGGGACCGTCAGCGGCGCCGCTCCTGCTTGCCCTGGCACTCGACGCAGCGGGCGGCCTCGGGGCGCGCCTCCAGGCGGCCCTCCGGCACCGGCTTGCCGCAGTCGACGCACTGGCCGTAGACGCCTTCCTCCAGGCGCTTCAACGCCTCGACGACCGCGCGCCGCTGCGTCGTGGCCACGGTGAGCATGGCCTGGGCGCGGTCGGCGTCGGTCAGGTCGGAGCCGGCGTCGGCGGCCGAGTGGTCGCGCACGGCGACCGGGTCTCCCTGGAGAACGGCGATCGAGCGATCCAGTTCGGCGAGCATGTCTTCCAGCCGCTCACGAGCGGTCGTGACGTCCACGAATCCGCACCTCCGGGTAAATGAGAGCAGCCCGCGGCGAGGACTCCCCGGATGTCCCGCCCGGTGCAATTGAGGGGCATTTATGGCGGTGACATCGAGTAAACGGATGCACTCGCTTTCCCCACCGGATGCCCACTTACCCCGCTTCTTACACCTTCAGAAAAGCGCTGTCTCCTCCTGTTCAGGGAGAGGTTTGATGAGGTCGGGCCCATTGTTTCTGACGTTGTTGACATCGGTCGAGACCGCGTACGCGGTGAGCCGCCCCTGCTCGGCCGGGACCAGCAGGCGCACGGCCTCCTCGGTGTCGGTGAGCTCGGGGTCGAGCCATTCCGCCCACCGCTCACGCTCGATCATCATGGGCATCCTGTCGTGGATGCGGCCCAGGTGGTCCTCGGCGTTCGTGGTGATGACGGTGCACGTGACGAGCCATTTCAACGGGTCGTCGTCCTCGCGCGAAGGGTCTTTCCAGAACTCGTACAGGCCGGCCATGGCCAGCACCCCGCCGTCGGCCGGATGGATGAAGTACGGCTGTTTCTTGCGCTTCTCGCCCTCGACCGGCATCCATTCGAAGTAGCCGTCGGCCGGCAGCAGGCAGCGCCGCTTGGCGAACGCCTTCCGGTAGGACGGCTTCTCGGCCACCGTCTCGATCCGCGCGTTGATCATCCGCGATCCGATGGACGGGTCCTTCGCCCACGGGGGCACCAGGCCCCACTTGACGACCCTGAGCTGGCGGACCGCGCGGTCGCCGTCCTTGGGCACGCGGTCCATCACGGCGTAGACGTTCTTCGTGGGCGCGACGTTGTAGTCGGCGCCCAGCTCCTTGTCGGGCTCGCCGTCCAGCTCGACCTGGAACTCCTCCAGCAGCTCGTGCTTCTTGCGCGCCGAGGCGTATCTACCGCACATGTCCCCACACTGCCACGTACGGCTTTCGATCGCATGTTCACGGACGGGCGTCCCCGGCCGTCGTCCACAGGTCGTGTCCCGGCCCGTCACGCCCCGATAGGCTTTGACCATGCCCGCTCCGCACTGGCCCGCGCCCACCGCCGCCACTCCCGTCAGCGCCACCGTGCCGCTGCCCGGCAGCAAGTCGGTGACCAACCGCGCGCTCGTCCTGGCCGCCCTCGCCGACGGCCCGGGCGTGGTGCGCAAGGCGCTGCGCAGCCGCGACGCCGACCTCATGGTGGCCGCGCTGCGCGCGCTCGGCGCCCGGCTGGAGCCCTCGGGCGAGACCGCGGCGAGCGTCGACTGGCACGTCACGCCCGGCCCGATCCGCGGCGGCGCGGCCATCGACGCCGGCCTCGCCGGCACCGTCATGCGTTTCGTGCCGCCGATCGCGGCGCTGGCCGACGGGCCGGTCTCCTTCGACGGCGACCCGCACGCCCGCAAGCGCCCGATGGGGCCCATCCTCGACGCCCTGCGGGCGCTCGGGGCCCGGGTCGACCACGACGCGCTGCCGTTCACCGTCAGCGGGCCGCTGACCGGCGGCGAGGTCACGCTCGACGCCTCGGGCTCGTCGCAGTTCGTGTCGGGGCTGATGCTGTCGGCCGCGCGGTTCGCCAAGGGCGTCACGGTGCGGCACGTGGGGCCGCCGGTGCCGTCCCAGCCGCACATCCTGATGACCGTGCAGATGTTGCGGGCGGCCGGCGTCACTGTCGACGACAGCGAGCCCGACGTGTGGCGGGTCGAGCCGGGGCCCATCGCGGCCCAGGACGTCACCGTGGAGCCCGACCTGTCCAACGCGGCCCCGTTCCTCGCCGCGGCCCTCGTCACCGGCGGCACGGTCACCATCCCCGGCTGGCCGCGCGCCACCACCCAGCCGGGCGACGCGCTGCGCGGCCTGCTCACCTCGATGGGCGCCGCCGTCCGCCACGACGACGGCGACCTGGTGGTCACCGGCACCGGCGAGATCACCGGCATCGACGCCGACCTGCGTGAGGTGGGCGAGCTGACCCCCACCATCGCCGCCCTGGCCGCGCTGGCCGCCACGCCCACCCGCATCCGCGGCGTGGCCCACCTGCGCGGCCACGAGACCGACCGGCTGGCCGCGCTCGCCACCGAGATCAACCGGCTCGGTGGCGACGCCGAGGAGACCGCCGACGGCCTGGTCGTCCGGCCGCGGCCGCTGCACGGCGGCGTCTTCCACAGCTACGACGACCACCGCATGGCCACGGCGGGCGCGGTGATCGGGCTCCGGGTGCCCGGCGTGGAGGTGGAGAACATCGCGACGACCGCCAAGACCCTGCCGGAGTTCGCCGGCATGTGGGCGGCGATGCTGGGAGCCCGGTGATCTTCGTGGCGTCGCGGGCATGCGGAGCCGGTCTGGTTTCGCGGTCGGTGCTCCGGGCACCTCGCAAGGGGGCGACCCGGGCCGGCGTGCTGCCCGCACGGCGCCGCCCGCCACCTGTCCACGTCCTCCGGCGCCGTCCGGCCGTGCCCGAAGGCGCGCGGCCGGTGAGAATGAGCCGGTGAGAATCAGCCTGTGAGAATCAGCCTGTGAGAATCAGCCTGTGAGAAGGGGAAGCGAGCGCATGGGAGCGGACCGCTGAGGAAGCGGGAGTACGACGAGGACGACGTACGGGTCAGGCCGGGCAAGGGCTCACGGCCGCGCACCCGCATCCGTCCTGCGCACGAGGACGCCGTCGAGGGCTTCGTGGTCGCCGTCGACCGGGGCCGCTACACCGTCCTGGTCGAGCCCGAGCGCCCCAAGGGCTCGGCGCAGCGGCGCCGGCGGCAGCAGGGCCGGCTGGTGGTCGCGATGAAGGCCCGCGAGCTGGGCCGCAAGGGCATCGTCGTCGGCGACCGGGTGGCGCTGGTGGGCGACGTGTCGGGCCGTCCCGACACCCTGGCCAGGGTGGTCCGGGTGGAGCCGCGCACCTCGATGTTGCGCCGCTCGGCCGACGACACCGAAGACACCGACGGCATCGAGCGCCCGATCGTGGCCAACGCCGACCAGCTCGTCATCGTGGCCGCGCTCGCCGACCCGCCGCCCCGGCCGCGCATGATCGACCGCATCCTGGTGGCGGCCTTCGACGCCGAGATCGACACCCTGCTCTGCCTCACCAAGTCCGACCTCGCGCCGCCCGACGACCTGGTGGCCCTGTACGAGCCGCTGGGCGTCTCCCACGTGACCGTCCGCAAGGGCGGCTCGCTGGAGGAGCTGCGCGAGCACCTGGACGGGCGCATCAGCGTCCTGGTGGGCCACTCGGGGGTGGGCAAGTCGACCCTGGTCAACGCCCTGGTCCCGGACGCCAACCGGGCCGTCTCGCAGGTCAACGCGGTCACCGGGCGGGGGCGGCACACGTCCACGTCGGCGGTGGCGCTGGAGCTGCCCGAGGGCGGCTGGATCATCGACACGCCCGGGGTGCGCAGCTTCGGCCTCGCCCACGTGTCGGTGGAGACGGTGCTCGCCGCCTTCCCCGACCTGGTCGAGGGCACGGTCGACTGTCCCAAGGGCTGCACGCACCTGGGTGACGGCTGCGCGCTGGACGCCTGGGTGGCCGCCGGCAACGCCGACCCGGCCCGCCTGGAGTCCCTGCGCCGCCTCCTGTCGAGCCGCGAGGGCTCCCTGGACGACTCCGCCCCCGACCGCTCGGCATAGCCCCCCAAGAGCACGCCCCCAAGAGCACGCCGCTCAGGAGCGGGCCCCTCAGGAGCGGTGGGGCCGGAGGGTCCAGGTGATGTCCACGGTCGAGACGAGCGTGCCCGCGCCGTCCCTCAGCTCCACCGCCACGTCGAAGACGGGCCGCTCCCCCGCGTCCAGCTGGGCGACCACCTCATCGCGCGTCGCCCGCAGCCGCGCCTCCGCCCGCACCTCGCCCTCGGCGAACTTGCGGTACTCGACCGTGGCCCCGGTGGTCAGCGGCACCGCCCGGCCGAGCTGGTCGCCCAGCAGGGAGAGCATGGCCGCCCCCGACGCCGACTCCGCGAGCGTGAACAGCGCCCCGGCGTGCGGCCCCGCCACGTGGTTGTGCAGGTCCTCGCGATCGGGCAGCCGGCAGACCGCCCGCCCGTCGCTCACCTCGTCGAAGACGACACCCAGAGTCCGGGCAAAGGGGACGGTTTGCAGCAACAGAGCACCGACATCCAACGACATATGCACATGCTACTGGCCAGTAACTGAAACGGCGGTTACCAGAAAAGAGCCGTCTGTGACTGATGTTCGTCATACCCGACACGGTAGCGTGGGCGACCGTGCAGGGTTACAGCGACGATCTACGCCTCGCGCACGTCATGGCGGACGCGGCCGACGACCTGACCATGCGGCGGTTCAAGGCCGTCGATCTCAAGGTCGACACCAAGCCCGACCTCACCCCGGTCAGCGACGCCGACCGCGCCGTCGAGGAGGCCATCCGCGGCACGCTGCGCCGCGCCCGGCCCCGCGACGCGGTCGTGGGCGAGGAGTTCGGCCGGACCGGCTGGGGCGCCCGGTCGTGGATCATCGACCCCATCGACGGCACGAAGAACTACGTGCGCGGCGTCCCGGTGTGGGCCACGCTGATCGCGCTCATGGAGTACGGCCGGGTCGTCGTCGGCCTGGTCTCGGCCCCGGCCCTCGGCAGGCGCTGGTGGGCGGCCACCGACGGCGGCGCGTGGACCGGCAAGAGCCTGGCCAAGGCCAGCCGGATGCGCGTCTCCTCGGTCGCCACGCTGGAGGACGCCTCGTTCTCGTACTCCAGCTTCGGCGGCTGGGAGAAGACCGGCAAGCTGGACAACTTCCTCGACCTCAGCCGCGGCTGCTGGCGCACCCGCGCCTACGGCGACTTCTGGTCGCACATGATGGTCGCCGAGGGCTCGGTCGACTTCTCCGCCGAGCCGGAGCTGTCGCCCTGGGACATGGCCGCGCTCACCGTGATCGTCGAGGAGGCGGGCGGCGTCTGGACCGACACCGCGGGCGTCCGCGGCCTGGAGGGCGGCAGCCTGGTCTGCAGCAACGGCCTCCTGCACGACGAGGTCATCGCCCGGCTGAACGGCACGGTCGTCCGCTGAGCCGGCCCGCGTTCAGCCGCCGTTCACTTCCACGCCGTTCACTTCCGCGCCGTTCACTCTCGCGCCGGGCTCACAGCGCCAGCACCCGCCGCACCGCCTCCATCAGGCTCCCCCGGTACGACCCTCCGTACAGCACCACGTGCACCAGCAGCGGATGGAGCTGGTGCAGCGGCACCCGCTCCCGCCACCCGTCGGCGAGCGGCCACTCCTCGCGGTAGGCCCCGAGCACCCGGTCCAGGTGCGGCAGCCCGAACAGCGCCAGCATGGCGAGGTCGGTCTCCCGGTGCCCGCCGTGCGCGGCCGGGTCGATCAGCACGGCCGCGCCGCCCGACCAGAGCACGTTCCCGCTCCACAGGTCCCCGTGGATGCGCGACGGCGGCTCGGCCGGCCCCGCCACCTCGGCGAAGCGCGACACGGCCCGCTCGACCTCGGCGACGTCGGCGGCCGGCAGCCGCGCCCGGCGCAGGAAGGGCAGCACCCGCCGCGCCGCGTAGAACTCCGGCCAGGTGCCGCACGGCCGGTTGTCCAGCGGCAGCTCGGCGATGAACCCCGGCCACGGCGCGCCGAACGCCGCCGCCCCCGCCCGGTGCATCCGGGCCAGCTCCCGCCCGAACCGCTCGGCCGCCGCCGGCCCCGGCCGCTCCTCCTCGACCCACGACAGCACCAGCCGGTCCGCCCCCGCCTCGACCACCTCGGGCACCGCCATCGCCTCGCCCAGCCAGCGCAGCCCGGCCGCCTCGGCGGCGAACACCTGGGACGCCTCGGCGGCGGGCCCGCTCTTGACGAACACCAGCCGCCCGTCGTCCAGCACGCCCTGCCGCAGCCGCCGGCCGTGGGACGTGCCGAGCTCCCTAACCGATCTCATCGGCGACGTGCTTGGCCACGCCCTCGGCGGCCGACTCGACCAGCGAGAGCACCTCCTCGAAGCCCGCACGGCCCCCGTAGTACGGATCGGGCACCTCGGCCCCCTCGGGCGCGGCCGGGTCGAAGGAGCGGAACAGCCGCACCTCCACCCCGGCGGGCGCGAGCCTCCGCAGGTTGCGGACGTTGTCCCGGTCCATGGCCAGCACCAGGTCGTACCGGTCGAACCAGTCGGCGGTGAACTGCCGGGCCCGGTGCGCGGCCCCGTCGTAGCCGTGCTCGGCGAGGATGCCGAGCGCCCGCTCGTCCATGGGGTCGCCCACGTGCCAGTCGCCCGTCCCGGCGCTCTCGACGGTGACGCGGTCGCCCAGCCCGCGCTCCTCCAGGACCCTCCGCAACACCACCTCGGCCATCGGCGAGCGGCAGATGTTGCCCATGCACACGACGCATACGCGATAAGTCATACCTTCCATCATGAGGGTGACCAGGGGCGTTCACCGAACGTTCACCCTTCCTAGGGACCCGAGTCACTTTCGCTGCGTAGCTTCAACGGCGACTAAGGACCAAGTGAAAAGGAACCCAACCGTGAAGTATGCAGGCCGGCTCGCCGCCGTCGCCGTCGTCGGCGCGCTCTCGCTCGCTGCGTGCGGCACAGACAACAACCCCTCCGCGGGCACCAGCGGCACCTCCTCCGCCAGCGCCCCCGCCGCGGGCAACGACAACGCGGGTCTGAGCGGCACGATCAACGCCGCGGGCTCCTCCGCACAGGCCAACGCCATTGACGAGTGGAAGAAGAACTTCCAGGCCACCAACTCCGGGGTGAGCATCAACTACCAGCCCAGCGGCTCGGGCGCCGGCGTGCAGGCGTTCATCCAGGGCACGGTCTCCTTCGCCGGTTCCGACTCGGCCCTGAACGACGAGAAGGGCGAGCCGGCCCAGGCCGACGCCCGCTGCAAGACCGGCAAGGCCATCAACATCCCGATGGTCACCGGCCCGGTCGCGGTCGTCTACAACCTGCCCGGTGTCGAGGGTTTGCAGCTCTCCCCCAAGACCATCGGCGGGATCTTCAGCAGCAAGATCACCAAGTGGGACGACGCGGCCATCAAGGCCGACAACCCCGACGCCAAGCTGCCCTCCACCCCGATCCAGGCGTTCCACCGCTCGGACGAGTCCGGCACCAGCGACAACTTCACCAAGTTCCTCAAGGCCACGGCCGAGTGGCCGTACGAGCCGGCCAAGGCCTGGCCCGCCGAGGCCAAGGGCCAGGGCGCCAAGGGCTCCGACGGCATCGCCTCCTCGGTCAAGGACACCGAGGGCGCCATCAGCTACGTCGAGATGTCCTTCGCCGAGAACTCCCAGCTCCAGAAGGCCAAGGTCGCCAACGGCTCGGGCGAGTTCGTCGAGCTGACCGCCGACAGCGCCGCCAAGACCGTCGAGAGCGCCGAGATCAAGGGCACCGGCAACGACCTCAAGCTCTCGATCGACTACGGCACCAAGACCGCCGGCGCCTACCCGATCGTCCTGGTGACCTACGAGATCACCTGCGAGAAGGGCCTGCCCGCCGAGGAGGCCAAGCTGGTGAAGTCGTTCCTCACCTACACCGCCAGCGACGAGGGCCAGGCGGCGCTCAAGGACCTGGGCTACGCCCCGCTCGCCGGTGGCCTGCTCACCAAGGTCCGCTCCGCCATCGAGGCCATCTCCTAAGACCCGATGACGACCGACACGAGAACCCGCGGCGGCGGGCCGGCCACGAGCCGGCCCGCCTCGCGGCGCACCTCCGGTGAAGGCCCCTTCAAGTTCCTCGCGACCGGGGCCGGCATCGTCCTGCTGGCGATCATGGCCGCCATCGCCGTGTTCCTCATCGGCGAGGCGATCCCGGCGTTGCAGGCGAACAAGGGCAACTTCTTCACCGACCTCATCTGGGAGCCCAACAGCAGCCAGGTGTTCGGCATCGGCGCGCTGGCCTTCGGCACCGTGCTCAGCTCGGGCATCGCGCTGGTCATCGCCACCCCGATCGCGGTCGGCGTCGCGCTGTTCATCTCCCACTACGCCTCCCGCCGCGTGGCGGGCCCGCTCGGCTACCTGATCGACCTGCTCGCCGCGGTGCCCAGCGTCGTCTACGGCCTGTGGGGCATGGCCTTCCTCGTGCCGCTGCTGAGGGAGCCGTCCAAGTGGCTCAACGACACCCTCGGCTGGTTCCCGCTGTTCGCCGGCGAGGGCGCGATCGGCGGCAAGACCATGCTGGCCGGCGGCATCGTCCTGGCGATCATGATCCTGCCGATCATCGCGGCCATCTCCCGCGAGGTCTTCCTCCAGGTCCCGCGGATGAACGAGGAGGCCGCGCTCGCGCTCGGCGCCACCCGGTGGGAGATGATCCGGATGGCGGTGCTGCCGTTCGGCCGGCCCGGCGTCATCAGCGCCGCGATGCTCGGCCTCGGCCGGGCCATGGGCGAGACCATCGCGGTCGCGCTCATCTTCCCCGCCACCTTCGACATCAGCATCGAGATCCTCACCCCGCACGGCAACAGCATCGCCGCCAACATCGCCAACGGCTTCGGCGAGGCCACCCCGGTCGGCCGTGGCGCGCTGATCGCCTCCGGCCTGGTGCTGTTCATCATCACCCTGCTGGTCAACACGGCGGCCCGACTGATCATCAACCGCCGCAAGGAGTACGCGAGGGCCGGCGCATGACCCTGCAGAAAGAGGCCGTCCGGCCTGCCGCCATCCAGCACATCTCGACCGGCCGCCGGGTCAAGGACCGCTTCGTCCAGGGCCTGGTCTACCTGGCGTTCCTGCTGGCCGTGGTGCCGCTCGTGTCGGTGTTGTGGCTGGTCATCTCCAACGGCCTGAAGCGCTTCGACCTGGAGTTCCTCACCCACTCGATGCGCGGCATCGGCGCGCGCGACGCCGGCGGCGGCGCCTACCACGCCATCATCGGCACGCTCGAACAGGTGCTGCTCGCCTCGCTCATCTCGGTGCCGATCGGTCTGCTCACCGCCATCTACCTGGTGGAGTACGGCAGAGGCGGCCGGCTGAGCCGGGCCATCAGCTTCTTCGTGGACGTCATGACCGGCGTCCCTTCGGTCGTTGCCGGCCTGTTCGTCCTCGCGTTCTGGATCCTGTTCCTCGGCATGCCGTACAGCGGCTGGGCGGGCGCGATGGCCCTGTCCATCCTCATGATGCCGACCGTGGTCAGATCCACCGAGGAGATGCTGCGGCTGGTGCCGGGCGACCTGCGCGAGGCGTCGTACGCGCTGGGCGTGCCGAAGTGGCGCACGATCCTCAAGGTCGTGCTGCCCACCGCGTTCACCGGCATCGTCACCGGCGTCATGCTGGCCGTCGCCCGCGTGGCCGGCGAGACCGCGCCGATCCTGCTCACGGTGTTCTTCACCGACTCCATCAACAACGACCCGTTCAACGGGCCGCAGATGGGCCTGCCGCTCTACATCTTCGACCAGGCGGCCCGTCCGAACGACACCGCCATCGACCGCGCGTGGACCGCCGCCCTCGTGCTCATTCTGATCGTCATGCTGCTCAACCTGGTGGCGCGCCTGATCGCCTGGTGGCGTGCGCCCGCCAAGGGCCGATAGGGGGTATCGCCGCTCATGTCCAAGCAGATCCAGGTCTCGGGTCTGGACGCGTACTACGGGTCGCACAAAGCGATCGAGGACGTGTCGATGACCATCGAGCCTCGCTCGATCACCGCGTTCATCGGCCCGTCGGGATGCGGCAAGTCGACGTTCCTGCGCACGCTGAACCGCATGCACGAGGTCATCCCCGGCGCCCGCGTCGAGGGCAAGGTCCTGCTCGACGGCGAGGACCTCTACAGCGCGAACGTCGAGCCGGTCTCGGTGCGCCGGATGATCGGCATGGTCTTCCAGCGTCCCAACCCGTTCCCCACGATGTCGATCTACGACAACGTCGCGGCCGGCCTGCGGCTCAACGGCCGTGTGTCGAAGTCGCAGCTCGACGGCATCGTGGAGGAGTCGCTCAAGGGCGCCAACCTCTGGAACGAGGTCAAGGACCGGCTCAACAAGCCCGGCGCGGGCCTGTCCGGCGGCCAGCAGCAGCGGCTCTGCATCGCCCGCGCGATCGCGGTCAAGCCGCAGGTGCTGCTCATGGACGAGCCCTGCTCGGCCCTCGACCCGATCTCCACGCTGGCCATCGAGGACCTGATGGCCAAGCTCAAGGACGAGTTCACCATCGTCATCGTCACGCACAACATGCAGCAGGCCGCCCGCGTCAGCGACCGCACCGCCTTCTTCAACCTGGCGGGGCAGGGCCAGCCCGGCAAGGTCGTCGAGATGGACGAGACCTCCCGCATGTTCACCAATCCCAGCCAGAAGGCCACGGAGGACTACATCACGGGGCGCTTCGGCTGATGACCCGACAGCAGGCGGCATCCACGATGAACGGGGACACGAGGACCAAGCCCGTACTGCTCATCGCCGACCCCGACCGCACCGTGGTCGACGACGTGGCCGACGCGCTCGAACGCGAGGGCGTCGCGGTCACCGGCGCGCCCGACGGCGCCCAAGGGCTGCTGCAGGCCGGGGCTCTGCAGCCGGACGTGGTGCTCGTCTCGGCCACGCTCCCGGTCATCGACGCGGTCGAGTTCGTCCGCGCGGTACGGCTCGCCCGGGCCGTGCCGGTGCTGCTCGGCGTCGGCGAGGGGCACGCCGAGCAGGCCGTCCGCGCGCTCGCGGCCGGGGCCGCCGCCTGCGTGGCCAGGCCGTACCGGGTGCCGGAGCTGCTGCCGTTCATCCAGGCGGCCTCGCCCGAGTCTCGCAAGCTGCTCCAGGTCGGCGGCGTCGAGCTCGACGTGCAGGCCTACCAGGTACGCGTCGGCGGGCGCACCGTGCACCTGCCGCTGCGCGAGTTCGAGCTGTTGCAGTACCTGATGCGCAACGCCGACCGCACGGTCACCCGCGAGCAGATCATGCGGCACGTGTGGCACGCCGCCGGCACGACCTCGACGAACACCATCGCGGTGCACGTCAAGCGGCTGCGCGCGCGGCTCGGCGACGAGGACGACCAGCTCATCCAGACCGTGCGCGGCGTCGGCTACCGGCTGGTCACGCCGGGCATCGCCGAAAGCCGCGCATGACGCGCTGAGCGACGCCCTCGACGGTCGCGATGCCGGTCGCTACCTCCGGGCTGCCCTCGCTGAGCACGGCCACGGCGTAGTCGTGGCCGTCGTCCCTGATCAGGCCGACGGTGATGACGGCCCAGCGCTCGGTGGAGACCCGCTTGAGCCAGCCGTTCTTCAGCGCCACCCGGTCGTCCCGGCACGCGGCGGCGCTCAGACCCCAGTTCTGGCCGTCCACGACCGACCCCATGAGGTCGAGCACCCTGGCGCGCTCCTTGGCCTTCAGCGGGCTCCTGGGGGACACCAGAGCACTCATGAGGCGGATCTGGTCATCGACGGACGTACGGGTGATCCCCCAGCAGTACAGGTCCACACAGGCACCCGGCACGCCCCGGGTATGTTTCAGCCCGAACCGCCGCGCCGCCTCGGTGAACCCGCTCGCGCCCCCGATCCGCAGCCACAACCGGTCGGCGGCGTGGTTGTCGCTGTAGCGGATCATCTGCTCGGCGTCCCGCCGCACGCCGCCGGGCAGCTTCTTCCACGGGGTCCTCAGCAGCAGCCCCATGAGGATGAGCACCTTGGAGCTGCTGGCCGTGATCAGCCGTTCGCCCGGGTGGTAGCGGTAGCGCTGTCCCGTCGTCAGGTCCTTGACCTCAGCGGTGACCGGCCCCGGGCGACCGGCCAGATAGCGGTCCAGCCGCTCGGTGATCCGCTTCGCCGGGACCGGCCGCACCGTCTCCAGGGCGGCGACCCGCTCCATGTTCGCCGCCATGTCCGTCACCGCTCCTCCGTACAGGGGCAGGGGCCGGGCAGCCGCCGCGTCCGCCCGCCATCGCCCCAGTACCGGAGCGGCCGGCTCGACCGGGACCGTGAGCAGCGACAGGACCAGGGCGAGGGCGAGCAGCACACGTGCTGCCACCTGCCCCCGGCCCGCGATCACCCGGGCATTATGGCGAGAACCCGGACGAACCTGCTAGAGCGCCGAGGCGATCAGTTTCGCGATCGAGTCGTCGTCGCAGGAGTCCCAGAAGCCGCCCACGACGTCCTCCAACTGGTCGAGGGACTCGGCCCGGAACAACACGTCCTGATATTTCGTGATGTCGTAGTGCGTGGTCCCCATGGCCGCCAGGTCCAGCGGCCGGATGTCCATCCCGCGGAACTCCTCGATCTCCCCGTACGACGACAGGATCCCCGCACCGTACGCCCGCAGCTCGCCCTGCTCCCGCATCACCCCGAACTCCAGGGTGAACCAGAACACCTTCGACACGAACTCCAGCGCCTCCTCCCCCTCGACCCGCCGCGCGGCCTGACCCGCCAGCCGGTAGAGGGCGGCGTAACGGTCGCTCGCCAGCGCGTTGGCGTGCCCGATCACCTCGTGCACGACGTCCGGCTCCGGCGTGTAGAAGGGCACCGAGTGGTGGCGGATGTACTGCGTCGAGTGGAAGAACCCGTCCGCGAGCACGCCGTAGAAGTCGCGCAGCGGCACCAGCCCCGCCGCCGGCAGGTACCGGAACCCGGTCAGCGGCTCCAGCAGCCGGGAGACCTCCTCCAGCTGCGGGATCCGGTCGACCGGCAGCCCCAGGCGGGACACGCCGTCCAGGTACTCGGCCGTGGCGTACTTGGCGTGCTTGATCGCCAGCTCCCGGCTGACCATCGCCCACACCTCGTGCTCCTGCTCGGTGTACTCGGCCTCCGGGATGGGCGTCCCCGGCTGGTAACCGAGCGCCAGCCCCGCGATGGCGTTGCGCCGCGCCCGGTACACCGGATCCGCGAACCCCGGATGCGACGCCGCCAGCTCCACCACCACCGACCCGTCCTCCTGGGCGGCGACCGGCGCGAAGTACTGTGCTTCCTCAAACATGCCCAGATAACAGCAAGTCGCGCTTTCCCTGGCAAGAGCGCCCAATCGAACTGCGCGATACGCTCACTTCCGCGCGCCTGAACCGGCGTTTCCTGGTCGAACCGCACAGTCCCCCTGGAGGCCCCTCGTGGACCAGCTCGACGCCCGCCTGCTCGTGACCATGCGCGCGCACCCGCGCATCGGCCTGACCGAACTGGCCCGGCTCCTCGGAGTGGCGCGCGGCACCGTCCAGGCCCGCGTCGAGAAGCTGACCGCCCGGGGCGTCATCGAGGACTTCGGCCCCACCGTCTCCCCGGCCGCCGCCGGCCACCCCATCCTGGCCTTCGTCTGGCTCCAGATCGCGCAGGGCCGGCTGGAGGAAGCGGTCGCCGCCCTGCGCGCCGTGCCGCAGATCCTGGAGGTGCACGGCACCAGCGGCCAGCACGACCTGCTCTGCCGCGTGGTCGCCAGGAGCACCGATCACCTGCAGGAGATCATCGCCCGCGTCCTGGCCTCCCCCGCCGTGCAACGCACGGACACCACGATCGCCCTGAGCACCCAGATCCCGTACCGCATAGAACCGCTCCTGCAGTCCCCCTGAAACGCAGAAAGGCCCCGACGCTAGGCGTCGGGGCCTTCCCATAAAGATTGTCCGGCGGTGACCTACTCTCCCACACCCTCCCGAGTGCAGTACCATCGGCGCAGAGAAGCTTAACTTCCGGGTTCGGAATGTAACCGGGTGTTTCCTTCCCGCCATAACCGCCGTAACCCTGAGAAACAACCAAACACACACAGGCGTGTTTGCTGTCTCAGAATTGCGTAGTGGACGCGAGCAAGATGCTTTGTGGTCAAGTCCTCGGCCTATTAGTACCGGTCAGCTCCACACGTTACCGCGCTTCCACCTCCGGCCTATCAACCCGATCGTCTATCGGGAGCCTTACCCCCTCACGGGGTGGGAGACCTCATCTCAAGGCGAGCTTCCCGCTTAGATGCTTTCAGCGGTTATCCCTTCCGAACGTAGCCAACCAGCCGTGCACCTGGCGGTACAACTGGCACACCAGAGGTTCGTCCGTCCCGGTCCTCTCGTACTAGGGACAGCCCCTTTCAAGTCTCCTGCGCGCGCAGCGGATAGGGACCGAACTGTCTCGCGACGTTCTAAACCCAGCTCGCGTACCGCTTTAATGGGCGAACAGCCCAACCCTTGGGACCTACTCCAGCCCCAGGATGCGACGAGCCGACATCGAGGTGCCAAACCATCCCGTCGATATGGACTCTTGGGGAAGATCAGCCTGTTATCCCCAGTCATATGTAGCCGAAGATGGAAGATGAATAAGATAGACTGGGGTACCTTTTAGCCGTTGAGCGACACCGCTTCCACACGCCGATGCCGGATCACTAGTCCCAGCTTTCGCTCCTGCTCGACCCGTCAGTCTCACAGTCAAGCTCCCTTGTGCACTTACACTCAACACCTGATTGCCAACCAGGCTGAGGGAACCTTTGGGCGCCTCCGTTACCCTTTAGGAGGCAACCGCCCCAGTTAAACTACCCACCAGACACTGTCCCCGATCCGGATCACGGACCAGAGTTAGACGTTCAAAACGACCAGAGTGGTATTTCACCAATGACTCCACCCGAACTAGCGTCCGAGCTTCCCAGTCTCCCACCTATCCTACACAAGACGCTCCAAACGCCAATGTCAAGCTGTAGTGAAGGTCCCGGGGTCTTTCCGTCCTGCTGCGCGAAACGAGCATCTTTACTCGTAGTGCAATTTCGCCGGGTCTGCGGTTGAGACAGCGGGGAAGTCGTTACGCCATTCGTGCAGGTCGGAACTTACCCGACAAGGAATTTCGCTACCTTAGGATGGTTATAGTTACCACCGCCGTTTACCGGCGCTTAAGTTCTCACCTTCGCCCCACAAGTGGAGCTAAGCGGTCCCCTTAACGTTCCGGCACCGGGCAGGCGTCAGTCCGTATACATCGTCTTACGACTTCGCACGGACCTGTGTTTTTAGTAAACAGTCGCTTCCCCCTGGCCACTGCGACCCCCACCAGCTCCGAGTGCAAAACTCATCACCAGCAGAGGTCCCCCTTCTCCCGAAGTTACGGGGGCAATTTGCCGAGTTCCTTAACCACAGTTCACCCGATCGCCTTAGTATTCTCTACCTGACCACCTGAGTCGGTTTAGGGTACGGGCCGCCACAACACTCACTAGAGGCTTTTCTCGGCAGCATAGGATCATCCACTTCACCACAATCGGCTCGGCATCACATCTCAGGATACATACGAGGCGGATTTGCCTACCTCGCTCCCTACATGCTTACCCCAGGACAACCATCGCCTGGGCTGGACTACCTTCCTGCGTCACCCCATCGCTTACCTACTACCCGATCGGATCGAGCGTTCGGCCTAACACCGTCTCCGAAGAGACAGCTGACTTAAGGACTCTTAGCATCACGAGGTTCGATATGGGCGCATTGAAGCGGGTACGGGAATATCAACCCGTTGTCCATCGACTACGCCTGTCGGCCTCGCCTTAGGTCCCGACTTACCCTGGGCGGATTAGCCTGCCCCAGGAACCCTTGGTCATCCGGCGCGAGGGTTTCTCACCCTCGATTCGCTACTCATGCCTGCATTCTCACTCGCACGGCCTCCACGGCTAGATCACTCTGCCGCTTCACCGGCCGCACGACGCTCCCCTACCCACCAACAACAAGACGCTGTCAGTGCCACGACTTCGGCGGTGTGCTTGAGCCCCGCTACATTGTCGGCGCAGAATCACTTGACCAGTGAGCTATTACGCACTCTTTCAAGGGTGGCTGCTTCTAAGCCAACCTCCTGGTTGTCTCTGCGACTCCACATCCTTTCCCACTTAGCACACGCTTAGGGGCCTTAGTCGGTGATCTGGGCTGTTTCCCTCTCGACTACGAACCTTATCGCCCGCAGTCTCACTGCCACGCTCTCACTTACCGGCATTCGGAGTTTGGCTGACGTCAGTAACCTTGTCGGGCCCATCGGCCATCCAGTGCTCTACCTCCGGCAAGAAACACGCGACGCTGCACCTAAATGCATTTCGGGGAGAACCAGCTATCACGGAGTTTGATTGGCCTTTCACCCCTACACACAGGTCATCCCCCAGGTTTTCAACCCTGGTGGGTTCGGTCCTCCACCCAGTCTTACCTGAGCTTCAACCTGCCCATGCGTAGATCACCCCGCTTCGGGTCTACAGCATGCGACTCAAACGCCCTCTTCAGACTCGCTTTCGCTACGGCTCCCCCACACGGGTTAACCTCGCCACACACCATAACTCGCAGGCTCATTCTTCAAAAGGCACGCAGTCACATCACAACCGGTCCGAAGACCAGCTAAGCTCCTACGGCTTGTAGGCACACGGTTTCAGGTACTATTTCACGACCCCTCACCGGGGCACTTTTCACCTTTCCCTCACGGTACTCGTGCACTATCGGTCATCAGGGAGTATTTA
The DNA here is from genome assembly GCF_022664455.2 of Actinomadura luzonensis. Lineage (NCBI taxonomy): Bacteria > Bacillati > Actinomycetota > Actinomycetes > Streptosporangiales > Thermomonosporaceae > Actinomadura > Actinomadura luzonensis. The sequence continues at coordinate 857,505 of NZ_JAKRKC020000001.1, forward strand.
GGCTTACCAGGTGGTCCTGGCAGATTCACACAGGATTCCTCGAGCCCCGTGCTACTTGGGATCCCCTCCAGCAGTCGACAAGGTTTCGCCTACCCGGCTCTCACGGTCTACGGCGCCCCTTCCCAGAGGCTTCGACTACCCCACCGATTTATCACTGCCCGAGACGGCGGCAGCCATCCCAAGAGGGTCCCACGACCCCGGACATGCAACGCCTGCCGGCTATCACACACGCCCGGTTTAGCCTCATCCGCTTTCGCTCACCACTACTCACGGAATCACTGTTGTTTTCTCTTCCTACGGGTACTGAGATGTTTCACTTCCCCGCGTTACCACGCCATTGCATGTTGATGGTGCTGCATCATGCTGATCGCGATTCATTGCGGGATGTTGTTCCCACCACCAACCGCCCTATACATTCAGGCGGAGGCAACACCACATGACTGGTGCTAGGTTTCCCCATTCGGACATCCCCGGATCAACGTCTGGTTGGCGACTCCCCGAGGCTTAACGCAGCCTCCCACGTCCTTCATCGGCTCCTGATGCCAAGGCATCCACCGTGTGCCCTAAAAAACTTGGCCACAAAGATGCTCGCGTCCACTATGCAAATCTCAAACAACAAACAGCAACCAGCTCCCGACCCGATCAACAGGTCGTTCGCTGGTCCTGTGCACCGAAGAAGACGACCAGCCCAGCTGCCCGTTCCTTCAGGACCCAACAGTGTGTCCGGCAACCCCCGAGCCCCCGAACCGTCGTTCCCACTCCCCTTGCGGGGCGGTACTTGCCGGCCGGCGACCTGGCGGTGCCGAGTAGCCAGTGCTCCACTAGTGAGCTGTCACCCCACCACACGTCCGGTGGTGAAGGGTGAGAGTGCTCCTTAGAAAGGAGGTGATCCAGCCGCACCTTCCGGTACGGCTACCTTGTTACGACTTCGTCCCAATCGCCAGCCCCACCTTCGACCGCTCCCCCCCTTACGGGTTGGGCCACGGGCTTCGGGTGTTGCCGACTTTCGTGACGTGACGGGCGGTGTGTACAAGGCCCGGGAACGTATTCACCGCAGCGTTGCTGATCTGCGATTACTAGCGACTCCGACTTCATGGGGTCGAGTTGCAGACCCCAATCCGAACTGAGACCGGCTTTTAGGGATTCGCTCCACCTCACGGTATCGCAACCCTCTGTACCGGCCATTGTAGCATGTTTGCAGCCCAAGACATAAGGGGCATGATGACTTGACGTCATCCCCACCTTCCTCCGAGTTGACCCCGGCAGTCCCCCATGAGTCCCCACCACCGCGAACGGCGTGCTGGCAACATGGAGCAAGGGTTGCGCTCGTTGCGGGACTTAACCCAACATCTCACGACACGAGCTGACGACAGCCATGCACCACCTGTCACCCAGCCCAAAAGGGAAACCCCATCTCTGAGGCGGTCCGGGTGATGTCAAACCTTGGTAAGGTTCTTCGCGTTGCGTCGAATTAAGCAACATGCTCCGCCGCTTGTGCGGGCCCCCGTCAATTCCTTTGAGTTTTAGCCTTGCGGCCGTACTCCCCAGGCGGGGCGCTTAATGCGTTAGCTCCGGCACGGAACCCGTGGAAGGGTCCCACACCTAGCGCCCAACGTTTACAGCGTGGACTACCAGGGTATCTAATCCTGTTCGCTCCCCACGCTTTCGCTCCTCAGCGTCAGGTAAGGCCCAGCAAGCCGCCTTCGCCACCGGTGTTCCTCCTGATATCTGCGCATTTCACCGCTACACCAGGAATTCCACTTGCCCCTACCTACCTCTAGCCGGCCCGTATCCACCGCAGACCCGCAGTTAAGCTGCGGGCTTTCACGGCAGACGCGACCAGCCACCTACGAGCTCTTTACGCCCAATAATTCCGGACAACGCTTGCGCCCTACGTATTACCGCGGCTGCTGGCACGTAGTTAGCCGGCGCTTCTTCTGCAGGTACACGTCAACTTCGTCCCTGCTGAAAGAGGTTTACAACCCGAAGGCCGTCATCCCCCACGCGGCGTCGCTGCGTCAGGCTTCCGCCCATTGCGCAATATTCCCCACTGCTGCCTCCCGTAGGAGTCTGGGCCGTGTCTCAGTCCCAGTGTGGCCGGTCGCCCTCTCAGGCCGGCTACCCGTCGTCGCCTTGGTAGGCCACTACCCCACCAACAAGCTGATAGGCCGCGAGCCCATCCCCGACCGAAAAACTTTCCACCACCATCCGATGCCGGAGGCGGTCGTATCCGGTATTAGACCCAGTTTCCCGGGCTTATCCCAGAGTCAGGGGCAGGTTGCTCACGTGTTACTCACCCGTTCGCCGCTCGAGTACCCCGAAGGGCCTTTCCGCTCGACTTGCATGTGTTAAGCACGCCGCCAGCGTTCGTCCTGAGCCAGGATCAAACTCTCCAAACAATGACTGTTCGGACAGTACTGTCCAAGCAAGAATCCGTCATGAATGACGGGGTGATACATGTGTGATGCACATGCACTGGCTTTTAACACACTGTTGAGTTCTCAAGAAACGGACGCGTTCATCGTCAGCCAGGCTTTCAAGCCTTGCGTCGGAGGCGTTTCGTTTCGGTCTTTCGTTGTGTCTTAATTCTTTCAGTCGTTCAGGTGGCTGTCAAATTGACCGGCCCTGCTCGACCTGCTGGAATTAATCCGCGCCCCGTTTCCGGGGCAACCCCTCTAACTTACCAGCCCGTCCGGAGTGGATGGTCCGAGAAGGAAGTGGGGTTCGCGGGCCGGCTCCTGGAGCTCGGTGAGCTCTCGGGCGTCCTGCGCGGAAGCAACTCTAGCAGTGGATCGCCGGTGCTTCGCGCAACTCGGGTAATCCGATGGTTCTTCCCTCCCCTGCTGTCCCCCAAACCTCGCCTATGTCTCCCCTTCGCGACACCCCTGGGCAAGCGCACGGCAAGTCATCCGCAATCGCTGGTCGGTACGAAGTAGTCCACGAGCAGATTGCTCCCTCGGAGGTGTCCGCCATGACCCGCTCGGAGTTCGACGACATCCGCGCTTTCCTCGCCGACGAGGCGACCAGCGCCGGGGACCTGCTGCGGGTGGCGGGTACGCTCATCGACGACCTCGAACACGCCCACACCCGCGAGGCCGTCCTGCGTACCGCGTACTTGCGCCTGCTGACGGCCGCCCGGGCGAGCGCGGCCGCCGAGCTGGCGGGCATGGCGGACCCTTTGTCGTTCGTCAGGGACGAGCTGGGCCGGCAGGGGCAGTTGCCGGAGAGCGGCGAGGAGGCGGTGAGCGTCCTGGAGGACGTCCGGACGGCGGCCGCGTTGCGCGCCTGTCTGGAGAGCGGCGGCGCCGTCCCGCAGAGTCCGAGCGGCCCGAGGCTGCGGCGCTGCGTCGGGGCGCGCCGCAGCCTTCGCCGCTGAACGGACGCCGGGGCGGCAGGGGCCGAAGGCTTCTTGCCGGGGGGTGACTCGGAGGCGACTCCGGACATACCCGTTCTTTCATTCGCGCCTGTCACACTGCGCATATGTGGCAACGGGGGCTGAACTGGGCGGCGATCCTCCTGGTGGGGATCTTCGGCGTGTTGTGGGTCGGGGTCGTCGTCTATGCGGACGACTCCCCGCCCTGGCTGCGCCTCACCCAGGTCGTCTTCGGCATCGTGCTGGTCGGCTGGGCCGTGCACAGGGCGGTCGGGTTGCTGCTCGACCGGGCGTGAGCGCCGTCAGGGCTGGAAGCGGTAGCCCATGCCGGGCTCGGTGAGCAGGTGCGCCGGCCGGGCCGGGTCGATCTCGAGCTTGCGGCGCAGTTGGGCCATGTACTGCCGCAGGTAGTGCGTCTCCTTGAGATAGGAGGCGCCCCAGACCTCGGTCAGGAGCTGCCGCTGGCTGATCAGCTTGCCGGGGTTGCGCAGCAGGATCTCCAGAAAGTGCCACTCCGTCGGCGTCAGCCGCACCCCGCCGGTGATCGTCTTGCGGGTCAGGTCGATCTCGTGCTCGCCCAGCCTGACCGTGACGGGGTCCTCCCCCTGCTGCCCGGTGCGCCGGGTCACCGCGCGGACGCGGGCGAGCAGTTCGTCGATGCCGAACGGCTTGGTCACGTAGTCGTCGGCCCCGGCGTCCAGGGCGTCCACCTTGTCGGTGCTGTCGGTGCGTCCCGACAGGACGATGATCGGCACGCTGGTCCAGCCGCGCAGCCCCGCGATGACCTCGACGCCGTCCAGGTCGGGCAGGCCGAGGTCGAGGATGACCAGGTCGGGGTGCCAGTCGGCGGCCAGGCGCAGCGCGGTGCCGCCGTCCGGCGCGACCGCGACCTCGTAGTGCCGGGCGGCCAGGTTGACGCGGAGGGCCCGCAGGATCTGCGGCTCGTCGTCCACGACGAGCACGCGCGTCATCGCGCGCTCCGCAGCGAGACGGTCATCGTCAGTCCTCCTCCGGGGGTGTCCTCCAGGCCGAGCGTGCCGCCCATCGCCTCGGTGAGACCGCGGGAGAGCGCGAGGCCGAGCCCGACGCCGGTGTGGTTGTCGCGGTCGCCGAGCCGCTGGAACGGCAGGAACACCCTTTCATGCGCCTCCGCCGGGATCCCGGGGCCCCGGTCGATGACGCGGATCTCGACGTGGTCGCCGTGCGCGCTGGCGGCGACGAGCACGTGCTCGCCCGGGGGCGTGTGGCGGGCGGCGTTCGCGACGAGGTTGGCGAGCACCCGTTCCAGCAGCGCCGGGTCGGCCATGAGGTCGGGCAGGTCGTCGGGGACGTCGGTCCTGAGCAGGCCGGGCGCGGCGTCGAGGTCGTCCACGGCGCGCGGGAGGACGTCCTCGACGGCCACGGGTTCGAGCCGCACGCCGAGGGCGCCGGCTTGGAGGCGGCTCATGTCGAGCAGGTTGGACACCAGGCGGTTGAGCTTGGCCAGCGACTCGCCGGCGGTGGCCAGGAGCTCGGCGCGGTCCTCGGGCGTCCAGTCGACGCCGGTGTCGCGGAGGCTGTCCACGGCCGCCAGGGCGGAGGCGAGCGGCGTGCGCAGGTCGTGGCCGACGGCGGCGAGCAGCGCCGTGCGCATGCGGTCGGCCTCGGCCAGCGGGCGCGCCTGCTCGGCCGCCGCCCGCAGCCGCTGCTGCCGCAGCGCGACCGCGGCCTCGGCGGCGAACGCCTCCAGGACCCGCTGGTCGCTCGCCTGCAGCAGCCGGCCGCGGGCGGCGAGGACGAGCCGGTCGTCGATGACGACGTCCGTGCCGGGTCCGGTGGCGGGCGTGGGATCAGGAGCAGGGGTGGGGGCGTGGGAGGGGGCGGTGGCGGGCGGGCCGCCGGACACCGAGACGATGCGCCAGGCGGTCCCCTCGCGTTCGAGCAGGGTGACCGAGGTCAGCCCGAACGTCTCCCGCATCCGTCCCAGCAGCGACGGCAGCGCCGACTCGCCGCGCAGCACGTGCCCGGCCAGCGTCGCCAGCACCTCGGCGTCGGCCCGCGAGCGCGCCGCCTCCCTGCTGCGCCGGGCGGCCAGGTCCACGACGGTGCTGACCATGACGGCCACCAGCACGAAGATGGCCAGCGCGAGCACGTTCTCCGGCCGCGCGATGGTGAGCGTCCGCACGGGCGGGGTGAAGAACCAGTTGAGCAGCCCGAACCCGAGGACCGCCCCCGCGACCGCCGGCCACCTGCCGCCGGTCAGCGCCACGGCCACGACGAGCAGCAGGAAGAGCAGGATCTCGCTGGGCAGGGTGAGGTCGAGCGGCAGCAGGGCGGCGGTGAGCAGCGGCGTCCCGACCAGCGCGAGCGCCCAGCCGGTCAGCCGCCGCCCCCGGGTGAGCGCGGCCGCCGGGCTCGTCCTGGCCCGGCCGCGCGTCCGTTCGTGGGGCACCAGGTGCACGTCGATCGTGCCGGACCGGGCGGCCGTGGTCATGCCCACGCCGCGCGCGAGCGCCTGCGCGAGGCGGCCGCGGCGGGACGCGCCGAGCACGAGCTGGGTGGCGTTCACGCCGTGGGCGAAGTCGAGCAGCGCCCGCGGCACGTCGTCGCCGATCACCTGGTGGTAGGTGCCGCCCAGGTCCTCGACGAGCGTGCGCTGGCGGGCGAGGTGCGCGGGGTCGCCGCCGCCGGACAGGCCGTCGGCCCTGGTGACGTGGACGGCCAGCAGGTCGGCGCCGCGGCTGCGGGCCGCGATGCGGGCGGCCCGCCGGACGAGCGTGTCGCCTTCCGGGCCGCCGGTGAGGGCGACGACGACGCGTTCGCGGGTCTCCCACGTGCCGGGAACGGCGTGCTCGGCGCGGTGGCGGTCGAGGCGCTCGGCCACCTCGCCGGCGAGCCAGAGCAGGGCCAGCTCGCGGAGCGCGGTCAGGTTGCCGGGGCGGAAGTAGCTGGCGAGCGCGGCGTCCACGCGTTCGGGCGGGTAGACGTTGCCGTGGGCGAGGCGGCGGCGCAGCGCCTCGGGCGACAGGTCGACCAGCTCGATCCGGTCGGCGCGCCGGATGACCTCGTCGGGGACGGTCTCGCGCTGCGGCACGCCGGTGATCTTCTCGACGACGTCGCTGAGCGACGCCAGGTGCTGGACGTTGACCGTGGTGACGACGTCGATGCCGGCTTCCAGCAGCTCCTCGACGTCCTGCCGGCGGTGGGGGTTGCGGGAGCCGGGGGCGTTGGTGTGGGCCAGCTCGTCGACGAGGGCGGTCGCGGGCGCGCGGGCGCGGACGGCGGCCACGTCGAGCTCGGTGAACGTCGCGCCGCGGTGCGTGAGCGTGGCGCGCGGGACGATCTCCAGGCCGTCGAGCAGCTCGGCGGTGCGGGCGCGGCCGTGCGTCTCGACGTAGCCGACGACGACGTCCTTGCCGCGCTCGCGGGCACGGCGCGCCTCGCTCAGCATGGCGTACGTCTTGCCGACGCCGGGCGCCGCGCCCAGGTAGACCCGTAGCCGCCCTCTGCCTGCCATTCCTCCAGGTTACGGCGGGTACGAGCGGAAACGACGGAGCCCCCGGCCAGTGCTGGCCGGGGGCTCCGGATTGGTAGCGGGGACAGGATTTGAACCTGCGACCTCTGGGTTATGAGCCCAGCGAGCTACCGAACTGCTCCACCCCGCGTCGGTGTGTCTTGTACAACTATACAGGGCCGCGAGAGTGCTTCGTACGGCCCCGCAAACGACCGAAGGCCCGGTTTCCCGGGCCTTCGTCTTTGGTAGCGGGGGCAGGATTTGAACCTGCGACCTCTGGGTTATGAGCCCAGCGAGCTACCGAACTGCTCCACCCCGCGTCGCTGCGTTGCGTTCCTAAGACTAGACGGCGACGAGGGGTGGACGCAAACTGAATGGCTAACCGGTCGCCGACGGCGACGGCGTGACCGGCGGTGAGCCGGTGGGCGCGGCCGTGGGCGTGGCCGGCGGCGCGGAGGCCGACGCGGAGGGCGAGGCGGAGGCCGACGGGCTGGGCGAGGTGGCCGGCTGCTGCCGGTTCGCGCCCTCCAGCGCCTTCAGCGCCTCCTCCAGCCGCTTCTGCGCCGCACCGTAGGCGTCCCAGTCCGGCGGGCTGGCCTGCAGCGCCTTCTGGGCGTCGTCGTAGGCCTTCTTGGCGTTGGCGATCGCCGAGTTGAGCGCGCTGTTGGACTGGTTCGGCTGGGCCTGTTCCTCCTGGTTGGGCTGGGCCTGTTCCTGTTGCTGCTCCGCGCCGAAGACCTCCTGCAGGGCCTCGTCCAGGGTGCGCCCGACGCCGATCTTGCTGCCGAACGACACCAGGACCCGCTGCAGGATCGGGTACGGCTCCTGCCCGCCGCCCGCGGTGACCTGGATGTACACCGGTTCGATGTAGACCAGGCCGCCCGCGTACGGCAGTGTCAGCAGGTTGCCGTACCGGACCGACGAGGCGCCGACGCCGAGCAGGTTGAGCTCACCGGCGAAACGGCTCTGGAAGGAGTTCTGGGCCTGGCCGGGGCCGGGGATCGGGGTGCTGGACGGCATCCGCAGGATGCGGATGCGCCCGTAGCCCGACTCGGCCGAGGAGTCGACCGCCATGAACGCCGCCAGGTTGGGCCCCTGCCGCGGCACGAACGTCGTGGTGAGCGAGAACGTCGGCTGCTCGCCCGGCATCGTGGTGGTCAGGTAGTAGGGCGGCTGCTTGGTGTTCTTGTCGCCCTGCGTCGGGTCGCCCGGGACGTTCCAGAAGTCCTGGCCGCTGTAGAAGGCCGACGGGTCGGTGATGTGGTAGCGCGACAGGGTCCAGCGCTGCACCTTGAACAGGTCCTCGGGGTAGCGCACGTGCGCCTTCAGGTCGGCGCTCATCTCGGAGGCCGGCCGGATGATGCCGGGGAAGGCGGAGCTCCAGGTGCGCAGCACCGGGTCGTTGGTGTCCCAGCCGTAGAGCTTGACCGAGCCGTCGTAGGCGTCGACGGTGGCCTTGACCGAGTTGCGGATGTAGTTGATCCGGTCGGTGGGCTGCTGGGCGATGACGCGGCGGTCGCTTGAGGTGTCGCGCGTCATCTCGCCGAGGCTCTCGCTCTGCGCGTACGGGTAGTCGTTGGACGTGGTGTAGCCGTCCACGATCCACACGATGCGGCCGTCCACGATCGCCGGGTACGGGTTGCCGTCGAGCGTGAGGAACGGCGCGACCTTCTGGACGCGGTCGCGCGGGTTGCGCTCGTAGAGGATCTTGGAGTTGTCGTTGACGTCGCCGGACAGCAGGATGTTCGCCTCGCTGTACTTGGCGGCGTACAGCATGCGGTTGAAGAACGAGCCGAGCGAGACGCCGCCGCCGGTGTAGGTGGTGTTCTTCTGGCCGGTGCCGGCGGTCTGCGGGTAGTCGAGCTCCTGCGGGCGGCTGGGGTTACCGCCGGCGATGACGTACTCGGCCGAGGCCGGCTCCTCGCCGAAGTAGACGCGCGGCTCCTTCAGGCCCGTGCTGTCGACCAGCGGGCCGGTGACCGGCATGTCCTTGGCGTCGTAGGCGGGCAGGCCCTGGTCGTCGACCTTGTTGCCGGGCGCGGCGACGAAGCCGTAGCCGTGGGTGTAGACGAGGTGGCGGTTGATCCAGTTGTTCTGGCCCGAGTCGGGGCCGGTCAGCTCGCGGACGCCGACGACGTGGTCGACGAGCTTGCCGGTGCTGTCGGGGTAGCGGTCGACGTCGAGCGGCTCGGCGAAGTTGTAGAAGCCGCGGATGCGCTGGGTCTGCTCGTAGGTGGAGGAGACCAGCGCCGGGTCGAGCAGCCGCACCCCGGCGACCGAGGTGTCGCCGGCGGCCTGGACCTTCGTCGGGTCGGCCTGCGCGTTGTAGGTCTCGACCTCGGTCTTGTCGACGTTGTACGCCTGCCTGGTCGCGTCGATGTTGCGCTGGATGTACAGCGCCTCCTTGCCCTGCTGGTTGGGCTTGACCTGGAACTGCTCGACGAGCGCCGGGTAGACGCCGCCGATCAGGATGGCCGAGAGCACGAGCAGGCCGAAGGAGACCCCGGGCAGCATGCCGCCGGGCCGGACCACCCCGGCGAAGAACAGGGCGGCGCAGATCAGCGCGATGATCGCGAGGATCGTCTTGGCGGGCAGGACGGCGTTGACGTCGGTGTAGGACGCGCCGTGCACGAAGCCGCGGTCGGAGAAGACCAGGCCGTACCGGTCGACCCAGTAGGCGACGGCCTTGAGCAGCACGAAGACGCCCAGCAGCACCGACAAGTGGACCCGCGCGGCCCGGGAGGCGTGCAGGCCGGGCGACTGCAGGCGGAAGCCGCCGTACAGGTAGTGGGTGATCGCCGCCAGCACGATCGAGATGATCACGGCGGTGAACAGGAAGTTCAGGACCATCCGGATGAACGGGTAGTCGAACATGAAGAACGAGATGTCGAAGCCGAACAACTCGTCCTTCTTGCCGAACGACGCGCCGTTGACGAACTTCAGCCACGTCTGCCACTGGCCGGCGAACGAGGAGCCGGAGAACAGCGCGAGCAGCCCCATGCCGATGATGAAGATCAGCTTGCGGTGCGGGTCGAGCGCCATGCGGTAGCGGTCGGCGCCGCTGGCCCCGCCGAACATCGCCGGGCCGAACATCGGCCGCGTGCGGAAGGCCAGCAGCATGTTGCCGCCCGCGATGACGACCATCAGCAGCGCGCCGACCAGGAACAACACGATCTGGGTCACGATCACGCCGCTGAACACCGACGTGTAGTCGGCCGCGTCGAACCACAGGTAGTCCGTATATATGCCGCTAAACAGGAAGAACAACGCCACGATCGCCACAAGGGCTATCGCGACAGGCAGAAGCAGTCGCGGTCGGCGGGGCAAGCGCATCGCCCTGCCGGCTCCTGGGGTCCGGAAGCTCAAGGCCAACCCCTCGTCGTAATGAAGAAACGGTCCGTGTCTGGCAACCTACACCGCTAGGCCAGCCGTACGGCTAACGCACGACGCCCGGCGGAAGTTTCAGCCGGGCGCGATTCTCAGCGGCTTCACAGCTTCTCAGCACGGGCGCCCCGTCCTCAGGACGGGCACGCGGGCACCTCGCCCTTGCCGGTGCGCAGCGCGTCGAGCGCCTGCACCGCCGCGTGCAGCGTGTCGGCCCGCACCAGCCGCAGCCCGTCGGGCGCCGCCTTCGCCGCCTCCGCGCAGTTGTCGGCCGGGGTCAGGAACACGGTCGCGCCCGCGTTCTTGGCGCCGATCATCTTCTGCTGGATGCCGCCGATCGGGCCCACCTCGCCGGTGGGCTCGATGGTGCCGGTGCCGGCGATCTTCTTGCCGCCGGTGATCTCGCCGGGCGTCAGCTTGTCGAGGATGCCCAGCGAGAACATCAGCCCGGCGCTCGGCCCGCCCACGTCGCCGACGTTGATGTCGACGTCGAAGGGGAACTTGTACTTCGTCTGCATGAGCACCCCGACCTGCGGCTGCCCGCTGGAGCCCGCGATCGGCCTGAGCGGCACCTCGACCTGCTTGCCCGCGCGCAGCACGCCGAAGACGACCTCCTCGCCGGGTTTGTGCGCCTTGACCGTGCTGCCGACGACGTCGACGTCCTTGGCGTCCTTGCCGTCGATCGAGGTGATCTCGTCGCCCTTCTGCAGCTTGCCGTCGGCCGGCTTGCCCTTCTCCGTGGAGACGACGGTGACGACCATCTCGTACGGGATCTTGAGCTCGTTGAGCGCGGCGGCCGTGGCGGAGTCCTGGGAGTTGGTCATCTCGACCGTGTTCTCCTCCTCGACCTCCTTCGCGGTGCGGTCGGGGGCGAAGATGGTCTCCTGCGGGACCACGGCCACGTCGGGATCGATCCAGCCGCGCAGCGCCGTCAGCAGGTCGATCTGGGCGGCCGGGCCGCCCTGGTAGGCGACCGTCACCAGGCTGAGCGCGCCGCTGGTGGGATAGGTCTGCCGTCCGGTGATCGAGATCACCGGCTTCTTCTCGACCTCGCCGAGCGTGTTCTCGGTCGGGCCCGGGCTGAGCACCACGTACGGGACCGGCCGGAAGGCGCCCACCACCCCGAACGCGAGCACGAGGAATCCCGCGAGCAGCAGCGTCAGGGCGCGTCGAGACATGGTGAAGAGCTTATTCGCAGGCGCCGACCCACTCGGTCGTGCCGTCGGCGAACACCTGGTGTTTCCAGATGGGCACCTGCGCCTTGAGATCGTCGATCAGCCGGCGCGAGGCGCGGAACGCCTCGTCGCGGTGCGGCGCGGCGACCGCCACGATCACGGCGAGGTCGCCCAGCTCCAGGTCGCCCACGCGGTGGACGGCGGCCACGGCCGTCACGGGGAAGTCGGCGGCGACCTTCTCGGCCACCGCGCGCAGCTCTGCCTCCGCGGTGGGATGGGCCGAGTAGGAGAGCCGGGTCACCGGCTTGCCGTGGTCCTGCTCCCGCACGGTGCCCACGAACAGCGTGGTGCCGCCCGCGGCGTGATCGCCCACGGCGGTCAGCACCTCGTCGACGGACAGCGGGAGGTCGCGAATGGCGAGCAACCGGATGACGTCCACGCCGCAAGACTACCTGCCCGCGGCCGCGTCGCCCGCGCGCTCACCCCCGCCGCTTCTTGCGCACCTGCCGGACGATCGCGGCGGTGCCGATGACGGCGACGGTCGCGCCCGCCGCGGTGAGCGTGGCCTCCTTGACCGGCAGCCGCCTGCCGACCACGGTCGTGGCGTTCTCGCGCAGCTCCAGGAGCTGTTTGAAGGCCGCCTCGTTGGTCCAGGACGGCTTCCAGCCGGCCTCGCGCAGCGTCGCGCAGTCGACCACCCAGGGGTAGACGACGTAGTGCAGGTCGGTGGCCGGGGCCGGGGTGATGCCGAGCCGATGCAGGCGCTGCGCGGTGCCGAACGTCAGCCCCGCCGGCAGCTCGAACCTGCGGATGCCGGACAGCTCCTCGACCTGCTCCTGCTCCAGCCAGCCGTCGCAGCCGACGGCGACCACGCCGGTGACCAGGCCGCGGGCCGCCAGCTCCAGCGCCGAGACCAGGTCGTCGACGTGGCAGAACTGCCAGCGCGGCGTACAGCCCTTGACGGTGAGCAGCCGCGGCGACTCGAAGTGCCGGGTGATCACGGTGTCGATGCCGGGACCGACGACCGCGGCCGGGCGCACGACCGTGACCTCCAGCCCCGGGTGGCTGCGGAACGAGCGCCGTACCAGGGACTCGATCTCCAGGTGGTCGCCGACGACGCCGGTGTCGGGCTCGGCCGCGACCGGGGCGTCCTCGGCCAGCGGCACCTCGTTGTCGGGCGCGGCGCCGTACACCATGGCGCTCGTGACCAGCACCACCCGCCGCACGCGCGCCGCGGCGCAGGCAGTGAGCACGGTCTGGGCCGCTCTCAGGTTGTACGCGCGCCGCTCGACCGGGTCGGAGTCGAGCGCGTAGTCGCCCGCCAGGTGGACCAGGACGTCGATGTCGGAGATGCGGTTCGCCAAGAGCGGATCCCGGACGTCGATCACTCGCCAGGTGGCCTCCCTGACGTCGCCACGTTCCTCGTCGATGGCCACCACCCTGCGGAAATCCGCGGAGGACACGAGCTTGGCGAGCAGTTCCCGGCCGAGACCGGAGGCCGCTCCCGTGACGGCGACGACGGGTTGGCGCGGGCGTTTCGAGGTAGGCACCAGGTCCTCACTTTGCACTGATCCGCCGCAGGACGACTAACGTGGCGGATGTGGACTCCTCCATCCTGCACGAGGTAGAGCGGTGACTGACCTGCCAGGTCGCGAAAACGACCCCAACGAGAACCCGTTCGCCATGTTCGGCAACCCTGAGCAGATGGCTCAGGCGATGCGCCAGTTCGCCGACATGTTGTCGGCGCCCCAGGGCTCCGGCCCTGTCAACTGGGACATGGCGAAGAACATCGCCCGGCACGCCGTGGTCGCCGAGGGCGACCCGAGCGTCATGGAAGGCGAGCGCCGCCAGATCGTGGAGGCGCTGAGCCTGGCCGACCTCTGGCTGAACGAGGCGACCACGCTGCCGAGCGGCGTGACGAGCCCGCAGGCCTGGAGCCGGTCCGAGTGGATCGAGAACACGATCCCGGTCTGGCGCAAGCTGTGCGAGCCGATCGCCGCGCGCATGGTCGACACCATGGGCGGCGCGCTCGGCGGCGCGGGCCTGCCGCCCGAGGCCCAGCAGATGGCCGGCCCCCTCATGGGCATGCTGAAGCAGATGGGCGGCATGATGGTCGGCCAGCAGATCGGCCAGGCCATCGCCTCGCTCGCCCGCGAGGTGGTCGGCACGACCGACATCGGCCTGCCGCTGTCCGACGTGGCCGCGCTGCTGCCCGGCGGCATCGCCAACTTCAGCGAGGGCCTGGAGGTCCCCTCCGAGGAGATCAGGATCTACCTGGCGCTGCGCGAGGCCGCGCACCACCGGCTGTTCCAGCACGTGCCGTGGCTGCGCGCCCACCTGCTGGGCGCGGTCGAGGAGTACGCGCGGGGCATCACGGTCGACACCTCCAAGCTGGAGGAGCAAATCCGCGGGCTCGACATCAACAACCCCGAGGCCATCCAGGAGGCGCTGAGCGGGGGCAACCTGCTCAAGCCCGAGGAGACCGAGCGGCAGAAGGCCGCGCTGTCGCGGCTGGAGACGACGCTCGCGCTGGTCGAGGGCTGGGTCGCCACCGTGGTCGACAACAGCGCCGCCGGCAAGCTGCCCTCGGCCGTCGGGCTGGCCGAGACCGTGCGCCGGCGCCGGGCCACCGGCGGGCCGGCCGAGCTGACGTTCGGCACGCTGGTGGGGCTGGAGCTGCGGCCCCGGCGGCTGCGCGAGGCGGCGGCGCTGTGGCGGGCCCTTGAGGAGGCGCGCGGCGTCGAGGGGCGCGACGCGCTCTGGGGCCACCCCGACCTCATGCCGACGGCCGACGACCTCGACGACCCCGACGCGTTCGTCCGCGGCGAGCAGGCGTGGGACATCTCCGAGCTGGAGCGCAAGCCGGACGACGAGGGCGACCAGAGTTGAGCCTGCACGACGACGCGGTCGCGGTGCTGTCGGCCTGGGCCGCGCCCACGCCCGAGGAGGAGGCGCTGCGCGCCGAGTTCCTCGGCCACCTGCGCGAGCACGACGACGCCATGCTGCGCGCATGCGTCCCCGGGCACCTGACGGCGACCACGGCGGTGCTCTCGCACGACGGCGCCCGGGTGCTGCTCACGCTGCACCCGAAGGCCGGCAAGTGGCTGCCCATGGGCGGCCACTGCGAGCCGTCCGACGCCTCGCTGGCCGAGGTGGCGCTGCGCGAGGCGTGGGAGGAGTCCGGCATCGCGGGCCTGGAGCTGCTGCCGGGGCCGCTCGCCGTGGACAAGCACGAGGTGTGGTGCCACCCGCCGACGAGCTGGCACCTCGACGTCGAGTACGCCGCCGTGGCCCCGCCCGGCGCCGAGGCGGTGATCAGCGAGGAGTCCCTCGACCTGCGCTGGTTCCCGGTCGAGGAGATCCCCGAGCTGTCGGACGAGGCGACGCGGCGATTGGCCAGACGTGGACAGCACGCGCTCGGCCTGCGTTCGCGTCCGGTTGGCTAGAGTCCTTTGCGTCGTTCCAAAGGGGGGTTCGGTGAGTGCTCCGGCTGAGTCGCCCGTGGGCGGCACGATCGTCACGCCTGTCGGCAAAGGCCGGAGATTCACCGGGTCCGTCCTGACCTGGATGGCAGTGACCCCTTTCGCGGCTTGGGCCGCCGTCCGGGTGGCGGGGCTGGAGCGCGGGTCGCTGCCGACGCAGATCATGACGGCGACCCCGTACGCGGCGGCGGGCTCGCTGGTCCCGCTGCTGATGGCGGCGCTCGGCCGGCGGCGCGCGGCCACCGCCGTGGCGCTGCTGGCCACCACCGCGCTGGGCTTCGCCGTGCTGCCGAGGGCGCTCGGCACGGCCGAGGCCGCCGCCGGGCGGCCGTTCCGGGTCATGACGATCAACATGTTGTTCGGCCGGGCCGACGCCGAGACGATCGTGCGGCTGGTGCGGGAGTTCGACCCGGACGTGCTGAGCACGCAGGAGCTGACCCCGGGGGCGGTGTCCGACCTCGACGCGGCCGGGTTGAAGGAGCTGATGCCGCACCGGGTGCTGCAGGCCGAGTGGAGCGCCGCGGGCAGCGGCCTGTTCTCCAAGCACGAGCTGCGCGAGCTGCCCGACATGGTGCCGGACGTCGGGCACCGCATGCCGGCCGCGGCCGTGTCGCTGCCCGGCGGCGATCCCGTCGAGTTCGTGGACGTGCACCCGTACCCGCCGCTCGGCCCCAACGTGGTCAATTGGAACGAGGCACTGGACACGCTGCCGTCCGCGTCACCCGACCGGGTGCGCGTCCTGGCCGGCGACTTCAACGCCTCGCTCGACCACGCGGCGCTGCGCGGCGTGCTGTCGCGGGGCTACAAGGACGCGGCCGACCAGGTGGGCGCCGGGCTGATCCCCACGTGGCCGGCGAACAAGAAGGTGCCGCCGATCATCACCATCGACCACGTGCTGGTCGACCGGCGGGTGGCGGTGCGGGCGGTGGACGTGCGCACCGTGCCGGGCACCGACCACCGGGCCGTGCTGGCCGAGCTCACCCTGCCTTGAGCAGGGCCCTGGTGTTGTCCCAGCCTTCGAGACCGGGGTCCAGGCGGTGGACGTCCTCGGGGGTGCGCAGGCGGTGCCAGCCCGGGGTGGTGGCGACCCTGCGGGGGCCCGGGGCCTGGCCGCGCAGCGTGGCCACGAGCTCGGGGTCGTCGAGGTCGGGCGCGGCCCAGGCCGGGGCGGGCAGGGCGCAGGCCAGGGCCACGGCGCCGCCTCCCTCCGCCGGGCAGATCGTGATCTCGGCCCGGCCGAGCTCCCTGAACAGCTTGCCGACCAGCAGCGGCGGCAGGTCGGGGGCGTCGGCGGCGATGACCGCGGCCTGGTCGCCGCGGAGGCGGGCGAGCACGCCGGTCAGCGGCTCGTCCTCGCCGACGGTGACGATCTCGGTGCCGGGCCACACGAGGTGGTCGAGGCCGGGGACGCTGGTGACGAGCACCGGGGTGACGAGGTCGAGGCCGGCCACCATCTCATAGGTGTCCTCGGCCACCGCCTCCAGGAACTCGCGCGGGTCGGTGCCCGGGGGCGCCGCCTGGGACATGCGCTGACGTACGAGGACCGCGGCGATGCGGGTCAACACTCCTCCGGTGCCGTGTGGGCCGCGGCGGAGAATCCTTCAAGGAACCCACGGGCCCGCTCCGCCTTGGGATACTGTTCTACCAAGGCCCAGAACTTGGCGCCGTGGCTCGGCACCAGCAGGTGCACGAGCTCATGGATGATCACGTAGTTGATGACCCATTCGGGCAGGCCCTTGAGCCGGGTCGAGATGCGGATCGTGCCGTTCTCCGGGGTGCAGGAGCCCCAGCGGTGCTGCTGGTTGTCGACCCAGCGGACACTCACGGGCTCGGGTCTGCCGTCGAGGTATTTCGCCGACAGCTCCCTGGCCCTCTCCAGCAGCACCTCGTCGGTCGGCCTTCGGCGGCGTTCCTTGGCGGCCAGCCGATCGAGCATGCGGCTCACCCATTCATCCGCGTCTTCGCCGCTCAGCCAGGCGGGCAGGAGCACGATCGTCTTGTCGCCGTCGCGGTATGCGGAGACCGTACGCCGGCGACGAGAACTGCGACGAACCTCGACTGTCTCGGGGGGCACATATGCACGTTAGCCGAGTTGACGCAAATTCCACAGAGGGTGGACGCTGTTTCTGCTGGTCAGATGATTAAGAGCCGGTGAATTTGGGCACGCGCCTTTCCCGATGCGCGGCCAGGCCCTCGAGCAGGTCCGACGTCGCCATGGTCACCGGCTGGGCCAAGGATTCCCACCTCAGCGCGGCTTCCAGGTCTTGATGGTCTTGGTTGAGCGCCAGTTTGGTGAGCCTCGTGGCAATGGGCGCGTTCTGCGCGACCTTCCTGGCGATGGCGCTCACTTGCGGGAGCAGGTCATTCTTCGGGAAAGATCCATTTACCAAACCTTTATCCGCTGCTTCCGTACCCGTCAGTGCGCGGCCGGTCAGCAACATCTCGCGGGCCAGGCCGACGCCCGCCCTCGACGGGAGGAGGTAGGTGGCGGCCATCCCCGGGTGCAAGCCCAGCGAGGTGAACGGGGCCAGCAGCTTGGCGTCGTCGGCGGCGTACACCAGGTCGCAGGCCAGCGCCACGCACAGGCCCGCGCCGACCGCCGGACCGTTGACGGCGGCGATCGTGGGGATCTCCAGCCGGTGGACCAGCAGCCAGGTGCGGTAGAAGGCGAGCATGCGCTCGCGCAGCTCGGGGACGGCCTCCGCGCCGCGCTCGCCCAGCCAGGACAGGTCGCCGCCGGCGGAGAAGGCGGTGCCCGCGCCGGTCACGACGACGCAGCGGGCGTCTCGGTCCTCGGCGAGGGCGGTCATCGTCTCGCGCCAGCGGTCGGTGAGTGCGTCGGTCATGGCGTTGCGGCGGTCGGGGACGTTGAGGGTGAGGAGCACCACGCCGTCGTCGTCGCGATCAACCAAGAGCTCGGTCATGCGGGAAGCGTACTCGGGTGGCCTCCCGCTGCTCGGGCACCGCCCGCCGGCTGCCGCACCGGTTATCCACAAGCCGCGCGGAACCCTCTCGGGATCATGCTCCGACGTGCCAACCTTCCCGCCATGAGGCCCCGTGTGAAGCCCGCCCTCCGGCGCATCCTGCGCGACGAGCAGACCCTCCAGTACGGCGTGCACCCGCTGCGCGCGGTCCTGCTGTCCGGCCTGGCCCGCCCGGTCCGGCAATGGCTGGAGTGCCTTGACGGCACCCGCGACCTGGATCGCGTCCTCGACGCCGCGAACGCCGCCGGGCTCGACGAATGCCGCGCCCGCGCCCTGCTCGACCAGCTCACCGCCCAGGGCGCGCTGCACGACGCCGCGACCGGCCCCGAGGCGCTGCGCGACCTCACCCTGGCCGAACGCGACCGGCTGAGACCCGACCTCGACGCCCTCGACCTGTCCTGCACCTCGCCGGACGGCGGCATGGCCCTGTTGACCCGGCGCCGCGCCGCCCGGGTGCGCGTGTACGGGGCCGGCCGGGTGGGCGCCCAGATCGTCGCGCTGCTCGCGGCGGCCGGCGTGGGCCACATCCGGGTGATCGACCCCGGCACCGTCCGGGCCGGCCACATCACGCCGGGCGGGCTGTCGTGGGCGGAGGTGGGGATGACGCGTGAGGAGGGCGCGGCCGCCGTGGCCCGCCGTCTCACCTCAGGCGGCCACCCACCCACCACCCCCTCCGCAGCGGGCTCCGCCCCGCAACAGCAGCCGGGCGACCAGCCACGCCTCAGCACCCGGCAGCCCGCGAGCACCCAGCGACCGGCGGGCTCCCAGCAGCCCGCCGACCCCCAACGACCGATCACCCGCCACCACCGGGGAAGCGCGCCCCAGCCGGGGACGCCCACGTGGCAGCCGAGCAGCAGCGGCACGGACATGCGTTATCTCGGCCGGCCGCCGAGCCAGCGCGCCGCCGAGCTGGCCGCGCGGCAGGAGGCGATGGCCCCGCCCAGGAAACGACGCGACGGCCGGTACGTCGACGGCCAGGACCTCGTCAGACCGACGGTCGAGGTACTGGCGGGGGGCACGTATCTTGGGGACCAGTCGGATCGTCCGGATCTGGTGGTCATCGCGCCGGTCACGCCTCTGGACGGGGTGCTGGCCAACGAGCTGATCGCGCTGGGCATCCCCCACCTCCTGGCGGCCGCCTTCGAGGGGCACGGGACGGTCGGGCCGCTGGTCCTGCCCGGCAGGACCGCGTGCCTGCACTGCCTCGACCTGGCACGGCGCGACCGCGACCCGGGCTGGCCGATCGTGACCGCGAAGGTGGGCGGCTACCCACCGGGCGAGATCGCCTGCGACGCGACCCTGGCCACCCTGGTCGCGGCCGAAGCGACCGGCCATGCGCTTGCTCATCTCGACGGCAGGGAGTCTGCTGTGACCAACGGCACAATGGATGTAACACCTGATTGGCGCTGGAAGAGAAGCTCCTGGCAGCGGCATCCGCAATGTCGTTGTATGCGAAACGATCCTTATTCGCTAAGAATGGTCATGTCGCCTCACCGCGACTGACGTGCTTACGTACGACCACGAAGGGGGGAAGCGGATCTCCGCCGAGGTTCCGCGCATCAGTGTGAGCGATCTTCCACGCCGTGCTGTCACGCGCTCCGCCAAGCTGGCCACGCTTCCCCTCGGGTTCGCCGGTCGCACCGCCCTCGGCCTGGGCAAGCGGCTGGGCGGCAAGTCCGCCGAGATCGTGGCGCAGGAAGTCCAGCAACGTACCGCCGACCAGGTCTTCAAGGTGCTCGGCGAGCTCAAGGGCGGCGCGATGAAGGTCGGGCAGGCTCTGTCGATCTTCGAGGCGGCGTTGCCGCCCGAGATCGCCGGCCCCTACCGCGCCACGCTCACCAAGCTCCAGGACGCCGCTCCCCCGCTGCCGGCCGCCACCGTGCACCGGGTGCTGACCGAGCAGCTGGGCGACGACTGGCGCGACAACTTCCGCTCCTTCGACGACCGGCCCACCGCCGCCGCCTCCATCGGCCAGGTGCACAAGGCCGTCTGGCACGACGGCCGCGAGGTGGCCGTCAAGATCCAGTATCCGGGGGCGGGCAAGGCGCTGCTCGGCGACTTCAGCCAGCTCGCGCGGCTCGGCAAGCTCTTCGGGGTGCTGCTGCCCGGCCTCGACATGAAGTCGGTGCTGTCGGAGCTGCGCGAGCGGATCGCCGAAGAGCTCGACTACCTCCGCGAGGCCCACGCGCAGCACGCCTTCGCCGGCGAGTTCGCCGGCGACCCCGACTTCCTCGTCCCCGACGTGATCGCGGCCAACGAGATGGTCCTGGTCACCGAGTGGATGGACGGCGTGCCGCTGTCGCGCATCATCACCGGCGGCACCAAGGAGGAACGCGACCGGGCGGGGCTGCTCTTCGTGCGCTTCCTGTTCTCCTCGCCGGCGCGGGTGGGCCTGCTGCACGCCGACCCGCACCCGGGCAACTTCCGCATGCTGCCCGACGGCCGGCTCGGCGTGCTCGACTTCGGCGCGGTCAACCGGCTGCCCGACGGCTACCCGCGGGTGTTCGGGCAGCTCATGCGCATCTTCAACCAGGGCGACATGGACAACGTCGTGACGGGGCTGCGACAGGAGGGCTTCATCCGCGACGGCATCGAGATCGACCCCGACGCGTTGCGGGCCTTCCTCGCACCGTACGTGGAGCCGACGGCGGTGGAGGAGTTCACCTTCAGCCGGGAGTGGCTCCAGACGCAGGCCGCCAGCGTCGCCGACCTCCGCCCCGGCAACGTGGTGCGCCAGCTCAACCTGCCGCCGTCGTACGTCCTCATCCACCGGGTGCACGCGGCGGGCGTCGGCGTGCTCTGCCAGCTCAACACCACGGCCCGATTCCGGGACGAAGCGATCCGCTGGGTCCCCGGCTTCTCCGACGACCCCGACGACCAAGCCCTCGCCATCATCTGACCCCCAACACCCCACCCACCGCCCTCACCAGGCCGACCCGCCTCCTGACCAAGACCAGCAAGAGACACAGCACCCACCGCCACACCAACCCAGGTGTCATCCCTTCAAGCCCTTCAAGCCCTTCACGGCAACGCCTTCAGCACCACACCCCTCGACGCAAGCCCTCAGGGCACACCCGCAGCGCGACACCGCACAGCGCGCCACTCCGCAGCGCGCCATCGCGGCACGCGCCATCGCGGCACGCGCCATCGCGGAGCGCGGCACGACGCAGCGCGGCACCTTCGGGGGCGGCACCCGTTGACGCGCGGCCTGGCCAGAGGGGTGCACCCGCCGCCGCGTCGTCCGCTTCACCTACGCCCGACTTCCCGGCGCTACGGCATCTCCGACACGTGACGCCTACCTGCGGGCATTTGCTACCGTCCCGTCGCATCCATCGGGCTGCATTCGGTTGTGCGGTTACGTACCGTTAGCGCGCGGCCGAGAACCCACGGCCCTTCTCCTGCCTGGGGTGAGCTGGGCAAATGAGGGCGGGGAATTCTTGGCACCGGCTGTGGCGACTGAATACTCTGTGTAATCATGTGAGGGCAGTTCGTTACCTCGACGAAAGGAAGACCATGCGTCGATCCGTCCGTCTGCTCATCGCCACCACACTGACCGGGGCAGGGATGCTCGCTGTCGCTCCCGCTGCCCACGCCGTCGTCGATCCCGTCGTCATCGCCGAATGTCTCAGCACGAGCGCCGGTGACATCACTCATCTCGTCGACCCGGCCGCGCCGGGTGTGCCGGCCGAGTTGCCCGCCACGCACTGCCTGGCTCCTTGAGGGTCTCCCTGCGTACCTCGTGATCTGATCGCGCCGCGCGTTCGCGCCGGCCATGTCCAGGATGCTCATCTCTTCCGCAAGGCAGGCCTGTCAGGTGGAAGCGGGCGGGCGGTTCACAGGTCGACGAGGTTACGGGTTACGGCGGGTCGCCGGGACCAGTGCAACAGGCGACCCGCCGTAACCGATGTAGGGAGTCGACAGACATGGCTCTCTCATCCGGCGGCTCGTGGAACGCAGGGATGCAGGGTGACCGCAGCAGAGGCGACGCTCGTGGCAGAGGCGGGAAACCGGCCCACTGGGCAAGGCTCCGAGCAAAGCCCTCGGGCACAGGCCGAGGTAGGGCCGCCAAGGTTAAGGCCGCCGAGATGGGGCCGCCAAGGTAGGGCCGAGGAGGCCGTGGTCAGCGCAGGTGAGATCACCGATTCCACAAGACCTATGACGGTACATGCGGCGAGCGCAGACGTGACGGTGCAGCCCGAGGGCGACGGGCCCAGCGCAGGTGTGCGCAGGTGGGTCCGAGGGCCGTGAGGTGCCCCAGGGGAGTGCAGGTGAGATCCCGAGAGTCGTGAGAGAGCCGGCGCGGAGCCCCGGGAGTTGCGAGGCGGCGCGACGGCCCCGGGCAGGGCGGGGTCACCAAGGACTGAGGCGGCCAGGCACAGACGGGTGTGGCTCCAAGCACCCAAGCACTGAGGTGGCACGGCGCGAGCGGGTGCGGTTCCGAGGGCTTGGGCGGGGCGGGCGCAGTGCGACTGAGTGCGGCTCCGGCACCTGAAGCGGCGCGGCGGCGGGCCTTGGCGAGAGCGGACGGGATTCCGCAAGGTCGAGGGGCGCCCGTGGCAAGGAAAGGCGGGAGTTCGCGAGATCAAGGGCGCCCGTGGCGAGGCCGAGGGCGGCCGTGGCGAAGGTGAGGGGAGTTCGCGGGGTCGAGGGGTGATCGGTGGTGGGCGGCGCGGGGAGGATGTGGGTGAAAGGGGAGGAGCCGGGCGCTGGGTGCGTCCGGCTCCTCGGTTGTTACGTGTTGTCGGGGTTCAGGGGAGATCCTGCGCCGGCGGCAGGATCTCCCGGGTCATCCCGGTTCTCCCCGATCACCACTGCAGGAGCAGAGCGCGGCGGAGGCGGTCGTTGGCCTTCTGGACCTCGCGCCGCGCCCGCTGTACACGCTTGACGCGCAGCGCGAGCCGCTCCTCCTCCGCCTCGCGGTGGAGGGTTTGTATTCGGTCGTACACGAGGTCATGGATGAGATGGGACACTGCGGGGCTCCTAGTCGGTCGAGCGCTCATCGGTTTTCTTCGCTTTCTTGTGGAGTGGAGTGCGTACGGTGGATCAGGCAGCGACCGGGTGCTTGCGGGGACGCCCGCGCGGACGCTTGCGGGGAACGACGGTCCCCCTGAGGATCAGCTCGCCGCCCCAGACGCCCCACGGCTCCTCGCGCTCGAGCGCGCGGTCGAGGCAGGCCTTCTGGATCGGGCAGCCGCCGCAGAGCGCCTTGGCGAACTCGACGTCCTCGGGCGACTCGGCGAACCACAGGTCAGGGTCGGTACGACAGGGGATCTTGGCTTCGTCGATCAGGTCCATGATCGTCTTCGCCCCCATCTTTCTTCTCCTTCGATCGATCTTTTTGATCTTGTTTGGGCACCTCGTAGGTGGTCGGGATCGTGGGCAACAAAATGGCCGCGGATCCGTCTGTGGATCCGCGGCCTGGGGGCTACTTTCGCCGGTCAGGTTATGACCGGTGTATCCCTCCAGGGCTGCGGACCGCACAGTCCACCCTTGGTGAGCTGGTTGGCCGGCAGTTCGATACCACCTGCGTAGACAGGAGCCACTGGCATGGCGGCGGCGCCGGCGTGGGCGCGCCCGCGGAAGGCGGCGGCCTGACTACGGACAGACTTCTCCTGCCGCAGCATGGCGGGGCCATCGACGAGCCTCACCGAGTCACGGCATGCGGAAGCGAGCCACTGCGTGGCAGCGGAAATCTGAATGCTCGTCACCGGGGCTCACCTCCACTCTCTTGATCGTCGGAAACAGGAGTGTCCGACTCGCTTGACCATGACCCTAAACCGGGAAGCCCGGAAGGGGCAACATATTTTCTACCTGCGATTTCGCTACTTGATCGGCCGGATCATGGCCTCCTGGACCACCGACACCACGAGGTCACCGGACGCGGTGAACATCTCACCGCGCGCCAGCCCCCGGGCGCCCGCCGACCAAGGCGACTCCTGAGCATAGAGCAACCACTCGTCGGCCCTGAAGGGGCCGTGGAACCACATGGCGTGGTCGAGCGAGGCGCCCATGACGTTGGACACGCCCCACGCCATGCCGTGCGCCAGCAGGATGGTGTCCACCAGCGTGAAGTCGGAGGCGTAGGCGGCCAGCACGACGTGCAGCAGCGGGTCGTCGGGCAGCTCGGCGTCGTAGCGGAACCAGACGTTGGTCTCGGCGCTGCGCAGCGACGGGTCGTGGTAGGCCTCCCACGTCAGCGGCGAGGCGTAGCGGGCGTCGACGGGCCGGGGCCGCGAGACGAAGTCGCGGAACTCGGGGTGGTCGCCGACCAGGTCGAACATGCGGTCCTGGAACGTGGGCAGCGTCTCGGGCGCCGGCACGACCGGCATCACCGACGCCTGGTGCGCCACGCCCTCCTCGGCGATGTGGAACGACACCGACATCGTGAAGATCGCCTTGCCGTGCTGGACGGCCTGGACCCGCCGGGTGCTGAACGAGCGTCCGTCGCGCACCCGCTCCACGTTGTAGACGATCGGGATCGACGGGTCGCCGGGCCGGATGAAGTAGGCGTGCAGCGAGTGGACGAAGCGGTCCTTGGTGACGGTGCGGCCGGCCGCGACGAGCGCCTGCGCCGCCACCTGTCCGCCGAAGACGCGTTGGATGCGCTCCTCGGGGCTCCTCCCCCGGAAGATGTCGAGCTCGATCTGCTCCAGGTCGAGCAGGTCGAGCAGCTCCTTGAGCGCCTCGTTCACGTGTCGGTCCCCCTCGCGGGTCCCGGCGCCGGCGGATTCCGGCATCGGGACAAGTCTTGTCATATCGGACGGTCTCCGGTCCTGACACAAGTTTGACGTGCGGCCGGAGCCGGTCCGCATGCGGCCCGGCTTGTCCGATGATTACCGGTGCTGATTTCGCGGTTGTTACACCGGCCGGCGGGCGTCAGGCGCCGCGGCACAGCGCCAGGACGGCCTCGCCGTAGCGGTCGAGCTTGACCCGGCCGACGCCCGCGATCGACAGCAGCTCCTGCTCGCTCGTCGGCGCGCGCTCGGCGATGGCCTGCAGCGTGACGTCGGTGAAGACGACGTACGGCGGGATCTTGCCCTCCTTGGCGGTCGCCGTCCGCCAGACCTTCAGCCGCTCCAGCAGCTCCTCGTCGTAGTCGGCGTGGCAGGTGGCGCAGCGGCCCAGCTTCTGCTCGGCCACGGCGGTCAGCGTCTTGGCGCAGACCCGGCAGCTCACCGGCGCGGCCACGGTGCGGCGCTCGCGGGCGGGCGCCGCGGCGGCCGCGCGGGGCGGCGCGGCCCGGCCGGTGAGGCCGTCGAGGAAGCGGGACGGGCGGCGGCTCTTGCGCCCGCCGGGCGCGCGGGCCAGCGCCCAGGAGATGGTGAGGTGCTCGCGCGCGCGGGTGATGCCGACGTAGAGCAGGCGGCGCTCCTCCTCGATCTGCTCGGGGGTCTCAGCGTAGATGATGGGCAGCATGCCGTCGGTGACGCCGACGAGGAAGACCGCGTCCCACTCCAGGCCCTTGGCGGCGTGCAGCGAGGCCAGCGTGACGCCCTCGACGGGCGGGGCGTGCTGCTCGGAGGCGCGGCGCTCCAGCTCGGCGACGTACGCGGGCAGGTCGGCGCCCTCGGCCGCCATGTCCTCGGCGAGGTCGGCGAGGGCCTTCAGCGACTCCCACCGCTCCCTCGCCTTGCCGCCGCCGGGCGGTGAGGGGGTGAGGCCGACGCCCGCGAGGACGTGGTGCACCTCCGAGGCCAGCGGCTCGCCGGCCGCGGAGCGGGCCGCGCCGCGCAGCAGCACGACCGCCTGGCGGACCTCCGGGCGTTCGAAGAAGCGCTCCGCGCCGCGCAGCAGGTAGGGGATCTCGGCCTTGGCGAGCGCCTCCTCGTACGCCTCGGACTGCGAGTTGACCCGGAACAGCACCGCGATCTCGCGGGCCGGGACGCCCTTGTCGAGCAGCTTCCTGATGGCCCTGGCCACCCCGGCGGCCTCGGCCGGCTCGTCGTCGTAGTCGGCGAAGACCGGCCGCGGCCCGTCGGGACGCTGCGCGACCAGCTCCAGCCGGTGAGGCGACTTGCCTCGGGCGATGACGAGGTTGGCGAGGTCGACGACCTGCGGGGTGGAGCGGTAGTCGCGCACCAGCTTGATGACGGCGGCCTGCGGGTGCTCGACGGCGAAGTTGGTGAGGTAGCGGGGGCTGGCGCCGGTGAAGGAGTAGATGGTCTGGTTGGGGTCGCCGACCACGCAGATGTCGTCGCGGCCGCCGAGCCAGGTGTCGAGCAGGAGCTTCTGCAGCGGGTTGACGTCCTGGTACTCGTCCACGACGAAGTAGCGGTACTGCTGGCGGATCTGCGCCGCGACCTCCTGGTGCTCGGTCATCACGGCCGCGGTCAGCTCGAGGATGGTCTCGAAGTCGACCAGGTGGCGCTCGCGGCGGAGCTGCTCGTACGCCTCGTACAGGCGGGCGATCTCCTCGGGCGCGACGGGCGGGGTGCGGTGGTGCTTGGCCGCGGCGGCGGCGTAGTCGTCGGGACCGATCTGGGTGACCTTGGCCCACTCGATCTCGGCGGCGATGTCGCGCAGCTCGGACCGGTCGGGGGTGCGCCGGACCTGCCGGCACGCCTCGGCCAGCACCGGCAGCTTCGACTCGATGACCGACGGCGCCTCGCCGCCGATCACCCGCGGCCAGAAGTAGGTGAGCTGGCGCAGCGCCGCCGCATGGAACGTGCGGGCCTGCACCCCGGGCGCGCCGAGCGCGCGCAGCCGCTGGCGCAGCTCGCCCGCCGCCCGAGTGGTGAACGTCACAGCCAGCACGCTCTGGGCGTCGACGACACCGCTGCGCACCGCGTGCGCGATCCTGTGGGTGATCGCCCTGGTCTTGCCCGTCCCGGCCCCGGCCAGCACGCACACGGGGCCGCGCACGGCCTCGGCGACCGCGCGCTGCTCGGGATCGAGGCCGATCAGAACGTCGTCCACATCTGTCACCTCTTCATCTTCCCAGGACTGGCGGCCAAGGACTTTATTCTGGCAACATGCGGGCCGTCGTATGTTCTCGGCCAACGAGATGCAAAGAACTGGTCTCTTCCCCCACAATGGGGCCGACCATTGAGCATGGGGGAAAGGAAGGCCGTGCGGATAGCGGTTCACGTGGGTGCCCTGGCGCTCGCCGCCGTCGTGCTCACACCCGTCAGCGCGAGCGCGGTCAGCGCGGGCGCGGCGGCGCTGGAGCCGACGCCCTCACCCACCGTCGCCACCCCGGCGACCTCGGACGACGTGTACGGCCTCAGCACGGAGACCATCGCCTACGGCCCGCACCGGCGCCAGCAGATGGACGTCTGGTGGACCCCCGACGGCCAGCAGCGCCCCGGCGTGTTCCTCATCCACGGCGGCTGGTGGTCCAGCGGTGACAAGCGGTACATGAAGGAGATCACCCGCAGCTACGCCGAGCTCGGCTACACGGTCTTCAACCTCAACTACCGCCTGTCCGGCGACGCGGCCTGGCCCGCGCAGCGCACGGACGCGCTCTCGGCGATCGCGACGGCCCGCAAGTTCGCCGACCGGTGGTCGTTCGACCCAGGCAACTACGTGGTGGTCGGCTTCTCGGCGGGCGGGCACATCGCGGCGGCCGTCGGCACGTACGGCGACGGCGTCAACGGCCTGAAGGGCGTGGTCGGCCTGTCGCCGATCATCTCCCCGCTGCAGGCGTACGCGGACGGCGACCCCCGCAAGACCACCGACCGCAGCAAGCGCAGGCTGCGCCAGGCCGCGATCAAGCTGGCCGGCGGCTGCGCGCCCACGGGCAAGTGCTCGCGCGTGTGGGCCAGCATGGAGGTGGCCTGGCACGCCAGCAAGCACGACGTGCCGATGCTGGCCATCCACTCGCAGGACGAGTTCGTGCCGCCGGCGCAGAGCATCCTGCTGCGGGACATGCTGGCCAAGGTCGGCGTGCCGGTGACCGTGCTGACCCAGCCGGGGATCAACCACAGCGCGCCGCTCTACCGGGAGCCGGGCGTGGCCGAGCGGGTGCAGGCCTGGATCGCCGAGCGCATCGGCTGAGCCACCGCGGGAAAGGGATTAACCAGGCACGTCGTGTTGTTGCACGGGACGCCTGTTTTCCTGACCTGGGAGGGATCACCCGACATGGCGCTCACGGTCTACAGCACCACCTGGTGCGGCCCCTGCAAGCGGCTCAAGGCCCAGCTCACCCGTGAGGGCATCAGCTTCGAGGAGGTCGACATCGAACGCGACCCCTCGGCCGCCGAGTTCGTGATGAGCGTCAACAACGGCAACCAGACGGTGCCGACCGTGGTGATCGACACGCCCGCCGGCCGCGTGGTGCGCACGAACCCGTCGGCGCTGGAGGTCAAGGCCCTGCTGGGCGCGGCCTGACCGGGCCCGCCGGTCACTCGTAGGCGAGCTGCCCGCCGTACCACGTCTCGATGAGGCGGCGGGCGATCGACACCGCCGGCGGCAGGCGCAGCTCGCCCGAGTCGAGCGCCGCGGTCAGCTCCTCGCGGGAGTACCAGTGCGCCTCGGCGATCTCTTCGGCGTCGGGCCGCAGCTCGGTGGTGACGGCCTCGGCGAAGAAGCCGAGCATGAGGCTGCGCGGGAACGGCCACGGCTGGCTGCCGAGGTAGCGCGGGTTGACGACGGTGACGCCGACCTCCTCGGCGACCTCGCGGACCACGGCGTGCTCCAGCGACTCGCCGGGCTCGACGAACCCGGCGAGGATGGACAGCCGCCCCTTCGGCCACTGCGGGCCGCGGGCCAGCAGGCAGCGGTCGGCCTCGTCGCGGATCAGCATGATCACTGCCGGGTCGACGCGCGGGAAGTGCTGGCTGCCGTCGCGCGGGCAGACCCGGACGTGCCCGCCGGCCTGGACGTCGGTGTGGCTGCCGCAGCGCGGGCAGTACTCGTGGGTGGAGTGCCAGGCCTCCAGCGCGACGGCGTAGACCAGCAGGCCCGCGTCGCGGTCGCCGAGCAGCCCGCCCACCTGGCGCAGGCCGGCCGCGACCGGCACGCCCTCAGGGGTGTCGCCGAGCTTCATCGCGAACGTGACGCGCCCGTTGACCTCGTGCTTGGGCACGCCGGGCAGCGGCGCGGCGACCGCGAAGTAGGCGACGCCGCCCTCGACCCCCAGCAGGTAGCGCTGCCCCTCCGGCGCGTCGGCCGGGGCGAACAGCACCGCCCGCACCTCGTCGCCCACCCTGCGCACCAGCGTGTGACCGTCGTCGACGACGAGCACCCGGGTCGCCGGATCGGACCAGGCCCGCTCCAGCCACCCCTCGTCGGCACGCAGCGCCGCGGAGCGGTCGATGGTGCCACGCGCGAGCAGCAGGGGTCCGATGAGTTGTTCTTCCGCAGTGATCTCCACTGGCCCCGCCCCTCCTGAGTCCCCTGACATCCTATGACCTCGCACTTAGCGCTCGATCGCGGTTTCGGTCGGGCTGCCCGGCAAGGACCGGCGGGCCTGCGCGGCCGCCGGGAACACGTTCCTGATGCGTCGCGAGCTCCTCGAAGCGGGGGTCGAGAAGGTGTGGCCGGCCCGGCTCGCGCCGGACGACCCGGTGCCCGGGCGAGTGCCCTGCCCCGTGGTGCCGAAACCGCGGGAGGGCGTGGCCAGCGAGGACCGATCCGCGTGGGGAACGACCTGGACGGTGGTCCTCGCGAGGGCCGGGGCCCGCGCCTGGAGCATCTCGCGCCACGGCTTCCTCATGCGTCCGGAGCCGGCTTTCCGTCATCCGCGATCCTGACGCTCTCCACCAGCGCGACCAGCCCGGCCTCGTCCAGCAGGTCCACCGGGCGGACCGTGCGGTTGGCGCGCACGTAGTGGAAGGCCGCCCCCACCCGCTCCAGCGGCACCCCGGCGAGGTGCGCCCAGGCCATCCGGTACGCGGCGAGCTGCACCGACGCCGCCTTGGCCGCCTTGCCGCGCGGCGGCTGCCCGGTCTTCCAGTCGACGACCTCGTAGCCGTCGCCGGCGGTCTCGAAGACGGCGTCCATGCGCCCGCGCACCAGCCGGTCGCCGATCATCGTCTCGAACGGGATCTCCAGGTCCACCGGCCGCCGGTCGGCCCACTCGCTCTGCTCGAACCGCTCCTGCAGCTCGGCCAGCCGCACGTCGGCCTCCTCCGGCTCCAGCTCGTCGTACAGCTCGAAGTCGTCGATGAGCCGCTGCTGGTCCCAGCGGGTCTCCAGCCACCTGTGGAACGACGTGCCGCGCCGGGCCAGCGGCGCGGGCTTGACCGGCACCGGGCGGCGGATCCTGCGGGCCAGCTCGCGCGGGTCGGCGGCCAGCGTGACCAGCGACGACACGGTCAGCTTGGCGGGCAGCTCGACGATCGTGGCCGGGCGGCGCAGGTGCCGCTCCCGCTCGCGCAGCAGCAGGTCGGTGTCGCGGTCCCAGGCCCGCATGCGCTCCTGCTCGTAGGCGCGCACCGGCTCGTCGTCGTCCTCGTCGTCGTCCTCGCCGAGCGCCCCGGACAGCACGTCCTCGACCAGGCGGGCGCCGTCGAGCACCGACTCGTAGCGCAGTCCCTCGGGCGTGACCGGCCAGACCGCCTCGGCGGGCTCGGCGAGCAGCGGGTTCGTGGCGCCCTCCGCGAGGTCGCCGGCCCAGACCGAGACCCGGTCGGCGGTGTCGCGGATCTCCAGCAGGAAGTCCGACGGCTCCAGCGGCTTCGTGGCGGTGCCCCACCGGTAGCCGGAGGCGATGAGGTGGTAGTGGGCGCGGGTGACGGCCACGTACGCGAGGCGCCGTTCCTCCGTCAGGTCCCGCTCGCGGCACAGCTCGTCGAAGACGGCCAGCTCCTCCTTGCTCAGGCCGCTGAGCCGCGGCAGGTCGGCGGCGTCGCCGCGCAGCGGGTACGGCAGCTTGCGCGGGTTCTCGGTCCACCGGCTGTTGGTGACCGGCGAGGCCGGGAAGACGCTGCCGGTCGCGACCGTGCCCTTGGAGCTGAGGAGCTGCGACAGCCCCGGCACCACCACGACCGGCCACTCCAGGCCCTTGGAGGCGTGCACGGTCATGAGCTTGACGCTGTTGCTCTCGCCGACCCGCCCGGCCTCCAGCCCGAACTCCTCGCTCTCGGCCGCCTCCAGGTAGGCGAGGAACGCCCCGAGCGTCGGGTCCTCGGCGTCGCCGGCGAAGCGGGAGGCGGCGTCGATGAAGGCGTCGAGGTCGGCCCGCGCGGCGAACGCGCCCGCCGTGCCGCTCCGCGCCGCCACCTCGATGTCGAGGCCGAGCCGGCGCTCCACCTCGGTGATCAGGTCGGGCAGCGGCTGCGCGGCGTGCGCGCGGAGCTGGCGCAGCTCGTGGGCGAGCGCGACCAGCCGGGTACGGGCCAGCGGCGAGAACAGCTCCAGCCAGCCCTCCCGGTCGGGCAGCTCGTCCAGGGCGTCGACCAGGCTGCCGCGCTCCTCGGCGAGGTCGGCCACCACCTGGTCGAGCGGGTCGGCGGCGCGCTCGCTCTCGCTCAGCTCGCGGGCCAGCTCGCGCGCGCACTCGCCGAGCACCCGCAGGTCGGCGGGGCCGATGCGCCAGCGCGGCCCGGCCAGCAGGCGGGCCAGGGCGTCGCCGGCCGTGGCGTCGTAGAGGACGCGGAGGGTGGCGACGATGTCGTTGACCTCGGGCACGGTCAGCAGGCCGCCGAGGCCGACCACCTCGACCGGGATGTCGCGGTCCTCCAGTGCGCGGCGCAGCGCCGGGAACTGCGAGCGGCGGCGGGCCAGGATCGCGACGTCCTGCGGCTGGAGGGCGAGCGTCTTCTTGCGCTCCTTCTCGCCCCAGGGCAGGCCGTCGGGGGCGACCTCCTGGCCGAGGATCTTCGCGATGCCGTCGGCGACCCACCGGGCCTCGTCCTCGGCGGTCTCGTGGAAGGCGCAGGTGACCCGGCCGCGCTCGACCCGGTTCGGCCCCGGGACGAGCACCGGCACCTCGCGGGCCTCCATGCGCAGCGGGAGCTGGATGCGGGCGGCCACGTCGAGCACCCGGTCGCCGTTCCTGAAGCTGACGCTGAGCTGGCGCACCGGGGCCGGGTCGCCCGTGCCGGTGCGGAAGTCGCGGGAGAAGCGGCGCAGGTTGCCGGCGGAGGCGCCGCGCCAGCCGTAGATGGACTGGCAGGGGTCGCCGACCGCCGTCACCGGGTGGCCGCCGCCGAACAACGAGCGCAGCAGGACGAGCTGCGCGTGGCTGGTGTCCTGGTACTCGTCGAGCAGGACGACCGCGTAGCGCTCGCGCTCGATCTCGCCGACCTCCTTGTGGCGCTCGGCGATGCGGGCGGCGAGCGCCATCTGGTCGCCGTAGTCGATGACCTCGCGGGCGCGCTTGAGCCGCTCGTACGCCTCCACCAGCGGCAGCAGCTGCTCCCTGGCCCCCTGCACGTCGAGCGGCCGGCGCTGGGCCAGTGTGGTGCGGCCGGGGACGCGGGCCAGCCGCTCGCGCAGCCACTCCCCCAGGCGGCGCACGTCGTCGGGGCGGCGCAGGTGCTCCGACAGCTCGCCGGACAGCTCCAGCAGGGCCGCGGTGACCGAGGGCGGGCCCAGCTCGACGCGGTCCATCGGCCCGTCGTGCACGGCGACCACGCGGGAGGCGAGCTGCCACGACACCGCGGGGGTGACCAGGCGCATCGTCGGCTCCAGGCCCTCGCGCAGCGCGTGGTCGGTGACCAGGCGGGAGGCGTAGGCGTGATAGGTGGAGACCGTGGGCTCGTTGTCCAGCGCGCCCGGCTCCACCAGGCCCGCCTCGGCGAGGCCGGTCAGCCGCTCGCGGACGCGGGTGGCCAGCTCGGCGGCGGCCTTGCGGGTGAACGTCAGGCCGAGCACGTTCTCGGGCTTGACCAGGCCGTTGGCGACCAGCCAGACGACCCGGCCGGCCATGGTCTCGCTCTTGCCCGAGCCGGCGCCGGCCATGACGACCATCGGCTCCAGGGGCGCCTCGATGACGGCCGCCTGCTCGTGCGTGGGGGGAAGGACGCCGAGCTTGCCGGCGAGCTCTGCGGGGGTCAGCACACCTGGCCCCCGTTGTCGTTGACCGGGCAGCTCGACCGGGCGGCGCAGGTGCGGCAGCCGTCGTTGATCTTGGCCTGGAAGAACGGGCCGGACATGCCGGTGGCGACGGTGTCGACCAGGTCGGCCGCCCAGCCGGGGTTGCCGTCGTCGGCGAGGGCGTTCTGGCGCTGCTCCAAGGCGTCGTTCTTGCCTCCAGCCTTGCCGAGCTGCACCAGGGCGGCCCCGCCGGGCTCGGTCATGCCGTGCCGGGCGAACGCGCCGAGCAGCGCGGCGAGCTGGTAGACGCCGAGCTGCGGATGCCGGTCCAGCTCGCCGGCCTTCGGCTTGGAGCCGCCGGTCTTCAGGTCGATGATCACCGCGCGGTTGTCGGAGTCGCGCTCGACGCGGTCCACCCGGCCCTTGATCTGCACGCCCTCGGAGACCATCGCGGTGAACGACTCCTCCAGCGCGACCAGCTCGCGCGGGTTCTCCTTGTGCCAGCGCAGGAACTTGCCGATCATCTGCTCGGCCACCTGGCGCTGCTTGCGGTTGTACCAGGTGCCGCCGAAGTCCAGCTCGTGCCAGACCTCGTCGAGGCGGCGGCCGAGCAGGTCCTCGCTCGGCAGGTCGGTGGCGGCGAGCACGGCGAGGGCGTGGATGACGTTGCCGAGGCCCTGCGCGGTGCTGGTGCCCGCCGCGCCGACGGCGGTCTCCAGCAGCCAGCGCAGGCCGCACTTGGTGAAGCTCTCCACGGCCGACGGCGAGATGCTGACGACGCCCTCGGGCCAGCTCAGCGGGCGGTCGTCGGTGATGGGCGTGAGGGCGTACCAGTCGTTGGGGTGCGCGCCCTGGACGCCGGCGGCGGCCAGCCGGGCGAGCTGGCGGGCGGCCTTCCTGCGGACCTTCGCCGGTTTCGTCGGGTCGGTCACCGCGCTCCGCAGGTCGGCCACCAGCGCGGACATGGTGAGCCAGCGGGCCCGGTCGTCCACGGTGGCGGTCTCGACCGCGCCGGGGGCCAGCTCGGACAGGAAACGGGAGGGGCGCTCGTCGGTGTCCTCGCCGCCGACGGCGGTGACGACCAGGCGGCGGCGGGCCCGGGTGGCGGCCACGTAGAACAGCCGGCGCTCCTCGGCCAGCAGCTTGGAGACCAGGGAGGCGGCGTTCGGCTCGGCGCCCTCGACGGTCTCGACCAGGTCCTCGACGCCGAGCAGCGAGCCGCGCAGCCGCAGGTCCGGCCAGACGCCCTCCTGCACGCCCGCGACCACCACGACGTCCCACTCCAGGCCCTTGGAGCGGTGAGCGGTCAGGACGCGCACCGCGTCGCCGTCGGGGGCGCGGTCGGCCAGCGTGTCGCCGGGGATCTCCTGGGCGGCCAGGTCGTCGATGAAGACCTCGGGGCCCGCCTTCGGCATGCGGTCGACGAACTTGGCCGCCTGGTCGAACAGCGCCACCACGGCGTCGAGGTCGCGGTCGGCCTGCGCGCCCCTGGGCCCGCCCGACATGCTCATGTCGGTCCAGCGGGCGGCCAGGCCGCTGGCCTCCCAGACCGCCCACAGCAGGTCCTCGGCGGTGCCGCCGTCGGCGACGGACTTCCTGGCGATCGCGAGGAGCCTGGCCACGCGCTCGGCGGGCAGGGCGACGTGCGGCTCGATCCTGGTCAGCTCGCGGGCGTCCCGCACGGCCGCGACCAGCAGCTCGCCGGACGAGCGGGCCTCGCCCTGCTCCGACGCCTCGTTCTCGGCGATCTTCAGGGCGCGGCGCAGGCGCCGCACGCCGATCATGTCGGTGCCGCCGAGCGGGCCGACCAGCAGCTCCTCGGCCGTGTTCTCGTCGAGCTGGGCCGGGTCGATGGCGACCTTGAGCATGGTGAGCAGCGGGCGCACGCCCGGCTCCTGGGCGATCGGCACCTCGTCGCCGGCGACCATCGTGGGCACGCCGGCGTTGGTCAGCGCGCGGCGCAGCAGCGGCACCTGGCGCTTGGCCGAGCGGACCAGGATCGCCATGCGGTGCCACGGCACGCCCTCGATCAGGTGGGCGCGGCGCAGCGTGTCGGCCACGATCGCGGCCTCCTGGCTGGTGCTGTCGGCCAGCAGCACGCGCACCTCGCCCTCGGGCAGGCCGGGCAGCGGGACCAGGTCGCGGTGGTCGTGGCGGTGGTCGAAGCCGGGCGCGACGGGCAGCTTGGCGGCCAGCCGGCGGCTCGCCCCGAGCAGGTTCGCGCCGCTCCTGCGGCACACGCGGAGGGCCAGCACGGGCGCGTCGCGGCCGTCGAGGGTGCGGAAGCGCTGCGGGAAGCTCATGATGCCGTGCACGTCGGCGCCGCGGAAGCCGTAGATGGACTGGTCGGGGTCGCCGACGGCGACCAGGTCGCGGCCGTCGCCGGCGAGATGGTGCAGCAGCAGCTCCTGGGCCGGGTCGGAGTCCTGGTACTCGTCCACGAAGATCGCCTCGTGGGCGGCCCGCTCCCGCTCGCGCACCTCCGGGCGGGCCAGCAGCGCCGAGGCCGCGCCGATCAGCTCGGCGTAGTCGTAGGTCTCCTCCGGGTCGAGGTCGAAACGCACCTCGTAGCGCTCGGCGAAGCGGCCGGCCGCCACCCAGTCGCGGCGGCCGTGGCGGCGGCCCAGGTCGATCAGGCGGGGGCCGTCCAGGCCGCGTTCGCTCGCCCGGGACAGGAAGTCGCGCAGCTCCTCGGCGAAGCCGCGGGTCTTCAGCGGCTCGCGCAGCGAGGCCGGCCAGTCGAGCGCGCCGTTCTCCAGCTCGCCGTGCAGC
The DNA here is from genome assembly GCF_022664455.2 of Actinomadura luzonensis. NCBI lineage: Bacteria > Bacillati > Actinomycetota > Actinomycetes > Streptosporangiales > Thermomonosporaceae > Actinomadura > Actinomadura luzonensis. Next base: position 893,090 of record NZ_JAKRKC020000001.1, read on the forward strand.
AGGCGGCGGATCTCCAGCAACTGCTCGGGGCCGGTCAGCAGGCGGGGCGGGGCCTTGCCCTCCAGGACGGACTCCCGGCGCAGCAGCGCGTAGGCGTAGGAGTGGAAGGTCATCGCGAGCGGTGTGCGAGTGGTGCGGCGGAGGCGCGCGGTGACGCGGCGGCGCAGCTCCTCGGCGGCCTTGCGGCTGAAGGTGAGGATGAGCACCCGCTCGGGGTCGAGGCCGCGCCGCTCGATGCGATCGACGACGCTCTCGACGATCGTGGTGGTCTTCCCGGTGCCGGGACCGGCCAGGACCAGCAGCGGGCCGCCCGGGTGCCCGACCACGGCACGCTGGTGCTCGTCCAGCACAGGGGGCACATCAGGGGCGCTGTTGCCACGCCGTACCAACCGCCAGGTCTGACCACTCACAGCACTAGATTCCACCAGACCACAGGGGTAGATCGTGCCGACTTGCCCGGTCTTCTCGTGCGAACCGCCTACGGTAGCGGGCGAAAGTCCAGGAATCGCGCCGACACGCCGGCCCGCGGCGGCGCGCTCATCGTGGGCTTGCGGCGCGCCTGAGCGGCGTCCCGGGCGCGGCGAGGCGGCCCGGGACGCCCGGCGGGGTCAGGAGAACAGGTGGTCGACCACGCGGGCCGTGGCCTTGCCGTCGTCGCGCGGCGCGAACGTGGCGCGGAAGGCCTCGTAGCGGTCGGCGTGGGCGGCGGCGACCGAGTCGATCGAGCGCAGCGCGTCGACGACGTCGGCCGAGGTGGACAGCACCGGGCCCGGGGCCTGCTCGGCGAGGTCGAGGTAGAGGCCGCGCTTGGCGGCGTACTTGGCCTGGTCGTAGGCGTACAGGACGATCGGGCGGCCGGTGGCGGCGAAGTCGAACATCACCGAGGAGTAGTCGGTGACGAGGACGTCCGCGATCAGCAGCAGATCGGCGATGTCCGGATAAGTGGTGACGTCGTGGGCGATGTCGGGGACGGCGGGCACGGCCTGCATCGGGTGCGCGCGGACCAGGATCTCGTGGTCGGCCCCCAGCGCCTCGCGCGCCTTGGCCAGGTCGAGCTTGACCATCGCGTTCTTGCGGTCGTAGTCGCGGTACGTCGGCGCGTACAGGACCACCCGCTTGCCCGCCGCCAGCCCCAGCCGCTCGCGCACGGCCGCGGCCAGCGCCTCCCGGTCGGGCGAGTTGAGCACGTCGTTGCGCGGCAGCCCGCTCTCCAGCACCTCGCCCTTGTAGCCGAACGCCTTGCGCAGCACCGGCGTGGCCCACGGCGACTGCGACAGCAGCAGGTCCCAGCCCCGCACCTCGGCGGCCTGGCGGTGCCAGATCGGCGGCCTCGGGTCGCGGTTCATGTGGGGCTGGTCGTTGCCGATGTGCTTGGCCGGGGTGCCGTTCCAGGTCTGCACCACCGTCTGGTCCTCGCGGGCGCGGAACCAGGTGGGCAGGAAGGCGTTGGTGATGATGTGCCGGGAACGCGCCAACGCGGCGTGGTGCTCGCGGCTGCCCGCGCGCACGACGGTGGCCGGGCCGGGCGGCACGAAGGCGCCGTCCTTGACGACCCAGATGTGCTCGCGGTCGTCGCCGCGCCGCAGCCGCTCCTCGTAGATCGCCCGGACGCTGTCGGCGTACAGGCGGCCGTCGTTGACGACGTAGACGGTGGCGTCGTTGAGCGGCTCGGTGCGCTGCGCCGGGTAGAAGACGCGGCGCAGCACGTGGGTGCCGGCGACGCCGCGCTCGTCGGCCGGGCGGGCCTCCTCGACCATGACGACCGGCACGTCGAAGCGCGTGGAGAGCATGCGGTACGTGCGGCCGTCGAGCGTGCGCGGCTTCTCGTCCAGGCCCGGCAGGGCGGCGTGGTCCATGCGCAGCGGCACGATCTCGCCCGACGGGTGGCGCAGCGAGAGGTTCCAGGTGCCGGAGGCCAGCGGCACGGGCTCGCCGAACCGGTCCATCGCGGCCGGCTCGACGCGGACGGAGAACTCCTCGCCGGAGCGCTCCATCGGCAGCTGGTAGGACAGGCCGGAGCGGTGCCGCAGCGTGAGCGTGCGCGGGCCGGGCGCGTCGGGGTAGCGGCCGCTCAGCCGGAGCGCCTGGCCCTCCCACACGGCCGCGGTGATGACCGGCCTGATGCGGTGGGCGGAGACCACGACGCGGTCGCGCCGGTCGCCGAGCACGGTGATCTCGCGGTCGCCGACGACCGTGCGGGCCTCGGCGAAGTCGGCCAGCATGACGGAGGCCGCCGGGTCGCCCTTGGGCTCGACCCAGAGCCGTCGCCCGTCCTTCTCCTGCAGCAGCGCGGGCACGGCCAGCGCGACCACGACCTCGGTGCCGCCGGAGGCGGGGGTGAAGTCGGCGGCGATGCGGTGGCCGCCCAGCCGGGCGTGGCCCTTGGTGACCGTGCGGCCGGGCAGGAAGACCTTGAGCTCCAGGCGGTCGCCGTCGAGGGTGACGCCGGTCAGCTCGGCCCGGTTGGGCTGGAGCACGACCTGGAGGGCGCGGTCGGAGGTCCAGACCGGGCGCACCCACCAGCCGGGCTTCAGCTTGAGCCCGGCCGGGCGCTCGGGACGGCCCAGCGAGGAGCCGCGCAGCAGGCCGGTGGCCCGGGCGCCGCGGCTCCAGAACACGATCTCGGCCCGCCACGTGGTGGTGTCGGGCACCGACGGCCGGTGCCGCATCCGGCGGCGCACCCCGGACACGACGCCCCGCACCGCGCCGCGCCAGCGCAGCGGCCACGGGCTCAGCTCCGCCGAGAAGCCGGACCAGTCGTAGTTGCAGCCGGGCTCGCGCGCCCCGTGGGTGGCCTCCGGCTCGTACGTCCGCTTCGTCCGCATGCGGATCGGCGGCAGCCACCGCGGCCCGCGCAGCACCACGGTCGCCCAGTTGGCGCGCCTGCTGCGCACCGACAGCCCCGCCAGGTAGGCGAAGCCGGTGACGCGCAGCCTGCCGCCCTCCCAGGTGATGTCGTCGATGTGGGTGACCGGCACCAGGTCGGCGCGGCGCAGCCGGTAGAGCTCGGACGGCAGCTCGTCCTGGAAGGGCAGGTCGGCGTACCAGCGCAGGCCCTTGCGGATGCGCTTGGACGGCTCGGCCGCCGCGGCGACGACCTTGGCGAGCGTCTCGCCGTCGATCAGCTCGTCGTCGGGGCGGGTCTCGATGAGGTGCACGATCACCCGCCGGGCGACCGGCAGGTCGCGTTTGACCTGCGCGTCCACGCCGGCGAGGTACGGGCGCACGAGCGCCAGCATCTCGCGCCGCCGCGCGGGGCCGCGCTTGACCGCGAGGTCGATGCGGCCCCCCAGGGGACCGCTGAGCACCTCGGTGTCGAACGCCGCGTCGCGTCCGCCGGGGCCGACCGCTCGCATGACCGCTTCGAAGGGCTCGCCACGATCGCAGAGATCCTGGACAGCCTTCAGGCGGTCGGCGAGGGGGTCGCCGCCCTGGCTCTGGGCTGTGACGCCGGTGGCCATAGGGGAGGCACCGCCTTTCGGGCCGCCATCAGTGTTCTGCCCATGGTAATGGGAGTCACATGTCACAGATTCGCCCGATCAACGAAACCGCAGGTCGGACCCGTTACTGAAACTTCGCTGAAGGTCACTCACGTTATACCTGGTCGCCGCCGTCCCAGCGGGCGCGGCGCATGTCCACGCGCTCGCCGCGCAGCGGGGTGCCCTCCGCGCGCCAGCGGTCCAGGCATTCGCGCAGGTGGTCGGGGGCGGCGCCGCTGCCGTCGGCGTGCACGACGCGCCACCAGGGCACGCCGCCGCCATAGGTGGACATGACCTTGCCCACCTGGCGGGGGCCGCCCTCGCCCAGGTACTCGGCGATGTCGCCGTAGGCCATGACCTTGCCGGGCGGGATGCGCTCGACCAGGTCGAGCACCTGCTCGGCGAACGGGTTCAGGCCGTCCACGCCGCCGGCCCGGCGTCGATGACCTGCTCGAACTTGCCGAGCTCGACCACGCCGCCGCCCGCCTCGACCTCCATGACGCCGTCGCGGAGGCTGTAGACCTCGCCGTCCTCGCCCACGAGCCGGGCGCCGAGCGCCGCCGACAGCCGGAGGAGCTGGGCGACCTGCCAGTCGGAGCCGGGCTCGCCGACCACCTGGCCGGTCCAGCGGGCGACCTGGTGCGCCACGCCCGCGTGGCCGGTGACGATCTCGTCAGATCCGCGCAGCTCGAAACCGGCCGGCGCGATGGCCTTCGCCAAGTCCGCGAAGGCGAGTGGCGACTCGCGTACCACTCGCAGCTCGTATCCCATGACGGGGGACCATAGCGGATCTTTCACGACTCTCTGCGCTGATTGAGCACGACGATCGCGCCGCAGAACGTGATGAGCGCCACAAGCGTGCCCCCTCCGTACAACCAGAGCCGCAGCGGATCGGGACCAGGGCGCTGGGGCACCGGGGCCTCACCGCTGCCGAAGTGCTCCTTCGAGCCGGGGTCGGCCGCGCCGCTCCCGGCGCCGGCCAGCGCGGCGGCGGTGTTGAGCGCGGCGGCGGCGTCCACCACACCGAAGCCCACCTGGTCGTCGTAGCCGGCGGCGGGCCGGCCGCGGGCGCTCGCCGCCAGGGCCTGGGCCACCTGCTCGGGCCGCAGCCCGGGATGGCGGGACTTGATCAGCGCGGCCACGCCGGAGACGAGCGCGGCCGCCGAGCTGGTGCCCTCCGACAGCTCGTAGCCGCTCCTGCGGTTCACCACGGGCACGCCCACGCCGGGCGCGGACACCAGCACCGACAGGTTGTCGCTGCTGAAGGAGGCCCGCCTGCCCTGCTTGTCGGTGGCGGCCACGCCGATCACGCCCGGGTAGCCGGCCGGGAAGCTCCAGTAGGAGGTGCCCTTCTCCTTGGCGTACTGGGTCTGGCCGTCGTTGCCCACGGCGGCGACCAGCACGACGCCCTTGCCGAGCGCGTACGACACCGCCTCCCGCTCGGACTTCAGCGGCCCGTAGGAGCCGATCGACATGCTGACGACCTGCGCCCCGTGGTTGGCGGCGTAGCGCAGGGCGCGCGCCAGCGGGCTCTCGGCGAGCGTCTCGGCGTCCGGCTCGGGCGGGATGCCGATCACCGGCTCCTCGTCGGTCGCCATGGGCAGCGACAGGATGCGGGCCTCCGGCGCGACGCCGACCAGCCCCTCGTCCGCGCCGGAGCCGGCGATCAGGGCCGCCATGGCGGTGCCGTGCCGGCCGGGCGGCACGTCGCGGACGGCGGTGCCCGAGGTCATGTCGGGGCCCTTGGTGACGCGGCCCTTCAGCTCCTTGATCCCGTCGTCCACGCCGCTGTCGACCACGGCGACGGTGACGCCCGCGCCCTTGGTGACGGTCCAGGCCTGCTCCACGTTGAGCGCGTCCAGCACCCACTGCTGCTGGTCGCGGACCGGCGCGGCGGCGCTGGTCTGGCCGGTCAGGACCAGCAGCGCGGCCGTCAGCGCGCGTACGGCGGTCAGCACACGTTCCCCTGGGTGCACGGCGGGACCTTGGGCGGGTCCGCGAGGAAGTACGCGATCTGGTTGCCGAGGGACTTGCCCGCCGGCCACAGCTCGGGATGCAGGATCTCCTCGGGCGGGATCGAGGCCCTGGTGCGGCCGTCGGCGTAGCCGCCGGTGGAGAAGACCAGGTACGGGCCCGCGCCCACCCAGCTCGTCCGCTGCCGCTGGTCGGGGCCGAAGCGCTCGCTCACCGTGCCGGGGAAGGCCACGGGGAGCACGCCCACGCGGTCGTCCTGGGTCAGCTCCTCGCCGGCCGAGACCCTGGCGGCCTCGTCCTTGAGCACGGCCACGCCGACCGTGAAGACGAACGACGCCGTCTGGTCCATGTACGTGGCCCGCAACATCGTGACGCAGCCGTGGCTCCGCAGCACGTCGGCCACGGGGGCGTCGACGCCCTTGGCGCACTCGGTCTCGGGGGCGATGCCGACGCGCCTGGCGTACTGCTGGGCGCGGTCGAAGCCGAAGTACTTGACCTCGTCAGGGAAGACGCCGGTCATCGGCCACGCCTGCCAGCGGCGGGCGATCTCCTCCTGCTTGTACTGGTTCTGCTCGGCGGGGGTGAGCGGGCGGGAGCGGGTCTCGTTGAGCAGCCCGATCGTGCCGAGGAGCACGACCACCGCGGACACGGCGACGATGACGCCGAGCAGCGTCACGAAGATGCGCCGGTACCGGATGCCCTGCTGGAGCGCCAGCAGCTCGGCGCGCTGCTTGGCGGCGCTCGCCCGCCTGCGGCCGCCGGAGGCCGGCCAGGCGCGCACCCGCGCTCTGCGGCCGGTCGCGGCGCCGAGCGGATTCCTCCGTCCCGGCGTGGCTTCTTCCCCGGCGCGCGGCAACCCTGACGTCGTCCTACGTGCCTTCACCACCGCCTCGTTCCCAGGCTCGCTTCGTGTCTAATTCGTCCCCCTACGCGGACAGATCATGCGTGTCGGGAGGTGTACGCCCGCCGGACGCGCCTGACCAGGGTGAACATGACGCCCAGGGACCCGATCGCGCCGGCGGCCCCAGCGGCGGCGACGGCCGCGGCCACGGCGACGCGCCGGTCGTCCCTGACGACGACCTCGATCGGTCCTGGCCGGCCGCCGGCCAGGGGGCGGGCCGGGTCGTGGGCGGCGGCGCCGGTGGCGACCTCGGTGTGCCCGGCCAGGCGGGCGGCCTCGGACAGGGCGCGGGCGGCGTTGACGACGCCGAAGCCGGTGGAGGTGTCGTAGCCGCCGGGCGGGCGGTCGCGGGCGCTCGTGGTGAGGGCCTGGGCGACGAGCGGCGGCGACATGTGCGGATATTTCGCCTTGATGAGGGCGGCGATGCCGGACACCAGCGCGCTCGCCTGCGACGTGCCCTTCCCCACCCAGTACTCGTTGCCGGGCCCCGCCCCCATGATGTCCACGCCGGGCGCGGCCACCTGCACCGAGGAGTTCCAGTTCGAGAACGCGGCCCGGCGCAGCCGCCGGTCCGTCGCCCCCACCGAGACCACGCCCGGGAAGGCGGCCGGGTAGGAGTAGGGCGCGTAGTCGCCGCTCCGCCGGTCGCCCTCGTTGCCCGCGGCGGCCACGAGCACGACGCCCTTGGAGATGGCGTAGCCGATGGCCGCGCGCTCCTCCGAGGTCGCGAGCTCCTTGGAGATCGACATGTTGATCACGTCCGCCCCCTCGTCGACCGCGTACCTGATGCCACGCGCCACCACGTCCTCGAAGCGCTCGGCGGTGTTGAACTCCTGGAAGCCCGGCTCCTCGTCCTCGAGGATGACCCTCACCGACAGTACGTCCGCTTCGGGCGCGACGCCGATGATCCCGCGCCTCCCGCCCGGCCCGTGGCCGTGCCCGGCGATCAGCGAGGCCATGTACGTGCCGTGCAGCCTGCGCGGGGGCACGCCCGGCGGGTTCGCGCCGACGGTGAAGTCCCGGCCCTCCAGGACAGAGCCACTCAGGTCGCGGTGCCCCGGGTCGACGCCCGAGTCGAGCACGGCCACGGTGACGCCCGCGCCCTTGGACACCCGCCACGCCTGCGGCAGCTCCAGCGTCCTGATGACCTGCCGCTGGCCGCTCCGCACGTCGTCGGCGCGCGCCGGCGGGACGGCGAGCAGCAGCACGCCCGCCGCCGCGGCGGCGGCCACCGGTCTCAGCACGCCCGGCGCACTGCCCCCGTTCAGCACCGCCATTCCTCACCGTCGCAATCGGGCATGACGGGCGTGCTGAGCGCGGCCAGCACCTCTTCCGCTAGCTCCGCGGCGAAGGCGAACACGGTGGGGCGGGGCTCGCCGACCGCGCCGCCCGGCCGTCCGTCCACCTCGCCGGCCGTGGTCAGCACGAGGTACGGCCCCGCCTGCCGGACCGATCCCGTCTGGCGCACCGCGGGGGTGAAGCGGTCGGCGACGGTGCCGGCGAAGGCCAGCGGCCGCAGGCCGGGCACCGGCTCACCGCCCTCGGGGAAGGCGGACCTCGCGCGCGCGGCGGCCGGCTCGTCCGGCAGGACCGCCACGCCGACGGTGACGAGCACGCCCCGCAGGGCGTCGATGTAGGTGGCGCGCAGCAGCGCGCGGCAGCCGGCCCGGCGCAGGGCCTCGGCCGCGGAGGGGTCGAGGTGCTCGCAGGAGGTGTCCGGCGAGATGCCGACGCGCCGGGCGCGTTCCTCGCCGCCCTGCTCGGCGGCGTACGGCAGGCTCGCGGGGAAGACGCGGCCGGCGGGCCAGGCGCGCCAGCGCTCGGCGACCTCCCGGGTCGCGGCCGCGCGCAGCTCGGCCGCCGTGGGACCGCGGGTGAGCTCGGCCCCGGCCGTGCTGCCCGCGACCCCGGCGGCCACCGCGCAGACCAGGGTCAGCGCGGAGGCCACCACGAGGGTCGGCCAGGGCCGGGACGCGTTCACGTCATCGACCTTAACCAGGGCGTCATGGGAACACCCCGTAGAAATGCCTAATAGCTGGGCAGGCTCGGGTCGATCGTCTTGACCCAGCTCAGCACGCCGCCGCCGACGTGCACGGCGTCGGAGAAGCCGGCGTTCTTGACGATCGCCAGCGCCTCGGCCGAGCGCGCGCCCGACTTGCAGTGGAGCACGATGCGCTTGTCCTGCGGCAGCTTCTCCAGGGCCGAGCCGTTGAGGAACTCGCCCTTCGGGATCAGCGTGGCGCCGGGGATCGAGACGATCTCGTACTCGTTGGGCTCGCGGACGTCCACGAGGAAGATGTTCTCCCCGCGGTCCTGCATGTCCTTGAGCTCCTGGGCGGTGATGGTGGAGCCGCTGGCGGCCTCGGCGGCCTCGTCGGAGATCGCGCCGCAGAACGCCTCGTAGTCGTCGAGGAGCTGCGTGACCGACGGGTTCTTGCCGCACAGGACGCACTCAGGGTCCTTGCGGACCTTGACGTCGCGGTACTTCATCTCCAGGGCGTCGTAGATCATCAGCCGGCCGACCAGCGGCTCGCCGATGCCGGTGAGCAGCTTGATGGCCTCGTTGACCTGGATGGAGCCGATCGAGGCGCACAACACGCCGAGCACGCCGCCCTCGGCGCACGACGGCACCATGCCGGGAGGCGGGGGCTCCGGGTAGAGGCAGCGGTAGCAGGGGCCGTGCTCGGCCCAGAACACGCTCGCCTGGCCGTCGAAGCGGTAGATCGAGCCCCAGACGTACGGCTTGCCGAGCAGCACCGCGGCGTCGTTCACCATGTAGCGCGTGGCGAAGTTGTCGGTGCCGTCCACGATGAGGTCGTAGCCGGAGAAGATCTCCATCACGTTCTCGGTGGTCAGCGCGGTGTTGTGGATCACGACGTCCACGAGGGGGTTGATCTCCCGGACCGAGGCGGCGGCGCTCTCGGCCTTCAGCCGGCCCACGTCGGACTGGCCGTGAATGATCTGACGCTGCAGGTTGGACTCATCGACCACGTCGAAGTCGATGATGCCGAGGGTGCCGACGCCCGCCGCCGCGAGATACATCAGCGCGGGCGAGCCCAGGCCCCCGGCGCCGACACACAGCACCTTGGCGTTCTTCAGCCGCTTCTGCCCCGCCATGCCCACGTCGGGAATGATCAGGTGGCGCGAGTAGCGGCGCACTTCGTCGACGGTCAGCTCGTCGGCCGGCTCGACCAGCGGTGGCAACGACACTTCATACGCTCCCGTTTTCAGGGGGTCTCATCTCACTGTGAAACCTAGCTGGGCAGTGGGGCATTCCCCAATCGAGTCTCACCGATCAGACGGCGTGCCTCGGCCGCCACGACCTGCGGCATCTCCATCATCGCGACGTGGCCGGCGGTCGGCAGGAGCACGATCCTGACGTTCGGGAACGTGCGCCACGCCTTGCGCGCCATGGATGGGCGGACCAGCCGGTCGTGCCGGCCGTGCATGATCAGGGTGGGCGCCTTGACCTTGGCGGCCTGGCGCCACAGGTTGTCCTCGCCGCGGCGGAAGTACTCGGCGACGATGCCGCGGGCCGAGCCGATCATGGCCTCGCCGGCGTACGGGAGGTCGTCGCGGCGGCGCAGCTCCTCGATCGCGTCGCGCAGCCGCAGCGGGTGGACCGCGTCGCGGTTGGCCCAGACCATCGCCATCGAGGCGGTGATGCGCTGCTCGGCGGGGACCAGCTGCAGCTTGCTCGCCACCCACTCCCCCAGCACGGGGATCGCGGCGGCGGCCACCCGGACCGGGCCGTAGCGCGGCAGCAGGTCGGGCAGCGCGGGCGAGACGAGGGTGAGCGAGCGCACCAGGTCGGGCCGGGTCGCGGCGGCCCGGACGGCGACCGCGCCGCCCAGCGAGTTGCCGAACAGGTGGGCCGGGCCCGTGTGCTCCAGCAGGCCGGTCACGGCTCGCGCGTGCGCCGCCACGGTGTAGTCGCCGTCGTCGGGGGCGGGTGAGAAGCCGGCGCCCGGCAGGTCGAGGGCGTGGCCCCGGACGGTGTCCTTGAGCTCGTCCATGAGGTCGGTCCAGTTCGTGGCCGAACCGGCCAGGCCGTGCACGAAGACCGCCTGCTCGGCGGGACCCTCCGGGGTGGACCGGACGTGCACCGAGCCGATCGTGCGTCCCGGCCAGTGCGGGATCGGCTCCGCAACCATGCGTCCTCCTCGCTCGTCGTCGCGGCACGTTCTCTCAACGATAACCATCACTTCCAGAAGGACCCTGAAAAGGGTCAGATCGGTTTTTACCCCACTTTTCAGGACACAGCGTGCGTATGTCTCAAGCAGTGACAGGGGGCTACATCATGGTCACTCGCCGTATCGCCGCCGGCCTCGTCGCCGCGGTTCTCGCGGGGAGCGGGCTCGTCGTCACCGGCGCCGCCGCGCCCGCGGCCGCGGTCGCGGTGCTGGAGCGGCCGCGCTGCAAGTACCGGATCAAGCACGTCAAGACCCGGCTGAACGTCCGGGCCGCCCCGCACGGGCGGATCGTCGACAAGCTCTACCCCGGGGACGTCACCTGGGGAAGCTGCAAGAGCTTCGGCGGGTGGCGCAGGGTCCGCGGGACCGAGGTCGGACGGCGGGGGTTCTCGTTCACCCGGTACCTGAAGAAGATCGGCAGGCGGTAGCGACCCCGGCCCGAGTCGTCCCGACATGTCCAAGAGACCGGTAAAAAGCTGACGGACGTCGTTTATGCGGGCGGCCGGCGGAAACATGTCAGCCGACGCCACGGAACGTGACTCGTCCAGTACCCACCGTTATCGGCTGGTCGTACTTGGACGCGGACAATCACTGAGGCGTTTGTCTGACTCGTCTTTATGACGACTGCCGTCCTGTGCGATTTGAGCATTCTCGCCGACGGCCATTTCCTGATGAGGAACCCGCGACCAGGGGCCGCTTCGCGCTGCCTTCAGTGGAGCGCAGGGACAAATCGGACATTTCCGTTCATTTCATGGGATAGATCTTTAATGCAAGCAATAGGATTCTTAATACACAGCAAAATAGGGTGATTCCCGTTTGCCCGACCGCCGCCCCGGAAATGACTTGCACCGGATGACTCTTAAGCAGCCGTCCAAGACCTTTTTCAGGTACCCGGAAACGTCTAGAACGGGGCACTCGATCCTTTAGGGGGAAAACGCAATGCCCAAGCTCAAGAGCCTTATGGCCGGCCTCGCCATCAGCACGGCGATGACCGGCGCCGCGGTCACCATGGGGACCACGGCCGCCAGCGCCACCCCGGTCTCCGCCCGCGCTTCCGTCGTCACGGGCGACGACTGGGACGGCGACTGGGGCGGTGGCTGGGGCCACCACCACCGTCGTCACCACAGCTGCGGCCGTAGACACCACGGTGGCTGGGGCGGCGGCTGGGGTTGGGGCGGTGGTGGCTGGGGCCACCGTCGCCACGGTGCCAACAAGATCTGCATCGTCATCCGCAACCACAACCGCAACATCAACGGCCCGACCGAGGACCACAGCTGGTGACCCTGCCGTAACTCGGCGTCAGGGGTGAGGGCGTTATTCGACAATGGCCGCACGGTCCGCCAATGACGGCGGGCCACGGTCACGGAATTACGGTTTCTCGGGCGTGGCCCGTGCTCACGGGGGCGGTTCGGGCCTGAGAAACTCCTTTCTCCTCGTCTTCCACGGCGGATCATCTTGAGGGCCCCGCCGGCTTAACCGCCGGCGGGGCCCTCGTCGTGCTTTCCGGACGTTGACTGTTCGTCACAAACGGGCAAAAGTGGACATTTCCGGTTTGCGGCCGTTGGGTCCGGATATATGTAGAAGTGCGGACGCTGGATGTGATTCCGGCCGACGCCCGCCACATTCACGGACGGCAGCGACAAAGGGGCCGAAAGGGTGTGGCGGAACGGGGCAGTCGATCCTTTAGGGGGAAGAAACAATGCCCAAGCTCAAGAGTATTTTCGCGGGTCTCGCCATCAGCACGGCGATGACCGGGGGCGTCGTCGCCGCGGGCGCGGCCACCACGTCGGCCGGCGCGAGCGCCGCGACCCAGGTCGGCACGCAGACCGCCGTCCAGACCGGATGGGGCTGCCACGCCCGCCGCCGCTGCGGCGGCTGGGGCGGCGGCTGGGGCTGGCGCCGGGCCGGCTGGGGCGGCTGGGGCCGTCACCACGGCAGGAGCCGCGTCCGCGTCGTCATCGTCAACAGGAACGTCAACGTCAACGGCCACAGCGACGGCCACCACGGCCGGTGATGAGCCCCGGCCGGAGGTCGAGGAGGTCTGAGGGGATCTGAGGGGATCTGAGGGATCGTCCTCAGGAACCGGCGCCGGCCGCAGGCGCGAGTGCCCGTGTCCACTGGGTGGACACGGGCACTTCCACGTGTCCGGGGCCGTCAGGGCAGGTCACCGCCGCCGCACGGAGCCCTGAGGGCCCGTGCGGGCCCACCCGCCGGGCCCGGCTCCCGGCGTACGGACGACCCCGGGCGACGCCCGCACAGGCGCTCTCAGCGCGCCGCGCCCCCCCGAAGCCGACGACTTTCCAAATAGGACATTTCACCATAATTCGTGGGATATCAATGCATAAACGTGTAATACAAGCAATGACGTTCTTAATGTGTTGCAAAATGGGGCGATTCTCGTTTGTGTGCCCCTGATGTCGGAAATGACATTTACCGGATGACTCATCGGCGGTCGTCCGCAACGTTTCCTCTGGTTGATCCGGATGAAACGCGTACGGGGCAATCGATCCTTTAGGGGGAAGACACAATGCCCAAGCTGAAGAGTGTTATCGCGGGCCTCGCCCTGAGCACGGCGATGACCGGTGGGGCGGTCGCCGCGAGCGCCGCCACCTCCGCCGCCAACGCCAGCGCCACCACCCAGGTCGGCGCCGGCACCTCCGTCGTCGCCGGCTGGGGCTGCGGCTACCGCAGCCGCTGCGGTGGCTGGGGCTGGGGCTACGGGCGCCGTCACCACCACCACAAGCTGCGCGTCAAGGTGAAGGTCCACAACTACAACTACAACCGCAACTTCGGGAACCGTACTCACCACGACGACGACGCCACGAGGTAAACGCGCCGCGTGCTGACGGCAGAGGGATGAACGCCCGTCATTGATCGGGCTTCTTTCTCATCGTCTCCACGGCAATCCTCAATGAGGGCTCCGCTGGCAACCGGCCAGGGGGCCCTCACTGCGTTTCCGGACCGTTTCCGATTCCCTCGGGGATCAGGCGGACTTGCGGGCCTTGCGCTTGGCGGCGGGCTTGTCCGCCTTCTCCTCCGCCTTGTCCTCGGCCTTGTCCTCGGCCTTGTCCTGGCCGCTCTTCGCGTCCGCCTTGCCGTCCTTCGCCTTCGCCGAGGCGGCCTTCCTGGGCTTGGCGGCCGAGCCGCCCGCGCGCTCGCGCTTGGCCGCCTCCACGCTGGCCCGCAGCGCCGCCATCAGGTCCACCGCCGGCCCGGCCTCCTCCTCCTCGGGCGCCGCGATGACCTGCTTGCCCTCGACCTTCGCCTCGATCACGTGCTGGAGGGCCTCGCGGTAGGCGTCGTGGTACTCGCCCGGGTCGAAGTCGGACTCCATCGTGCTGATCAGCGACTCCGCCATCTTGAGCTCCTGCGCGCGCACCTCGATGTCCTCGTCCAGGAACTCGAAGTCGGGCGTGCGGATCTCGTCCGGCCACAACATCGTCTCCAGGACGAAGATCCCGTCGCGGACCCGCAGCGTGGCCAGCGACTCGCGCTGGCGCAGCGCCACCTTGACCACCGCGACCTGCCCCGAGCTCTCCAGGGCGTCGCGCAGCAGCACGTACGGCTTGGCCCCCTGGGCGTCGGGCTCCAGGTAGTACGACTTGGCGAAGTAGATGGGGTCGATCTGGTCGGCCGGGGTGAACTGCAGCACGTCGATCCTGCGGGACGTGCTGAGCGGCAGGTCCTCGAAGTCCTCGTCGGTCAGCACGACCATCTCGCCCGTGGGCAGCTCGTAGCCCTTGGCGATGTCGGCGTACTGGACCTCCTCGCCGTCGAGCTGGCACACCCGCTTGTAGCGGATCCGCCCGCCGTCCTCGCGGTGCACCTGGTGGAAGGCCACGTCCTTCTGCTCGGTGGCGGAATAGAGCTTGACCGGGATCGTGACCAGGCCGAAAGAGATCGCACCCTTCCAGATGCTGCGCATGGGTCACTCCTCAAGCTCTCAAACGTTCAATGATGGGCACATACCCGGCATGGGGCGACCAATGCCATACCCGATCGAACCTATGCTCGCCGTACCCGGGGTACTACCTCCCGATCGTGACCGGTATGGACTGGAGGTCAAGTGGGACGGCATCCGCGCCGTCCTGCACCTCGACGACGGCGCGCTGCGGGTGACGGGACGGCACGGCGCCGACTACACCCGGCGGTATCCGGAGATCTCGGGGTTCGGGGTCAAGAACGCGGTCATCGACGGCGAGGTCGTGGCGCTCGACCCGCGCGGCCGGCCCAGCTTCGTCCGGCTGCAGCACCGGATGCACCTGACCGACCCGGACCCGGCCGCGCTGGAGCTGTACCCCGTCACGTACATGCCGTTCGACCTGCTGCATCTGGACGGGATCTCGCTGCTCGACCTGCCCTACCGCGATCGGCGGGCGCTGCTCGACGAGCTCGACGTCGGCGCGCCGCCGTACTTCCCCGGGGACTCCGACCTGCTCGCGGCCACGTACGAGCAGGGGCTGGAGGGCGTGGTCGCCAAGCACCTCGACTCCCCCTACCGGCCGGGCACGCGGACCCCGTGGTGGGTGAAGGTCAAGAACCAGGCCGCCACGGAGGTCGTCATCGGCGGCTGGAAGCCGGGCAAGGGCCGCCGGGCGGGCGGCATCGGCTCGCTGGTGATGGGGATGTTCACGGACGCGGGCCTGACGTACGTGGGGCACGTCGGCACCGGCTTCACCGACGCCCTGCTCGACGACCTCTACCGGACGCTGCGGCCGCTGGAGATCCCGCGCAGCCCGTTCGCCAACCGGGTGCCGTGGCGAAACAGGTGGGTTAGGCCCGATCTGGTCGGGGAGGTGGCCTACACGATGTGGACCGACGACCAGAGGCTGCGGCACCCGGTGTGGCGCGGGTTACGGCCGGACAAGCTCCCCTCGGAGGTGACCCGGTGAGCGTGGCGGACGGAAGGGAGGTGACCCCGTGCCCAAGAAGGTCCCCGTGAAGGTGGACGGACGCGAGCTGACGCTGAGCAACCTCGACAAGGTGCTCTACCCCGACTACGGCTTCACCAAGGCCGAGGTCATCGACTACTACAGCCGGATCGCCCCCGTCCTGCTGCCGCACCTGGAAGGCCGCCCGCTGACCGTCAAGCGGTACCCCAACGGCGTCGCGGGCCAGTTCTTCTTCGAGAAGAACGCCCCCGAGCACACCCCCGACTGGGTCCGCCGGGTCAACCTGCCCGCCCCCGGCAGCACCAAGAACCGCGAGAGCATCGACTTCGCCGTCGTCGAGGACCTGCCGGCGCTCGTCTACTACGCCAACCTCGCCGCCCTGGAGCTGCACGTCCCCCAGTGGCGCGTGGACGAGCACGGCCGGGCGCTGCCCCCCGACATGATCGTGTTCGACCTCGACCCCGGGGCGCCGGCCACGATCGTCGAGTGCGGCGAGGTCGCGCTGATGCTGCGCGACCTGCTGAAGACCGAGGGGCTGAGCGCCCGGCCGAAGACCAGCGGCAGCAAGGGCATGCAGCTCTACGCCGAGTGGGACTGCCGCGAGGAGCCCTCCGCGTACGCCAAGAGGCTGGCCCAGCTCCTGGAGAAACAACATCCGAAACGGATCGTCAGCATCATGGCCAAGGCCGCCAGGCCCGGCAAGGTCTTCATCGACTGGAGCCAGAACAACCCGGCCAAGACCACCGTGGCCCCCTACTCCCTGCGGGCCCGCGAGCGGCCGACGGTGTCGACGCCGCTCACCTGGAAAGAGGTGGAAGCCTGCGAACGTCCGGAGGACCTCGTGTTCACCGCGCCGGACGTGCTCGCGCGAGTGGAGAAACGCGGCGACCTTTTCGGCCGGGCGTAGTCTGGATCCGTCGACACCCAGAGGGGGACCAAAAAATGTCAGAGATGGACGTTCGCGAGGACGAGGGCCCTTACGAGGAGGAGGCGGCGGCGACCGAGCTGTCGATCGAGGCGCCCGAGGCCGACGCCGCCGAGCAGCACCGCGAGGTGCGGCACGGCGCGAGCGTCCCGCGCCGCGAGCTGCCGCTGGACGTCGACCCCGCCGACGCGGCCGAGCAGGACCGCGTCGTGGACCTCGACGACGACGAGTACCGGTGACGGCGACCCGCCGCCCCTCGGGGAGAGCCCTCCACGAGGGCCGGCCGGCGACGACGGACGCCCGCGTGATGCCTGCTCGGGCGTAGGACGCCTCCCCCTACCGGCCCGTAGGATGTCCGCACGACCCGCAGAGAGACCGCCCGCAGAGAGACCGCCCGCCGAGAGACCGCCCGCCGAGAGACCGATGGAGACCCGCGTGACCGCAACCCCGGACGCCAAGCCCCGGGGCACCCGGCTGCCCCGACTCGCCCGCCGCCGGCAGCTCCTGAGCGCCGCGCAGGAAGTGTTCGTGGAGAACGGCTACCACGCGGCCGCCATGGACGAGATCGCCGACCGGGCGGGGGTCAGCAAGCCCGTGCTCTACCAGCACTTCCCGGGCAAGCTGGAGCTCTACCTCGCGCTGCTCGACCTGCACGTCGACGACATGGTCAACCGGTGCAGGGAGGCGCTGGCCTCCACGCACGAGAACAAGCTGCGCGTCCAGGCCACCTTCCAGGCCTTCTTCGACTTCGTCTCCACCCAGGGCGAGGCCTTCCGCCTCGTCTTCGAGTCCGACCTGCGCAACGTCGCCCCCGTGCGGCAGCGCGTGGAGCGGTCCCTGCGCGAGTGCGCGGAGATGGTCAGCGCCCTCATCCAGGAGGACACCGGCTGCACCAGCGACGAGGCCCATCTGCTGGGCGTCGGCCTGGTCGGCATGGCCGAGGTGAGCGCCCGCTACTGGGTGACCACGCACGGCTCGATCCCCAAGGACGCGGCCGAGCAGATGATGGCGCGGCTCGCCTGGCGCG
Organism: Actinomadura luzonensis; assembly: GCF_022664455.2. Lineage (NCBI taxonomy): Bacteria > Bacillati > Actinomycetota > Actinomycetes > Streptosporangiales > Thermomonosporaceae > Actinomadura > Actinomadura luzonensis. The sequence goes on from NZ_JAKRKC020000001.1 coordinate 910,481, forward strand.
GCATCAGCGGTTTTCCGCGTACGGCTTAACCCGTTCGCTGCGCGCGATCATTCGCGTGCCCGGCGGGCGTCAACGGCCACGATGGAGTGAGCCCGCCCGCCCGTCGACTAAGGAGCCACGATGGAAGTCAAGATCGGCGTACGGTCCGTACACCGCGAACTCGTTGTCGAGACCGACCTGTCCGCCGAGCAGGTCGAGGAGGAGATCAGGAACGCGATGTCCGTCGACCGCGGCGTCTTCGCGATCACCGACGTGAAGGGCCGGCGCGTGGTGGTGCCGGTGGCCGCGCTCGGGTTCATCGAGATCGGCGAGGACGAGGCACGGCCGGTCGGCTTCGGCGGCACCCTCTAGCCCGGCACGTCAGGGGTACGGCTCCCCGCCGTACCCCTTCGCGGCCTGACCCTGCTGATCCCTGCCGGCCCCGCCGGCCCCCGGCCCCTGCCGGTCAGCGGGGTGTGAGGAGGCGGCAGCCCGGAGGTGGGCGGTGGCGGGACGGGGTGGGGTGCCGGGGCTGGACGGTGGCCGGGCAGCGGGTGCTTTCCCGCCGCAGCACGGCGCGTGAGGTCCAGCGATTCGGCCCGCATCTGGTCAAGGAACCGCCGTAACGGCGCGAGGCCCTCATGCTGGCACGGTACAACCGTTCCGCGGCCCCGCGCCGCCCGAACCGGGCCACTCAGATGCCGAGGGCGGCCATCCGCTTGTTGTGCTCCTCGGTCAGGGTGGCGAAGAGGCGGGAGATGTCGGCCTGCCCGCCCCCCGCCTCCACCAGCGACAACGCCAGCTCCGGCCGCGCCGTCGCCACCTGCTGGGCCTGGCTGAGCGCCTCGCCCACGAGCCGCCGCGCCCACAGCGCCAGCCGCGCCGCCGCCGTCGGGTCGGCCTCGACGCCCGCCCGCACCCGATCGACCGCGAACTGCGAGCGCACCTCGTCCACCAGCACCTCGTCCACCAGCTTGGCCACCGACGGGTCGAGGTGGCGGGCCGCCTCCCGGTAAAAGTCGTTGGCGATGCCGTCGCCCACGTACGTCTTGACCAGCGCCTGCAGCCAGTCGGCCGGCCTGGCCTGGGCGTGCCAGGCGTCGAGCGCGGCGGTGAACGGCGCCATCGCCGCCTCCGGGTCGGCGCCCAGCTCGGCGATCCGGTCGCGCAGCAGGCGGAAGTGGGCGTACTCGGTGACGGCCAGCTCGCTCAGGGCCGCGCGGTCGGCCAGCGAGGGCGCCAGCGTGGCCGCGTCCTCGGTCATCCTGGCGAAGGCGCTGAGCTCCGCGTACGCCAGAACACCGAGCAGATCGACGACTCCTGGAGACTGCTTCATGGAGGCAGCGTACTTCGGAGATTCTTCGGGAACATCCGCGAGCTCGGCCAGCGTTGTGGTATCGAGTACACTGCTCTGTGAAAGTGCGACCGCACTGTGTAAATTCGGGGGTTTCTCCCGGATACCTCCGCTCCCAGGAGGCGGCGGTCGCTGATGACGCGAGAGGGCTGGCTCTACCGCGAGGACCCAAGACACGGGGTGTCTATCACCCGTCGGTCCCGGCAGGCCCGCCTTCATTTGAGACTGAGGCAGGCCACGCTGACGACTTTCCGAGACCTCGGAGTCACACCAGAAATCGCCGACGCCCTCGAGACCGAGGGCATCGTGTCGCCGTTCCCGATCCAGGAGATGGCGCTCCCGCTCGCACTGGGCGGCCAGGACCTTATCGGTCAGGCACGCACCGGCACGGGCAAGACCTACGCGTTCGGCATCGCGATGCTGCAGAGCATCGGCAAGCCGCGCAAGAACCGCAAGAAGCCCCGCGGGCTGGTCGTCGTACCGACCCGCGAGCTGGCCGTCCAGGTCAGCGAGGACCTCGTGACGGCCGCGGGCAAGCTCGGCTCGCGCGTGCTGACCGTCTACGGCGGCCGGGCGTACGAGCCCCAGGTGGAGGCCCTGAAGGCGGGCGTCGACGTCGTCGTCGGCACCCCCGGCAGGCTGCTCGACCTGGTCAAGCAGAAGCACCTCGACCTGAGCCAGGTCACCTCGCTCGTCCTCGACGAGGCCGACCGCATGCTCGACCTGGGCTTCCTGCCCGACGTCGAGCGCATCTTCAGCCTGGTGCCCGCGGAGCGGCAGACGATGTTGTTCTCGGCGACGATGCCGGGCGAGATCGTCGCGCTGTCGCGCAAGTACCTCAACCGCCCGACGCACATCCGCGCCGAGCACGAGAGCGGCGAGGGCGAGGCCACGCCGCAGGTGCGCCAGCTCGTGTGGCGCGCGCACCGCATGGACAAGATCGAGATCGTGGCGCGGCTGCTCCAGGCCCGTGGCCGCGGGCTCACGATGGTCTTCTGCGAGACCAAGCGGGCCTGCGACATGGTCGCCGAGCAGCTCGACACCCGCGGCTTCGCCGTCGCGGCCGTGCACGGCGACCTCGGCCAGGGCCAGCGCGAGCAGGCGCTCCGGGCGTTCCGCAACGGCAAGATCGACGTGCTCGTGGCCACCGACGTGGCGGCCCGCGGCATCGACATCGACGACGTCACCCACGTGGTCAACTACGACTGCCCCACGGACGACAAGACGTACGTGCACCGCATCGGCCGCACCGGCCGGGCCGGGCGCACGGGCATCGCGGTCACCTTCGTGGAGTGGGAGGAGCTGACCCGCTGGAAGATGATCAACAACATGCTCGGGCTGGCCTTCGCCGAGCCCGAGGAGACCTACTCCACCTCACCCCACGTGTACGCCGAGCTCGACATCCCCGAGGGCACCAAGGGCGTCCTGCCGCACGCGAGCCGCTCGCGCGCCGGGCTGTCGGCCGAGCGGATCGAGGACCTCGGCGAGACCGGCAGGGTCCGCGGGCGTGGCGGCCGGCGCCGCGACGACCGCGAGCGCGAGCGCGACCGTGAGCGCGAGCAGCGCCCTGCCCGTACGCCGCGCCAGCGCCGCCGCCTCCGTGGCGGCAAGGAGCTGGAGGAGACCGCACCCGTCGAGACCTCGGAGGTCGAGCTCGTGGATGCCAAGGCGGAGGAGACTCCCGCGATCTTCTCTCCCGACGAGGTGAAGGCCGCGGCCACGGAGCCGAGGCGGACCCGTACGCGGAGGGGCGCGGCGACGTCGGCGATCGAGCAGGCGCTCGCGGGCGCTCCGGATTCCCCGGACGCCCAGGAGACCCCCGTGGCCCAGGCTCCGGCGGCCGAGGCCCCGGCGGCCGAGGCCCCGGCGGCCGAGGCCCCGGTGGCCCAGGCTCCGGTGGCTCAGGCCCCGGTGGCTCAGGCCCCGGTGGCTCAGGCCCCGGTGGCTCAGGCCCCGGCTCCGGTGGCCGCTGAGGAAGCGGCGCCGGCGGCGCGGGCCACCCGGTCCCGCCGCAGCGCCGTCAAGGCGGCCGAGCCGGCGTCCGCCGCGCCCGCCATGCCCGTCGCCGAGCAGGCGCCGGCCCCGGCCGTGCCCGACCGGCGGGAGCCGGTGGTTCAGCCCCAGGTCCAGCCTCAGGCTGAGCCGGAGCCGAGCTTCCTCGCCCCGCCGCCTCCCGCCCCGGTGAGGAGGGAGCCCGAGCGGATCATCCCGCCGAGCCCGTTCACGGTGATCTTCCAGTCGCCGGACCTGGCCACGGACGACGACGACATCGCGCCGTCCGCCGCCAGCGAGCGCAAGCAGCAGCGCCGTCAGGCCCGGGGCGGCGGCGGCAACCGCCGCCGCGCCGGCTGACGACCGCGCGACCGTGCAGGCGCGCATCCCGTACGGGTGCGCGCCTGCCGCGTTCCCGAGGAGGATCAGGCGGGGGGCGGCGCACGACGGCCGCGAAGCCGCGCCCCCGCGGCAGCCCCGCAGGCCCCTCACGCGGCCCCACAGCGCACCAGCCGACCGGCCCGCCCCAAGACCCCCGGGGCCGCTCCAGGCCCCTCCACGCGCCACTGGAGCCGCGTACGGCGCCCCCGGAGCCGAAGGCTGCCAAGACGTCGTCCCACGACGCGGCGGTTGGATCGCGGGGCCAGGCATTCGTCACATCTCCTCCGAACTCGCACCAGCGTCATGGCCATGCCGGTGTCGAGGCCCTGACCTCTGGGTATTGTTGCCCCACGTGAGTACGCCGCGATTCCTCGACCTGCCTCCTGGCGTCACACCACAGAAGATCGAGACGTCACAGGGCACGTTCGCGGCCCTGGAGGCGCTTCCCGTCAGTGGTGTGGTTGAGCGCTGGCCCGCGCTCCTCGCCCCCGGCCTGACCGGCAGCAAGGAGGACTTCATCGCGGTCCTGATGACGCTCGCCCAGTCCGGCCGCCGGGTGGTGGCGGTCGATCTGCGCGGCCAGTACGAGACGCCGGGCCCCGACGACCCGGCGGCGTACACGTGCGCGGCCCTCGGCGCCGACCTCGACGCGCTCGCCCAGGTGCTCGGCGAGGGCGACCCGGTGCACCTGGTGGGCCACTCCTTCGGCGGCCTGGTGGCGCGCGAGGCGGTCATCGACGGGCGCACGAAGTTCGCCTCGTTCACGCTCATGGGCTCGGGCCCCGCGGCCATCGAGGGCCGGCGGGCGCGGCACGGCCACAAGATCATGGAGGAGGTGCCCGCGCTCGGGCTGGAGCACGTGTGGCACCACAGGTTCGAGCCGGACGCGCTGGCGGCCGACGTCCCCGACGAGATCGTCGCCTTCCTGCGCAGGCGCCTGCTGGCCAACTCGCCGACCGGCCTGTCGCGGATGGCCGAGCAGGTGCTGACCATGCGCGACCGCACCGACGAGCTGCGCCAGATCGAGGTGCCCACGCTCGTCCTGTACGGCGAGGACGACGACGGCTGGCCGCCGGAGACGCAGTCGGAGATGGCCGCCAGGCTGGGCGCGGAGTGCGTGGTCGTGCCGGGCGCGGTGCACTCCCCCGCCGTGGAGGCGCCGGAGACGACGGCGGCGGCGCTGGTGAGGTTCTGGAACGCGGCCGAGAAGCACTATTTGGACATCCACTCCAATAGCATGTAATCATGCGCTTACCATGAAGCGCATCGAAGACCTCGTCGTCCAGCCGCCGCAGAGCGCGACCTGGCGGGTGCACCTCGACCGGTCGATGTGGGTGGGCGGCGTGCGCGGGCTGATGCTCCAGGCGCTCCACCCCGTGGCCATGCGCGGCGTCTGGCAGAACTCCTCCTTCCAGCAGGACCCGTTCGGACGCCTCCGGCGCACCGCCGACTTCGTGGGCCGGGTGACATTCGGCAGCCCGGAGGAGGCCGCCGAGATCGGGCGGCGGGTGCGGGCCATCCACAGGGCGCTGCGCGTCCGCGACCCCGACACCGGCCGCACGCACCGGGTGGACGACCCCGAACTGCTGCTGTGGGTGCACTGCGCGGAGGTGTCGTCGTACCTGGAGGTGGCCAGGCGCGGCGGGCTCGGGCTGAGCGAGCGCCAGGCCGACCGCTACCTCGCCGAGCAGCGCCGCAGCGCCGCCCGCGTCGGGCTGCACCCCGACGACGTGCCCGGCACCTGCGCCGAGATGGAGGCCTACCTCAAGCGGGCGCGCCCCGCGCTGCGGGTCACCCCGGAGGCGGCGGCCGCCGTGCGGTTCCTGCTGTGGCCGCGGCTGCCGCGGGAGCTCCGCCTGCTGACGGCGGGCAAGCCGCTCTACTTCCCGTTCGGCGCGCTGTGCTACTACACGCTGCCGGACTGGGCCAGGCGCATGTACGGCGTGCTGCCCGAGGTGCCCCAGGCGGCGGTGACGGCGGCGCTGAAGGCGTTCCGGCTGGCGCTGAACTCCCTTCCCGAGCCCGTCCACGACCGCGCGTTCCAGCCGGCCACCCGCGCCATGCTCCAGGCCAGCAGGGAACGGCTGGGCGCGGCCGGCTACGACGTCACCAAAGGGCTCAAGGGCCTGACTGACCCCCGGCGCTGGCCCGCCGCCTGACCGGCAGGAACGCCCCGCCGGCCACCACGACGGCCGACACGGCGGTCATCAGCCACGCCCCGCCGCCCAGCCCGGCCCGTTCGAACAGCACGCCGAGCAGGGACGACGCCGTCGCCGCCCCGACGTACCTGGACGCCTGGAACAGCCCTACCGCGACCCCGGTGTCGCCGCCCCTCGCGTGCACGAACACCAGCGAGTTCAGCCCGAACTGCGCGAACGCCGAGGCCACCCCCAGCAGCGACGCCGCCACCAGCACCAGCCCGATCCCCGTCACCGCCAGCATCACGCCCGAGCCGGCGAGCAGCAGCACCGCGCTCAGCACCAGCGGCGCCCGCATCCCCGCGTGCGCCGCCAGCGCCACCGCCACGGGCGTCATGACGATCCCCAGCGCCGCCATGGGCAGCACCAGCAGCCCGGCGACGTGCGGGGGCACGCCCTCCGCGCGCTGCGCCCACAGCGGCACCGCGATGAACGCCACGTAGAAGACCACGTTGACGAGCGCGAACTGCGCGCACGTGGCCAGCAGCCGCGGGTCCGGATGCGGCAGCAGCGGACGCCGGCCGTCCCCGGCGCGCACCCGCGGCAGGAACCGCAGCGCGGCGGCCAGCGCGAGCGCCGCGAGCGGCACGTTGACCAGGAAGATCGCCCGCCAGCCCCAGCACGAGATGAGGAAGCCGCTCAGCACCGGGCCGGCGGCGGCGCTGGCCGTCAGGACCATGGAGATCGTCGCGATCACCCGCGGCGGCGGCCGGCCGTCGCCGCCGGGCATCGCGGCCTGCACGATCGCCATCCCCGCGGGCATGGTCGCGCAGCTCCCGAACGCCTGCAGCAGCCGCACCGCCACCAGCGCCGGGAACGAGGGCGCCAGCGCGGCCAGCACCCCCGTCACCGCCATCGTGACCAGCCCGGCGCAGAACACCAGCCGCGGCCCCAGCCGGTCGGCCAGCGTGCCCATGACCGGCGGGGCGAGGATGCCCGTCAGGTAGAACCCGGCCGCCAGCCACGTGACGGCCGCGACCCCGACGTGAAACTCGGCCTCGACGTCGGCCAGCGCGACGGCGATCATCGAGGAGTTGAGCGGGTTGAACATCGAGCCCAGCGCGACCGTCGCCGGTAACCACCCCACGCGTGCCACACCCCGTGCATAACCGGCACAGCCGACGAGGAAACGGCCGAGGCCGCTCGGAGACGCGGGCCGAGGTCCTCTTGGAGGCACGGGCGGAAGCCGCCCTGGAGACGGGCGGAAGCCGCCCGGGGGTACGGGCGGAGGCCCCCTGGGCACGGGCGGAGGCCCCCTGGAGACGGGCAGAAGCCCCCTGGGGGCGGGGGCCGGGGCGTTCCGGGGTGCGGGTGGGGGCGGTGGGGGTTACTCGGCGAGGCCGTCCCAGGGGTTGCGGTCGGGGGCGGCGGCCTGGCCCTCGGGGCAGTGGCGGCGGAAGTCGCACCACGAGCAGATCGGCCCAGGGTTGGGCGGGAACAGGGCGTCGATCTCGGGCGGCACCGCCGCCGGGCCGACGGTCGGCCGCGGCCCCTGGCCCCTCGCGGCACGCCCCGCGCCGCGAGCGTCCTTGGGGCCGGAGGCGGCGACGGCGGCGCGGTAGCGGTCGTCGGCCTCGGCGGCCTCGCTCGCCATCTCCTCGGCGCGCCGCAGGTGCCGCGCCAGCGACTCGTCGGTGTGCCGCCACTGGACGATCTCGCCGGTGGGCAGGTGGTGCAGCTCGACCGCGTGGCACGGGGTGCGCAGCATGCCGGCGGCGGCCACCGCGTAGACGGCCAGGGCGAGCGAGCCCCGCGCGTCGTCCTGGGTGAGCGGCCGGCGGCCGGTCTTGTAGTCGACCACGACCAGCTCGTCACCGCGGCGGTCGAGCCGGTCGATGCGGCCCGACACGGCGATGACCTTGGTGCGGGTGGCGACCGTGCGCTCGACGCCGACCGGCTCGTCGGCCGGGTCTAACGTCGTGACGTACCCGGAGACCAGGTCGCGGGCGCGCGCCAGCCAGCGGGCCGACTGCTCGGCGTCCTTGAAGCCCTCGGTGATCCACCCGTTGGTGAGCAGGACGGCCGCCGTGAGCGGGGTGCGCCGCTCGTACGGCTCCCGCCACCACCCCGCCAGCGCGTTGTGGACGCTCGCCCCGACGCTGTTGTGCGCCCAGGCGGGCCCTTTGGACGGCTGGGGCCGGTCGAGGTAGCTGAACCGGTAGCGGCGCCGGCAGTCGAGCCAGGCGTTCAACCGCGACGGCGTGCACGAGTAGAGCCGCCGCGGCATGTCCTCCAGCGGGAGCTGGCCCTGCACCGCGCTCATCCGGCCCCGCCTCCCTCCGCGGCGCCTCCCTGCACGACGGCGTCCGGCGTGGCGCCTTCCTGTGCGGCGCCTGGCACTGCGACGGGCCCGGTCACCTACTCGTCGCCCGAGCCGAGCTTGATCCCGGAGATCCTGGTGCCGTCGGTGAGCGGGCCGTCGTCCTCGCCGCCCTCGGTCTCGGTGCGGGTCAGCGAGCCCGACACCCAGTCGTCGAAGTGCGGCTCGAGGTCGCCGACCGTGACCTCGTCGCCGTGGGCGGCCAGCACCCGCGTCTCGGGCGGCAGCGTGAACAGCCGCCCGCCGATCGAGGTGAGCTGGTCGGCGAGCGCCGGGTATTCGCCGCCCAGCTTGCCGGGCCCGTCGGCCTGCAGGGCCTTGCCGGTGAACACGGCCCCGAGCGCCTCGCAGTAGAGCGACACGCCGCCCGGGGTGACGCCCGGCGTCTCCATGACGTCGAGCTGGACGTCGGCCACCTCGAAGACGCCGTCGTCCTCCATGTCGATGTCGGGCCAGGTCTCGGACCAGGTCTCCCGCCACAGGGGCTTGTCCTTGGGGTGCAGGGCCACGACGGCCTCGTCCCTGCTGGCCACCTCGATGGCCGCGGAGACGTGGTCGGGCAGGCCCGCCGTGCAGATGACGGCCAGCACCTCGCGCTCGCCCACCTGCTCCATGATCTTCTCGGCGTCACGGGACGGGTCGATGACGATCACCTCGTCGTCGTCGCCTATGACCCAGGTGTTGTTCTCGACCTTGTGCTCGGTGCCGTCGAGGTCGACGACGCCCTCGGTCACCACTCGCTCGATACGCGCTGTCACGCCTCCGAACTCTAGCCCGTCTGCCTGACAGCGCGAATCGCCTTCGCGTGTCCTAGTCCTCTAGGCGCGGCGAGAACGCGCCGAAGGGCACGTCGAGCTCGTGGTCGCGGGCGTCGATCAGCGACAGCTCGGCCAGCGCGATCATGCAGCCGGCGTCGGCCGGCCAGCAGATCGTCCACAGCCAGTTGCCCATCGCCTCGCCCGCGTAGACCGCCCGGTCGCTCTCGCCGTTCACGCACCACAGCGGGGCGGGGTGCCCGGCCACCTCGATCTTGGCGTTCGGCGGGCCCGCGTCGAACCCGTTGCCGGGGTCGGGGCCGTCCAGGCCGGAGAAGGCGGCGCCGAGCCCGATGCCCGGCTCCTCGGCGATGATCAGCAGGTCGGCCGGCCCCTCCATCAGCGACGGCCCGGTGAGCGCGACCACGCTGGCGCGGGCGCCGCTGCGCTGGTCGCCCACCTCGGCGAAGCCGGTGACCAGCCAGCCCGCGGGCAGCGGCCACGGCAGCCAGACGGGCACCACCGAGCTCTTGCGCATCGCCTCCAGGGCCTCGCCGGTCGGCGGCCGCGGCGGCTGGTACGGCAGAACGTCGCCGTGCGTGCCGCATCGGTACGCGCTGGACCAGGCGCTCGGGCCGTGAAGCGGACCAAAACACCGTGGGCAGGTTGGAGACGCTCTCACACCTACCCACGGTGCTTTCTCGGGTGCTGCCCCGTCAAGACCGCTCACCGTTATCCCGTCGTAATCTTGGTCAGGTGCGGGTAAATTGTGTCGGCGCGATCATCATGGACGCCGCCGGGCGGCTCCTGCTCGTGAAGCGGGGGCACCCGCCCGGCATGGGCCTGTGGTCGGTCCCCGGAGGCCGCCTGGAGGCCGGCGAGAGCGACGAGGCGGGCCTGCGGCGCGAGGTCCTGGAGGAGACCGGCCTGCGCGTCGAGGTGGGCGCGCTGGCCGGCCTGGTCGAGCGGCCGGGGCCGGGCGGCGTCACGTACGTGATCCGCGACTACCTCGCCACCGTGACCGGCGGCACGGCGGCGGCCGGTGACGACGCCGCCGAGCTGCGCTGGTGCGCGCCCGGCGACCTCGCCCGGCTGCCGCTCACCGAGGGCCTGCTCGACGCCCTCACCGGCTGGGGGGTGCTACCGGCTTGAGGTGAGGCTGGAGGTCCACAGGATGAGGTGGTCGGCGTCGTACGTGGTGGACCGGCCGAGCGCCACCACCTCCGACCCCGACACCGCCACGGCGGTGAGCCACTGCGCCCCCGGGCCGGCCAGCCGGTCCTTGGTGAGCGACATGCGGTTCCAGGTGAGGCCGTCCTGCGAGGTCCAGGCCGCGCTGTCGCCCTCGCCCGGCACGCCGTGCCAGCCGACCGCCACCAGGCCCTCGGCGGCGGCCGCCAGGTCGTACACCGCCGCCGCCTGGTCGGCGGGCAGCCAGGACGTCTCCCAGCTCTCGCCGTCGTCGGCGGAGACGGCGGCGAAGGCGCGGCGGGAGCCGCCGACCTGCGCCGTGCCCATCGCCACCAGCTTGTCCTGGTAGACGGTGATCCGGCGGAGCCCGGCCGACGTGGCGCCCGGCGGGGTCACGCGGGGGCGGGAGCTCCAGTTGAGCCCGTCCTCGGAGTACCAGACGACGCTGTTCTCCCGGTCGGCCGGCCCGGCGCCGCCCACCGCCACGAACCCGTCCGCCGTCGCCGCCACGTCGTGCACCCGCACGCCGGAGCCGCCCTGCGGCAGCTTCTTCGAGCGGGTGAACTTGCGCAGGTCGGCGGTGAACCACACGGCCGCGCCGCCGCCGCCCGCCTGGTCGGTGTCCTGCCCGGCCAGCACGTAGCCCTTCTTGCCGGCGGCGACCACCTGCGTCTCCAGCGCCGGGTGGTCGGGGCGGCGGGACAGGTCGCCGGTCGCGTTGACCCGCCGCCAGCTCTCGCCGTCGGAGGAGGTCACGAGCAGGGGGTCGGTGACGCCGACGTTGGTCTCCGTGCCGCCGACCGCGAGCCAGCCGCGCGCGCCGTGGGCCACGTCGTCGAGGCGCTGACGGCCGGGGCCGCCGAGGCTCATGGACTTCCAGCTCGCCCAGTCCTTGATCGTCCACAGGCCGGCGTCGCCCGAGGCCGAGCCGACGGCCACGTACCGGCCGCCGAAGCTGGTCAGGGCGCTGGTCTCGCGGGCGATGCGGGTCAGGCCCTCGACGCCGCCGAGCGGCACGCGGGCGGCCTGCCCGCGGGCCGGCGCGGACATCAGCACGATCTCGTTGTCCACGTCGGAGGCCGCCTGGTCGCCGCCGGCGAACAGGGTGCCACCGTCGGAGATGGTGAAGCCGCGCAGGGTGGCGTTCGGCAGGTTGCCGAGGTCGGCCCGCTTGGCCCACTCCTTGCCGTCGGACGTGGTCAGCACGGCGTAGCGACCGAGCCCGGCCTGCGCGACCGCCGCCACGCCCGTCCGGTAGGAGACCAGCGACTCCACGCCGACGCTCTCGCCGCTGAGGCCGCTGATCGAGCCGCACTGCGACCAGTCGTCGCCGCTCGCGGAGCAGTAGACGCGGACGTCGCCCTCGATCGTGCGCTGGCGCGTCGGCACCAGCACGAACCGCTTGGGCAGCACGCCCAGCGTCCCCGCGCGGGGCATGGCCTCCGGGAGCAGGAAGTCCGTGACCTGCCAGGTGCGCCCGCCGTCGGCCGACCGGACAACCCGCGAACCCTCGCCCTCCGCGGGTTGCCCGATGGCCACGACGGTGTCGCCCTTGGCGACCACGGCCTTGATCTCCCGGATCTGCAGGCCCGTCGTCCCGACCCGGTCCCAGGCGCGGCCGTCGGCCGAGTGCCACGCCGCGGGGCCGGGAGCGCCGTCGTCCCCGGTGGTGGTGCCGACCGCGACGAAGCCCGACGCGGTGCGCGCGATGTCGGCGATCTGGTCGCCGACCCGAAACGCGGTCAGGGCGGTGGCGGGGACGGCGTCCCAGCTGAAGCCGTCGGTGCTGGTCCACAGGCCGCGCGCGCCGGTGCGGAGGTCGTCGCCGCTGGCCAGCCAGCGCCCGCCGCCGCCCACCACGCGCTGCACCGTGGGCGTGGAGGCGCCGTTGACCTGGCCGAGCTGCCACGTCTTGCCGCCGTCGGGGGAGAACAGGAACAGCGGGCGCGGCGTCGGGTCGGTGATGTCGCTGCCGACGGCGACGACCGCGCGGCCGACCGAGGCCATGTCGTTGAGCTTCTGGTTGACACCGTCGCCGGCGGCGGGGACGGTGAACAGCTCGTCGCCGGAGCGGCCGGTGCCCGCCTCCAGGCGCAGGCCCTGCGGCTCCTCGCCGGCCCACTGCCAGACGAGCACCCCGGTGGCCACCAGCAGGGCGGCGGCGACGGTGAGGACGACCGGCGTGGCGCGGCTGCCCCGGCGGACCGGGCTGGACCTGCGGACGGCGGCCGGGGCCGGGCCGCGGTGGTGGCGGCCGCTCGAACCCTGGGGGCGGGCCGGGCCGCTGGCGACCAGCAGGTCGGGGCGGGTGGGGCGGCCGGCGGGGGGCCGGCCGACGCGCCGCACCTCGGGCTCGCCATCGCCGCCCTGCCCGTCCTCGCGGCGCTGCCCGCCCTCGCCGCCCTGCCCGTCCTCGTGACGCGGCCTGTCCTCGTGACGCGGCCTGTCCTCGCGGCGCTGCCCGTCCTCGCCGTCCCGGGTCGCCCTGCCGGCGGGGTCCTCGGGGGCGGCGGTGCCGTCGGCCGGGACCACCAGCCGGTACGGGACGGTGGACGCGTCCCGGCGGGTGACCTCCTCGGCCTCCTGCCCGGCCTCCTCGGCGCGGGCCCCGCCCTGGTCCTGCCGCACGGGCTCCTGGTCCGGCGGAACCGGCTCCTCCGGCCGGCGCGTCTCCTGCGCGGGCCGGTGGGTCTCGGGCGGCGTCCTCGGCGGGCCGCTGGCCACGAGCTTGTCGGGCCGGTTGACGATCCTGCGCGGCCGGCGGCGCGGCTCGGCCTCGGGCTCGGCGGTCGGCGAGCTGTAGGGCCGGCGCCCCTTGGGCGGCTCCGGCGGCTCGTCGCCGGGGACGGGCGCCGCGAAGGGCGGCATCCCCCATGGTGACGTCAGGGGTAAGCCCCTGGCCCGGTCGTCGGTGGGGCCGGGCGGGGAGTGGCTGATCCTCGGCTCTGGAGAAGAGTGCGGGTCGGACGCCCCCTCGGGCCGGGGGTCGTCGTCACCGGGCGGTCGCCGTGGCGGTTCGCTGGGGCCGGAGGCCACGCGCCGTACCTCCTAGTCGAACTAGTCGTACGGGAACGGTCACCGTACGGGACCGTTCCAGGAAGGATGTCCGTCCTTATGCGCTTATTTCGAGCTTCTCTGTTCTCACCCGACGAAGTATCACACGCGCCAACCCTTACCCCGCCGGACCGAAACGATCACCTCCGGGAGACCCTCGCCGTCCCACAGGAACCAGAGCAGCACGAATGAGCGCGGATGGCGAGACCTCTCTAGCGAGATTCCCCGAACCTCTGGCCTGATTTATCCAGAAATAGTGGCTATTGACCGCTTTTTGGCCAGATACAAAACGCCGAATCCGTACACCAGGAATTGCACCGCCGTCCCCGTCAGCGACTGCCAGGGCACCGCCACCTCGCTCTGGTTCAGCGACTCCTGAAGGTCGCCCGCCGCCGCGCTCAGCCCGAACGCCAGCACGTTGTTCAGCACGTGCAGCGCGATCGCCGCCTCCAGCCCGCCGGTGCGCACCGACAGCCAGCCCATCACCGCGCCGAAGGCGAACACGTCGGCCAGCCCCAGCCACGAGTAGCCGTGCAGCGAGGCGAACAGCGCGGACCCGATCACGATGCCCCACACCGGGTTGCGCACGTGCGCCCCGACCGCCTGGAGGAACCAGCCGCGGAAGACGTACTCCTCGGCCGCGGCCTGGAACGGCACCAGCAGCAGGATCACCACGAACACCGGCAGGAAGGCACCCCAGCCGACCCAGTCCACCATGTCGGCGTCGGCCCCGGTCAGGGTCAGCGCCAGCCACTGCGCGGCCTGACCCAGCAGCAGCGCCACCACCGCGAGCGCCGCGCACCGGGCCATCCAGGCCCAGCGCAGCCGCCCCGCGACGGACGACAGCGTGCCCGGCCGGCGCCGCTGCACCAGCGCCGCCGTGCCGATCACCAGCAGCAGCACCGGCGCGATGGACATCAGCGTCATGCCGAGCCCGAACGGCGTGCCCTCCGGCAGCCCGGTGGCCGGGTCCACCGGCGAGGGCAGGCCGAGCAGGGCCGCGACCAGCACGCACCCGGCGACCACCACGAAGCCGATGACGAAGAACCCCACCGCGATCAGCAGCGTGCCGGTGATCGAGCGCCAGGGCCGGGTGGCCTCGTTCCTCGCGAGATGGTCGAAGCGGGCGCCCCCGGGCGTCGGCAGGAACCAGGACCGCTGCGGCGGCACGGGCGGGTACGGATATTGTGGCTGCGGCGGGTACGGGCCCCCGTACGGCCCAGGGTTGTCCTGCATCCCTCCATTCTGTCCACCTGATGCGCAATAGTTCACAGACGGATCGCTGTTTTAGGCGGATGCTCTCAGTCGTAGGCACTTCGACCCTGGGAGCAGTCCATGTCAAGGCTGGGACCTGTCATCACCCTCGCGGCGGGAGCCGTGCTCGCCGCGGGGCTCGGTGTCGCCAGCGTCAACGTGACACCGGCGGCGAACACCGCGGCCGGCGGCGGCACCGTCACCGAGGCGCCCGCCGCCCCGGAAGAGAGCACCCCGCCCGCGGAGAGCACCGAACCCGCGGAGCGGAACACCGCCTCCCCCGAGCGGACCGAGGCGGACGACAAGATCGGCAAGGCCGACTACGGCGGCTACGTCAAGGGCAACGGCGGCCTCATCGCCATCTCGATCAGGAGCGGCAAGGCCGTCGGCTACTTCTGCGACGGCCGGGCCGAGGCGTGGTTCAAGGGCAGCCAGTCGGGCGACTCGGTCAGCCTGACGGGCGTCAGGAACGGCAAGGTCACCGCCGCGCTCGGCGGCGGCAAGGCCACCGGGCAGCTCGCGCTCGGCGGCCGCAAGTGGAGCTTCGTCGCCGCCGCCGTGCGCAAGCCG
The DNA here is from genome assembly GCF_022664455.2 of Actinomadura luzonensis. Taxonomy (NCBI): domain Bacteria; kingdom Bacillati; phylum Actinomycetota; class Actinomycetes; order Streptosporangiales; family Thermomonosporaceae; genus Actinomadura; species Actinomadura luzonensis. Next base: position 925,529 of record NZ_JAKRKC020000001.1, read on the forward strand.
TCCGGCCTGTACCGGGCCACCGCGCTGGTGCGCGGCGCCCAGTACCGCGCCGGCTGGATCCGGCTGAAGAACCCGGACGGCAGCTACACCTCGGTCGGCGCCGCCGTCGAGGGCGACAACCCCGTGCCGGTGCCCAAGCTGAACGCCGACGAGCCGACCGCCCCGCTGACGGTGGACGGCACCACGATCTACCCGAAGGACGTCGACGGTTTCATCCAGGAGATGTCATGACCGCCATCCACCGGCCGCCCGCGCGCGGCCTGACCCCGTTGCTGGTGCCGCTGCTGCTCGGCGGCCTCGTGGTGCTCGCGCTCGGCGTGTACGGCCGCGCCCACACCCCCACCGGCCACGCCGTGGGCGTCGCCGGCTTCTCCGCCGCGCTGCCGATGAAGGCCTGGCTGACCACGGGCGCGCTGGTGCTGGCGGTCGTGCAGGTGGTCTCGGCGCTGTCGATGTGGGGCAAGCTCGGGATCGCGATCCCGCCCGCCGTGCACCGCTGGTCGGGGCGGCTGGCGTTCCTGCTCACGATCCCGGTCGCCTTCCACTGCCTGTACGCCCTCGGCCTCCAGTACGACGTGCCCCGCGTGCTCGCGCACTCCCTGCTTGGGTGCTTCTTCTACGGCGTGTTCACCGCGAAGATGCTGGCCCTGCCCAAACGGGACACGCCGGGCTGGACGCTGCCGGTGCTCGGCGGGCTCGCGTTCACCGCGCTGGTCGGGCTGTGGCTGACCTCGGCGTTCTGGTTCTTCACCGCCGTGGGCGTCAAGGTGTGAAGCTCTTGGTCCTGCTCAGCCCGGCCGCCCGCCCCTTGGCGGCCACGACGAGCGCCATCTTCCTGGACGCCTCGTCGATCATCTCGTCGCCCAGCATGACCGCGCCGCGCTTCTCCACGGTGGTGTAGTACTCGTACGCCTCCAGGATGAGCTCGGCGTGGTCGTAGTCCTCCTGCGCCGGGGAGAACACCTCGTTGGCCGCGTCCACCTGGGAGGGGTGCAGCACCCACTTGCCGTCGAAGCCGAGCGCCGCCGAGCGGCGCGCCACCCGCCGGAACCCCTCGACGTCCCTGATCTGCAGGTAGGGCCCGTCGATCACCTGGAGGTCGTGGCTGCGGGCCGCCATGAGCAGGCGCATGAGGATGTAGTGGTAGGCGTCGCCCTCGGTGTAGCCGGGCGGCTGCTCGCCGACGACGAGCGTGCGCATGTTGATCGAGGCCATGAAGTCGGCCGGCCCGAACACCAGCGTCTCCAGCCGCCGCGACGACCCGGCGATCATGTCCACGTTGACCAGGCCGCGGGCGTTCTCGATCTGCGCCTCGATGCCGATGCGGCCGGGCTCGTACCCCATGGCCTTCTCGATCTGCGTGAGCAGCGTGTCGAGCCAGACCACCTCGGTCGGGTCCTGCACCTTGGGCAGCATCACGCAGTCGAGGAACTCCCCGGCCCCCTCGACCACCTCGATCACGTCCCGGTAGGTCCACTGCGTCGCCAGGTCGTTGACCCGCACCACGCGCGTCTTCCCGGCCCAGTCGCCCTCACGCAGCGCGGCCACGACGTTGCGCCGCGCCTCCTCCTTGGCCGCCGGCGCGACGGAGTCCTCCAGGTCGAGGAAGACCTCGTCCACGGGCAGGGTCTGGGCCTTGTCCAGGAAACGCGGACTGCTCCCGGGCACCGCGAGAACGGAACGACGTGATCGCATGCGCTCACGCTACTGTTTCGCCATGGCCCTGCTGCGCATGGCGGTGGAGAACTACCGCTGCTTCAAGGAACGGCAGGAGATCGAGCTCCGCCCCATCACTGTCGTTCTCGGCAAGAACAACTCGGGCAAGAGCGCCCTGACCCGCCTCCCTCTGCTCCTGGAATCGGGCATCCGCACCGACTCGAACCTGCCGCTCGACCTCGACTCCCTGGGCGACGACCCGCCGGACTACCTGGATCTCGTCTACGGACGCAACGTCCACCGGGCGCTTCGCCTGGAGTTCGTCACTGACGACGAGGACGCGGTCCCGACCGAGGTGAAGGCGACGATTCAGAACGTCGACGAACGGCGCACCCAGTTTGTCCGCGAGTTCGAGATCAACACCGGCCACCATCACGCGCAGCTTGATTGGGTGGTCGGAGACGAGAGCGGCCATGACTACATGCTCACGGTGGACGGCCACGTCCCGTCCGTTAAATTGAGGCCGGCCTTCCGCGGCCTCATCCCCCTCACGCTCGAATTGCCGGAACGGCTGCGCGCGGCCCTCACTCTGCTGCCCCAGCATCTGGGGAACATCCGGTATCTCAGCTCTTATCGACAGCGCCCTTCGAGGCTGGTCCGGCTGCCTTCCCGCAGCCAGAAAGAGGTGGGTGCCGCCGGCGAGAACGCCGCCGGCATGCTCGTGGACGACCACGTCCGGGGCGGGCACGCTCTCCTGGACGAGCTCAATCGGCTGCTCGGCGACAACCTGACCGGCTGGCGGCTGGAGGTGGAGCCGCAGGGGCCGATGTACGCCATCAGCCTCTGCTCGCTGTCGAATCCGGACCTCACCGTGAATCTGCTCGACTCGGGCACCGGTGTCGCGCAGGTCCTGCCCTTGCTCGTGCAACTCGCTTACGACAGGAAGGAGCCTTCCCACACGGGCGTCCTGCACGTGATCGAGGAACCCGAACTGCACCTGCACCCCGCCTTCCATGCCCTTCTCGCGGACCTGTTCATCGCGGGGATGGACGGTGGCAGGAGCCGCTTCCTTGTCGAGACGCACAGCGAGACCATGTTGCTCAGACTCCGCCGCCGGATCGCGGAGGGCCGGATATCGTCGGGCGACGTGGCGATCTATTTCGTGGACCATGGCGAGGGCTCGTCGCGGGTGCGCCGCATCGAAGTGGATGGGCTCGGCAACCTCGACTACTGGCCGAGCGGCGTCTTCTCGGAGGATTTCGAGGAGACGAAAAAGCTGGCGGAGGCCCAGTTCGCCCGCGAGCGCGATGAGAGTTGAGCTGGCCGGCGGGGCGTTCACCGAGGACAGGTTCGAACTGATCGTCACGCTCATACGGCTGTTCGCCGAGAGCCGGCACGAATGGGTGGTCACGCCGGATCAGTTCGAGATCGTGCGCGCCTATTTCCAGGAGCATGCCCCGACCAGGGCGCAGGCGTACGCGCTCATGGCTCAGAAGGGCGCCGTCAGCCAGGCGTGGAGTGCCGGTCCCGCCACCCTGCGCCCGGTCGTTTCCGTCACCTATGACAGCATGCCCGACCACGTGGAGGACCTCACCAGGCCGGCCCGGCTCGTCGTGGAGAACCAGGAGGGCGACGGCGCGTTCGTCCTCGCTCTCGCGCATGTCTTCGAGGCCGGGCAGGTCATCCGGGCGCACGGGAACCGCTGGCTGGAGTTCGTGCAGGGCGGTGGCAGCGGCGAGGTGCCCAAGGTGGTCGCCTCCGAGGCGGCGACCTTCCGCCGCGTGAAGCGCGTGGCGTTCCTCTTCGACAGTGACCGTATGGTGCCCGGGGAGGCGTCCAAGCACGAGAAGGCGGTAGCGGCGTTGGGCGAACTGGGTGTGCCGGGACACGTCCTGCGCTTCAGGGAGGCCGAGAACTACGTACCCAACCGCGTTCTGGCCGCGATCGCCGGGCCTCGAAGAGAACTCGCCGCCCGTATCGACGCGCTGAAGAAACTTGATCCGCACCAGCGAGGGCATTTCGACTTCAAACACGGGTTCTGGGACCGGAAGAAGGCGTGCCCTGCCGTCCCCGACGCCCAGAAGGACCTGTACGCTCCGCTCCCCGATCACGTCATGGCCGCCTTACGGAACGGCTTCGGTGAAAACCTCACGGTGATCCTCGAGCGGGAGGCCAGAGCCGGGAAACTCAAGGAGGCCGACTTCGAAGCGCTCGGCCCTGAGGTGGTCGCGGAACTCAAGGGGCTGCTTGCGCTCCTGCAAGAGATCATTTAGGACGAGGTTATGGCGAGCCCACATGACGAGCACGGACTGGACGGCCCCGAGGAGTACGCCGCCCCTGGCGGCGAGATCGGCGTCCGCCCCGACGTCAACCTCCTGGAGACCTTCCTGGAGAACGTGAGGACCGGGCAGTTGCGCGTGCCGAAGTTCCAGCGTCCGTTCGTCTGGCGGCCCGATCAGATGCTGGATCTGTTCGACAGCATCGAGCGCGGCTATCCGATCGGAAGCATGCTGCTGTGGGAGACCCGCCAGGAATTGGAGAGCCTCGACCACGTCGGCGGGCTGCCCATCCCCGACGCGGCGCCGGGAAAGAGCGTGACCTACATTCTCGACGGGCACCAGCGGCTGTCCACGTTGTACGCCACGCTCTATCGACCGGCGGCCGGGCCTTCCGGCGATCCGGCCGACTGGATCTGGCACGTGTACAGAGTGCTCGGCCAGAGCGACACCCGTGCCAACCGGTACGTCCATTGGCGCAAACCCGGGCCGCCACCACCGAATTACCTGCCGGTCCGCTCGGTGCTCAGGACCCTCGATTTCCTGGCCTACGCCAGGAACCTCCTGAAGAGCCTGGACGGCAGCCCGTACTACGACGAACTGGTCGAGGAGGGTGAGCAGGTCGCCCAGCGCATCAAGTCGTACAAGGTCTCGGTGGTGACACTGCTCGGCGGGAACCTGGCCCAGGCCGTCGAGGTGTTCTCCCGGGTGAACAGCAAGGGGCAGTCCATGAGCCCCGACCAGATGGTGTCCGCGCTCACCTACAAGGGGGGCGGGGAGAGCCTGGCCAACAGCATCGCGGCTGTCCTGGACCGGATCGCGGCCGAAGGGTTCGGCGAGATCAACTCGACGACCGGCTTCCGCGCCGTCCTGGCCGTCGCCGGCGAGGAAGAGGTGACGGGCGCGCACTGGGACGTTCTGGCCCGCCGGATGGAGGGCAAGGTCGCCCAGGCCGTCCAGGACACCGACGTGGCACTCACCCGCGCGGTGGCCTTTCTCCGGGAGCGCGTGGGGGTGCCTCTCGCCCGGCTGATCCCCTACAACAACCAGCTCATGCTGCTCACCTTGTTCTTCCACCTCCGCCCGGAGCCCTCGCCGGAGCAGGAGGAGGCGCTGATCCGCTGGTTCTGGATCACCTCGTGGGCCGGGCACTTCGCGAGCGTGAACTCCACGACCAGCAGGCAGTCCATCCAGGACATGCGGGCGTTCGCCACCGGGGAGAAGAGGCTGGCCGACTTCGCGGACGGGCAGGGCATGTTCGACTTCGCCGACCAGCGGCCGCGACCGTACCCCGACCGGTTCGATCTGCGCAGCGCGCGGGTCCGCGCCTACCTTCTGTGGGAGCTTCGCGAGTTTCCCGAACGATTCACCGCAGGCGGGAAGCCCTACCTCGCCGTCGAGGCGATCCGCCGGCTTGATTCTGCGGCGTTCCGGAGGATCTCCAACAAGGCGGGCCTGTCCAACGGCTCCAATCCGGCCAACCGCATCGTGCTGGAGGTGACGCCGGGGATGACGGCTCGTTCGTACCTGCTCGACCAGTCAGGAGAGGGTGAGCTCGGGATAGCCCCCGACGCCTGGATCAGGCTCGGACGCGGCCATGACGAAGCCTTCATCGAGCTGCGTGCAGCTGAGCTGGCCCGCCGCGAACGGCTCTTCATCGAGTCGATGGGCGCGGTCGCGCCACCGGCGGTCGCGGCCGATACGGAGATCGACACCGAGTAGGGCCCGGCCCCGGGCCCCACTCGGGTAGGTCGATCAGCGGCGGGGGGCCAGGCCGAGCTGGAGGCCCTTGAGGCTGGAGGAGCGCTTGCCGAGGCCGGTGGCGATCTTGCGGAGCTCGGCCGCGGCGGGCGAGTCAGGGTCGGTGAGGACGAGCGGCTTGCCCTCGTCGCCGCCCTCGCGCAGCCGCATGTCGATCGGGACCTGGCCGAGCAGCGGCACCCGGGCGCCCAGGATGCGGGTCAGCGCGTCGGCCACGGTCTGGCCGCCGCCCTCGCCGAAGACGGAGATGCGCTCGTCGCAGTGGGGGCAGGGCAGCCAGGACATGTTCTCGATGACGCCGGCGATCTGCTGGTGGGTCTGGGCGGCGATGGAGCCGGCTCGCTCGGCCACCTCGGCGGCGGCCATCTGCGGCGTGGTGACGACCAGGATCTCGGCGCCCGGCAGCCGCTGGGCGACGGAGATCGCGATGTCGCCGGTGCCGGGCGGCAGGTCGAGCAGCAGGACGTCGAGGTCGCCCCAGTAGACGTCGGCCAGGAACTGGTGGAGCGCCCGGTCGAGCATCGGCCCGCGCCAGACGACCGGCGTGTTGCCCTCGGGCTTGAACATGCCGACCGAGATGACCTTGATGTCGTGGGCCACCGGCGGCATGATCATGTCTTCGACCTTGGTGGGCTTCTCGGCGGCGCCCAGCATGCGCGGGACGCTGTGGCCGTAGATGTCGGCGTCGACGATGCCGACCTTGAGCCCGCTCGCGGCCATGGCGGCCGCCAGGTTGACCGTGACGGAGGACTTGCCGACCCCGCCCTTGCCGCTCGCCACCGCGAGGACGCGGGTCAGCGAGCCCGGCTGGTTGAACGGGATCTCCTTCTCCGGGCCGCGGTCGCCGCGCAGCTTGGTCTGCAGGGTCTTGCGCTGCTCGGGGCTCATGACGTCGAGCTCGATCTGGACGCCGGTCACGCCTTCGACCTTGGAGACGGCGGTGGTGACGTCGCGCGTGATGGTGTCGCGCATCGGGCACCCGGCCACGGTGAGGTAGACGCCCACGCGCACCGCGCCGCCCGGGGCGATCTCGATGCTCTTGACCATGCCGAGGTCCGTGATCGGACGGCGGATCTCGGGGTCGATGACGGTGGACAGAGCCGCCGTCACCAGTTCCTGGGTAGGTGCCATCGAAGTCTCGGCACGAGGGAGTGCCGTCCCTCCTTTGTCGGTATATGTGTGACAGGCGCTGGACGCCAGCGAGGATGCCCCTCCATGGTATGAACCGGCGGCCCCGCTGAGTTAATCCGTGCTGTTAGATGTCTGTGCAACAACGTCCTAAGGTTACTCCGTGACTCTTCTGCGCGACGAGGGCCTGACCGCCGAGGAGCTGGCGGTCTGGCGGATGTTGCAGCGCGCCCAGGTGCGCATCACCCGCCGCCTGGAGGCGGAGCTGCTCGTCGCCCACGATCTGCCCCTGGCCTCGTACGAGGTGCTCATGCAGCTCGCCGAGGCGCCCGGCCGGCGGCTGCGGATGAACGACCTGGCCGACCGCGTCCTGCTCTCGCGCAGCGGCCTGACCAGGCTCATCGACCGGCTGCAGCGCGACGGGCTGGTCACCCGCGAGGCGTGCGCCGACGACGCCCGCGGCCTGTACGCGGTGCTGACCGACGGCGGCGCGGCCCGGCTCGCCGACGCCACGCCCACCTACCTCCGCGGCATCAGGACGCAGTTCCTCGACATGCTGGGCAGCGGCGAGATCGCCCAGATCAGGGCCATGCTCGCGCGCCTCGACGCGCCCGCGCCCGGCGGGTCTAGCGCACCGGGCGGCGCCGCTCCTTGACGTCGGCGTCCTGGAGCTCCTCCAGCAGCCGGCTCAGCTCCGCGCGCAGGTAGTCGCGGGTGGCGACCTCGTTGACGGCCATCCGCAGCCCGGCGATCTCGCGCGTGAGGTACTCGATCTCGGCCCGGTTGCGGTCGGCGGCCTCGCGGTCGTGCTCGTACTGGATGCGGTCGCGGTCGTCCTGGCGGTTCTGGGCCAGCAGGATGAGCGGCGCGGCGTAGCTGGCCTGGAGCGAGAGCATGAGGGTCAGGAAGATGAACGGGTACGGGTCGAACTTCAGCCCGGCCGGCGCGGCTGTGTTCCAGATCACCCAGACGGCCACGAACACCGTCATGTAGACGATGAACCGGGCCGTGCCGAGGAAGCGCGCGATGCGCTCGGACAGCCGGCCGAACGCCTCGGGGTCGTAGTGCGGGCGGAGGGTGCGGCGCAGCTCGCGCGGCTGGTCCAGGCGTTCAGCGGTCACGGTCGTCCCTTTCGCGCCAGTCCTCGGGCAGCAGGTGGTCGAGGACGTCGTCGACGCTCACCGCGCCGACGAGCCTGCCGAGCTCGTCCACGACGGGCGCCGCGACGAGGTTGTAGTTGGCGAGGTACGAGGTGACCTCGATGAGCGTGAACTCGGGCCGGATCGGGTCGATCGACGGGTCGAGGACCGCGCCGAGCAGCGTGGACGGCGGCTCGCGCAGCAGCCGCTGGAAGTGCGCCACGCCCAGGTAGGTGCCGGTCGGCGTCTCGGTGGGCGGGCGGGCCACGTACACCTGGGCCGCGACGGCGGGCGTGAGGTCCTGCTGGCGGATGTGCGCCAGCGCCTCGGCCACCGTGGACGTCGGCGGCAGGATGACCGGCTCGCTGGTCATGACGCCGCCCGCGCTGTTCTCGGGATAGATGAGCAGCCGCCGCACCGGGGCGGCCTCCCCGGGCTCCATCAGCGCCAGCAGCTCGGCCGCCTGCTCGTCGGGCAGGTCGTGCAGCAGGTCGGCGGCGTCGTCCGGGCCCATCTCCTCCAGGACGTCGGCGGCCCGCTCGGGGTCGAGCGTGCCGAGGATGCCGATCTGGTCGTCGGGCGGCAGCTCCTCCAGCACGTCGGCGAGGCGGTCGTCGTCGAGCGCGCGGGCGATCTCGACGCGCCGCTTGGGCGGCAGGTGGTGCAGCGCGCTCGCCATGTCGGCGGCGCGCATGGACGCGAACGCCTCGATCAGCCCGGCCGCGCCCTGGTCCTGCTGGAGGGTGTCGAAGCCGGTCACCTCGGCCCAGTCGACCACCCGGGGGTCGCGCCGCCTGCGCCGGTAGACGGCGACCTTGGTGATCTCCCAGGTGGACGGCTTGATCTCCTCCATGGCGGCGTCGTACACGGTGACGGGCTCGTCGCCGACGCGCACGGTGAGGTCCAGCATCTCGCCGACGACCAGCGTCTCGGTGGCGCGCTGCTCGAACCTGCGCATGTTGATGCGGCCGGTGAAGACCACGGCCCCGGCCTCGATGCGGCGGACCCGGGTGATGGGCAGGAAGACGCGGCGGCGCGGCTGCACCTCCACGACCAGGCCGTGGACGTTGGGACGGCGGCCGGCGCGCAGGCCCGCCACGACGTCCCTGACCCGGCCGATCTGGTCACCGGCCGGGTCGAACACCGGGGTCCCCGGCAGCCGGGCCACGAAGATCCTCACGTGGTCAGGCTAACAGCGCCGTTCCGTTGCGCCAGGTGAGGGCGACATGTCAGTATCGAACCCATTAAACGGTGATTACGGACTTGGTGGGTGCTGGATGAGGTATGCGGGGCTGGCGCTCGCGTTCGTGTCCTCGTGCTGTTTCGCGTTCTCCGGGCCCATGGCCAAGTACCTCATCGCGGCCGGGCTGGCCCCGATCGAGGCGGTCTGGACGCGGATGGCCGGCGCGGGGCTGCTGCTGCTCGCCGTGCTGGCCGTGCTGCGGCCGCGGGCGCTGCGCATCCCGCGCTCCCGGCTGCCGTTCTTCGGCCTGTACGCGATCATGGCGGTGGCCGGGGTGCAGTCGCTCTACTTCGTGGCCATCACCCGGCTGCCGGTCGGGATCGCGCTGCTGCTGGAGTTCATGGCGCCGGTGATGGTGGTGGCCTGGGTGCGGCTGGTGCGCCGGGTCCGGCTGGCGCCGGCCGCCTACATCGGGGCCGTGGCCGCCGTCGTCGGGCTCGCGATCGTGGTCGAGGCGTGGCAGGGCATGCGGCTGGACGCGCTCGGGCTGCTGCTCGGCCTGCTGGCCGGCGCCTGCTGCGCGGGCTACTTCATCATGAGCGACAGCTTCGGCGACGACGTGGACCCGCTCGGGCTCATCGCCTGGGGCATGGCGGGGGCGGCCGTGGTGCTGGTGCCCTTCGCGCGGCCCTGGAACATCCCCTGGAGCGCCTTCACCGCCACCACGACGCCCGCCGAGGGCGGGGTGAGCCTGCCGGTGCTGGGGGCGTACCTGTGGATGGTGGTGGTCGCGACGGTGGTGGCGTACATCCTGGGCGTCAACGCCGTGCGGCGGCTGTCGGCCGCGGTCGGGGCGACGGTCGCGTCGCTGGAGGTCATCGGCGGCGCCGTGGTGGCCTGGGGGCTCGTGGGCGAGACGCTCGGCGTGTTCCAGATCGTCGGCGGGCTGCTGGTGCTGTCGGGCGCGCTGCTCGCGCAGACCGCGACCGCCTCCGCGCAGCCGGCCCCGCCGCCCGAGGCGGCCCGCGTCACTCTGGACGGGGTCAGCTCCCGGAGCTGACGGTCAGGCCCCGGGCGTACGCTCGGGCCCCGGGCGGCTGGTCAGGACCCCGGCGGCCGGTCAGGACACGGGCGTGAGGCGGAGCACGACGGAGTCGCGGGCCCAGCGCTCGGCCAGGTGCTCGGCGTCGCGGGCGTTGAGCCGCTCCTTGGCGAGCGCCGCCACCGCGCCGGCCTCCCGCGCCTGGTCGACGACCGACACCGCGGCCTCGAACTCGACCAGCCGCGCCCCGTTGTCCTTGCTGCGCAGCGTCACGCGCACCCGGTCGAGCGCGTCGAGCCCGGGCAGCGCCTGCTCCTCGCCGCCCGTCACGAGATGGATCGCGCCGTCGTGCCAGACGTGCCAGGCCAGCCGGGGCCCGCCGGCGAGCCCGAGCCACAGGACGCCCGACTTCTTCGCGCCCTCCTCGACGGCCGGCGCCACAAGGGGCTCCACGGCCATCAGGTGGCCTCGGCGTCGTACGGCGGGAGCTCGCCGTAGCCCAGCTCGTCCACGACCGGCTCCGGCGTGTACGGAGCCGCGGCGGACTCCAGCTCCTTCGGCTTGTCGTTCCAGGTGTCCTCGAGGTCGTCGAGGAGGTGCTTGCGGACGAACGTGCGCGGGTTGAGGTCGGCCGGGTCGAAGTTCTGGAACTCCGGCCCCAGCCCCGCCCGCAGGTCCTCGCGCGCGTTGTTGGCCATCCTGCGCAGGTTGCGCAGCGTGCGGCCGGCCTGCGCCGCGGCCTGAGGCAGCTTGTCGGGGCCGAAGACCAGCAGCGCGAGGACGACCAGCGCCGCTATCTCCCCCCACCCGAGTCCGAACACCGTGAGCTCCTACCGCAGTCAACGCCTCCGAGGACAACCCCGGCCTATCCACAGACTAAGGGCTCCTGTGCACAGCTAGGAGCCCCGCCCGCCTCCCGGGTGCCGCCGCGCCCGCCGGGGAGGGGTGGTCAGGACGGCGACGGGGCCGGCTCGTCCTCGGCCACCACGGTCAGCGTCGCGGTGCGCTCCTGGCCGGCACGCTGGTACTTGATGGTGATCTTGGCGCCGGGGGCCTTGCTGCGGATCAGCGCGATCAGCTCGTTGCCGTCCTGGAGCGCCAGGCCGTCCATCTCCAGAATGACGTCACCGGCCCGCAGCCCCGCCTTGTCGGCCGGGCCGCCGGGGGTCACCGGCTGCTGGCCGCCCACGCTCGCCGTGGAGATCTTCACGCCCTGCCCGCGGTAGTCCTTCTCCAGCACGATGCCGATCTTCGGGCGCTTGGCCCGACCGGTGCTGATCAGCTCCTCGGCGACCCGCCGCGTCTGGTTCACCGGGATCGCGAAGCCCAGGCCGATGCTGCCGCTCTGGCTGGTCGTCGACCTGCTCAGGGTGGCGATCGCGGAGTTGACGCCGACGACCTCGCCGCGCGTGTTCACCAGCGGGCCGCCGGAGTTGCCCGGGTTGATCGCGGCGTCGGTCTGGATCGCGCTGATGTAGGCGGGCTCCTCGGAGCTGGCGCCGGTGTCGTCGCCCGCGATGACCGGGCGGTTGAGCGAGCTGACGATGCCCGTGGTCACCGTGCCCGTCAGGCCGAGCGGCGAGCCGATCGCGATGACCGGGTCGCCCACGACCACCTGGTCGGAGTTGCCGAGCGTGATCTCCGGCGTGCCGAACGTCTCCTCCGGCTTCACCACGGCGAGGTCGGAGCCGGGGTCGCGGCCGACGATGCGGCCCTTGGTGGTCTTGCGGTTGTTGAACTGGATCTGGATCTCGCCGCCGCCGGCGGCCAGGGAGACCACGTGGTTGTTGGTCACCACGTAGCCGTTCTTGATCAGGAAGCCGGAGCCGGAGGCGCCCTCGGTGTTGGAGCCGTTGCCGACCTCCAGGGACACCACGCTCGGCAGCACCCGCGCGGCCACGCCCGCGATCGAGCCCGGCTCGCGGCTGGCGGCGCCGGTGGGCACCGGGCCGAGGCTGTAGGAGGGATCGGTGCCGCCGGAGGCGGCGGGCCTGGTCAGCAGGTACGTGCCGACGCTGCCGAGCCCCGAGGCGACCAGGGCGACGGCCAGCGCGATCGCGATCAGCGCGCCGGTGCCGGGACCGCGGCGCGGTCCGGCCGCGGCGGTGGCGCCGGGGGCGGCGGGCCCAGCCCGCGCCCATGCCGAGCGCTTGGTGGGGCGGCGGCGGAGGCGGCGTGCCCCCTCCCCCGTACGGCGGGCCGCCCATGGGCCCGCCCGGCCCGCCGGACCCCTGACCGCCGGGGGCGCCGAACGTCGGTCCGGTCATCGTGTCGCCGAACCCGGCGTCGCCGTACCGGCTGCCGCCGAACGGGTTGTCACCATACGGGTTGTCACCGCGCGAGCTGTCCCCGGCGTCCCCGTAGGGCGACGGGCCGCCGTCGGGCCTGCCGAACATGGGGCTCTCGTACTGGCGGGTGCCGTTGTCGGGCTGGACGGGTCCGTAAGAGGGCCGCGGCGGGTTCTCCTCCGGCGAGGAGGCGGCGCGCGCCCCGTAAGGGGACTCGTACGGGGACTCGTACGGGGACCCGTACGGCGGCGGCCCCGCCGGCTCGGCGGACCGGCCGGACGGGTCGCCCCAGGAGGTGCCGCCGAAGGAGGCGGGCGGCTCAGGCCGGCCGCCCGGCGCCTCTGCCGGGTGGTCGGCGGGCAGGAACTCCGGCCGCCCCTGTGACTCGGGGTAGTCCGACGGCGTGCGTCCTTCGTTGGGGCGCTCGTCGGTCATCTACGTCTCACCACTCCTTGGCTCGGCCGCCGCAATCGTCGCTTCTGCGGCATACGAGGGTTATAAGGACCCGAACCCAGATCGTATGCCCCTGCCGTGCGCGGCTACGCCAACCTCGGCCATCTCCGGCATATCAGGACGTCACGGAGTGGCCACCGACGGAGCGCCCGTCGGCGAGTGCTGGATTTTGTACAGCTCCACGGGCGGCGTGGAGGTGTCCTGGCCCGCGCCGGACACGGCGAAGAACGTGCCGAGCGCCACGGCGGCCGAGACCACGCTCACCGCGACGTAGGCCGTGCGCCGCCTACCGCCACGGCCGGGGCCCGAACCCCCGCCAGTGGCGTCCCTGCGCGGCCGGTTGTCCAGCGGGGCGATGCTGTGCGGGCCCGGGATGGGCACACCCCCGAAGGTACGGGAAGGGAAAGGGCGCTCCCTCGGCGGCAGCGGCCCGCCCGGCTCCGCCATGCGGAGCAGGGACATCGTGAGGTCGGCGGGCATCGCCGGCCCGTCGAGCGAGCGCAGGCGCGACTTCAGCGCGCGCACCGACTCGACCTCTGCCCTGCAGTCAGCACAGAAGGTCAGGTGGGCCAGCGCACGCTCGCGCTCATGGTGGCTGAGCTCTCCGTCGACCAGCGCCGAGACGCGTTCTCCAAGATGAGCCATGTCAGACTTCCTCCCCACGGATCACGGTCGGGGGGAGTTCGGTGGTGCGGGGCGCCCGGTGTTCGAGGGCCTCCCGCAACTGCGCCCGGCCACGATGGATACGGCTTCGGACCGTACCCAGCTTGACGCCGAGCGTGGCCGCGATCTCCTCGTAAGACAGGCCCTCGATGTCACACAGCACGATCGCGGCCCGGAACTCGGGTGCGAGCGCGTCGAGGGCGGCTTGGATGTCGGGCTCCAGGTGCGCGTCGTCGAACGCCTGCGCCGGCGACGGCTCCCGGCCGCGAAGCCGCTCGGCGGCGTCGTCGGCCAGCCCCTCGAACCTGATGCGCTGCTTGCGGCGCGCCATGTCGAGGAAGAGGTTCGTCGTGATCCGGTGCAGCCACCCCTCGAACGTGCCGGGGGTGTAGCTCGACAAGGACCTGAAGACCCGGACGAAGACCTCCTGCGTGAGGTCCTCGGCGTCGTGGACGTTGCCGGTCAGCCGGTACGCGAGCCGGTACACGCGCGCGGAGTGCGTCCGCACGACTTCCTCCCATGTGGGAGGCGTCCAGTCAGACGACACGGGAGCATCCGTCTGGTGGTCGCTCTCGTCCACCAGAACTCCTCTCTCTGGGACCACCGCTATCGCCATAGTGCCTGGTTTCGTCCCTTCGTGCGCACTGCCTGCCTTCCGGACCGGCAAAGCCCGTTTAAACCTGCAACGCCTCGGGACCCTCCTGAGTTCCCGTCCCGGCGTGTCTCCCCTAGGCTGCGATCGGTGCCAATCACGCGGACCAATCGCACGAAAGTGGGGGGAGGCGGCCGATGACCGATCAGGTGGAGGCCACTCTGGCCTATGCGGAGCAGTTCCACCAGGAGGACGAGCTGCTGCACGCGGCGCGGCAGCGCGGGCTGGAGATGGGCGCCACGCCCATCCTTCCCGGCGCCGGGGCGGCGTTGTGCTTCCTCGCCACCGCGGTCAACGCCAAGGCGGTGGTGGAGATCGGCACGGGCTGCGGCGTCTCGGGCCTGTGGCTGCTGCGCGGCATGCGCGCCGACGGCACGCTGACCAGCGTGGACGTCGAGCCGGAGCACCAGCGGCTGGCGCGGCAGGCGTTCGCGGAGGCGGGCTTCTCCGGCGCGCGGGTGCGGCTGATCTCCGGCCGGGCGCTCGACGTGCTGCCCCGCCTGTCCGACGGCGGCTACGACATGGTGTTCGCCGACGGCGCGAAGCAGGAGTACGCCGACTACCTGGCCGAGGCCGTGCGCCTGCTGCGCGTGGGCGGCATCGTGGCCTTCGACAACATGTTGTGGCACAACCGGGTGGCCGACCCCGCGCAGCGCGACCCCGACACGGTGGCGCTGCGTGAGCTCGGCAAGCTGGTGCAGTCGGACGAGCGGCTGCGCTCGGTGCTCATGCCCCTCGGCGACGGCCTGCTGGCCGCCGTCAAGGTGTCGGCATAGAGGATCCGGCGGGAGGCCGCCTCATCCGCGGGTCAGCCACTCCAGCAGGACGCGCACGCCGAACCCGGTGGCGCCCTTGGTGAGCGTGCCCTCGTCCACGGTGCTGCGGCCGACGCCGGCGATGTCGAGGTGCGCCCACGGCCGCCCGCCCGCGAACTCGCGCAGGAACAGCGCCGCCGTGATCGAGCCCGCCCCGAACCGCGACCCCGACTCGACGTTGGCGAGGTCGGCCACGGCCGACTCCAGCGCCGGCGTGTAGTCCTCGACCAGCGGCATCCGCCACAGCCGGTCGTCGCTCGCCTGCCCGGCCGCGACCAGCCGCGCCGCCAGCTCGTCGTCGGAGGCGTAGACCGCGCCCACGCTGCGGCCGAGCGCGACGGTGATGGCCCCGGTGAGGGTGGCGATGTCCACCACCGCGTCGGGGTCGAGCACCGCGTCGGCGTAGGCGAGGGCGTCGGCCAGCACGAGCCGCCCCTCGGCGTCGGTGTTGAGCACCTCGACCGTGCGGCCGCCGTAGTGGGTGATGACGTCGCTGGGCCGCTGCGCGGTGCCGGAGGGCATGTTCTCGGCGGCGGCGACCAGCCCGGTGACCCGCACCGGCGCCTTCAGCTCGGCGAGGGCGCGGAGCACCGCGATGACGACGGCGCCGCCCGCCATGTCGGTCTTCTGCGTCTTCATGTTCTCGGTCGGCTTCAGCGACAGGCCGCCGGAGTCGAACGTGATGCCCTTGCCCACCAGCACCACGTGCCGGGCCGCGGGCCGCTCGGGCTCGTAGGAGAGCTGGATGAGCCGGGGCGGGCTGGCCGAGCCCTGGCCGACGGCCAGGATGCCGCCGAAGCCCTCGGCGCGCAGCCGCTCCTCGTCCCACACCCGCACCGGCAGGCCGGTCTCGGCGGCCCGCTCGGCGAGCCAGGCGGGGTTCTTGACCGAGGAGGGCGTGTTGGCGAGGTCGCGGGCCAGGGCCACCGCCTGGGCCGTCACCCGGGCACGGTCCAGCGCCGCGGGGTCGCCCCCGGCGAACTCCAGCGCCGCCACGGCCTTGCGCCCGGCGCCGCCGATGCGGAAGCCGTAGGAGGCGAGCAGCGCGGCCTCGGCGAACGCGGCGAGGTCGCCGTCCGGGGGCACCACGGTCAGCGTGTCGCGGCCCTTGGCCCGGCGGGCGAGGGTGGCGCCGGCCTTGCGCAGGGCCCGCGGCGAGCCGTCGCCGACGCCGTAGAGCAGCACCCGTCCCACGCCTCCCCCGCGCGCGACGGGCACCTCCACGATCTCCCCGGCCTCCCCCTTGGCCTCGTAGTGGCCGAGCAGGTCGCGTACGGGCAGGTGGAGCCGCACGTCGTACGCGGGGGCGAGGTCGGAGGCGTAAGGGACGGCCAGCAGCTCGGCGTCGTCGGGAACCTCGGCGACCACCGAGGCAGTGGTCTCAATGGGCACGGGAAATCTCTCCTCGAACGTCAGCGACCCTGGCGCCGGTGTACGCCAGGGTCGTGGAACAGGTTGTCTATCGGGAGCGCTCAGCCGACGACGTTCTTCAACGCCTCACCGAGCGCCTTGGCCTCGTCGGCGGAGATCTCCACGACGAGCCGGCCGCCACCTTCGAGCGGGACCCGCATGACAATGCCGCGCCCTTCCTTGGTGACCTCGAGCGGACCATCGCCGGTCCGCGGCTTCATCGCCGCCATGCGTGCATCCCTTCCTGCCTTGGGCTCCCGCGGCCCGCGATTTCCGACCTCCCAGGAGGGGTGGTCGGCGCATTCACGTCTTCTGTGATGTCCTATTCTCCCGCATCGAGAGCGCTCATGGGTAACGATCTCCTCCCAGAATGCGTTGTCGGGGCGTGCGATGACGGCCAGACTGGACTGCGTGCACGCTCGCGCCGCTCTGTTCGATCTCTACGGAGACCACCTGCGCCCGCGCGGTGGGCAGGCGTCCGTGGCCGCGCTCGTGCGGCTCATGAAGCCCCTGGAAATCGCGGCTCCCGCCGTGCGGACGGCGGTCTCGCGGATGGTCCGGCAGGGCTGGCTGCGCCCGATCAGGCTTCCGCAGGGCGCGGGCTACGGCCTGACGCCGAAGTGCGCGCGCCGGCTGGACGAGGCCGCGCTGAGAATTTACCGAGCGGGGACGCTCCCCTGGCACGGCCGCTGGCACGTCGTCGTGCTGGGGCCGGTCAAGGAGCGGCCGCGCCGCGAGCGGCTGCGGGCCGAGCTGGCCTTCCTCGGCTACGCCGCGCTGTCCGAGACGACCTGGATCGGTCCACGCGCCGCCGCCGAGCTGGACGCGCTGCTGGCGGCCGAGGGCCTGCGGGCCGACCGGTTCGAGGCGGCGCTCGACGGCGACCCTCAGGAGCTGGTCGCCCGGGCCTGGGATCTGGCCGCCATCGGCGAGGCGTACGAGCGCTGGCTCGCCGAGGCTGTCACGCTGATCAGCACGCTGCCCGAGTCGGCCCCGGACGACCAGGTCTTCGCCGCCCGCAGCAGACTCGTGCACGGCTGGCGCAACTTCCTGTTCCGCGACCCCGGCCTGCCGTCCGAGCTGCTGCCGGCCGGCTGGCCGGGCGAGAAGGCCAGGGTCTACTTCGAGCAGGAGGCCGCCCGGCTGCTGCCCGCAGCCGCCGCGTTCGTCGACAGGGAGCTGAATTGATCCGCTACGACGTGGCCGACGCCGTCGCCACCATCACCCTCGACCGTCCCGACGCGATGAACTCGCTGACCGCCGAGGTCAAGCAGGCGCTCCTCGACGCGCTGCGGCGCGCCGCGGACGACCGGTCGATCAGGGCCGTGCTGCTGACCGGCTCGGGCCGGGCCTTCTGCGCGGGCCAGGACCTTCGCGAGCACGCCGACAACCTGGAGGCGGGGCGCGGCCTGGCCGACACCGTGCGCCTCCACTACAACCCGGTCGTGGAGCTGCTGGCCACCATGCCGAAGCCGGTGGTGGCCGCGGTCAACGGGGTGGCGGCGGGCGCGGGGGCGTCCCTCGCCTTCGCCTGCGACCTGCGGGTGGCCTCGGAGAAGGCGAAGTTCGCGCTGGCGTTCGCGGGCATCGGGCTCGCGCCCGACTCCGGCGCGTCGTGGACGTTGCAGCGGCTCGTGGGCCTCGGCCGGGCGGCCGAGCTGCTGCTGCTCGGCGAGCCGCTGGACGCCGCCCGCGCGCTGGAGCTGGGGCTCGTGACGCGGGTGGTGCCCGCCGACGACGTGCTGAAGACCGCGCACGAGCTGGCGGTGCGGCTCGCGCAGGGGCCGACGCTGGCGTTCGCGGCCACCAAGCGGGCCCTCGCGCACGCCGCCGCCCACCCGCTGAGCAGCGCGCTCGCCCTGGAGGCCGACCTCCAGGACGAGTGCGTGGCCACGCGCGACCACCACGACGCGACGCGAGCGTTCCTCGCGAAGCAACGCCCGGCATTCAACGGGGAGTGATCGGGGTATCGCCCTGCGCATGGAGCCATTCGCCACCCTCCGCGCCGCCGCGCTCTCCCTCCTCACCGGGGGCGACCTGGACGCCGCCGACCCCGCCTACGCCGCGCCCCTCGCCCGCCTGAGCGGCGCCGCGGCCGGCCGGCTGGCGTCGCTGACGCCCGCCCTGACCTGGCCCGACCTGCCGCTCGAAGGCCGGCCCGGCAACGTCACCGGCAGCCACGCCCGGCTGCGCGTGATCGCCACCGCCTGGGCCACCCCCGGCACCGCCCAGCACGGCGACGACGGGGTGGCCGCCACCGTCGTCGCCGCGCTCGACCTGCTGCACGAGCGCCACTATCACGCGGGCCTGCCCGAGACGGGCAACTGGTGGTTCTGGGAGATCGGCACGCCGGCCGAGCTGAGCCGCACCTGCGTGCTGCTCGGCGACCGGCTCGACGCCGGGCGGCTGGAGGCGTACCTGGGGGCGATCGACCGGTTCTGCCCCGACGCCGACCGCCGCGCCGGCAACCCCGCGGCCGCGGAGAGCGGCGCCAACCGGGCGGACAAGGCGCTCGTCGTGGCCCTGCGCGGCGTGGCCGGGCGCAGCGCGGAGAAGCTGGCGCTGGCCCGCGACGGGCTGTCCGACGTGCGCGACGGCGGGCGGCACAGCGTCTTCCGGCACGTCGAGTCCGGCGACGGCTTCTACCCGGACGGGTCGTTCATCCAGCACGGCGACGTGGCCTACACCGGCTCCTACGGGCTGTCGCTGCTGATCGCGGTCGCCCACACGCTCGCGCTGCTGGAGGGCTCGCCGTGGGCGGTGCGCGATCCGGGCCGGCGGCTGCTGCTGGACGCGGTCGAGCGGTCGTTCGCGCCGTTCGTCCACGACGGCCTGCTCATGGACGCGGTCAGGGGGCGGGCGGTCAGCCGGCAGGCGTTCTCCGACGCGGTGGCCGGGCACGGCCTGGTCGGCGCGGTGCTGCTGCTCGGCGAGCACGCGCCCGAGCCGTACCGGGGCCGCTTCGCCGAGCTGGCCAAGGGCTGGATCGAGCGCGGCAAGCACCGGCCCTACCTGGAGCACGCGGACGTGCCGGAGACCCGGCGGGCGGTCGCCGTGCTGGACGACAAGGCGGTGGAGGCGGCGGGCCCGCCGGTCGGCCACCACGTCTTCGCGTCGATGGACCGGGTGGTGCACCGGCAGCCCGCCTGGTCGTTCGCGATCAGCCTGTCGTCGCGGCGCATCGCCGCCTACGAGGCCATCAACGGCGAGAACCGGCACGCCTGGTACACCGGCGACGGCATGACCTACCTCTACACCGGCGACCTCGGCCAGTTCGGCGACGACTTCTGGCCCACGGTCGACCCGCACCGGCTGCCCGGCACCACCGTGGCCGTCCGCCCGCGCGAGGACCTGTCCTTCCGCGCCCACCGCCCCGAGAACGACTGGGCGGGCGGCGCGGCGCTCGACGGCCGTTACGGCGCCGCCGCGATGGAGCTGACCGGCGACGGCGTCTACCTGCGGGCCCGCAAGTCGTGGTTCTGCCTGGACAACGTGGTGGTGGCGCTCGGCGCGGGCATCACCGCCACCGGCGGGCACCCCGTCGAGACCGTCGTCGAGAACCGGGCCACCGGCGCCCGGCCGTACGTCGGCGACGGGTGGGCGCACCTGCCCGACACCGGCGGGTACGTGTTCGAGGGCGGCCTGCACCTGGTCACGGAGCGCACCGGCCGCTGGCGCGACATCAACACCGGCGACGACACCGCGGGCGCCTACGACCCGGTGACCCGGCGCTACGTCACGTTCTGGATCGACCACGGCGTCGACCCCGTGGACGCCTCCTACGCCTACGTGATCCTGCCCCACGCCACCCGCGAGCGCACCCGGGCCTGGCGCGGGGCGTGGCCGGTGCGGGTGGCCGCCAACACGCCGCGGGTGCAGGCCGTGCGCGGGCGGGCGCTGGTGGCGGCCACGTTCTGGGCGGCCGGCCGGATCGACGGGCTGGAGGCCGACGCGCCCTGCGTCGTGCTCATGCGGCGCACCGCCGGGCGGGTGGCGGTGGCCGTGGCCGACCCGAGCCGCACCGTCGACCACGTGACCGTGACGCTCGACCGGCCGGCGCGCGGCGTCGTCCGGGCCGACGACACCGTGACGGTGCGCACCGGCAACCGGCCGCGGCTCACCGTCGCGCTCGCCGGGTCGGGCGGGCGCACGCACGCGGCCGAGCTCAGCGCGTACGGGCCACGCACTCCGCAAGGTGATCGTTGACCAGCCCGATGGCCTGCATGAGGGCGTAGGCCGTGGTCGGGCCGACGAACCTGAAGCCGTGCCTCTTCAGCTCCTTCGCCAGCGCCTTGGAGGCGGGCGTGGTGGCCGGCACGTCGGCCATCGACCTCGGCACGGGGGCGTCGGGGTCGGCGTACCGCCAGACCAGCTCCGACAGGCCGTCCGGGAGGTCCTGGGCGGCCCTGGCGTTGCCGATCGCCGCCTCGATCTTGGCCCGGTTGCGGACGATGCCCGCGTCGCCGAGCAGCCGCTCGACGTCGCGCTCGGTGTAGGAGGCCACCTTGGGGATGGAGAAGCCGTCGAAGGCGGCGCGGAAGTTCTCCCGCTTGCGCAGGATGGTCAGCCAGGACAGGCCGGACTGGAACGCCTCCAGCGCGACGCGCTCGAAGACGGCGTCGTCGCCCTTCAGCGGGCGACCCCATTCCTCGTCGTGGTAGGCGAGGTACATGGGGTCGGACAGGCCCGCCCAGACGCAGCGGATCGGCTCGGTCACGCCTGGTCGTTCCCCTTCTGGGCGTCCTTCGCCTGAGCCGCCGGGACCGGCTCCTCGGGCTCGCCCGTGCTTTCCTCCGTGCTCTCGCCGCTGCTGGCAGGCTCCTCCGGCTCGGGCTCCTCGTCCGGCTTCGGCTCCTCGTCCGGCTTCGGCTCGGCGGCGGCCGCGGCCTCCTCGGCGGCGAGGCCGGTCTCGGCGGGCAGCCGCCACTCCGGCTCCTCGGGCAGCCGGCCAGGCTCCGCGCCGCCGTCCCACGCCACCGACGCGCCGCTCGACGTGACGGGGTCGCCGGACTCCGGCAGCTCCCTGTCGACGGCCGGCGCCTCGGGCTCGTGGTCGGTGCGCAGCCCCGCGCCCGGCGCGGCGTACACCTCCTGGCGCGCGTGCAGCCGGCTGGACAGCAGCTCGGAGACCCGCTGCTCCAGCACGGCGATCCTGGTGTCGCGCTCGCTCAGCGCGGTGGCGGCCCGGCGCAGGGTCTCATCGACGCTCGCCGTGTGGTATCCGACCAGGTTGACCGGCAGTTGGAGGGCCATGAAGTCGACCGCCGTGAGCTGCCCGGGCTCGGGCAGGTCGAGCGGCGGGACGTCCGGCGGGAACTCGGTCAGCTCACCGCCCCGGCCGAGGGAGACCACGACCACGCAGACCAGGATGGCGATGGCGGCGATGGCGAGTATGACCAGCACATTGGCATCGTACTCATACCATCGGGGCATGAGGTCCGCACTTGCCTCAGCCGGTGCCGGTTCGGACGCGACCGTCCTGGTCAGCCGGGGTCAGCCGGTGGACTCGCCGAGCTCGGCCACGCTCGGCCGGACCGGCTGGGGGCGGGCCTCCAGCCGGTCGAGCGCCTCCTCCACGGTGGTGGTCCAGGCGATCGCGTCGAACACCTCGGGCCGGGTGAAGCCCTCGTCGTAGAGGTGGCTCATGAGCTGCTTGAGCGGCACGTACAGGCCCCAGGGGTCGAGCACCACGAGCGGCTTGTCGTGCATGCCGAGCACCCGCGCGGTCCAGATCTCGAACAGCTCCTCCAGCGTGCCGATGCCGCCGGGCAGCACCAGGAACGCCGCCGAGCGGGCGTCCATGATCCCCTTGCGCTCGCGCATGTCGGCGGTGACGATCAGCTCGTGCGACTCCTCGTCGGCCACCTCCATGTCGACCAGCACCTGGGGGATCACGCCGACCGTGCGCCCGCCCGCCGCGCGGGCCGCCGAGGTGACGGCCCCCATGCACGAGATCGACCCGCCGCCGCTGACCAGGGTGTGGCCGCGCCGGGCCAGCTCGGTGCCGACCCGGGCGGCCAGGTCGAGGTACTTGTCGTCGATGTGCAGGCTTGAGGCGCAGAAGACGCAGATGTTCACGTGGCGGAAGCCTATTGGGGCTCGGCGCTGTGGGCCGCGGCGGCCTCGATCTCCTCCTGGCGCTGCCTGCTGCGGGCCAGGTCGGAGTCCACGATGATGCGCACGGCCTCGTCGACGTCGTCGGTGACGGTGATGAGGTCGAGGTCCTGGGCGGCGATCTTGCCGGTGCCGAGCAGGCTGCCCTTGATCCAGTCGAGCAGGCCGCCCCAGAACTCGCTGCCCATCAGCACCACGGGGAACGAGGTGACCTTGTGGGTCTGCACCAGCGTCAGCGCCTCGAACAGCTCGTCCAGCGTGCCGAAGCCGCCGGGCAGGGCGATGAAGCCGCACGAGTACTTCACGAACATGGTCTTGCGCACGAAGAAGTAGCGGAACTCGATGCCGAGGTCGACGTAGTCGTTCATGCGCTGCTCGAACGGCAGCTCGATGCCCAGCCCGACCGAGATCGCGCCCTCCACCTCGCGCGCGCCCCGGTTGGCCGCCTCCATGACGCCGGGGCCGCCGCCGGTGATGACGGCGTAGCCGGCCTCGGCGAGCGCCCGGCCGAGCGCGCGGCCCATCGTGTACTCGGGGGTGTCGGCGGGGGTGCGCGCCGAGCCGAACACGGTGACCGCGGGCGGCAGCTCGGCGAGCTGCCCGAAGCCCTCCACGAACTCGGCCTGGATGCGCAGCACCCGCCACGGGTCCATGTGCACCCAGTCGGAGGAGCCCTGGCGGGCCAGCAGCCGCTGGTCGTGAGTGGAGGTGGGGACGAGGCTGCCGCGGACCACGGCCTGGCCCTGACGGCGTTCCCGACGGTTCTGTTCCATGCGGATCACGCTAATCCTTCGGACGTCCGCCCGCGTCCTCGGGACGGAAGCCCAGGTGGCGGGGCGAATACAGGAATCTAAAAAATCTTGGAAATCCTGGGGAACCGGATTTCGGCTCCCTCGCGTCTAACTGGCGAGGGTGCTGCTCGGGACTGAAAGTGGTCTTCCCCGCCAAATGGCCGGCGAGGAAGGCCACTTTCACATTGTGGGCCCGTCACGCCGTGAGCCAGTCGCGCATCGCGCGCTCGCCCTCCACGATCTTCGGCAGCGACACGTACTCGCCCTGCTGGTGCGCCAGGTTGGGGTCGCCGGGCCCGTAGTTCACCGCCGGGACGCCGAGCGCGGAGAAGCGGGCGACGTCCGTCCAGCCCAGCTTGGCCCGCGGCGTGCCGCCCACGGCCGTCGTGAACGCCGCCGCCACCGGGTGCGTCAGCCCCGGCCGGGCGCCCGGGGCGGCGTCGGTGAAGGCCACCTCGAAGCCGTCGAACACCTCGCGGACGTGCTCCTGGGCCTGCTCGATCGTCAGGTCGGGGGCGAAGCGGTAGTTGACGGTGACCACGCACAGGTCGGGGATCACGTTGCCGGCCACGCCGCCGCGCACGGCGACCGCGTTCAGCCCCTCATGGTACTCCAGGCCGTCCACCACCGGCCGGCGCGCCTCGTAGGCGTTCAGCCGGGCCAGCACCGGCTCGATGCCGTGAATGGCGTTGACCCCGAACCACGAGCGGGCGCTGTGGGCGCGCTTGCCGGTCACCGTGACCTCGGCGCGCAGCGTGCCCTGGCAGCCGCCCTCGATCACGCCGTCGGTCGGCTCCATCAGCACCGCGAAGTCGGCGCGCAGCCAGTCGGGGTGCTCGCGCGCGACCCGGCCGAGGCCGTTGCGCTCGGCCTCGACCTCCTCGCAGTCGTAGAAGACGTAGGTGACGTCCCTGCCCGGCTCGTGGACGGTGGCCGCGAGGCGGAGCGCGACCGCGACGCCGGCCTTCATGTCGGAGGTGCCGCACCCGTACAGCAGGTCGCCCTCGACGCGGCTCGGCAGGTTGCCCGCGACCGGGACGGTGTCGAGGTGCCCGGCGATCAGCACCCGCTCGGCGCGGCCGAGGCCGGTGCGCGCGACCACGGTCTCGCCGGAGCGGTCCACCTTGAGGTGCGGCAGCGCGGCGAGTGCCCGCTCGACGGCGTCGGCCAGCGTCCGCTCGGCGCCGCTCACCGACTCGACGTCCACGATCGCGGCGGTGAGCGCCCGCACGTCCTGGGTCAGGTCCAGCATCAGGTGTTCACCCCGTGTTCCCGCAGCACCTCGTTGAGCGCCGCCTTGTCGTGCCGCTGCCCCGGCTCCAGCCGCTTGATCACCAGCACGCACGGCAGCCCGAACGTGCCTCCGGGGAACTCCTTCTGCCGGGTGCCGCCCACGGCCACGCACCAGTCGGGGATCCGGCCCCTGGCCAGCTCCTCGCCGGTCTCGACGTCGATCACCGGCATCGAGGCGGACAGGATCACCCCGGCCCCGACCACCGCTCCCCTGCCCACCCGGGCGCCCTCGACGATCATCGCCCGGCTGCCGACGAGCGCGTCGTCCTCGACCACGACCGGCACGGCGTTGGGCGGCTCCAGCACGCCGCCGATGCCCACCCCGCCGGACAGGTGCACGTTCTTGCCGATCTGGGCGCAGGAGCCCACGGTGGCCCAGGTGTCCACCATGGTGTTCTCGTCCACGTACGCCCCGATGTTGGTGAACGACGGCATCAGCACCACGCCCGGGGCCAGGTAGGAGCCCCAGCGGGCGATCGCGCCGGGCACCACGCGCACGCCCTCGAAGGAGTTCTTCAGCGGCACCCGGTCCTGGTGGTGGAAGTCGCCCACCTGCGAGCGGGCCATGTTGAGCACCTTGAAGGCGAGCAGGATCGCCCGTTTCGCGCGCTCGTCCACCTCGACCTCGCCGTCCACGACGGCGGCCACGCGGGCGACTCCGGCGTCCAGCAGGTCCACCGCGCCGATCACCAGGTGGCGGGCCTCGCCGTCCTGGGGCGACAGCTCCGCCCGGTGCTCCCACAGCTCGTCGATGACCGGGGATATCGGTGAGGGGGTGCTCACGTCACTCATGGGCACGGAGCTTATCCGTACGGGTAGGTTCTTCAGCGTGCGCATGCGCTTCTCCCGCGGGGTTCTCACCATCGCCGCCATCGTGGTCGTCCTCGCCGTCGGCGTGTCGGTGGGTCTCTACTACCTGCTGCGGACGACGCCGCACCTGGCCGAGGCCCCGGCCTTCTGCAACGTGCGCACCCCCGACGACGCGGTCAGCCTCAACCCCGAGCAGGCGCAGATCGCCGCCACCATCGCCGCGGTCGCGGCCCGCAGGAAGCTGCCCGAGCGGGCCGTGGTCATCGCCTACGCCACCGCCCTCCAGGAGTCGAAGCTGCGCAACCTCGACTGGGGCGACCGCGACTCCGTGGGCGTCTTCCAGCAGCGCGAGTCGCAGGGCTGGGGCACGCAGAAGCAGCTCATGGACCCGGTCTACGCCACCAACAAGTTCTTCGCCGCGCTGGTCAAGGTCAAGAACTACCGCAAGCTGCCGCTGGCGGAGGCGGCGCAGGCGGTGCAGCGCTCGGCGGGCGGTTACGCGTACGCGGCCCACGAGCGGGACGCGAAGGTGCTCGCGGCCGGCTTCACCGGACGGGTGCCGCAGGCCGTGCACTGCTGGTACCCGCCCCCCACCGCCACCCCGTCGCCGAAGCCGCGCACCGAGGAGGCGCGCAAGCAGCTCGCGCGGGCGCTCGGCAGCACGGCGATCACCTCGCCCAAGCGGGGCTGGCTGGTCGCCGCCTGGTCGGTGGCCCACGCCGAGAAGTACGGGCTGAGCAAGGTGCGGTACGCGGGGGCGGCCTGGTCGAACCGGCAGGAGGCGACGGGGTGGCGCACCACGAAGGACGACGCGGGGACGGGCCAGGTCGAGCTGTCCTGACCAGCGCCGTCGTGCGGGGCCGTGCGGGGCGGTTGCGCGCAAGCGCGCCCCCATTGCGCCGTCGCCCGCAACCGGGGGGCGTCAGGAGGCGCGGCGGGTGATGGAGATGGAGCCGGGCGGCAGGGGCTGGGCGTAGCTGGCGGTCCAGGACTGTCCCTGGATGCGCTCGAAGGACAGCAGCCGCCCGTCGGAGGCCCGGTAGTCGGCGAAGTCGAGCAGCCCCCGGTCGGGGTTGCCGGTCTCACCCTCGCTGCGGAAGGCGGCCGTGCCCCGGTCGGCGGGGAAGAACTCCACGCCCTCCATGATGAGCATGCTCTTGGCGGGCACCATGCCCTGCGTGGGGACCTCCGTCCACAGCAGCACCTCCAGGTGCGGCGGCTCACCGGCCAGCACCGCCACCGACAACCACTGCAGCCGCCGCGTGCTGTCGCGGAGCAGGAACTCCACCCACTGCTGCCCCTGCCACGAGATGTGCATGGCCCCGAGCACCCGCGCGGGCGAGCCGTGCACGTCGATGCGGTCGCCCACCCGGATCGTGCGGGGGTCGGTGTAGTCGGCCCCGGCGTGCCCCGGCACGCCGCCGGGCGCGCCTGGGGGCGCGTTCGCGGGCGCATTCACCGGCGCCGGCATCGGGCTCTCCCGCGGAGCGACCTCGACCGCCGGCGGCGGCGTGCTCGCGCGGCCTTTCCTGTCTTGCCTCAGGGTGGCCCAGAAGGCTCCGAGCAGCAGCAGGACGAGGGCGATGCTCAGCCCGAGAACGACCATGGAGGTCATGCTCATCGATCAGCTCGCTCCACTCGCGGTCTGCCTCGGCGTAAGCCCTTATCGATTTATGCGTGCCAAACCTGACGGTTTGCTATGAGGCGCGATCCTACTGGAGGCGGCGCACCGCCGCACTGATGCGTTCGTCAGTGGCGGTGACAGCGATGCGGATGTGCCGCTCACCTGCCGATCCGTAGAACTCGCCGGGCGCGACCAAAATCCCGATTTCGGAGAGCTTACTTACCTGGTCCCAGGCGTTCTGTCCGTTCGATGCCCAGAAATAAAGCCCTGCGGTGGAATGGTCGATGTGCCAGCCGGCCCGCTCCAGCGCCGGGCGCAGCAGGGCGCGGCGGGCCGCGTACCGCTCGCGCTGGGCGTCGGCGTGCGCGTCGTCGGCCAGCGCGGCCGCCATCGCCGCCTGGACCGGGGCGGGCATCATCATGCCCGCGTGCTTGCGGACCTCCAGCAGCCGCTTGACCAGCGCGGGATCGCCGGTCACGAACCCGGCGCGGTAGCCCGCCAGGTTGGAGCGCTTGGAGAGCGAGTGGACGGCGAGCAGCCCCTCGTGGGAGCCGCCGCAGACGTCGGGGTGGAGGACGGAGACCGGCTCCTCCTCCCAGCCGAGCTCGATGTAGCACTCGTCGGAGGCGACGACCGCGCCACGCTCGCGCGCCCACGCCACCACCTTGCGCAGGTGCTCGGCGGGCAGCACCCGGCCGGTCGGGTTGCCGGGCGAGTTGACCCAGACGAGGTCGACGCGCTCGGGCCCGAGCGCGAGCGTGCTGTCGGAGGCGGTGCCCGCCGCCCCCGCGAGCCGGGCGCCCACGTCGTACGTGGGGTAGGCCAGCTCGGGGAAGACCACCCGGCGCGCGCCCAGGTAGGTGGGCAGCCAGGCGACGAACTCCTTCGACCCGATCAGCGGCAGCACGTCGCGCTGGTCCACCTCGACGCCGTGGCGGCGGCGCAGCCAGCCGGCCGCGGCCTCGCGCAGCGCCGGGGTGCCGTGGGTGAAGGGGTAGCCGGGGCTGTCCGCGGCCTCGACGAGGGCCTTGCGGACGACCTCGGGCACGGGATCGACGGGCGTGCCGACCGAGAGGTCGACGATGCCGTCGGGATGTGCGAGCGCGCGCTCCTTGTACGGCTCCAGCCGGTCCCAGGGGAAGTCAGGCAGGTTGTTCACAGCTCTCCAGGGTGTCGCGTCGCCGTACGGCGCGTGCCCGGGCACACCACGTGGACGGGGCGCATCCAGGCTCGGATGCCCCCGTGCACGACGTGCCGGAACAGCTCAGTGGTCCTCGCCCTGCGGCGGCAGGGCCGCCACGACCGGGTGGTCCTTGTCGATCTTGCCGACCTTCGAGGCGCCGCCCGGCGAGCCGAGCTCCTCGAAGAAGTCGACGTTGGCCTTGTAGAAGTCCTTCCACTGCTCGGGAAGGTCGTCCTCGTAGAAAATGGCCTCGACGGGGCACACAGGCTCACACGCGCCGCAGTCCACGCACTCGTCGGGGTGGATGTAAAGCATGCGCTCGCCCTCGTAGATGCAATCGACGGGGCACTCCTCGATGCACGCCTTGTCCAGGACGTCCACGCAAGGCTGCGCGATGACGTAGGTCACCTCGAGCTCCTTCTTCTCCGCACCATGGCATGACTCTGACCGCGGTTTGCTACGCCCTAGTATTGCCGTGCTTGCCAGCTGGCCGAAACGGAGGGTGGCAAACTCATGGCCGCGCGCCTTGTCATCGCGATCACAAGTCAGGACATAGGGGCCCGGATCACCACGCGGAGGCGGGTGCCGGGAGGCTTTCGCGACGCGGTGGGAATTCTGGAGTCGTGGGCCGACGGGGTCCTTCGCGTGCGCAAGCGGGACGGCACGCTGGTGGAGATCCAGGAGGAGACGCTGGCAGCGGCCAGGGTCGTTCCGGCCGCGCCTCCTCGACCTGAGCGGACGTAACAGTCAGTATTCAACGTGTGACCGTACGTACCTGTGCCGCCGCAGCAGCCATCCTCGCCAGCGCCGGATGCGGCGCGTCGTCCACAGAGCCCACGTCGGCCAAGAACCTGCCGCCGGTCAACGTGCAGGCGGGCTCGCTGAAGGCCGGATTCGCCACCATGGAGCGGCTCGCGGAGGCCGCCAAGCGCGAGGGCCGGCTCAACGTCATCGCCCTGCCCCGCGCCTGGGTCGGCTACGGCGAGATCATCGACACCTTCGCCGACAAGTACGGCATCAAGGTCAACGAGCTGGAGCCGAACGCCGGCAGCGCCCGCCAGATCGAGGCGGCCGCGCGGCTCAAGCCCGACGTGTTCGACCTCACGCTGGACGTGGCGGTCAAGGAGGCCGCCAGGTTCGCGCCGTACAAGGTGCAGGGCTGGCTGGACCTGCCGGACGGCGTCAAGGACCCGGCCGGCGCCTGGTACGCCGCCTACGGCGGCTACATGTCCATCGGGTACGACCCGCGCGCGGTCAAGGCCCCCGCCACGTTCGCCGACCTGCTGGGCCCCGGCTACAAGGTCGCGCTCGACGGCGACCCGCTGCGCTCGGCCGCGGCCTTCGGCGGCGTGATGGCGGCCTCCATGCGGGGCGGCGCGCCCCGTCCCGACCAGGGCGTGAGCCTGTTCGCCAAGCTCAAGCAGGCCGGGCGGCTCACCGACCCGGCCAAGGCCAACACCGTCGTCTCCTGGGACCACCTCAACGCGGCCCGCAGCGCCGCCCACGCCGACCGCTGGAAGGTCGTCATCCCGCGGGACGCGCCGCTCGGCGGCTACCACGTGCAGGCGATCAGCAAGGCCGCCCCGCACCCCGCCGCGGCCCGGCTGTGGCAGGAGTTCCTGCTCTCCGACGAGGGCCAGAACCTGCTGCTGAAGGGCTGGGCCCGTCCCGCCCGAGACGAGGCCATGGCCATGAAGGGCACCCTGGACACCGAGCAGGCCGAAAGGCTGCCGCGGACGCCGGGGCCGCCGATCCTGCTGACGATCCCGCAGGAGGACGCCGGGAAGGCGTACCTGCGCAAGGAATGGGCCAAGAGTGTGGGATGAGTCCCATGTGACTTGATATGTCGTGGGGACGATCAGGCTCTAAAGTGAACAGACAGCACGGCCACGGGGGCC
This sequence comes from Actinomadura luzonensis, assembly GCF_022664455.2. Classification (NCBI taxonomy): domain Bacteria; kingdom Bacillati; phylum Actinomycetota; class Actinomycetes; order Streptosporangiales; family Thermomonosporaceae; genus Actinomadura; species Actinomadura luzonensis. Next base: position 955,708 of record NZ_JAKRKC020000001.1, read on the forward strand.
CGATGTCTGACGAAATGTGAGCTGATCGTCTTGCGATACGACACACCGAGCCTGGAGCGGTGGAACAGTCGCGCCTACGACAGCAGCTTCGGCTACGTCTCCACCCAGGGCGCGCCTCTGGTCGACCTGCTGGACCCGCGGCCCGGCGAGCGCGTGCTCGACCTCGGCTGCGGCACGGGCGTGCTCACCGCGCAGATCGCCTTCAGGGGAGCCGAGGTCCTCGGGATCGACGGCTCCTCCGCGATGATCGAGAAGGCGCTGGCGCAGTACCCCGGGATGGACTTCATCGTCGGCGACGGCCACGACTTCACCGTGGTCGACCCGTACGACGCGGTCTTCTCCAACGCGGCCCTGCACTGGATGAGCCGCGACCCCGCCCTCGTGATCGCCAACGTGCGCGAGGCGCTGACGCCCGGCGGGCGCTTCGTGGCCGAGATGGGCGGGGCCGGCAACTGCGCCGAGCTGACCGCCGCGATGTCCACGGCCTGGCGCGAGTACGGCCTGCGCGAACCCGAGCTGCCGTGGTACTTTCCCACGCCTGCGGAGTACGCCCGCCGCCTGGAGCAGGAGGGCTTCGTCGTCCGGTTGCTGGAGTACTTCGACCGGCCGACCCCGCTCGACGAATGCCCTGGCGGGGCCGCCGACTGGGTGAGGATGTTCGCCTCGTCGGCCATCGAGGGCCTGCCGCCGGAGATCGTGGAGCCCCTGCTTCATCGGGTCAACGAACTGGCGGCGCCCGCGCTTCGCAGGGAGACTGGCTGGATGGCCGATTACGTGCGTCTACGCTTTGCCGCCGTTCGGCGCTGATGCGTAGTGCATGATGCGTAGGGCTAATTTGCCGGACTATGGTCTGTTCCGTGGGCGGCGAGATTATGGCTGCACCGCTGCGGCGGCGTGAGGGGCTGGTGAACGGAACGGGATGAACTTCTGCCTGAGCGACCTCGTTCCACCGTTGAGGTGGAGCGATGCGTCGACGATCACGCTATTGACCGGGCAGCCGGATCTGCCGGATGCGTGGTGGCGCAGTCTGCCCATGCCGCACGTCCTCGCCGCGATCGGCCCGGAGGCCCTGGCCGAGCTGCTCACGGAGATCGCCCTTGAGCACTGGCCGGCGGCGGCGGTGGGCGACGTGCTGCCCGCGCTGCACGTCCTCGACCCCGAGGAGGCCGACGAGCCGCCGGTCGCCATCGCGCTGGACCGTGCCGGTTCGTGGACGGGGCTGCTCGCGCTGACCGGGCGCGAGCTGGCCGACCAGCCGTTCATCAAGGCGCGGCCGGTGCTGAGCACGCTGTTCGGCGCGGTCTTCACGCGGCTGTCGCACCGCCAGGACGCGGGCGGCGCCGTCGTGGCGCCCGCCGCCCCCGCGGTGCCCGCTCCGCGCAGCGAGGCCGCGCCGGTCGTCGCGGACGAGCCGCTGCCGCTGCCCGCGCCCGCCGCCCCCGCGGACCCGGAGCCCGTCCAGGCGCAGGCCGAGGAGCAGGCCGAGGAGGACGAGCGGCCGGAGGAGCCCGCGGAGCCTTCGACGCCGGAGGAGCCCGAGCCCGTCGATGCGGCTCCGGCCCAGGCGTTCGAGGCCGAGCCGGTCGAAGACCTCCAGGAGCACGAGCAGGAGCACGAGCAGGAGCAGGAGCGCGGGGAGGAGAGCGCGTCGGAGGACGAGCCGGCGGGCGAGCGTCCCGTCCTCGACGCCGACGCCGAGCCCGCCGCCGACGCCGGCGACGGCCCCGAGCCCACCCCCGACTCGGTCGAGGAGCCCGCTCCCGAGCCCGCCGCCGAGGAGGCCGAGGCTCTGGAGGCGCACCACCTGGAGTCCGGCGCCCCCACAGAGGACGACGAGCACGAGGACGACGAGCACGAGGACGACGAGCACGAGGACGACGAGCACGAGGACGAGCACCCCGAGGACGAGCACGCGGACGGCGCGCACCACCAGGAACTGCCCGACCTCATCGAGGCCGCCTTCTCCGGCCTGGACGACAAGAGCTGGGCCGTCGCCCAGAACCGGGTCTTCACCGACGAGCCGTCGGCGGTCGACCAGCTCGCCAAGCTGTTCGCCGTCCCTCCCGCCGAGATCACGGCGACCGAGGAGGAGTTCCGCGTCCGGCTCGGCGAGTGGCTGGCCAGCGACGAGGCGGCCCCGTACCGGGCGCACCTGGAGGAGCTGAGAGAGAAGCTCGGCCCCGAGGCCCCCAAGGAGCAGGTGATCGGCGCGGCCGACTGGCACAGCGTCGAGATCCGCGCCCTGGAGGTGCCTGCCTGGCAGTTCGTGCTGGCGACGCTGCCGGGCCGTCCGGAGGCGCCCCGGGCGGACCCGGCCCCGCAGGTGGAGGCGGCTCCCAAGGTGGAGGTCGCGCCCCCGCCGCGGCTGGACCCGGTGCTGCACTTCGAGCCGCCCCGGCAGCCGCCGATGGACATGCCGCCGCAGTCGGCGTTCGGCCCGGTGCCGCTGCCGCCCTCCCCGCCGCCGGGGCCGCCGCAGTTCCAGGCGTTCAGGCCGGGCGGGCCGCACGAGCAGAACGGCGCCCCGGGCGACAAGCCGTACCAGCCGCTGAAGGACGTCTCGCAGACCCGGCGCTGCTTCCGCCAGCCGGACGGCCGCTGGTGGCTGCGCGTGGACGTGACCGCCGAGCAGATGGCGGGCGGCGAGTGCGCGCTGCCGACGGGCTTCGCGGCGTACCTGGGGCTGTCGCCGGGCGAGAGCAGGACGGTCAGGAGCGCCGCCGGCGAGCTGACCATGACCTGGCACGGCCGCCCGGTCCTGGAGTCCATCGAGCGCCTGCTGGTGGACGTCGGGGCCCGCGAGGGCGGCCACCTGTTCCTGACGCTGTCGGACGAGGGCGTGCTGCGGGCCCGGCACCTGCCGGTGGCCGCGCAGGGCGCGGAGAAGATCACCAAGGCGCTGCGCCTGGTCGGGTACACCGCTCCCGGCGGCACCCGCGACCAGGCGGCGAGGGTGATCGCGACGAGGATCGGCATGACGGGCCCGGTCAGCCTGCCGGACCTGCTCACCAGGCTCCGCGAGCGCGGGGACCGCGACCTGCTCGCCCTGCTGGACTGAGCCGTGCCGCGGCTCGCGATCGGCCCGGAGTTCCCCAGGGAGCTCAGCGCACTGGCCCAGCCGGTGCGCAGGGACGCCGTGGTCGCGCTGCGCCGGTTCCTGCTCAATGTCGCCGGGGCCCCGCATCCCGAACGGGTGCGGGGCGCCCGCGACCCCCGCGTGGCCACGCTGCGCCTGGCCGAGGGGCACCGCGGGGTGGTGGTGCGCCAGCGGGACGTGTACTGGCTGCGCACGCTGCTGCCCGACCCCGAGGCCTGGTCGTACGCCCGCCGCCACCGCTACGGCGTCAACCCCGTGCTCGGCGTGGTCGAGGAGTGGGACGCCGAGGCGCTGGAGCGGGTCGAGCCCGCGTTACGCCGCTCGATCAGGTCCCCCGGGCTGTTCGCGGCCGTCTGCGACGGCGACCTGCTGGCGCTCGGCCTCGACCCGCACGCGATGCCGCTGTTCCGCCTGATCACGACCGAGGCCGACGTGGCGGCGCTCGAACCGCTGCTGCCGCCCACTCAGCACCTGCCGCTCGCCGTGCTGGCCAGGGGCGGCTCGCTGGCCGAGGCGTGGCGCGAGCTGGAGTCCTGGCGCGCCTCCCCCGGGCAGCGCGGCGAGCCGGGCCCGATCGACCCCGACGACCTGCATGCCGCCCTGCTGCGCACCCCCGACCAGGCCGCGTTCGCCGCCGACAAGGTGGCGCTCGACCGCGTCCTGGGCGCGCCGCAGTGGTGCACGTTCCTGCATCCCGCGCAGCACCGCCTGGCCAGGGCGGCCCGCTACGATCATCCCGTGCTCGTCGTCGGCGGCGCGGGCACCGGCAAGACCGTCACGGCCCTGCACCGCGCCGCGCACCTGGCCGCTCACGGCAGCGGCCCCGTCCTGCTGGTCACGTTCTCGCAGGGCCTGGCCGACGACCTCTCGGCCCGGCTGGACCTCCTGATCGAGGACGAGATCGTGCGCAAGCGGATCGAGGTGGACAACGCCGAACGGCTGGCGCTGCGCATCGTGACCGACGCGGAGGGCCGGCGTCCCGCCCTGGTCGGCCCCGGGGCACGCACCCTCGCCCAGCTCACCGACGAGGCGCTGCGGCTGTTGTCGCTGTCCACCGGCGACCTGCTTGACGACGTGGAGCCGGGGCGCAAGCCGTACCGGCACGTGGTGGTGGACGAGGCGCAGGACGTGAGCCCGGCGCAGTGGCGGCTGCTGCGGGCCGCCGCGCCGCGCGCGCCCGACGACCTGTTCGTCGTCGGCGACCCCCACCAGCGGGTCACCGACACGCGGGTGGCGCTGGGCGCGGTGGGCATCCCGGCCGAGCAGCACACGCTCAAGGTCTCCTACCGGCTGCCGCAGGAGCTGCTGTCGTTCGTGGTGCGGCTGCGCGGCGGCGGGCCCGCGCCGGGCCTGGTGCGGGGCGCGACCGAGCTGTACGGCTACCGGGCCACGCACAACGGCGAGCGGCCCGTGGTGCGGGCGTACGAGTCGGCCGAGGCGGAGCTCGCCGGGCTGCGCGCCACGGTCGCGTCGTGGCTGGCCGACGGCGTGCCGCCGGGCGAGATCGCGGTCGGCGCGCGCACCGCGCGGCTGGTGCGGCAGGCCAGGACGGCGCTGGAGGGCCTGGAGGTGCGGGCCGCCACCTTCCGTCAGCTCAAGGGGCTGGAGTTCGAGCGGGTGGCGCTCATCGGCGTGGCGGAGGGCGTGGTGCCCGAGCCGCCGCCCGAGGAACCCGGCGCGCGGGCTAGGGCCCTGCAACGCGAACGGAGCATACTGTTCGTCGCCTGCACGCGCGCGCGTGCGATGCTCTATATCTCCCATTACGGAAGAGGCAGCCCCTTTTTACCACTCTGATCACATAGTCTGAACTGCGGATACTTCCCATTGCCGGTTGGACCTCAATGAACCTCAGCTTGAGCGACCTCGCGCCACCCGTGCGCTGGACCTCCCCTGGGCAGATCTCGCCCGTCATGGAGGAGCCCCAGCTGCCCGAGGCCTGGTGGCAGGCGCTCCCCCTCGACCGCGCATGCGCCGTCGTCGGCACGCAGACCGTGGCCGGCCGCCTGGCCGACCTGGCCGTGGCCTGCTGGGGGCACCTGCACCTGGGCGACATCCTGCCGCTGCTGCGCTTCTCCGACCCCGCCGAGGCCGAGCGGACGCCGGAGACGCTGGGCAAGGACGTCGTGCAGAAGCTGTTCATCGGCGTGTTCGAGCGGCTGCTCGAGCCCGTCCCCGAGGCGGTCCCGGCCCCGTCCCGGCCGGACCGGCCGCTTCCCGAGGTGATCGACGAGCTGTTCGCCACGCTTGACGAGCGGCAGCGCGCCATCGCCCGCGACCGCCTGTACGCGGCGCAGCGGGCCACGCTGGACGAGCTCGCGCAGCGCTTCTCCGTGACGCGGGAGCGCATCAGGCAGATCGAGCGCGACCTCCGCGACCACGTCGAGGCGTGGCTCGCCAGCCAGGACGCGGCGCCGCTGGTCGCCCACGTGGCGTGGCTGCGCGGCCGGCTCGGCTCCGCGGCGCCCGCCGACGACCTCCAGGCCACCGTGCCCTGGCACCGCGCCGAGCTGCGCACGCTCGGCATCCCCGCCTGGCGCTTCGTGCGCACCCTGCTGACCGGCTACGAGCAGGCCGACGGCTGGCTGGTCGCGGGCGGGGCCGACGAGCTGCGGGAGAAGACCCGCCAGCTCTTCGCCGACGGCCCGCGCCCGATCGGCGAGGCCGTCTCCATGGTGTCCCAGCTCGGCGTGCGCGAGGACGTGGCCGAGCGCTGGATCCTGGACGTGCCGCAGCTCCGCGTGCTGGGCACGCACGTGGTGCCGTGGCCGCGCAGCATCAACGAGAAGGCCGAGGCGGTGCTCGCGGTGGCCGGCGCGCCGCTGTCGCCGGAGGAGATCCAGGAGCGCATCGGCGAGGACTACAGCCTGGTCGGCATCCGCAACCAGCTCACCGCCGACGACCGCTTCCTGCGCGTCGACCGCAACAAGTACGGCCTGGCCCGCTGGGGCGGCGACGAGTACCTGGGCATCAGGGAGATGATCGCCAGGGAGATCGAGCGGGCCGGCGGCGAGGCGTCGGTCTCCACGATCGTGACGAACCTGACCTCCCGCTACGACGTCAGCGAGAGCTCGGTGCGGGCCTACTCCGGCGGTCCCGGGTTCGAGCGGACGCAGCGGGGCTGGATCCGGGTGGCGGGCACCTCGCCGAGCGGGGAGGCGGCCGAGCCGTACCAGCCGCGCAAGGACGTCTCGCTGACCCGGCGCAGCTTCCGCTCCCGCGACGGGCGCTGGTGGCACCGCGTGGACGTCAACGCCGAGCACCTGCGCGGGTCCGGCTCGCCGCTGCCGACGGGGTTCGCGGCGTACCTGGGGATGGCGCCCGGCGGGCAGCTCACGGCCTCGGCGCCGTCCGGCGACGTGGTGATCAGCTGGCACAACCAGCCCACCATGGGGTCGATCCGGAACGTGCTGGCCGAGTACAAGGCCAGCGAGGGCGACCACGTCTTCCTGACCGTCTCCGACGGCGGCGAGCTGCTGACCCGCTACCTGCCGGCCGCGCCGGTCGGCATGCCGCCCGTCAACCGGGCGCTCTACCTGCTCGGCTACACCGCTCCCGTCAGCTCCGAGCTGGAGGGCCTGCGGCTGATCGGGGCCAGGATCGGGCTGCCCGACACCGCCGGGCGCGAGGAGGTGCTGGGGCGGCTGCGCGAGCGCGGCGACCGCGACATCCTCGGGTTCCTGGGGGGATGACCGGGTTGGGCTAGGCTCGGGAGAATGCTTCGGATCCACGACACGCGCGCCCGGCAGGTCGTCCCGCTCCAGCTCGGGCGGGCGGTGCGGATGTACACCTGCGGGCCCACGGTCTACCGGCGCGCGCACGTCGGCAACCTGCGCACGTACGTGCTGGCCGACCTGCTCAGGCGGGTGCTGGAGCGGGGCCGGACGCGCGTCGTGGCCTGCCAGAACGTCACCGACGTCGGCCACCTCACCGACACCGGGGTGGACAAGGTGGTGCGGGAGGCCGAGGCGGAGGGCCGCTCGGTGCGCGAGCTGGCCCGCGGCTACGAGGACGCCTTCCGCGCCGACACGACCGCGCTCAACGTCCGGCCGCCGGAGCACACGCCGCGGGCGAGCGAGAGCGTCGAGCCGATGATCGAGCTGATCGCGAAGCTGGTCGAGCGGGAGCACGCGTACACGGTGCCGGACGGGTCGGTCTTCTTCGCCGCGCGGACCTTCCCTGCGTACGGCGAGCTCTCGGGGAACCGGCTGGAGGACCTGCGGCCCGCCCACCGCATCGAGGCCGTCGACCCGCGCAAGCGCTTCCACGCCGACTGGGCCCTGTGGAAGCCCGCCGACGGCGAGCTGACCTGGGACTCCCCGTGGGGGCGCGGCTTCCCCGGCTGGCACGTCGAGTGCTCCGCCATGTCGCTGAGCCTTCTCGGCCCGGCCATCGACCTGCACCTCGGCGGCATCGACCTGCGCTTCCCGCACCACGAGGACGAGCGGGCGCAGTCCGACGCGGCCACCGGGCGCGAGGTGGTGCGGCACTGGGTGCACGGCGAGCATCTGCTGTTCGACGGGCGCAAAATGGCCAAGTCCACCGGCAACGTGGTGCTGCTGTCGGACGTGACCGAGGCCGGGCTCGACCCGCTGGCGGTGCGCCTGGCGTTCCTGGAGCACCGCTACCGGCAGCAGCTCAACCTCACCTGGGACACCCTGCGGGCCGCCGACCGCACGCTGCGCCGCTGGCGGGCGCGGGTCGCCGAGTGGGCCGAGTCGCCCAGCGCGCCGATGGCCGCCGGGCACGTGGAGCGGGTGGAGGCGGCGCTCGACGACGACCTCGACAGCCCCGCGGCGCTGCGCGTGCTGCGCGAGCTGGAGCGCGACGAGTCGGTGCCGCCGGGGGCCAAGCTGGAGTCGTTCCTGCACGTCGACCAGGTGCTCGCGCTCGACCTGTCGGTCGACATCGGCCGGGCGCCGGTGCTGCCCGCCGGGGCCGGCGAGCTGCTGGAGTCGCGTGCCAGGGCGCGGGAGGCCCGCGACTGGGCGGCGGCCGACCGGCTGCGCGACGAGCTGGCCGAGCTGGGCGTGCGGGTCGCCGACACCCCCGACGGCCAGACCTGGGCGTGAACGTCCCTTCGCGTCGTTTCTCCGGACTCGCTGCGAAGGGGCGGTGATCGTCCGGAGCAGTGATCGCGGGCTGCCAGACTTAGTGCCAGTTCTGCGAAGGGGAGGTGTCGGTCAGGTGAGGCCCTATGCGTGGATGCCGCGGCCGTTGCGGTGGTTCGCTCGGGTGGTGACCGTTCTTCTCGCGCTGGCGGTGGTGCTGGCTGGGGTGCTCGTCCATACCGTGCGGAGGTCGTTCCCGCAGGTGGACGGGTCGTTGCGACTGCCCGGTCTAAGCGGAAATGTAGAGATTTATCGCGATAAAACAGGAATTCCGCACATCTACGCCTCCAGCGCCGCCGACCTTTTCATGGCGCAGGGCTTCGTCCACGCCCAGGACCGTTTCTACGAGATGGACTTCCGCCGGCACATGACCGCCGGCCGCCTGTCCGAGCTCTACGGCCGCGCCACCCTCGACACCGACAAGGCCCTGCGCACCATGGGCTGGCGCAAGGTCGCCGAGCAGGAGCTGCCCCTGCTGTCCGACGACACCCGCGCCTACCTCGACGCGTACGCCAAGGGCGTCAACGCCTGGCTCAGCGCCAACCCCAACGCCTCCGACCGCAGCCTCGAATACTCCGTGCTGAAGCTCCAGAACGGCGCCTACCACCCCGAGCCGTGGAGCCCCGCCGACTCCCTCTCCTGGCTCAAGGCCATGGCCTGGGACCTGCGCTCCAACATGGACGACGAGATCGACCGCGCGCTCATCGCCGAGAAGCTGCCCCGCGAGCGCGTCGAGCAGCTCTACCCCGGCTACCCGTTCGACCGGCACTCCCCCATCGTCACCTCGGGCGGCCTCGACCGCGACCGCTTCGACCAGCGTGCCGACCCGCGCCTGCGGCTCGGCACCGGCGCCGTCGTCCAGGACGCGGCCGTGCAGGGCGCCGCGCGCACCCTGGACGCCGTGCCCACCACGATGGGCACCGCCGACCGCGAGGGCGTCGGCTCCAACTCGTGGGTGATCTCCGGCGCGCACACCAAGAGCGGCAAGCCGCTGCTGGCCAACGACCCGCACCTCGCGCCGCAGCTGCCGTCCGTGTGGTACCAGGCCGGGCTGCACTGCCGCAAGGTCGGCGCGGAGTGCCCGTACGACGTGACCGGGTTCACCTTCTCCGGCGTGCCCGGCGTGGTCATCGGGCACAACGCCGCGATCGCGTGGGGCTTCACCAACCTGGGGCCCGACGTCGCCGACCTGTTCCTGGAGAAGGTGGACGGCGGGACGTACCTGTACAAGGGCGAGCAGCGCAAGCTGGAGACCCGCCAGGAGCAGATCAAGGTCGCCGGGGGCTCCCCCGTCACGATCACCGTCAGGAGCACCCTGCACGGGCCGCTGATCAACGAGGTCATGAGCGACGCCAAGCCGAGCGGCGGCGCGAACGCGGTGGCGCTGCAATGGACCGCGCTGACCCCGGGCCACACCGCCGACGCCATCTTCGCGCTCAACAAGGCGGGCGACTGGGCGCAGTTCAGGTCGGCGGCGTCGCTGTTCGACGTGCCCGCGCAGAACCTCGTCTACGCCGACACCACCGGCCGGATCGGCTACCAGGCGCCGGGACGCATCCCGGTCCGCGCCAAGGGCGACGGCAGGTGGCCGGTGCCCGGCTGGACCGGCGAGTACGACTGGCTGCCCGCGCCCATCCCGTTCGACCAGCTCCCGTCCGTGGAGAACCCCGAGGAGGGGTTCGTCGTCACGGCCAACAACGCCGTCATCGACCCCGCCCGCTACCGGCCGCTGCTCACCGACGACTGGGCCTACGGCTACCGCTCCCAGCGCATCCGCGACCTCGTCGAGGAGGCCGTCGGCAAGGGCAAGGTGGACGCCGCCACCATGGCCGCCGTGCAGCGCGACACCCGCAACGGCTTCGCCGCGACGCTCGTGCCCGCGCTGATGAAGGTCGACCTGGCCGGCCCCGCCCAGCAGGCCAGGGAGCTGCTGAAGTCATGGGACGGCTCGCAGGGCCTCGACTCGGCGCCGGCCGCGTACTTCAACGCCGTCTGGCGGCAGCTGCTCGTCCTGACCTTCGACGACGAGCTGCCGGAGGGCGCCAGGCCGGCGGGCGGCGACCGGTGGTACGAGGTCGTCCGGCGGCTGCTGGAGAGCCCTGACGACCCGTTCTGGGACGACGTCACGACGAAGGGCTTCACCGAGCGGCGCGACGACGTGCTGCGGCAGGCGATGGCGTCGGCGTACCAGGAGCTGGCCGACCGGCTCGGCGACGACGTCGCGACCTGGCGGTGGGGCGACCTGCACCGGCTCGACCTGGTCAACGGCTCGCTCGGGGCGTCCGGCATCGCGCCGGTGGAGGCCCTGTTCAACCGGGGGCCGCTCGCGGTGCCGGGCGGCAAGGACGCGGTGAACGCGACCGGCTGGAACGTCCAGCGGGGCTACGAGGTGACGGCGGTGCCGTCGATGCGGATGGTGGTGGACCTGTCCGACCTGGACAAGTCGCAGTGGATCAACCTGACGGGGGCGTCGGGGCACGCCTTCCACGACAACTACTGGGACCAGGCTGAGATGTGGGCCAAGGGCGGCCTGCTGCCGATGCGCTCCAGCCCCGGCTCCGTCCGCGAGGCCGCCGCCCACACCCTGAGGCTCACCCCCTGATCCGCCTCGGGCGGCTCCGGCTACAACCCTGGTCGTAGCCACGCTCCAAACTCTGGGCTGACGCGGTCCCCGCCCCCGTCCTGCCACCATGGCGCCCATGAATCGCCTCTGGTACGTCGTCGGAGTCCTGCTGATCCTCGCGGGCCTCGTCCACCTGGGCGTGTTCGTGCTGCACGGGGGCGGCACGCCGTGGGAGGGCCCGGTGTCCTGGCGCAAGCCGTTCACCTTCGGCGTGTCCTTCGGCCTGAGCGTGCTGACCCTGACCTGGGTGTCCGGCTTCCTCGCCGTCCGTCCCCGCACCCGGGCCGTGCTCCTGGGCGCCTTCGCGCTCGCCTCCACCGTGGAGGTCGCCCTGATCACGCTGCAGGCGTGGCGCGGCGTCCCCTCCCACTTCAACATGGCGACCGCGTTCGACACCGCCGTCGCCAGGAGCCTCGCGGCGGGCGGCGCGGTGCTCGTCGCGATCGGCGTGACCATGGCGGTCGCCGCCTTCCGCGCCGCTCCCGGGGTGGCGCCCAGCATGCGGCTGGCCGTCCGCGCGGGCTTCGCCACGCTGCTGGCCGCGATGGCGTTCGGCGCCGTGATGATCGCGCGGGGCGTGGTCGCGGTCGTGACCGGTGACCAGCAGCTCGCCTACACGGTCGCGACCGCGCTCAAGCCCGCGCACGCCGTGTTCATGCACGGCGTGCTGCTCCTGCCCGCCCTCGCCTGGCTCCTGGCCCGCGCCCTGCCCGCCGAGGAGCACCGCCTCCGCCTGGTGCGCCTGGCCACCTGGACGTACGTCGGGTTCGCCACGGCCGTCTCCGCCCTCGCGGTGGCCGGCCTCACGCCGGTGAGCCCGTCCATCGCGTCGGTCATCTGCGCGGGCGCGGTCTCCGGGCCGGCGCTCGGCGCGCTCGTGCTCGGCCGCCTACGGCCGCGCTCGCTCGGCCGCCTCCGGCAGCGCTTACCCGTCTCCTGACCCCGGCGGTCCACCCGCCTCGCCGTCGCCGCCCCGCCGCCACCGTGGCGGCACCCGGGGATAACCGCCGTCCTCCAGATCGGCCAGCCGCTCGAAGAGGTTGTACGTCGCCTGGTGCCCGCACACCACCACGGAGGCCAGCATGGCGAGCAGGTAGAGCGGCAGCATGGGCAGCCCGACGCACCAGGCCCACTGCGTGGCGTGCCGCCCCTCGTGCAGGATGAGCCGTTCGCTCAGCGAGTCATGCCTGGTCAGGACGACGTTCCCGACCGTGAACGCGCCCGCGATCGGGAAGCGGTAGCGATACCCGAAGGCGAGGATGAGCCCGTCGGGGCCGCGCTGCCGGGTGGCCCCGCCGATGACCGAGATCAGCAGCCCGAACGGCGTGGCGAGATTGACGTAGTTGATCGCGCGCCGGAACCGATAGCGCCTGTCCATGTCTCTCAGCCTTGACCAATCTTGACAACTCGGAATAATGGCCAGGGTCCTGAAATCTCCCACAAGAGCAGGATCATGAAACTCTCCATCCTGGGCGCGCTGCTCGGCACCGTCGCACTGGCCGGAGCCGGTGGCATCGCCGTCACCCAGACCTCAGCGGCCGACCCCCTGCGCACCGACAGCTCTCCCATCGACGCACCGGTGGTCCTGGCCACCGACCCGATCCCGAGCGAGACTCCTCCCACCGCCGACTATGCCCTGACCACGGCGGTGGTCAAGAAGAGGGGCCACTCCTATCTGAACGTCTCCGTCGAGTATGACGGGGCCGCCGTCTTCGGCGTCAAGCAGAGAGTGTGCAAGCGCCGGTCCTGCAAGAACGTGACCACCGACATCCCGGTCACGACCGGCACCGGCCAAGCCACCAAGAGGCTGGGCTGGGGCACGTACAAGAAACGCGGCAAGCCGACCGTCACCCTGACACCGCTGCCCACGGTCACGATCACCGAGCCGGGCCCCACGGTCACGGTCACCGAGCCAGGCCCGACGGTGACGGTCACCGAGCCAGGCCCGACGGTGACGGAAACGTTCACCTGCCAGCCCGCTCCCCCACCCGCCACCCTCCCACCGACAGACACCCCGCCCGAAACCCCCACCCCGACCGACACACTGCCCGAAACCCCCAGCCAGTCCCCCACTGGTGCCCCGACGAGCACTCCCACCGACACCTCGACGGGCACCCCGACCGACTTCCCGACCGACGCCCCGACCGACACGGCGTCCCCACCGGTGTCCCCCACGGAGATCCCCGTCTGCCCGCCCCCACTCCCGGAGCAGCCCACGGCCTTCCCGACGGACACCCCGACGGACACCCCGACGGGCACCCCGACGGAAACGCCCCCGAGCACGCCGACGGACACGCCGACCGAAACCCCCACCACGCCACCGGCGCCCGCACAATAACGGCCGCCACCACGAACGACGCTCGCCGGTGACACACCCACCGGCACCGTGACCGCGCGGGCCGGGCCAAGCCCCAAGCCAGGCCCGGCCCGCCCCTTCATCCAGAGATGCCCGCCATCCAGCCGCGCGCGGCCTACGCCTCGCCCTCGTCCAACTCGCCCTGATCCAGTTCGTCCCGGTCCAGTTCGTCCCGGTCCAGTTCGTCCACGAGGAGCCGGAGCAGGCCGGGGAAGCGTCGCTCGATGTCCGTCCTGCGTAGCCGCAACGTGCTCCCGTTGCCGTGATCGCGCTGCGTCACCAGCCCCGCCTCCCTCAGCACCCGGAAGTGATGGGTGCGGGTGGCCTTCTTGACCGGCAGGTCGAAGGACCCGCAGGCCCGCTCGCGGTCCTCGGGGTCGGCGGCGAGCTCGGCCACCACGCGCCGCCGCCGGTCGTCGGCGAGCGCGGCGAGCACCTTGCCGAGATCCATCAGCACCCCCTTCAGGTACGAGTTGCATCATACCTGGCCTCTGGCTACTCTCCGAAGGTATGGAAATCGTCATACCTGAGGGTTCCGGTCCCATCGCCGTCCACGGCTTCGCCCGCCCCCGCCCCGAACGGGCCGAGGAGCTGGAGCGCCTGCTGCTGTCGTTCGTCGCGCCCACCAGGGCCGAGCCCGGCGCCTGGCAGTACCAGGTCCACCGCGACGCCGCCGACCCCACCACGCTGGTCTTCTACGAGCTCTGGCGGTCGAGGGACGACCTGCGCGCGCATCTCGCCCAGCCCGACCTGGCCCGGTTCCAGCGCGACCGCATGCACTACCTGCGCGAGGACCTGGAGATCCACTGGCTGACCCCGCTCACCGCGGAAGCCCCGTAGCCGGCCCCGGCTACAGCCGCTTGTAGCGGCCTTCGTGGTACAGGAGCGGCGCCCCGTCCGCGGGCATGTCCATCGACGTCACCCCGCCCACCACGATCGAGTGGTCACCGCCGTCGTGCACCGCGCTCGTCGCCGCCTCCAGCGTGGCGATGGCCCCGTCGAACAGCGCCACCCCCGACTCGCCCCGATGGTGCGGCCACCGCGCCAGTTGCCCGCTCAGCGGCCGCCCGCGATGGGCGAAGTAGCGGGAGGCGTCCTCCATGGAGGCGGGCAGCACGGACACCCCCCACACCCCCGCCTCCAGCACGGCCGCGTGGAACCTGGCCACCTTCTCGGCGCAGAACAGCACGAGGAGCGGGTCGAGCGAGACGGAGGTGAACGAGTTGACGGTCATGGCGTGATCGAGGTCGCCCACACGGGTCGTGACGATCGCGACCCCGGTGGTGAAGCGGCCGATGACCTTCCGATACGAGTCCGGGTCGACGTGCCGCTCAATCGAATGCACGTCGTTTACTTTATGCCGCTACGTCGGGTTCTTCGGAGGGTACCCTCGCAGAAGCCACGAACCCCCGCCTGACGAGGGCGAAAGCAGATAGGCCACGACAAGCGCCGCGAGCCCCCCGTACAGGTACACGTACCCCGGGACGCCGCTGGCGATCACCAGGTCGCCGGAGGCGAGCTGCACCGTGAACGGCATCGTCACCAGCAGCCACCCGGCCCCGGCCACGGCCGCCCCCAGCCGCGCCCGCATCAGCCTCCCCGCCCCCAGGCAGACGAGGAACAACATCAGCACCCACAACACGGCCCCGCCCGGCACCGGCCCCGCCTGCCACAGGGGATGCGTGAACCCGCCCACGACCCCCATGACGACCCCCAGCACGAACAGCATGCCGTACGCCGCTCCACCCAGCGCCGACTCGGCCTGGCCGCGATGCTCCATGCCGACTGAGGTTAGTGGATGCCCGCGAAGAGATCGTTCTCGCGGTTGTGCGGCTCGCCGAGCCCGCCGGCCTCGACGGGCGGCCCCGGCGCCGGCCGGCCCGGCACCCCGAGGGCGAGGACGAAGTGCTCGACGCCCAGCACCTCCTGCCCGATGTTGTTCGACAGCGCGAACCACGGGTCGCGGACGGTGATCTGGGTGGCGTGCGCCCGCATGGCCTCCATCTTGTTGCCGATCCACGGCCGGGCGTCGATCTCGGTGGTGACGTCCTCGTCGCGGTTGCCGAACGGCATGTCGTCGACGTCCTCCAGGAGGAAGCCGGTGCCGGCCTCGCGCAGCGACTCCGCCGACCGGCGCATGACGGACCTGGGCAGCGCCGTGTGGTAGAACTTCGCGATCTGCCAGGGCTCGCCCTCGCCGAAGGCCGGGTCGGCGGCCAGCTCGTACGCCCGCCGCGAGACCCGGTGGGCCTGGATGTGGTCGGGATGCCCGTAGAAGCCGTGGTCGTCGTAGGTGACCAGGACCTGGGGGCGTACCTCGCGGATGACCTCGACCAGCTCGCCCGCCGCCTCGTCGAGGTCGGCGCGCCAGAACGCCCTGGGGTGCTCGTTGGTGGCCGCGCCCATCATCCCCGAGTCGCGCCAGCGGCCCGGCTCGCCGAGGAAGCGGTGGTCCTCGACGCCGAGCGCCTTGCAGGCGGCGGCGAGCTCGCCGATCCGGTACGGGCCGAGCGAGTCCTCGCGGTCGGCGGCCAGGTGGGCGAGGTGCTCGGGGATGATCTCCCCCTCCTCGCCCAGGGTGCAGGTGACCAGCGTGACGTGGGCGCCTTC
This sequence comes from Actinomadura luzonensis, assembly GCF_022664455.2. Lineage (NCBI taxonomy): Bacteria > Bacillati > Actinomycetota > Actinomycetes > Streptosporangiales > Thermomonosporaceae > Actinomadura > Actinomadura luzonensis. The sequence continues at coordinate 971,502 of NZ_JAKRKC020000001.1, forward strand.
GGCGGCGTACCTGGCCATGGTCGCGCCGGTGCCGATGGACTCGTCGTCCGGGTGGGCGTGCACGAGGAGCAGGCGTCGGTCCGTCATGGTCACGAGCGTAACAAGGGCGTGTTGCTGGCAGGATTGGCCCCATGAGTGAGAGCTTCCCGCGTCTGTCCGCCAGGACCCGGCGGTTCACCCTGGGCGTGCCCAGGGGCTTCACGATCTCCCCGGACGGCGGCCGGGTGGTCTTCCTGCGCACGCGTTCGGGCACCGACCCGGTGACCTGCCTGTGGGAGCTCGACACCGAAACCCACGTCGAGCGGCTGGTCGTCGATCCGCGGCTGCTCCGTGGCGACGACGAGGAGAACCTGCCGCCGGAGGAGCGGGCCAGGCGCGAGCGCAGCCGGGAGGCGGCGGGCGGCGTCGTGGCGTACGCCACCGACTCGGCGGTGACGCGGGCCTGTTTCGCCCTGTCCGGCGGTCTGTACGTGGTGGACCTGGCCGGCGGCGAGGCACGCAGGCTGGAGACGCCGGGCGCGGTCATCGACCCCCGGCTGTCGCCCGACGGGCGGCAGGTCGCCTATGTCACCGGCGGCGCGCTGCACGTCCAGGACCTCCTCTCGGGCGCCGACCGCGCGCTCGCCGTGCCGGAGTCGGAGACGGTGACGTACGGGCTGGCCGAGTTCATCGCCGCCGAGGAGATGGACCGCCTGCGCGGCTACTGGTGGTCGCCGTCGGGCGACGCGCTGCTGGCCGAACGGGCCGACGAGGCGCCGGTGCGGGTCTGGCACATCGCCGACCCGGCGAACCCGGACCGCACCCCGGCGGCCCAGCGCTACCCCGCCGCCGGCACGCCCAACGCCCGCACCGAGCTGTACGTGCTGGGGCTCGACGGGTCGCGGGTGGCGGTGCCGTACGAGGAGGAGTACCTCGCCACGGCCGCCTGGGACTCCCACGCGCTGTCGATCGTGACGCTGACCCGCGACCAGAAGACCATGCGGCTGTCCACCGTCGACCCGGCGACCGGCGCCACCACGCTCGTGCGCGAGGACACCGACCCGGCCTGGGTCGACATCGTCGGCGGCGTCCCGGCGCACCTCGACGACGGCTCGCTGGTCTGGGCGGCCAACGGCGAGGGCGGCCACCGCCTCTTCGTCGGCGACCGCGCGGTGACGCCGCCCACGCTGCAGGTGCGCGCGGTGCTGGACGTCGACCACGACAGCGTGCTGTTCAGCGCGAGCGGCGACCCGACCGAGATCCAGCTCTGGACGTGGGACGGCCACTCGCTGCTGCCGGTCTCGACCCGGTCCGGGGTGTTCTCGGGCCGGATGTCCGGCGGGGTCGGCGTGCTGACCGAGCAGAGCCTCGACGCCGAGGGCGTGTCGGTGACGGTCGTGCGGCGCGACGGCATGGCGGTGCCGATCCCGTCGTACGCGGAGCGGCCTGGGCTCGACCTGCGCGTGTCGATCGGGCGTTCCGGGCGGCGCGAGCTGGCCACCGCCGTGGTGCTGCCGTCCTGGTACGAGCAGGGGTCGGGCCCGCTGCCGGTGCTCATGGACCCGTACGGCGGGCCGCACGCGCAGCGGGTGCTCAACCGGCGCGGCGCGTTCCTGGAGAGCCAGTGGTTCGCCGAGCAGGGCTTCGCCGTGGTCGTGGCCGACGGGCGGGGCACGCCGGGCCGGGGCACCGCGTTCGAGCGGGCGGTGCTCAACGACCTTGCCACCCCCGCGCTGGAGGACCAGATCGACGCCCTGCACGGCGTGGCCGAGCAGTACGGCGACGATCTCGACCTGTCGCGGGTGGCCATCAGGGGCTGGTCGTTCGGCGGGTTCCTGGCCGCGCTGGCGGTGCTGCGGCGGCCCGAGGTGTTCCACGCGGCCGTGGCCGGGGCGCCGGTGACCGACTGGCGGCTGTACGACACGTGCTACACCGAGCGTTACCTGGGCCATCCGGACGAGCAGCCCGAAGTGTACGAGAACTCCTCGCTCTTCGCCGACGCCGCCAAGCTGGAGCGTCCGCTCATGCTCATCCACGGCCTCGCCGACGACAACGTGGTGGCCGCCCACACGCTGCGCCTGTCCTCGGCCCTGCTGGCGGCCGGTCGCCAGCACACCGTGCTGCCGCTGTCCGGCGTCACGCACATGACGCCGCAGGAGGTCGTGGCCGAGAACCTGCTGCTGCTCCAGGTGGACTTCCTGAAGAAGGCCCTGGGCGTCACCGGCTGACGCGGGGTCACTGGAGGGCGTCGAGCAGCCGGCCCACCACCAGGCCGGCCATGACGACGACCGCCAGGATCACGTAGAAGACCCATACGGAGGCGTTCAGCAGGGCGAGCTGGCCCTGGACGATGGCCAGGATCAGCACGGCCAGCAGGGTGCCGGTCACCGCGCTGCGGCTGCCGTCGGGGCTGGTGCCGCCGAGCAGCACGGCGGCCAGCGCGAACACGACGGTGGACGTCCCCTGGGCGCCCGGCTGGGCGGCGCCCAGACGGACAAGCAGGACGAACCCGCCCAGCGCGGCCAGCACCGCCGAGCCCGCCATGCCCACCGTACCGGCCAGCCACATGCGCCTCGCCCCGGCGTCCGCCGCGTCGCTCAGCCGTTCGCGGACGTTCAGCGCCGCCCAGAACGCCCCGCCCGCCATCGAGATCACCGCGAACACCACGAACCACGTCACCTGCGGCGGCGACGGCGGCTGCGTCACGGGGACCGTCCGGCCGCCGGTGATCGCCAGGGACACGGCGTCGCAGGCGAGGCCCGCGCCGAGCGTGACGGCCCAGGCGGGCATGGACATCGGAAACGCCTGCGACCGCCCCGCCACCCCACCGGCCCGCCCGAGTGCCCCGCCGCTGGTTTGCCCGGGTGCCCCGCCGCTGGTTTGCCCGGGTGCCCCGCCGGCCCGTCCCGGCGCCGCGAACCCGCCCGCCGGCTCCTGGAGCGTGAGCCTGTTGCCCCGCTCCGGCAGGGGTGACGCGCCCGCCCATCCCCCCGCGCCTCGGGACGCGGTCGCGGGCTCCGACACCAGCACCGTGAACGCCCCCACGACCAGCCCCGCGACCGCCGCCACGACCAGCACCGACGCCAGCGCCGCCCCCAGGGACATCCCGCTCGCCTCCGCCATGGTCGCGACGAGCACCCCCGACAGCGTCGCCACGGCCCCCACCGCCAGGTTGGGCACCCCGGCCCGGAACGACAGGGCGAGCGCGGAGGCGATCAACCCGAGCGGCGCGGCCTGCGCGAGCACGTTGAGCACGTGCCCGGTCGGCGCCGTGACCAGGACCATGCCCAGCCCCAGGACCAGGAGCACACCGAGCAGCCCTTCCCAAGCCCACTGCCATTTGCTCACGCCGTCGATGCTGACGACCCCACCCCACCCCCGCAAGCCCCAATCCCCACCCGCGCCCCCCGCCCCCGCATCCACGCCACGCCACGCCACGCCTGACAACCCTGGCAGGACCCTGCCGTCCGACACCCCTGGTAGGACCCACCGTCTGACAAACCCTGGTAGGACCTGCCCGCCCAAAAGATCAAACCCCGGTCCGACGCGCCGTCCGCCCCCGATCCGCGATCGTGAACGCCATGTTCAAGCCCGTCATCCTCGCCCTGTCCCTCCTCACCACCACCCCCGCACCGCCGCCCCCAGCACCGCCCCTCCCATGGGCGCCCTGCCCGGCCGACAAGATCGGCATGGAGTGCGCCGACCTCCAGGTCCCGATCGACTGGCAGAAACCCGACGGCCGCAAGCTCACCCTGAAGCTGGGCCGCCTCAAAGCCACGGGCGCAGACGGCGCGAAGGGCTCGGTCCTGATCGCGTACGGCGGCCCCGGCGCCCCCGGCATCGCCCTCACGCAAACCGTCCCGGCCTGGTGGGCCGGCCTCCGCACTCGCATGGACATCATCACCTGGGACACCCGCGGCTACGGCGAGCAGTTCCAGGGCCTGAGCACGGGCCTGCCCTGCACCTGGACCCGCATCCCCATCCCCGCCCTCCCCCGCGACGACGCCGACCTCGGCCGCCTGTCCGACACCAACCGCGGCTACGCCGAGCCCTGCCGCGGCAAGGACCCCGAGCTGTTCGCCCACATGAGCTCCGCCGACCAGGCGAAGGACATGGAGGCCATCAGAAAGGCCCTCGGCGCCGACAAGCTCAACTACTACGGCGCGTCCTACGCCGGCTTCTACGGCCAGGCCTACGCCCGCCTGTTCCCCGACCGCGTCCGCACGATGGTCCTCGACGGCACCTGGAACCACAGCCCCGCCGACTGGCAGGCTGAGCTGGAGGAGACGGCCAAGGCCAACGAACGCGCCATGAACCGCTTCTTCACCTGGTGCGCGGCCAACGACTGCAAGGACGTCCCGGCCCTGTGGCGTACCCTGCTCGCCCGCGCCGGCCGCACCCCGATCCCCACCACCACGGCCAACGTGGCCTATCAGGCCCGCGACCTGCAGTCCCTGGCCCTGGCACAGGCCCGCCAGGGCCAGCAGGCCTGGCCCGGCCTCGCCACGGCCATCCGCGAGGCGGCCAAGGGCGACGCCTCCGGCTTCGTCCCGCCCCGCGGCGCCCGCTACCCCGACCAGACGACCGGCGTCACCGAGTGCACCGACTGGCCGCGCTTCACCTCGCTCAAGCAGGCCCAGACCGTCACCGCCCGCCTGCAGCGCATCGCCCCCGACACCGGCGCGGCCAACACGGTCGCCGAGGCAACGCTGGGCTGCATCGGCTGGCCGGCTTCCGTCACCAACCCGCCCGCCCCGCTCCCCAAGGGCCTCCCGCCGCTGCTGGGCGCGGGCGCCTGGGACGAGTCCGACGCCGTCACCCGAGCCCTCTCCCAGGTCCCGGGCAGCACCACCATCCGCCACGAGGGCCCCGGCCACACCTTGTACGGCACCAACGAGTGCGCCCGCGACCACATCAACCGCTACTTCACCGACCTCACCGTGCCACCCGCCGGCACCACCTGCTGACCCGGCGAGCCCCCACCGAAGTCCCGCCGGCCCCGGGCATTGCCCTGACCGCATCCCAGGGCATTCGCCAAGTGACGCCGCCACCCCAGAACATCCACCCCCGGCGACCCACCGGAGCGCCAATGGCCACGCCCGCCCACGCACCTATCGAGACGTCAGCCGACCACCGGCCACGGCGGAAAGCGTCACCCGGAAGGCCGCCCCGATGCCTCAAGAGAACCTCGAGGGCTCTGGGAGCCACGTGGGCCTTGAGTGCCACCTTGAGGACCGCCTTGGAGACCACCTTGAGGGCTGCCATGCCAGCTCGCCCAAAGAGCCGCGTACGAGCCCCCTGCCGCCACGAGCTCCTCATGCGACCCCAGCTCACTGATCCGCCCGTCCTCCACGACCGCCACCCGGTCCGCGTCGTGGGCGGTGTAGAGCCGGTGCGCGATCGCGATGACCGTCCGCCCCTCCAGCACAGCGGCCAGCGACCGCTCCAGGTGTCTGGCCGCCCGGGGGTCGATGAGCGAGGTGGCCTCGTCCAGCACGAGGGTGTGCGGGTCCGCCAGCACCAGCCGGGCCAGGGCCAGTTGCTGGGCCTGGGCGGCCGAGACGGCCAGCCCTCCGGACCCGACCTGGGTCTCCAGCCCGTCCGGCAGGGCGAGCGCCCACCCGAGGGCGTCCACGGCCGCCAGCGCCTTCCGCACCGCCTCGTCGTCGGCGTCCGGCCGCGCGATCAGCAGATTGTCCCGCACCGTGCCCTTGAAGATGTGGTGCTCCTGGGTGACCAGGGCGACGTGACCGCGCAGCTCGTCCAGCGGCAGGTCCACCAGAGGCACGCCGCCCACCGTCACCGAGCCGGTACGCGGTCCGTGGATGCCCGCGAGCAGCCGTCCCAGCGTGGACTTGCCCGCTCCGGAGGGCCCGACCATCGCCAGCCGCTCGCCGGGCTGGACCGTCAGCGACACGCCGTGCAGCACGTCGCGGCCCTCCCGGTAGGCGTACCGGACGTCGTCCGCCTCCAGCCGCTCACCGGCCGGGCGGGCGTCGGACGGCGCCCGGTCCTCTGGGACGTTCGCCACGCCGAGGAGCCGCGCCATGGCGGCCCCGCCCACCTGCAGCTCGTCGATCCACATGAGAAACCTGTCGAGCGGGTCGATGAGCTGCTGGGCGTAGAGCGCGGCTGCGGTGACCTGGGCGAGCGTGACCCAACCGCTGGTGTAGAACAGCCCGCCGACCAGCAGCGCGCTCACGACAGGGATGACGTAGCCCAGCTCGACGGCCGGATACCAGGCGACCCGCAGGCCGAGGGTGTAGCGTTCGGCGGCGAACGAACGGGCGATGTCCCCGTCCGTACGCGCCCGCCGGCGCTCCTGCAGCCGAAGCGCCTCCACGGCTCTGGCGCCCTCCACCGTCTCGGCGAGCCCTTCGGTCATGTCCGCGTAGGCGGCGTTCTCACGCAGGTAGCCGTCACGGGCGTACCTGAGGTAGCGGCGGGTGGAGAGGTAGATCACCGGGCCCGCGAGCAGCATCGGCAGCATGAGCAGGGGGCTGACGAGCACCAGCGCGCCCACCGTGATGAGGAAGGTCACCCCCGCGATGAGCGTCTCCGGCACCGCGTGCCGCACGGTGCGCGACAACGAGTCGACGTCCCGCGACGTCCTGGTGATCAGGTCGCCGGCGCCGGCCCGCTCGACCGTCGACAGCGGCAGCTCCAGCACCTGGTCCACGAACTCCTCGCGGAGCTCGGCCAGCACCTTCTCGCCCAGCTTGGCCGAGGCCAGCACGGCGTACCGCATGAGCAGCCCCTGCACCAGCAGGAACGCCCCGAGGGCGGCCGCCACGACGACGACGTTGACCTCGGCCCCGCGCTCGACGTCCTCGACCAGCTCGCCGAGCCGCCACGGCACCACGAGCCCCGAGACGGCGGCGAGCGCGTGCAGCAGCAGCGCCGAGGCGAGCCGGCGCGGGTACTTCAGCGTCAGCCGCCGGGCATAGGCCCGCACCTGCCTCCGGTCCGCGACCGGCAGGATCTCCCTGGCCATGACTCAGTCCTCCCCGCGGGTCACCGTGGACGCGTACTCCGGCGAGGTGTCCAGCAACTGCCGGTGCGTTCCCTCCGCGAGCACCCGCCCGTCCTCGACGTAGATGACGTGATCGGTACGGTCGAGCACGAGCGGGCTGGTCGTACAGATCAAGGTCGTCCTGCCGGCCCGGCTCTCCGCCAGCCGTCGCGCGATGCGCGCCTCGCTGTGCGCGTCGACCGCGCTGGTCGGCTCGACCAGGATCAGCACCTCCGGATCCGCGACCAACGCGCGGGCGAGCCGCAGTCGCTGCTGCTGCCCGCCGGAGAACTCCCGCCCGGCCTCGGCCACCCAGGTGTCCAGGCCGTCGGGCAACGCCTCGACGATGTCCTCCGCGCAGGCCACGTACAACGCCTCCCGCACCCGCTCCTCGTCACCAGCCACCGCACAACCGTCCGCCCCACCAACCACCGACCCGCGACCCACCGACCCGCGACCCACCGATCCACGGTCCGCCGCCTCACGGTCCGCCGCCTCACGGTCCGCCGCCTCACGGTCCGCCGCCTCACGGTCCGCCGCCTCACGGTCCGCCGCCCACGCGTTGCCCTCTGGCGCGTCAGACGCCGACGCCCCCACCCCCGACCCGCCACGCTCCGACCCGAAGCCCTCCGGCCCAGAGCCCTCCGGCCCAGAGCCTTCCGATCCATCACCCTTCGCCCTAGGGCCCTCCGACCCGTCGCCCTTCGACCCGCCATCCACTGGCCCATCAACCATCGACGTGCCGACTACCGTCGAGCCACCCACCGAAGAGCCACCCACCGAAGAGCCGACCGCCGCCGGGCCGACCGACGCCGCGCCAGTTGTCGACGCGCCAGTTGCCGACGCGCCGACCACCGACGAGCCGCCCACCGACGAGCCGCCCACCGGCATACCGGCTGTCGACGGGCGGGCCGTCGGCGCGTGGACCGTCGGCACACCATCCGACGACACGGGAACCGGCGGCACAGGCACCGACGGCACAGGCACCGATGGCACCCGATCCGATGGCATGGGAGCGGACGAGGCGTGGATGTCGAGTTCGTCCCTCAGACGTCCCGTGAACAGGCGGGCGTTGTTGTCGGCTACCAGGATGCGACGGCGGACCTCGTCCACCGGCAGGGTGCTCAGCTCGGCCGAGCCGAACGTCACGTCACCTTCGGCGTAGCGGCCGAGGCGGTCGGCAATGGCGATGGCGTCCTCGGGCGAGCTCGCGGCCACCGCTGTCAGGACGCCCGGCTGGACGGTGACACCGCTGTAGGAGTCGCGCAGCACCCCGCCCCCGCTGCTTGCCTTGCCGCCCTTGATCTCGGGCTCGATCGCCAGGATGCGGATCACCCGCCCGGCCGCCACGTGGCCCTTGGTGAGCTTGTCGGCCATCTCGGTGAGCGTCCGGAGAGGGCCGATCAGGAACACCGCGTACAGGTAGAAGGCGACGAGCTGACCGGTCGGGATCTCACCGGCGACGGCGAAGGAGGCGCCGATGCCCGTGACGATCGCGATGAGCAGGCCCGGCAGCAGGATCTGGGCGCCTTCGAGCACCGACTCGACCCGCGCCACGCGCACGCCGGCGTGCCGCACCCGCTGCGATTCCTCCCGGTACCGTCCGGCGAACACCTGCTCGCCACCGATGCCCCGCAGCACCCGCAGCCCCGCCACGATGTCGGCGGCCCTGGTGGACAGCTCGCCGGTCAGCTCGCGCTGCCTGGCCTGCCGCCGGTGGAGGGGCTTGAGCAGCGGCCCCACGGCGACGGCCATGAGCGGCACGCCGAACAGCACAAGCAAGCCGAGCGGCAACGAGGTCGAAATGAGGATCACGGTGACCGTGATGATCGCCACGACGGAGCCGGCGCCGCGCAGCAGGATGTCCATGGAGCTGCCGATGTGAGCGATGTCGGAATTGCCGACGCTCACCACCTCGCCCGTGGAGAGCCGCTTCGGCAGCGTGGCGCCGAGCCGCGCGGCCTGGCGCGTGGTCAGCTGGACCGTGCGGTAGGCGGCGGCCAGCCAGTTGTAGACGGCCATCCGGTGCCGCATGACGCCCGTGAACGCCTGCACCAGCCCGAGCCCGAACAGGACGGCCGCCCAGGTCAGCAACGCCTGGGTGTCCTTGGCGGTGACGGCCTCGATGCCCTGCCCGAGCACGGCCGGCATCAACGCCTGCACCAGCCACCAGAGGGTGGCGTAGCTGATGCCCGCCAGCAGGGACGGGGCCTGCCGCCGCGCGTTCCACCACAGGTAGCGGAGCGGGCTGCGGAGGTCGGGCACGCCGGGATCGGCCTCAGGAAGGGAGCGCATAGCCTGACAACCTTGACAAGGCTCCGCCTGCACCAGCAAACCATTTTCGCCGCCGCCAGCTCACCACCGCCGCCGCGAGTTCACCACCGCCGCCGCCACTGCCGCCACTGCCGTCATCGCCGCCGCCACCGCCACCGCCGCCACCATCGCCACCATCGCCACCATCGCCACCATCGCCGCCACCATCGCCGCCACCATCGCCCATCGACTCCACCGCCTCAGCGGAAGGCGCGCCACACCAGTGCCAGCCGCCGCCCGGCAAGCGCGTCCCGCTCGATCTCGTGAGGCGCGCGCCGCACTCCGCCCTGTGGCGGGAAGGGCACGCCACACTGGCGTCGCGGTGAAAGCGTCACGTTTGAGTTCGGGGAGGCGCGGCTCACTCGGTCTTGGGAAGGGGGGCCACCCGAATTCTGCGAAGGGAAGCGCGCCTCGCCGCAAGACGCCCACCTCGCCGCAGGACGCCCGCCTCACCGCAGGACGCCCACCTCGCCGCAGGACGCCCGCCTCGCCGCAGGACGTGCGCCACGTCCGTACCTGTTTGCGGTGAGAGGTGCGGTTTAGTGGATGTTGCGGAAGGCGCGCCAGGTGTACGCCAGGGCGGCCGCTGCTGTGATCGCCAGCAGTACGTAGCCGATGGTGTAGGCGCCGGTCGCCGCGTACACCACGCCCATCACGAGGGGCGGGAAGTAGCCGCCGAGGCCGCCGGCGGCGCCGACGAGGCCGGTGACCGTGCCCACCTTGGACGGCTCCACCACCTTGGCCACCAGCGCGAACACACCGCCCGTCCCGAGGCCGAGGAAGAAGGCCATGAGGACGAAGCTCAGCCCGGCGGGCACCTCCAGGGGCGGGCGGAGCATCAGCACGAGCGCCATCACGACCACCCCCGCGAACGAGGTCAGCAGCACCCGGACGGCGCCCAGCCGGTCGGAGAGCGTGCCGCCCAGCGGCCGGGACAGGACTGCCGCGATTGAGAAACCCGCCGTGCGGACGCCGGCGTCGGTCTGGGCGAAGCGGTAGACGTTCTCCAGCAGGGTCGGCAGGTACGTGGAGAAGGCGACGAAACCACCGAAGGCGACCGCGTACAGGAAGGAGCACTGCCAGGTGGCCTTGACCTTGAGGGCGTCGCGCATGCGGGGCAGGGCGGGGGCGGTCGCCGGGGACCAGCGGGGCGAGTCGCGGCTCGCACCCAGCATCAGCAGGCCGGTCAGGGCCAGCACCGCCGCCATCAGCAGGTGGGTGGCCGGACGGCCGAACGCCTCCACCAGGCGGGGCGTGAAGAAGGCCGACAGCGCGGTCCCGCCCATGCCGGCGCCGAAGACGCCGGTCGCGAAGCCGCGGCGGGCGGGGTCGTACCAGGCGTTGACGAAGGGGATGCCGATGGCGAACGTCGTCCCGGGGATGCCGAGGAGGAAGCCCCAGAACAGCAGCCAGCCGTAGGAGTCGGACCAGCCGACGAACACCACCGGGACGATCGACACGAAACAGGCGATGGCGAACATCCGCCGGCCGCCGAAACGGTCGGTCAGCATGCCCGCCGGGATCCGGCCCAGGGCGCCGACCAGCACCGGGATCGCGATGAGGAGCGAGGTCTGGGTCGGGGAGAGGCCGAGGCGGCGGGTGTAGGAGCCGGCCAGGGGGCCGATGAGGTTCCAGGCCCAGAAGGTGATGGCGAAGGCGGTGGTGGCAAGGACCAGGTTGCGGGACCGCGCGCTGTCGGAGCGTGGGGGGCGAGGGGTATCGGGCTCATGGCGGCCGTTGTCGGCCTGGGGATCGGTGGTGTCGGGCTGGGGATCGGTGGTGTCGGGCTGAGAGCCTGCGGTGTCGGGCTGGGGGCGCGTGGCGCCGGGCCCAGGACGGGCGGGATCGGGCTGGGAGTGGGCGGGGTCGGGCCGAGGGTGGGTGCTGCCGGGCGCAGGGCGAGCGGGATCGGGCCGAGGTCCGGCGGGGCCGGATTGAGGGTGGGCGGTGCCGGGCGCGAGGCGGGCGGGCTCGGGCTCAGAGTGAGCGGGGTCGGGCTCAGGACGGGCGGGTTCGGGCAGGGATTCGGCGGGGCCGGGTCGAGGGTGGGTGGCGCCGGGCGCAGGGCGAGCGGGATCGGGTTCAGTGTGGGCAGGGTCGGGCTCAGGACGGGCAGGGTCGGGCTCAGGACGGGCAGGGTCGGGCTCAGGACGGGCAGGGTCGGGCTCAGGACGGGCGGAGGCGGATTCCGGGCGGAAGGAGGCGGATTCAGGACGCGCAGGGTCGGGCCCAGGACGCGCAGGGTCGGAGCCCCGGCGGGAGGAATCGGGCTCAGGGCGGGAGGGGTCGGGCTCAGGGCGGGCGGGGTCGGGTTCAAGGCGGGAGGAATCGGGCTCAGGGCGGGCGGGGTCGGGTTCAAGGCGGGCGGAGTCGGGTTCAAGGCGGGCGGGGTCGGGCTCAGGGTGGGGGGAGGCGGAGGTCGGGTGGGCCGGGGTGGGGGGAGGTTCGGTGGGAGCGGGGGCGGGGGTGGGGTGGTCCTGGTGAGGCTGGGAACCTTTACGAAGCTCAGACATACACCCTGTGTAACAGAGAGTCACTTTCTGTGATGAAGTGGGGGTATGAGCGCCGAGGACGTCCTACTCAAGACCGGCCGTTTCCTCCGCAGATCGGCGGACACCAGCGGCGACCTGCACACCCTGCGCCTGGCCGGCGGCATGGAGGGGGACGCCTTCTACCGGGACCGGTGGAGCCATGACAAGATCGTCCGCTCCACCCACGGGGTGAACTGCACGGGTTCGTGTTCGTGGAAGGTGTACGTCAAGGACGGCATCATCACCTGGGAGACCCAGGAGACCGACTACCCGAGCGTCGGCCCCGACCGCCCCGAGTACGAGCCGCGCGGCTGTCCCCGCGGCGCCGCCTTCTCCTGGTACACCTACTCGCCGACGCGCATCCGCTACCCGTACGCGCGGGGTGTTCTGGTGGAGATGTACGCCGAGGCGCGGGAGCGGCTGGGCGACCCGGTGGCGGCTTGGGCGGAAATCACGGAAAATCCGGAAAAAAGGCGGAGCTACCAGCAGGCCCGCGGCCGCGGCGGCCTCGTCCGCGTCACCTGGGACCTCGCGACCGAGATGATCGCCGCCGCCCACGTCCACACCATCAAGACCTACGGCCCCGACCGGGTCGCCGGCTTCTCCCCCATCCCGGCCATGTCGATGGTCTCGCACGCGATCGGCTCCCGCTTCGTGTCGCTGATCGGCGGCACCATGCTCTCGTTCTACGACTGGTACGCCGACCTGCCCGTCGCCTCGCCGCAGGTGTTCGGCGACCAGACCGACGTGCCGGAGTCGGCCGACTGGTGGGACGCCGCGTACCTGCTGATGTGGGGCTCCAACGTTCCGGTGACGCGCACCCCGGACGCCCACTGGATGGCCGAGGCCCGCTACCGGGGCCAGAAGGTCGTGGTGGTGAGCCCCGACTTCAGCGACGCCGCCAAGTTCGCCGACGAGTTCCTGAGCGTGCGCCCCGGCACGGACGGCGCCCTCGCCATGGCGATGGGCCACGTCCTGCTCAGGGAGTTCTTCGTGGAGAACGAGACGCCGTTCTTCACCGACTACGTCAAGCGCTTCACCGACCTGCCCTTCCTCGTCCGCCTGGAGGAGCGGGACGGCGGGTACGTGCCGGGCCGTTTCCTCACCGCCCAGGACCTGGGTGACCGGGAGGAGGCGGCCGAGTGGAAGACGGTCCTGCTGTCGCGCCACGGCCGCCCGGTGGTGCCGAACGGCTCGGCGGGGTTCCGCTGGACGGAGTCCGGCAAGGGCCGCTGGAACCTGAACCTGACCACCGACCCCCGGCTCACGGTCATGGACGAGTGGAGCCCGGCCGCCGAGGTGCTGCTGCCCCGCTTCGACGGCGGCGACCCCATGGTGCGGGGCGTGCCGGTGACCAGGATCAACGGGCACCTCGTCACCACCGTGTACGATTTGCTGCTCGCCCAGTACGGCGTCCGCCGCCCCGGCCTGCCCGGCGACTGGCCGGAGGGCTACGAGGACGCGGCCCAGCCGTACACGCCGGCCTGGCAGGAGCCGATCACCGGCGTGCCGGCCGGGCGCGCCGCCCGGATCGCCCGCGAGTTCGCGCGGACCGCCGAGGCCACCGAGGGTCGGTGCATGATCATCATGGGCGCGGGCGCGGCCCAGTGGTTCCACGGCGACACGATCTACCGCGCGTTCCTGTCGTTGCTGCTGCTGACCGGCTGCCAGGGCCGCAACGGCGGCGGCTGGGCGCACTACGTGGGCCAGGAGAAGTGCCGCCCGCTGGCGGGCTGGCAGGTGCTGGCGAGCGCCGCCGACTGGTCGCGCCCGCCCCGGCAGACCCCGGGCACGCCGTTCTGGTACCTGCACACCGACCAGTGGCGTTACGACCGCTTCGACGCGGGCGAGCTGGCCTCGCCGCTGGGCCGGGGCGCCTTCCGCGGCCGGCACACGGCGGACCTGGTGGCCGAGGCGGTGCGCAACGGCTGGATGCCGATGGCCCCGGCGTTCGACCGCAACCCGCTGGAGCTGGGCGAGGCCGAGGACCCGGTCGCGTACACGCGGGAGGAGCTGCGCGCGGGCCGGCTCCGGTACGCGGCCGACGATCCCGACGACCCGCGCAACTGGCCGCGCGTGCTCACGCTCTGGCGCTCCAACCTGTTCGGCTCCAGCGCCAAGGGCAACGAGTACTTCCTGCACCACCTGCTGGGCGCCACCTCCAACCTGGAGCACCCGGATCCGGAGGCGGCGACCGGCAAGCTGGACCTGCTGCTCACGATCGACTTCCGGATGACGTCCTCGACGGTCTTCTCCGACCTCGTGCTGCCCGCGGCCACCTGGTACGAGAAGCACGACCTCTCCTCGACCGACATGCACCCGTTCGTGCACGCGTTCAACCCGGCGATCAGCCCGCCCTGGGAGACCCGCACCGACTTCGCCGCCTTCCACGCCATCGCCCGCGCCTTCAGCGCGCTGGCCGGCCGGCACCTGGGCGTGCGCCGGGACGTGGTGGCGGCGGCCCACCAGCACGACACGCCGTCGGAGCTCAGTCACGTCCGCGAGCCCGCGCTGCACGTCGTCGAGCGCGACTACGGGGCGGTCGCCGAGAAGCTGGCCGCGCTCGGCCCGCTCGCGGAGCGGCTGGGCCTGGCGGTCAAGGGCGTGACGTTCCAGCCGGACGAGGAGGTCGCCTGGCTCGGGACGCGCTGCGGCCTGGTGCCGCGCGGCGTGGCCAAGGGCCGGCCGCTGCTGGACACCGACGCCAAGGCGTGCGAGGCGATCCTCGCGCTGTCGGGCGTGAGCAACGGCCGCCTGGCGGTGCAGGGGTTCCGGCAGCTCGCCGAGCGCACGGGGACGGACCTGTCGGGGCTGGCGCACGAGGGCCACCGGATCGTCTTCTCCGACACGCAGGCCCGGCCGGTGCACGTGGCGTCGAGCCCGGAGTGGTCGGGCAAGGAGTCCGCGGGCCGCCGCTACGCGCCGTTCACGATCAACGTTGAGCACGGCAAGCCCTGGCACACCCTCACCGGCCGCATGCACTTCTTCCTCGACCACGACTGGATGCACGAGTACGGCGAGTCGCTGCCGACCTACCGGCCGCCGCTGGACCTGGCCGCGCTGCTCGGCGAGAGCGGCCGGCTGAGGTACCTGACCCCGCACAGCAAGTGGTCGATCCACTCGGAGTATCAGGACAACCTGCTCATGTTGTCGCTGTCGCGCGGCGGCCCCACGATCTGGATGAGCGTCGAGGACGCGGCCGGGCTCGGCATCGCCGACAACGACTGGGTGGAGGCGGTGAACCGCAACGGCGTGGTGGTGGCCCGCGCGATCGTCTCCCACCGCATGCCGCCGGGCTCGGTCTACATGTACCACGCCCAGGACCGCCTGATCGACGTGCCGCTGTCGGAGGAGACCGGCCGCCGCGGCGGCATCCACAACGCGCTGACCAGGGTGCTCATCAAGCCGACGCACATGATCGGCGGCCACGCCCAGCTCTCGTTCGGCTTCAACTACCTCGGCCCGACCGGCAACCAGCGCGACGAGCTCACGACCATCCGCCGCCGTTCGCAGGAGGTGCGCTACTGATGCGGATCATGGCCCAGATCGCCATGGTGATGAACCTGGACAAGTGCATCGGCTGCCACACCTGCTCGGTGACCTGCAAGCAGACGTGGACCAACCGGCCGGGCGTCGAGTACGTCTGGTTCAACAACGTCGAGACCCGCCCCGGCCAGGGCTACCCGCGCCGCTACGAGGACCAGGAGCGCTGGCGGGGCGGCTGGACCCTGGACCGCAAGGGCCGGCTCAAGCCCCGCGCCGGCGGCCGGCTGCGCAAGCTGCTCACCATCTTCGCCAACCCGTTGATGCCCTCCATCCAGGACTACTACGAGCCCTGGACCTACGACTACGAGAACCTCACCCGGGCCCCGCTGTCCGACGACGTCCCGGTGGCGCCGCCGCGCTCGCTGCTGAGCGGCGAGCCGACCGCGATCGAGTGGAGCGCCAACTGGGACGACGACCTCGGCGGCGACCCGTCGCCCGACCCGGTGCTGGCCGAGGTGTCGGAGCAGGTCAAGCTGTCGTTCGAAGAGGCGTTCATGTTCTACCTGCCGCGCATCTGCGAGCACTGCCTCAACCCGTCGTGCGTGGCCTCCTGCCCGTCGGGCGCGCTGTACAAGCGCGAGGAGGACGGCATCGTGCTGGTCGACCAGGACCGCTGCCGGGGCTGGCGCATGTGCGTGACCGGGTGCCCATACAAGAAGGTGTACTTCAACCACAAGACCGGCAAGGCCGAGAAGTGCACGTTCTGCTTCCCGCGGGTCGAGGTGGGCCTGCCGACCGTCTGCTCCGAGACGTGCGTCGGCCGGCTGCGTTACCTCGGGGTCCTGCTGTACGACGCCGACCGGGTCGCCGAGGCCGCCGCGGTGCCGGACGAGCGCGACCTGTACGAGGCCCAGCTCGACCTGTTCGTGGACCCGGACGACCCGGCGGTCGCCACGGCGGGGCTGCCCGCCGAGTGGGTGGAGGCGGCCCGCCGCTCGCCGGTGTACGACCTGGTCAAGAGGTACCGGATCGCGCTCCCCCTGCATCCGGAGTACCGGACCCTGCCCATGGTCTGGTACGTCCCGCCGCTCTCGCCGGTGGTGGACGCGCTGGCCGGCACCGGGCACGACGGCGAGGACGCGGTCAACCTGTTCGCCGCCATCGACGCGCTGCGCATCCCGATCGGCTACCTGGCGGGGCTGTTCACGGCGGGCGACCCGGCGCCGGTGACCGCCGCGCTGCGCCGCCTGGCCGCGATGCGCTCGTACATGCGGGCGGTCAACCTGGGCCGCACGCCGGTCCTGCCGCCGGAGGCGGGCCTGCCGGAGGAGGAGCTGGCGGCGATGTACCGGCTGCTGGCCCTCGCCAAGTACGACGAGCGGTACGTCATCCCGACCGCGTACGGCAACCAGCCCGGCGTGGTGGAGGAGGCCGGGTGCAGCCTGGACTACGACGGCGGGCCGGGCATGCAGCCGCCGTTCGGCGAGGCGTCGGGCCGTCCCGTGCCGGTCTCGATCGAGAGCTTCCACGGCCTGAAGGAGCGCCAGACCGGCGACGAGGTCACCCGCGACCGGGTGAACCTGCTCAACTGGGACGGCCGCGGCACCCCGGCGGGGTTGTTCCCGCCGCGAAGGAGGAAGCCGTGAGGGTGCTCTGGCAGGCCGCCGCCCACCTGCTGGCCTACCCGGACGAGCGGTTCTGGCGGCGGCTGCCGCTGATCAGGCAGGCGGCCGAGCCGCACTTCGCCGCGTTCCTGGCCAGGATCGCCGAGCTGGGGCCGGGCGAGCTGGCCGCGCACTACGTCGAGACCTTCGACCTGGACCGGCGCTGCTGCCTCTACCTGACCTACTACGCCGACGGCGACACCCGGCGCCGCGGCGAGTCGCTGGCCGCGCTGAAGCGCCGCTACCGGGCCGCCGGGTGGGAGCTGCTGGAGGACGAGCTGCCCGACTTCCTGCCGGTGGTGCTGGAGTTCGCCGCGCTGGACCCGGCCGGCGCCGAGGTGCTGCGGGAGCACCAGGTGGGGCTGGAGCTGCTGCGGGCGGCGCTCGGCGAGCGCGGGTCGCCGTACGCGGAGGTGGTGGGCGCGGTGTGCGGCGCGCTCCCGCCGCCGACCGCGGAGCAGCGGGCGGCCGCGCGGCGGCTGGCGGCCGGCGGGCCCCCGGCGGAGACGGTCGGGAGGCACGCGTGAGCTGGGGCGAGAGCGTGGTGTGGACCGTGGCCCCGTACGTGACCATCGTGATCTTCATCGGCGGCCTGGTCTGGCGTTACCGCTACGACCAGTTCGGCTGGACCACCCGCTCCTCCCAGCTCTACGAGCGGCGGCTGCTGCGGGTGGCCAGCCCGCTGTTCCACTACGCGCTGATCTTCGTGGTCGTGGGGCACGTCACGGGGCTGCTCATCCCGCTGAGCTGGACCGACGCGATCGGGGTGAGCAACGCGACCTATCACGCGAACGCCCTGGTCTGGGGCGGCGTCGCCGGGCTGGCCACGCTCGTCGGGCTGGCCCTGCTGATCTACCGGCGGCGGACGCGGGGGCCGGTGTTCCTGGCGACGACGAGGAACGACAAGACGATGTACCTGGTGCTGGCGCTGGCGATCGTGACGGGCGTGGTGACCACGGTGGCGGGGTTCGCGCCGAGCGAGGTGAGCTACCGGACGACGGTCGCGCCGTGGTTCCGCAGGGTGCTCACGCTGAGTCCTGATCCGGCCGCGATGGGTCACGCGAGCGGTCTTTACAAACTGCACACGGTGGTGGGGATGGCGCTGGTCGTCCTCTTCCCGTTCAGCCGCTTGGTGCACGCGCTTTCCGCCCCGTTGCCCTATTTGTTCCGTCCTTACATCGTGTATCGGAGGCGGGCGAGGTAGCGTGGCGCGGGTCCCGGGAGGGGTCCGGGTACGCCAGAATCGTCCCTTGTGAAGCACGGGTACACCAACAGCACATTCGGCGACGGCGCCCTGGTCGTGAAGTGCTACCAGGGCCCCGAGGCGGCGTTCAGGCTGAGCACGGAGAGCAGATACCTGCGCCGCCTGCGCGGCCGGGTCCCCGTCCCGCGCGTTCACAAGATCACCTCCAACAGCCTGACCACCCGGTTCGTCTCCGGCGAGCACGGCCAGGACCTCATGGACGACGGCCACGCCCTGGAGGTGCTCACCGAGTGCGGCCGCGTCCTCGGCGGCATCCACCGCCTGGGGATCGTGCACGGCGACTACGGCCCGCAGAACATGCTCTTCGACCCGGCCACCTTCCGGACCACCGCGATCCTCGACTGGGAGTGGGCGCACCCCGGCCGCCCGGTCGAGGACCTCGCGTGGTGCGAATGGATCATCCGCAGCCACCACCCGGAGCACGTGCCGCTGCTGGAGCACTTCTTCGCCGCCTACGACGGGCTCGTCCCGGTCTGGGAGGAGCGGCAGGCGGCCATGGTGGCGCGCTGCCGGGCGCTGCTCGACTTCTGCGCGCGGTGGGAGCCCGGCGGCGACGGCGAGAAGCTGTGGCTCACCAGGCTCGACGTCACCTCCGCCTGGACGGAGTGACCCCTCCCAGGTCGCGGATCAGCTCCACGGCCGCGCCGATCAGGCCGACCTCCCCGGCGGACAGCGTGACGTTCTCCGACCGCCTGCGGGCGGCCTCGTCGAGCGGGGCGCCGTAGTCCATGGCGTCGCCGAGCCCGGCGAGCAGCCCGCGCAGCGCCGGCCGCGCCACCGCCGCCAGCGGGTCGGCGTCGCTGACCGCGACCTGGGCCAGGATGACGGCCGACAGCGCGTTGTCCAGCTCGGGCGGCCCCTCGGCGGTGTTGCACCAGTCGATCACGACCGGGCCCTCGGGGGTCAGCATGACGTTGTCGGGATGCAGGTCGAGGTGCAGCACCCGGTCGCGGGGGTCCGGCGAGAGCCGGGCGGGGATGGCGTGCAGCCGCCGCAGCAGCCGGGCGCCCACCCGGCCGCCCTCCTCGGCGTCGTACGAGCCGCCGGCCACGGCCTGCAACATCGTGGGGCCGGACAGCCGGCGCATCACCAGGTCGGCCGGGCGGTCCTCGGTCAGCTCGGGGTAGACCTCGGGCACCGGGTAGCCGTGGGCGGCCACGTACGCCATGACCGCCGCCTCCTCCCGGGCGTCGTGCCCGCCGTCGCGGTAGCGGCGCAGGACCCGGTCGCCGTCGAGGGCGTACACGTCCGCGCTTCGCCCCGTGCCCAGCAGTTCCATGCGCCCCAAGCTACCGGGCGGCGGCCGCCAGGCTCCCCAGCTCGGCGGCGTGCGCGCGGGACATGGCGGCGGCGAGGGCGCGGACGTCGGCGGCCTGCCCCGAGCGCCGCTCACCGTCGGCGACCAGGACGAGCTGGCCGAGGTAGGCCCGCAGGAGGGCGGCGAAGCGGCGGTCGAAGCCCGCGCCCCGCAGGCCCTCCAGCGCCTCCAGGTCGGCGGCCGTGGGCATGCCGGGCATGTCGTGCCCGGCATGCGGGTTGGCGGCCCCGGCCACGCCCGTGCGGGCGAGCAGCGCGCGCAGCCGCTCGCGGCCCTCGCTCGTGCTCCTTCGCCAGCCGTCCGGCCAGGTCCGCGAGCGCCGGGCGGCCGGTACGGGCAGGGGCGAGCGCGAGCATCGGCAGCGCCCGCGCGTGCAGCGCCTCGGCCAGTTGCAGCCAGGCCACGTCGGTCGCGTTGAAGCCGGACGGCGCGGCCGTCGCCCTGGGGGCGCCGTTCGCCGTGCCGCAGCCGGTGAGCAGCAGCGCGAGCGCCGCCAGCAGCCAGAGCCTGAACACCGTCGTCCTCCCGCACGGGCCGGAGCCGCTAGACCGGCCGCCCGTCGGCGCCGCACTTGACGATCGGCCGGATGCAGTCGCGCACCCGGCGCTCCATCTCCGCCTGCGGCCAGGCGTTGAAGAAGTCGCCGTGCATCGTGTACCCGCCGCCCGAGGCCAGCCGGAAGTGCGACGGGTCGCCGGTCACCGGGTAGCGGATCACCTGCCGCAGCTTCGGCACCGGCACCGGGTGCGTGCTCGGGCAGTCGCCCGCCACCGGGTAGGCCATGTGGCTCTTGTGGTCGGCCGAGTCCAGGTCCCGGCCGTTCCAGCACTGCGGGAAGTCCAGGTACGACTCCAGCATCGTCCCGCTCGGGCAGGTGACGAAGTCCTTCGACGGCGGCACCTGGCCGGCGTGCAGGCACGACCACCGGGCGATCGAGGAGCCGTCGGGGCCGGTCGCCCTGGCGTTGCCGGCGACGATGCGAAGGCCGAGCGGCAGCGGCTGGGTCCGGGCGATGACGTCGTCCCGCACGCCCTCGCCGAGGTAGTAGAAGGTGACGATGGCGGGCTCGACGGCGACTCCGTCGCGGTAGAGCGTCGGCACCCAGTACGACGACCGGTCCACCGACGGGTTGCAGTTCGTCGCGCCGTTCTGCAGGTCGGCGAGCGTGGTGGAGGCGTTGGTGACCCGGCTGCCGAAGAAGCTGTGCATGTGCGAGGCGCCGGGCAGGCCGGGGTAGACGATCGGGTCGTCCGGCAGCCGGTGGCTGAACGGGCAGTCGGCGAGGAACTCCGCCACCCGGATGACCCGCGCGTCCGCCGGACGCGGGGCGAAGGCGAGCGTGCCGAGCAGCACGCACAGCAGGGCGAGCGGTCGTGAGGCGCGCATGGAACTCCCTTGCCGGTCACTGATGGACGGTACGGCCTGTGCCGGGGAGCGCTCCCTGACAGGGAGCCTGCGCGCCTTCTTGACCGTTGTCAAGAGCCATCAGCAAGGCGAGAGAACGCTCTCTCGCCCGGATCGTGGAGACGCCGGGGCCGGCGGCCTCCTAGACTCGGAGCGTGATCGGCGCTCTGGCACGCGCGACGGCGGCGGCCCTCCTGATGGCCCCGGCCCTCGCCGCCTGCTCCGCTCCCTCCGGGGACCCGCTGCTGAAGGACCCGGCCCGGTGGCCGCTCGCCCGGCTCAAGGGCGTGACCGGCGTCCCGCGCCTGCCCGACGAGGCGGAGCGCGCGCTGGCGCAGATCAAGGTCGGCCCCTACGACCTGACCGCCTGGATCCACCCCTCCGGCCTGTGCGGGCTGTCCGGCCCCGGCTGGAGCATGCACGAGGACCTGACCCGCACCGAGGGCGACCCGGCCCGCCCCGACGGCTTCTCCGGGCCGACGGAGCGGGCGTCCGGCGTCTCCAGCGAGAGCAAGGTCACCCTGTTCTGCACCCCGACCAGGATGCTGATCAGGGTCGAGGGCGAGACGCGGAAACCGTCCGTCTCGGGTGACGCGGTCGCCCAGGTCGTCGGCGGCGGGCTCAACGCGGTCGTCGGCACCGAGGAGGCCCGGCGCGAGTCCCTGCCCGGCGCGACCGTGACGCGAGGCGGCTGACGCTCACGTACGGTGCGCCCGCACGATCAGGTCGGCGCTCTCGCGGGCGATCCCGCGGCGTTCGGCGTCGGACAGCGGCCGCGTGCCGTGCAGCGAGCGCACCCGCCCCTCCGTGGCCATCAGCAGCACGAACTGGCGGGCCGCCAGCAGCGGATCGGGCACCCGCAGCGTCCCCGCGCGGTCGGCCGCCGTCAGATGGTCGGCGACCTCGGCCAGGAGCGCGTCTGAGCTGGTCTCCCGCCACGACTCCTGGAGCTCCGGATGATGGGTGAGCTCGGCGACCGTGAGCCGGTGCAGGGCCGCGACGGCCGGGGACAGCACGACGCGCAGCAGGCGCTCCCCCACCGCCTGGAGGTCGGCGCGGGGGTCGCCCGTCCGGCCCGGCGGTGACGCGTCGGCCGGCGTGGCGCTCGCGGCCGTCCGCGCCTCGCCGACGACCGCGAGGAACAGCCGCTCCTTGTTGCCGAAATGGCTGTAGACGGTCTGCTTGCCCACCCCGGCGCGGGCGGCGATCGCGTCCATGCTGACCCGGGCGTAGCCCTCGTCGAGGAACAGCTCCAGCGCCGCCCGCACGATGGCCGCGCGCTTGGCGGGCGACCGGCGGCTCCCCGCTTCTCGCTCCATGCCCGGAGCCTACCAGTTGCCTAGACGGAACCGTTCGGTCTAGAGTCCGTCCTCGAACCGAGACTAGACCGACTAGTCTTGTTAAGGAGTGCGCACATGACCGACCAGCCATGGGTCTTCGCCGGGCACAGCGACTTCGTCGCCGGGCTCGCCGGCTACGACATGAAGGCGCCGCTGACCGGCGCTCCCCCCTCCCGGCCGCCCGCGCCCGGCCTGGCCGCCGCCCACGGCCTCGGCGGCGGCCTGTTCGAAGTGATGGTGCCGCCCGTCGAACGCCCCGAGCTGATCAGGGACGACGCCGGCCTCCGGATCGCCTACCCGCCCCGGCTCGACCGCCATCACGCCCTCGACCGGACCATCACCGGCATCGCCGCCCTGCTGCGCCTCACCCGCGAGGCGCCGGACCGGGTCCGGCTCGTCCGCACCGTCGACGACCTGGACCGCGCCCGGCGGGACGGCGTCTTCGCGGCCGTGCTGCACCTGGCCGACGCCGACGCTCTCGACCCCGACCTGGAGACCCTCCACCTCCTCCACGCGGCCGGGGTGCGCTCGCTGGCGATCACCTGGAGCAGGCAGAACGACTTCGGGTACGGGGTCCCCTACCACTCCCCCGGCACCCCCGACGTCGGTCCCGGGCTGACCGAGGCCGGCGTCCGGCTCGTCCGGGCCTGCAACGACCTCGGCATCCTGGTCGACCTCGCCCACCTCAACCTGGCGGGCTTCCTGGACGTCGCCGACTGCTCCCGGGCCCCGCTGGTGGTCACCCACGGCGCCGCGCACGCCCTGTCGCCCACCAGCCGGGCGCTCACCGACGACCAGATCGCCGCCGTCGCCGCCGGCGGCGGCGTGATCGGCGTCAGCCTCGAAGGCGTGGCCCCCTCACCGGCCGGGATCGTCGCCGACGTGCTGGACCAGATCCGCTACCTCGTCGACCTGGCCGGGCCGGAGCACGTGGCGCTGGGCTCCGACCTGTACCGGGCCCCCGACGCCGGCCACCCCGGCGGGGCCGTGCTCCTGCCGGGGTTGCTGGACGCCCTGCGCGAGGCCGGCTACGGCCACGACGTGGTGACCGGCCTCGCGCACGGCAACTGGCTGCGCGTGCTGCGCGCCACCTGGCGCCCGGCGTGAGGACGCCGCGCGGGTGAGCCCGCTCAGCCCTTGACGCAGATGAGCTGGCGCAGGTGGGCGACGACCTGGACCAGGTCGGTCTGGGCGGCCATCACCGACTCCAGGTCCTTGTAGGCCCCCGGGATCTCGTCGAGCACCCCGGCGTCCTTGCGGCACTCCACCCCGGACGTCTGCTCCTCCAGGTCCTTCAGGGTGAAGGTCTTCTTGGCCTTGTTCCTGCTCATCCTCCGGCCGGCGCCGTGCGAGGCCGAGTTGTACGCCTTCCCGTTCCCGAGCCCCTTGACGATGTACGTCCCGGTGGCCATGGAGCCGGGGATGATGCCCAGCTCGCCGGAGCCGGCCCGGATCGCGCCCTTGCGGGTGACCAGCACGTCGACGCCGTCGTAGCGCTCCTCGGCCACGTAGTTGTGGTGGCAGGAGACGGGCTCGTCGAAGGCGATGCCGGGCAGGTGGCGGCGCAGGACGTCGCAGACCAGGCCGATCATGAGGGCGCGGTTGCGGCGCGCGTAGTCCTGGGCCCAGAACAGATCGCGGCGGTAGGCGTCCATCTCGGGCGTGCCGCCGAGGAAGACGGCGAGGTCGCGGTCGACCAGGCCCTGGTTGTGCGACAGGCCGCGGGCGACGCCGATGTGGTGCTCGGCCAGCTCCTTGCCGATGTTGCGCGAGCCGGAGTGGAGGACCACCCAGACCGTGCCCTCGTCGTCGGCGCACACCTCCAGGAAGTGGTTGCCGCCGCCGAGCGTGCCCATCTGCGCCTCGGCCCGCTCGCGGCGCGCCTTGACGGCCGGGGCGAGGTCGTCGAAGCCCTTCCAGAACTCGGCCCAGCCACCCGCCCGCAGCCCCGTCACCTTGTCCGGGTCGACCGGCCGCTTGTGGTGCTGGAACCCGACGGGCACCGCCTGCTCCAGCTTCCCGCGCAGGTAGGCGAGGTTGTCGGGGAGCTGCGAGGCCCGGTAGGAGGTCTTGACCGCGGTCATGCCGCAGCCGATGTCGACGCCGACGGCGGCCGGCGAGACGGCCTCCCGCATCGCGACGACCGACCCGACCGTCGCGCCCTTGCCGTGGTGGACGTCGGGCATGACGGCGACGCCGTGCACCCAGGGAAGGTCGGCGACGTTGCGGAGCTGCCGCATCGCCTGCGGGTCGACGGTCTCCGGCTCGGCCCACATCCTGATGGGCCGCCTGGTGCCGGTCACCTCGTGGTACGTCATGTCGCGTGTCGCCTCCTCTCCGCACGTCCGACGGGGAACGCGATCCATCAGGCCAGAGATCCCCTACCCCCCGCAACCGATTTAGCCCCGCCCGCCGGGCCTCAACACCGGCTCAACAGGCGCTCAACGCCGGCCCGCCTACCGTCCCCTCGTAACCACTCCGGAAGGGGACGAGATGAACAACCGGCACCTGACCCGGGCGCTCAGGACGGCGGCCGTCGCCGCCGGCGCGGCCGTCGTCATCGGCGGCGCGCCGCCCGCCCAGGCGGAGACCAGCGGCAGCGCCGCGGTGGACGCCTACATGGCGGCCTTCCCCGGCGGGACGAAGGTGAGCGACAACGAGATCGTCTGGAACGGCGGCGAGGTGCGCGTGGTGCTGGCCGCCACCGCGGCGTCCTGCAAGGCGGGCTACTACTGCGTGTGGGAGCACCAGTACTGGCGCGGCCGCATGGGGGCCTGGCGCGCCTCGAAGGCCAACTGCAAGAAGTTCGAGTTCACCTCGTTCTGGCGGGACCGGGTCTCGTCGTACTGGGCACGCGGGGGCTGCCCGGTCGACAACTACTTCCTCAAGGACAAGAAGAAGTTCCAGCCCGACCCGTTCGAGCCGTTCGTCGGCAAGAAGGCGTACGTGCGCTTCAACGACCGCTACGACTACGCGGCCCGGGGCTACACCGACTGACGGCCCCGGGCCGGGCGCCGGGTCAGCGCCGGGGGCCGGTGTCGGTCCAGCCGGCTTCCAGCACCGCGCTCGACGAGGACACCGTGCCCGGCTCCAGGCCCGCCTGGAGCCCGCCGGGCTCGACCACGACGATCTCGTTCGCGAGGGCCCGGCCGGTCGCCTCGTCGAAGATGAGCCGGTTCGCCAGCGTGGCGCCGCCCTGGGCGTGCTCCTCGATCGACACGGCGGTGCCCGCGCGGCCCTCGGCGTCGGTGACGTCCTCGGCGACCTCGACGGTGTCGAGCCCGGCCAGCATCCGGAACGCGGCGCCGCGCACCTCCGGCGTCACCGGCATGTCGGTGATCAGGCCCGCGCTGACCTTGAACAGCCACACGTCGGAGCCCATGGGGACGCTCGCCGACTCGGTGTCGTGGCCCTCGTACGAGCGCAGCAGCCACTCGCGCAGCGCCTCCGGCTCGTCCGGCAGGCCGCGCAGGTCCTTCATGGTGACGTTGCGGCCGAGCCAGAAGACCTTGTCGCCGTCCACCAGAGGGCTGTGGTCGGTGCGCACCTCGCCCGGCGCCATCGGCAGCCGCATCCGGGCCTTCTTGCCCGGCACCTCGACCCCGACCCGCTCGGGCGAGCCCGCCGCGGCCCAGGCCCGGCGGTCCTCCTCGCCGGCGGGGCGCGCGCCGAGCGTCTGGCCGCGGCTCCACTGCTCGCCGCCGGGGGCGCGGGGCGTCCACATCTCGTCGCGGGAGCGCGTCTCGACCCGGTAGCCGCCGTCGGCCACGGTGAACAGGGCGCGGCTGACGGTCGTGGTGTGCCACCAGTCGCCGGTGGTCTCGCTCTGCCGGCCGGCGTTCGCGGCGGCGGCCAGCAGCACGTCCCGCGCGGACAGCCGCACCTTCTGGGAGGCGGTGACAGCGGGCCCGGTGACAGCGGGCCCGGTGACGGCGGACGCGGGCGGCGACGGGGGCGTGCCGCCGCCCGGCAGGACGACCGCCGCCGCGGTGATCGCCGCCGCCGCGGCCCCGGCCAGGCCGAGCCCCACGCGGGCCGCGCCTGACCCCGCGCCGCGCCCGCGAGCCGCCGCGCCCGGCGGTCTCACGCGGCCGGGACATGGCGTGGGCCAGCTCGGCGGCCCTGGTGGCCGGGTCCACCGGCCGGTCGCCGAGGTGGGCGGGCCGGGCGGCCCTGAGCTCGTCGATGGGGTTCATGACCACTCCTCGCTGAGGTTGCGGACGCGGGGCAGCGACGGCGCCGCGGGCTGATCCATGGCCTGCCTGAGCCGCCTGCGGGCGCGGTGCAGCCGGACCCGGAAGGCCGCCGACGAGCAGCCCACGACCCGCGCCGCCTCCTTGGGGGCGAGCCCCTGCCAGGCGACCAGCAGCAGCACCTCGCGGTCGTCGTCGGGCAGCGTGGCCAGCGCCCGCAGCACGCCCAGCCGCTCGGCGACCTGGTCCGCCACGTCGCCCTCGGTCCAGGAGCGCAGCTCGGCCGCCAGCGCCTCCCTGCGGGCCTCGGCCCTGACGTTGTCCCGCAGCACGTTCCTCGCCACGCCGAGCAGCCACGGCAGCGCGGGCTCCGGCACGTCGCCGAGGCGCCGCCAGGCGATCGCGAACGTCTCGCTCACCACCTCGTCGGCCACCTGCCGGCCGGCGCGGCTGACCGCGTAGGCCCAGACGCGTTGCCGGCATTCGTCGTACATGCTGGTGAACCGGTCAGCATCAGCCGCCACCGCCCAGCCCCTTCGCTTCCGGATGCGTTCTCTGACACCAGGAAGTGGTCCGGGCCCGGCCGTCGTTACACCCCATCCCGGAAATCGCGCCCGACCGGGACCCCGGTACGACGACGGCCGTGACCCTCCGGTCACGGCCGTCGTCGTGTGGTCCTACTTGGCGTTCGCCTTCAGGTAGTCGGCGTTCATGCGGGCGATCGTGTCCAGCGGGATGCCCTTGGGGCAGACCGCGGTGCACTCGCCGGTGTTGGTGCAGCCGCCGAAGCCCTCGGCGTCCATCTGGTCCACCATGGCCTTGGCGCGGGTCAGGCGTTCGGGCTGGCCCTGCGGCAGCAGGCTCAGGTGGGTGATCTTGGCGGCGGTGAACAGGGAGGCCGAGCCGTTCGGGCAGGCCGCGACGCAGGCGCCGCAGCCGATGCAGGTGGCGGCGTCGAACGCCGAGTCGGCGTCCTCCTTGCGCACCGGGACGCTGTGCGCGTCCGGGGCCGAGCCGGCGGGCACCGAGACGAAGCCGCCCGCCTGGATGATGCGGTCGAACGCGCTCCGGTCCACGACCAGGTCCTTCACGACCGGGAACGGGGCCGCCCGCCACGGCTCGATGGTGATCTCCGCGCCGTCCTCGAAGTGACGCATGTGCAGCTGGCACGTGGTGGTGGCGCGCTGCTCGCCGTGGGCGACGCCGTTGATCACCATGCCGCACATGCCGCAGATGCCCTCGCGGCAGTCGTGGTCGAAGGCGACCGGGTCGTCGCCCTCCAGGATCAGGCGCTCGTTGAGGACGTCGAGCATCTCCAGGAAGGACATGTCCGGGGAGATGTCCTCCACCCGGTAGGTGACCATCCGTCCCTTGTCCTCGGGACCGCTCTGCCGCCAGACCTTGAGGGTCAGGTTCACTTGTAGCTCCGCTGGGTCATCTTGACGTACTCGTACTCGAGCGGTTCCTTGTGCAGCACCGGGCCGTCCGGGGTGCGCTCCCAGGCCGAGACGTGCGCGAAGTTCTCGTCGTCGCGCAGGGCCTCGCCGTCGGCGTCCTGGGACTCGGCGCGGAAGTGGCCGCCGCAGGACTCGGTGCGGACCAGGGCGTCCAGGCACATCAGCTCGGCCAGGTCGAAGAAGTCGGCCACCCGGCCGGCCCGCTCCAGCACCTGGTTCAGCTCCTCGGCGGTGCCGCTGACCTTGACGTTCTCCCAGAACTCCTGGCGCAGCTCGGGGATGCGCTCCAGAGCCTTGCGCAGCGACTCCTCGGTGCGCTCCATGCCGCAGTAGTCCCACATGAGCTTGCCCAGCTCGCGGTGGAAGGAGTCGGGCGTGCGGGTGCCGTTGACGGCGAGCAGCCGGTCGATCTTGTTGCGGACCTTGATCTCGGCCTCGGCCACGGCCGCCTCGTCCACCTCGCCGAACGGGCCGTCGGCGAGGTAGTCGCCGATGGTGGTGGGCAGCACGAAGTAGCCGTCGGCCAGGCCCTGCATGAGGGCGGAGGCGCCGAGGCGGTTCGCGCCGTGGTCGGAGAAGTTGGCCTCGCCGATGACGAACAGGCCGGGGATCGTGGACTGCAGGTCGTAGTCCACCCACAGGCCGCCCATCGTGTAGTGCACGGCGGGGTAGATGCGCATCGGCACGTCGTACGGGTTCTCGCCGGTGATGCGCTCGTACATCTCGAAGAGGTTGCCGTACTTCTTCTCGACCGCGTCGCGGCCGAGCCGGTTGATGGCGTCCCGGAAGTCGAGGTAGACGCCGAGGCCGCCGGGGCCGACGCCGCGGCCCTCGTCGCAGACGTTCTTGGCGGCCCGGGAGGCGATGTCGCGGGGCACCAGGTTGCCGAACGCCGGGTAGATGCGCTCCAGGTAGTAGTCGCGCTCGTCCTCGGGGATGTCGCCGGGGGCGCGCTCGTCGTTCTTGCGCAGCGGCACCCAGACCCGGCCGTCGTTGCGCAGCGACTCCGACATCAGGGTCAGCTTCGACTGGTAGTCGCCGGAGACCGGGATGCAGGTCGGGTGGATCTGCGTGTAGCAGGGGTTGGCGAAGTACGCGCCCCGCTCGTGCGCCCGCCAGATGGCGGTGGTGTTGCAGCCCTTGGCGTTCGTGGACAGGAAGAACACGTTGCCGTAGCCGCCGGTGGCGAGCACGACGGCGTCGGCGAGGTGCCGCTCGATCTCGCCGGTCACCATGTCGCGGACGATGACGCCGCGCGCCCGCCCGTCGGAGACGATCAGGTCGAGCATCTCGTGCCGGGTGTGCATGGTCACCGTGCCGGCCGCGATCTGCCGCTCCAGCGCCTGGTAGGCGCCCAGCAGGAGCTGCTGCCCCGTCTGGCCGCGGGCGTAGAAGGTGCGCGAGACCTGGGCGCCGCCGAAGGAGCGGGTGTCGAGCAGGCCGCCGTACTCGCGGGCGAACGGCACGCCCTGCGCGACCGCCTGGTCGATGATGTTCACCGAGACCTGGGCGAGGCGGTAGACGTTCGACTCGCGGGCGCGGAAGTCGCCGCCCTTGACGGTGTCGTAGAACAGCCGGTAGATCGAGTCGCCGTCGCCGCGGTAGTTCTTGGCCGCGTTGATGCCGCCCTGGGCGGCGATGGAGTGGGCGCGGCGCGGGGAGTCCTGGTAGCAGAAGGACTTGACGTTGTAGCCCAGCTCGCCGAGCGTCGCGGCGGCCGAGCCGCCCGCGAGGCCGGTGCCGACCACGATCACGTTGAGCTTGCGCTTGTTGGCCGGGTTGACCAGGCGGGCGGAGAACTTGCGCTTCTCCCACCGCTCCTCGATGGGCCCGGCGGGCGCCTTGGTGTCCCGGATCGGCGCGCCTTCGGTGTACTTCACTTCACAACTCCGAACGTGATCGCGAGGGGCGGGGCCAGGAAGCCGATCACCAGGACGGCCGAGACGAGCGCGGCGGTCCTCTTGAGCGCCGGGTAGCGCCTGCCGTTGGCCCAGCCGAGCGTCTGCACGGCGCTCCAGATGCCGTGGTGCAGGTGCAGGCCGACCAGGACGACCGCCACGACGTAGACGATCGTCACCCACCAGCGCGACGGGTCGAACCCGGCGATCATGCGGTCGGCCGGGGCGGAGTCGAAGCCCTTGGGGTTGACGACGCCGAAGGTCAGGTCGAGCAGGTGCCAGACCACGAAGAGCGCGATGGTCAGGCCGCCCCAGCGCATGATGTGCGTGGCGTAGCCGCCTGCCTGCGACTTCTTGGCGACGTACTTGACCGGGCGGGCCTTGCCGGCGCGGCGGGCCAGCGAGATCGCCGCCCACATGTGCGCGACGACCGAGACGACCAGCACGATCTCCAGGATGGTCAGGGCGGTCCGGTACGGCAGCAGCGGCTCGAACAGGGTGCGCAGCGCGTGCGCGTACTCGTTGAAGGAGTCGCGGCCGAGGAAGATCTTGAGGTTCCCGATCATGTGCGCGATGAGGAACAGCACCATCACCGCGCCAGTGACGGCCATCACGACCTTCTTGCCGTTCGACGAGCCGAGGAACCCGCCGGCCGGCTTGCGCGTTGGGGTGCTCTTGCGAGCGGGAACTGGCGCGGTGGCGGAGCCGCGCTCAATCGTGGCAGTCACGTCTTCGAACGGTAGGTACGCAGGTACGATCCGTCCAAGTCATCAAGGATCTGGTTTCGATAGCCATAAGCTATGATGCTGGTCCGGACGGTCTTTTCACCACCATACGGCTGGCCGGTGCGAGGAAAATCACATGCAGCTGCAACAACTCGCCTATTTCGTCGCCGTCGCCGAGACCAGGCACTTCACCCAGGCCGCCGAGCGCATGCGGGTCGCCCAGCCCTCGCTCAGCAAGCAGATCAAGGCCCTGGAGGGCGACCTCGGCGCCCCGCTGTTCTCCCGCGCGCGCGGCAACGTCACGCTCACCCCGGCCGGCGAGGCGCTGCTGCCGCTGGCCCGGCGCATGCTGGCCGACGCCGACACCGCCCGCCAGGAGGTCGCCCAGCTCGCCGGGCTGCGGCGCGGGCGGGTGCGGCTCGGGGCCACGCCGTCGCTCTGCGCGGGGCTGCTGGCCGACGCCCTGGCCCGCTTCCACCGCACGTACCCGGGCATCGAGCTGCTGGTCGAGGAGGGCGGCTCGCGCGACCTGGTGCGGGCGCTGGCGCGCGGCCAGCTCGACCTGTCGCTGATCATCATGCCGCTGCAGAGCGACGACCCCGCCCTGGTCACCGAGGAGATCCTGCGCGAGAACCTGGTCGTGGTCTCGCCCTCGCACGAGCCGGCGCGGCGGCCGTACATGGAGATCGAGGAGCTGCGCGGGCGGCAGATGGTGATGTTCCGGCGCGGCTACGACCTGCGCGAGGCGACGCTCGCCGCGTGCCGGCAGGCCGGCTTCGAGCCGCGTTTCTCGGTGCAGGGCGGCGAGATGGACGCGGTGCTGCGCTTCGTGGAGGCGGGGCTGGGCGTGGCCGTGGTGCCGTCCATGGTGCTGGACGGCCGGCCCGGCCTGGCCGGCACGCCGCTAGCGCCGCCCGGCCTCAGCAGGACGGTCGCGCTCGCCCACCGCAAGGACGTCGAGCCCACCACCGCCGCGCAGGCGTTCCGCGAGACCCTGCTGTCCTTCGTCGTCGAGGCCGGGGTGGAGGGCACGCTTCCGCAAGGGGTGGAACTCATCGCAGAATGAGCAGCAACGATCCCGATCGTGGCGGTGAGGCGGTTAGGTGACGGCACATCTGTCCGAGACGCTGACGCTGCTCCTCGTGGAGGACGACGACGGCGACGCCTTCCTCGTCGAGGAACTGCTGGAGCAGGCCGAGGCGCCGCCGCGGATCTTCCGCGCGCGAAGCCTGGACGAGGCCAGAACGAAGCTGACCCCCACGATCCAGTGCGTGCTGGTCGACCTGTCGCTGCCCGACGCCACCCGGCTGGAGGCGCTGGAGGAGGTCCTGGCGCTGGCGCCGCACGCGGCCGTGCTGGTGCTGACCGGGCTCCGCGACGCGCACGTGGGCGTCGCCGCCGTCCAGGCCGGCGCCCAGGACTACCTGGTCAAGCAGGACATCGACGCCCCCCTGCTGACCCGGGCGATCCGCTACGCCATGGAGCGCAAGCGCGCCGACCAGACCCAGCTCCGCCTGGTCCAGGCCGAGCTGATCGCCAGGGAGAACGCCCGCACCCAGCGCGGCCTGCTCCCCAGCCCCCTGCTGCGCACCGACGCGGTCGAGCACCTCACCCGCTACCTGCCGGGCAGCGGCGGCACCCTCGCCGGCGACTTCCTGGACGCGGTGCAGACCCCGGACGGCGCCATCCACGTCGTCGTGGGCGACGTGTGCGGGCACGGCCCCGACGAGGCCGCGCTGGGCGTGGCGCTGCGCATCGCCTGGCGCACGCTGGTGCTGGCCGGGCAGACCGACGACACCCTACTGCGCACGCTCGACACGCTGCTGCGCGCCGAGCGCAAGGCGCCGGAGATCTTCACCACGCTCTGTCTGGCGACGATCGCCCCCGACCTGCGGCGGGCCCTGATGCGGGTGGTCGGGCACCCGCCGCCGGTGCTGGTCCGCGACGGCGCGGTGGAGGTGCTGGAGGGCGCGCCCTCCGGGCCGCCGCTCGGCATCTTCCCCGACGCCGAGTGGTCGGTGATCGACGTCCCGCTGGGCGACAAGTGGTCGATCATGCTCTACACCGACGGGCTCATCGAGGCGGCCGTGGGCGACCGCGACGAGCTGCTGGGCGTTGAGGGCCTGGTCGGCCTGGTACGCGAGCACGGCGCGGTCGACCTCGACCGGCTGATCCGGCACGCGGGCACGCTGAGCGACGACCTGGCCGTGGTCGTGTTGAGCAGGAGGACCGAATGAGCACCCGCCGGCTCCGGAGGACCGCATGAGCATCCACCCGCTGCCGCCGCCCAAGGAGCCGACCGGGCTCGGCCGGCTGCCGCTGGCCCGCTGGTTCCTGTTCACCGGCGCCGTCGCCACGGTGGCGTTCGTGGCCGGCGCGGTGGTCGTCATGCTGATGATCGCGCGCACCCGGGCGCTCCGGCCGCGTCCCGACGTGGCCGAACAGCTCGGGCAGCTCAACGCGGCCCTGATCGTGCTGTTCTCGGTGCTGCTGGCCTGCGGCGTGGGGCTCACGGTCATCGTCCGCTACGCCGTGCTGAAGCCCATCGACCAGCTCACCGAGCAGGTCCGCACGGTGGCGGCCGGCGACTTCGACCACGCCCTGCACGTGGACCGGCCGGCCGAGCTGGCGGAGCTGTCCAGCCACGTCGACGCCATGCGCGGCCGCATCGTCTCGGCCTGGCGGGTGGCCAGCGACCAGGCCGAGGAGCTGCGCCGCTCCAACGGCGAGCTGGAGCAGTTCGCGTACGTGGCCAGCCACGACCTCCAGGAGCCGCTGCGCAAGGTCGCCAGCTTCACCCAGATGCTGGAGCAGCGCTACGGCCCCCAGCTCGACGGGCGCGCCCGGCAGTACATCCACTACGCGGTGGACGGCGCCAAGCGCATGCAGCTGCTCATCAACGACCTGCTGGACTTCTCCCGGGTCGGCCGGGTCACCGGCGAGAAGACCGTGACCGACTCCGGCGCCGCCCTCGACCGCGCCCTCGACAACCTCTCCGCCGTCCTCGAGGACACCGGCGCCACGGTCACCAGGGACGAGCTGCCCCAGGTCAGGGGCAACCGGACGCAGCTCACCCAGCTCTTCCAGAACCTCATCGAGAACGCCGTGAAGTTCCGCTCGGAGGAGCCGCCGCGGGTGCACGTCGCGGCGCGGCGGCGGGGCGAGGTGTGGGAGTTCGCCTGCTCCGACAACGGCATCGGCGTCGAGCCCAGGTACGCCGACCGCATCTTCCTCATCTTCCAGCGGCTGCACCCACGGGACGTGTATCCGGGGACCGGCATCGGGCTGGCGCTGTGCCGCAAGATCGTCGAGTATCACGGGGGGCAGCTCTGGCTGGACGACACCGGGCCGGGCGGGGGCGCGACGTTCCGGTGGACGCTCCCCGCGGCGGCGGACGGCGGGAGCACGCACGGCGAGGCGGGAGACGGCGATGGGTGACTGGCGGCCGATCGAGGTGCTGCTGGTGGAGGACGACCAGGGCGACATCCTGCTCACCAGGGAGGCGTTCGACCTCAACAAGGTGCGCAACCGGCTGCACGTGGTCAACGACGGCGAGCAGGCGATGGCGTTCCTGCGGCGCGAGGGGGGTTACGCCGAGGCGCCGCGCCCCGACCTGATCCTGCTCGACCTCAACCTGCCCCGGATGAGCGGGCTGGAGGTGCTGAGCGAGGTCAAGGCGGACGAGGCGCTGGCCACGATACCGGTGGTGATCCTGACGACGTCCGAGGCGGAGGAGGACATCCTGCACAGCTACCGGCTGCACGCCAACGCATATGTCACCAAACCGGTCGATTTTGAGCAATTTATCCGGGTTGTCCGCCAGATAGACAATTTTTTCGTGACTGTGGTTAAGTTGCCGGCCCACGGGCAGCGACTCTGACGGGCTACGTGACAGGAATCACAGCCGGTCATCGAAAAAGTGAGTGACCCCGCTCACAAATGTCGATGCGACCGTCGTAACGTATCCCCCACCAATGCGCGCCTGAGCGAGTACCGCCCGCACGCGCGCCCAGCGAAACGAACCACGGACCCCCTGCGCGAAGGGTCCGCGGGAGGTGGAGAGGTCCGCGATGACCCAGACGACGCCCGAAGCTCCGGTCCGAAGGCAGCGTGCGCAAGTCAAGGTACGCACCCTGCGCACGGACAGATGGTGGCTGGCCCCGCTGCTGACGTTCCTCGGGCTCAGCTCGTTCCTCGTCTACGGGGTATGGGCGATCATCGACAACAGCTACTTCGTCGAGCCGTACATAGCCCCGTTCGCCTCGCCCTGCCTGTCGACCTCCTGCGAGGAGGGCGCACGGCTGTTCGGGTGGGCGCCGATCGGCGACTGGTACACCCTGCCGCCCGGGCTGCTGATCCTCGGGCTGCCCGGCGGGTTCCGGCTCACGTGCTACTACTACCGCAAGTCGTACTACCGCTCGTTCTGGCTGTCGCCGCCCGCCTGCGCGGTGCAGGAGCCGCACGGCAAGTACACCGGTGAGCGGCGCTTCCCGCTGATCCTGCAGAACATCCACCGGTACTTCTTCTACGCGGCCATCGTGATCGGGCTCATCCTGGCCTACGACGCCGTCCTCGCGGTCGTGCACAAGCCGCTCGGCCTCGGCTCCTGGGTCCTGATCGTCAACGCCGTGCTGATCAACACGTACACGCTGTCGTGCCACTCGTGCCGGCACATCACCGCGGGCAGGCTGAACCACTTCTCCCGTCATCCGCTGCGCTACCGGGCCTGGACGTTCGTCTCCAAGCTCAACGCCAAGCACCAGCAGCTCGCCTGGGCCTCGATGTTCTCGGTCATGATCGCCGACTTCTACGTCCGCATGGTCGCCAAGGGCATCCTCGCCTTCCCGTTCGCCTAAAAGGATCAACCACGTGGAAATCGAACGTCACGAATACGACGTCGTCGTCATCGGCGCGGGCGGAGCGGGGCTGCGCGCCGCGATCGAGGCCCGGCAGCAGGGCAAGCGCACGGCGATCGTCTGCAAGTCGCTGTTCGGCAAGGCGCACACCGTCATGGCCGAGGGCGGCGCCGCCGCGGCCATGGGCAACGTCAACCCGGACGACAACTGGATGGTGCACTTCCGCGACACCATGCGCGGCGGCAAGTTCCTCAACAACTGGCGCATGGCCGAGCTGCACGCCAAGGA
Organism: Actinomadura luzonensis; assembly: GCF_022664455.2. Lineage (NCBI taxonomy): Bacteria > Bacillati > Actinomycetota > Actinomycetes > Streptosporangiales > Thermomonosporaceae > Actinomadura > Actinomadura luzonensis. Next base: position 1,007,230 of record NZ_JAKRKC020000001.1, read on the forward strand.
GGCGCCGGACCGGGTCTGGGAGCTGGAGGCCTGGGGCGCGCTGTTCGACCGCACCAAGGACGGCAAGATCAGCCAGCGGAACTTCGGCGGGCACGAGTACCCGCGGCTCGCACACGTGGGCGACCGTACCGGCCTGGAGCTGATCCGCACCCTCCAGCAGCGCGTGGTGGCGCTCCAGCAGGAGGACTACGACAACCACGGCGACTACGAGGCCTACATCAAGGTCTTCGCCGAGTGCACGGTCACCCGGCTGCTCAAGGACGGCGACCGCATCTCCGGCGCGTTCGGCTACTGGCGCGAGACCGGCAACCTCGTGCTCTTCGACGCCCCGGCCGTGGTGCTCGCCACCGGCGGCATCGGCAAGTCGTACGTCGTCACCTCCAACTCCTGGGAGTACACCGGCGACGGCCACGCCCTGGCCCTGCTGGCCGGCGCGAAGCTGATCAACATGGAGTTCATCCAGTTCCACCCCACGGGGATGGTCTGGCCGCCGTCCGTGCGCGGCATCCTCGTCACCGAGTCCGTCCGGGGCGACGGCGGCGTGCTGCGCAACTCCGAGGGCAGGCGCTTCATGTTCGACTACATCCCCGAGGTGTTCAAGGACAAGTACGCCACCACCGAGGAGGAGGCCGACCGCTGGTACACCGACCAGGCCAACAACCGGCGCCCGCCCGAGCTGCTGCCCCGTGACGAGGTGGCCCGCGCGATCAACGCCGAGGTCAAGGCCGGTCGCGGGTCACCGCAGGGCGGCGTGTTCCTCGACGTCTCCACCCGGCTGCCGGCCGAGGAGATCAAGAAGCGGCTGCCGTCGATGCACCACCAGTTCAAGGAGCTGGCCGACGTCGACATCACCGCCGAGCCCATGCAGGTCGGCCCGACCTGCCACTACATCATGGGCGGCGTCGAGGTGGACGCCGACACCGGCGCGGCCGACGTGCCCGGCCTGTTCGCGGCCGGCGAGGTGTCCGGCGGCATGCACGGCTCCAACCGGCTCGGCGGCAACTCGCTGTCCGACCTGCTGGTGTTCGGCCGGCGCGCGGGCGCGGGCGCGGCGGCGTACGTGGACGGGCTCCCCGCCCGTCCCAAGGTCGCGCCCGAGTCCGTCGAGGCGGCCCGCGAGGAGGCGCTGGCCCCCCTCGGCCGCGGCGGCGAGAACCCCTACGAGGTGCACCAAGAGCTCCAGCGCACCATGAACGAGCTGGTCGGCATCATCCGCAAGGCCGACGAGGTCGCCGAGGCGCTGCAGACCGTGGAGAAGCTCAAGGAACGCGTCCGCATGGTCGGCGCGGGCGGCTCGCGCATCTACAACCCCGGCTGGCACCTCGCGCTCGACCTGCGCAACATGGTGCTCGTCTCGGAGTGCGTGGCCCGGGCCGCGCTGCTGCGCGAGGAGAGCCGCGGCGGGCACACCCGCGACGACTTCCCCGGCATGAACCCGGAGTGGCGCCGCAAGCTGCTCGTCTGCTCCAGCGAGGACGGCTCCTCCGTGCAGGTGACCGAGAAGGTCCAGCCCGCCATGCGGGACGACCTGATCACCCTGTTCGACCGCGACGAGCTGAACAAGTACCTCACCGACGAAGAGATGGCCGAGTTCGACGGGATAGCGAAGTCATGAGCTACAAGGCAAAGTTCAAGGTCTGGCGCGGTGAGGGCGGCGAGGGCAGGCTCGAGGACTTCACCGTGGAGGTCAACGAGGGCGAGGTCGTCCTCGACATCATCCACCGGCTCCAGGCCACGCAGGCGCCCGACCTGGCCGTGCGCTGGAACTGCAAGGCCGGCAAGTGCGGCTCGTGCAGCATGGAGATCAACGGCAAGCCGCGGCTGGGCTGCATGACCCGGATGTCCACCTTCGCCGAGGACGAGACCATCACGGTCACGCCGATGCGCACGTTCCCGGTCATCAAGGACCTCGTCACCGACGTGTCCTTCAACTACCAGAAGGCCCGGGAGGTCCCCTCCTTCACGCCGCCCGCCGACGTGCGGCCCGGCGAGTACCGGATGAAGCAGGTCGACGTCGAGCGGTCCCAGGAGTTCCGCAAGTGCATCGAGTGCTTCATGTGCAACAACGTCTGCCACGTGATCCGCGACCACGAGGAGAACAAGGCCAATTTCTCCGGCCCCCGCTTCCTCATGCGGATCGCCGAGCTGGACATGCACCCGTATGACGTGGCCGACCGGCAGGAGGCCGCGCAGTCCGAGCACGGGCTCGGCTACTGCAACATCACCAAGTGCTGCACCGAGGTCTGCCCCGAGCACATCAAGATCACCGACAACGCGCTGATCCCGATGAAGGAGCGCGTGGTGGACCGCAAGTACGACCCGCTGGTGTGGCTGGGCAACAAGATCTTCCGACGCGCCAAGTAGGACACAGCGGAAGGGGCCGGGAGCTGATCCCGGCCCCTTCCGCTTGTGCTAACCGTCCTTCTTCTTGTGGCGGAAGCGGCGGCGCTTCTCCTCAGGCATCTCCCTGGTCGGCCCGAGGCCCTGGTCGGGCTCCGGCCGCGGCGGCAGGGGCTGCACGGTCGTCGCCTCCCCGTCGGCGGGCACGTACGGCGCCTCCCCGTCGGCGGGCACGTACGGCGGCGGATCGTACCCCTCGGCCCCGCGCGGCCCCTCGGCCCCGCGGGACGCCGGCTGGAACAGCGAGCCCGGGGCCTGCTGCCACGGCTCGGAGTCGCCGGGCTCGGCCGCGGCGGCCGCGCCGAGCGGGTGCTCGTGGCCCTCGTCGAGCGGCGCGCCGCCGCCCGGCGGGATGTCGGGGGCCGGCGGGGCGGGCGGCACCAGCGGCTCGAACGGGTCGCGGAACTCCTTCTCCGCGGCCGGCGGCTCGTGGTTGAAGGAGTCGAACTCGTCCGGGTGCAGCACCACGGGCGGCGGCTCGGACGGGGCGACGGGCGGCTCCTGGTCGTAACCCTGGGGCGGGTACGGGTGGCCGGGCTCCTGGTACATCGGGGCGTACTGGACAGGGCCGCTCGGGTACGTCTGCACCGGCACGAAGCTGATGATCGGCGCGTACGCCGTGCCGCCCGGGTAACCGGGGGCGGCGAAGCCCGCCGAGGCATAGCCGGGACCGGCCGGGTACCCGCCGCCGGGCGGCGGCACCGCCGCGCCGGGGCCCGCCATCGGGCCCGCCTTGCGCACGGCCGCCGCGTGCGCCATCCGGCGGAGCCGGCCCTCGAAGATCAGCACCGCGAACAGCGCGAGCAGCACCAGCACCAGCGCCGGGATGCTGAGCTTCTGCGTCAGCGCCTTCTGGTCGAACTCGGGCGCGGCGGCCCGCAGCTCGACCGGCACGTCCTCCGAGGAGGCGACCTGGGTCTCGCTCGGCGTCACCGGCGCCGGCGTGGTCTGCGCGACGGAGGGGATCTGGATCGACTCCTCCTGCGGCGGGCTGGAGGAGGTGGTGACCGGGGGCGGCTCGACGTTCTGGGACGGCGGCTGCACGTTCTGCGTCGGCGGGGCCGGCGGCTGCGTGCTGGCCGGGGCCGAGCTGGTCTTCGTCTTCTTCGGGGTGGGGCTGGCGGTCTTCTTCGGGGGCGCGGTCACCGTCTTGGTGATCGTCGTCTCCGGCTGGTCGGTGGGCGTCGGCGTGCCTAAGGTCGTCGTCACCGTGACCGTGGTCTGCGGGTCGCTCTGGCACGAGGTGTCGCCGGCGTCGCACGGCTCGACCGGGTCGAACGCGGTCGAGGCGCTGGCGCTCTGCACCACGAACGGCGTCGCGCCGACGCCGGCCAGGCCGAGCGCCAGGACGATAGCGGACACGGCTGTCGCTCGCGTGCGTGCCACCGGTGCCCTCCGCGTAGTCCCGGAACCATGGTCAAGGGAATACTAGTCGGGTCAAAGTAACAGTAAAGACCGTTTTACAGCACCATCTTACGCTTCCTACGCCTTTGTACCGTGACAATGACCCAGAGACCCCCTAGGAGGGTAGCAACGGCGGACGTGGCGAGCACGGCTCCCAGACTTCCCTTCAACGGATTCACGGCGGCGGCCACCGGCTTCGGGTGACCGGTCGCGACCCGGAGCTCCAGCGGGAGGGGCACGCCGTTCCCGGCGACGGGCGGCGCGGCCGCCCTCGGCGACGGCACCCCCAGCGCCCCGCCCGCGCCGTACGGGCTCCCCTCGTCCCCCGGATTCACCGCGCCCGGCCCGAACGTACTCACCGCGTTCGGCCCGAACGTACTCACCGCGTTCGGCCCGAACGAGCTCGCCGCGCCCGGCCCGAACGGACCCGCCGCGCCCGGCCCGAACGGATTCGCCGCGCCCGGCCCGAGCGGCAGGGCGCCGCCGCCCGCGCCCGGCGCCACTCCGGACGCCTCCGGCAGCACCAGCCTCGGCAACCGCGGACTCACCTGCGCCGACGCCCCAGGCCCCACCGGCCCCGGCCCCGCCAGCCCCCCTCCCCGCTGCCCGACTCCAGCCTGCCCAAGCCCCGACTGCCCAACTCCGGCCTGCCCGAGCCCGGACTGCCCGAGCCCGGACTGCCGCCCAACTCCGGCCTGCCCAAGCCCGGACTGCCCGAGCCCCGACTGCCCGAGCCCGGACTGCCCGAGCCCGGACTGCCGCCCAACTCCGGCCTGCCCAAGCCCGGGCTGCTGCCGGACCCCGGGCCGCCCCCCGAGCCCCGGCTGCCCAAGCCTCGGCCGCACGACTCCCGGCAGCCCCGGCATGGGCGCCTGCGGCGCGGCCTGCCCGGCCACCCCTGGCACGAGCCCCCGGGCACGCCCGCCCTGAGCCCCCGGGATCCCCGGCGCTGCCGGGGCCACCTGCGCAGCCGCCCCGGCCCGCTCACGCGCTCCCTGAGCCGCCCGCCCGGTCACACCGCCCCCGGCCCTCCCCTGCCTCCCAGGAGCGGCCTGCACCCCAGGCACACCCCGCCTCCCCGGGAGGGCCTGCGCCCCGGGAGCGGTCCGCGAGCCAGGGACCGGCTGCCTCCCAGGGGCGGCCTGCGCCCCAGCGACGGCCCGACTCCCAGGGGCCGCCTGCGCTCCAGGAGCGGCCTGCGCACGGGGCAGGGCTCCAGGAGCGGCCTGCGCACGGGGCAGGGCTCCAGGAGCGGCCTGCGCACGGGGCAGGGCTCCAGGAGCGGCCTGCGCGCGGGGCTGGGCTCCGGAACCTCCAGGGCCGAAGGGGCGCTGCGGGAGCGCCTGTGGCACCGGCCTCGAACCGCCGCCCGCCCGGCCCCCGACCGGCCCGCCACCGATGACCGCACGCCCGAACCGATCCGGCCGCGCGCCCCCCACCTGGGCCGCGCCCATCTGTCCCGCGCCCACCTGGGCCGCGCCCACCTGTCCAGCGCCCACCTGGGCCGCGCCCGCCTGTCCAGCGCCCCGCCGCACCCGCCGCGCGGGCCGGGCCGGCGGCACGGCGTTCGTCCTGTCGGACAGGTGCCAGCGCCCCCCGTCGATCACCGTCGCGCTCTCACCGCCGCCCGCACCTTCCTGAGCCGCGGCGGCACCCCGGCCGTCGGCCCCCACGACAGGGGTGGTGACCGTGTTCTCCACCGTCTCTGCGCCCTCGTCCGACCCGGGACGGACCTTGGCGACGGCGGCCAGCACCACCTTGCCGGCCCCTTCCGGCGCCGTGAGGGTCACGTCCACCGAGCGCGGCCCCGCCGCCGCCTTCCCGAGCCGGCACACCCGCGCCTCGGGCAGCACCGTGGCGCCACCCCGCTCGACGGCCCCCGCCAGGGTGAGCGCCCGGCCGGCGAGCCGCGCCGCCCCCCGGTCCGCCGCCCCCCGCTCCGCCGTGCCCGCCGTGCCCGCCGCGACCACCGCAGCGCCCTCAGACCGGCCCTCGTCCCCGCCCGCGCTCCCGGCCCACGGCCCCGCGGACGGTTCCGGCGCCACCGGCCCAGCGGCCGTGCACGTCACGGCCGACAGCGCCGCCACCGGGCTGGCGGCCACGGCCACCCGCCCGCCCCCTCCGGCCATCCCGTTCACCCGGATGCGGAAGCGCTGCATGTCCCCGGTACGGAGCCACTTGCCCGCCCCGCCGTCCTCGGCCGCCCCCACCCGCTCCAGCACCAGCGACACGCCCGCCGCCGCCACCGGCACGGCAGGCGCCGCCGCCAGGATCACCACCCCGGCCAGCATCCAGCCCCGACGCATCACGCCAACTCCCCCGCTGCGACAGATCACCCGTAAATCACGCCTAGTAACCATTGTGTCACAGAGAGGGACGTCTTAATCAGCCAGGAGGATGCTCTCCACGGTCTTCATGATGGGCAGGTCGGCCCCGAGCCACTCGACGTCGTAGTACTCGCCCGGCCCCAGCCACCGGAGCTCCAGGTGCTCCCGGGGCTCGGGCGTGCCGGAGGCGAGCGTGGCGAGCCAGACCCGCATCACGTACCCGGCCGACAGCGGCCAGTCGCCGCCGACCCGCTCACCCACCGTGACCTCGACGCCCAGCTCCTCGCGGCACTCCCGGACCAGCGCCTCCGCCTCGCTCTCCCCCGGGTCCACCTTCCCCCCGGGGAACTCCCACCCGCCGGCCAGCGCGGGGGGCTCGGCCCGCTGGGCGGCCAGCACCCGGCCGCCCGAGTCGACGATCACCGCCGCCACGACCACGATCACGCTCATGCGCCGCGGCTCCTCATCAACGTCGTTCGCCTCACAGGGTGGGATTCTGCAGCTTCTTGAGCTGTTCGAGCACATCGGGGTTCTGCAGGGGACGGGTGAAGCCGACCCGGTTGGTACGCGCCGAGTAGCTGGTCACCTTGATCGGACCGCACCGCGTGCACCGGGCCTCCAGCATCTTCCCCTTGGAGACGACCAGCCCGACGTGCCCCGGGTTGTTCGCCGAGGTGCCCGGCCCGGCGTTGAAGAACACCAGGTCGCCGGGCTGTTCCTGGCCTTCTAAAACACGCGCCCCGAACGGCCACTGCCCGAACGTGGTGCGCGGGATCTGCAGCCCCGCCGACCGGTACGCGGCGTAGATCACGCCCGAGCAGTCGAAGGCGTCCGGCCCGGTGCCGCCCCACAGGTACGGCTTGCCGCGCTGCGCCAGCGCGTACTGCAGGATCTTGGCGACGACGGTGGTCGGCGCGGCGTCGATCAGCGGCTCGTCGCACTCCGGCTCGGCCTGCGGCGGCACCTTGACGTCGCCGGACTTGGCGTACTTCCTGGCGATCTCCTCGACCTGGTCCACGTACCACCAGGCGCGGTTGTAGACGAACAGCGCCTGCCGCACGTTCTCCGGCGCGCCGTTGCGCTTGAGCATGCGGGCCGCGCCGAGGATGGCGTCGGCGGGGTTGTAGACGTCGCCGATGCCGTCGCCGTCGCCGTCGGAGGCGTAGCCGGTGAACGGGGTGTTCACCGGCACCCGGGCCTTGCCGCCCCAGGTGGAGATGAGGAACTGCATCGGCCCGGCCGCGCCCGCGGAGTTGGTGCCGCTCTGGACGCCGGGCAGCGTGGAGCGGCCGTGGTCGGTCTCGCGTTTGCCGACGGCGGCCAGGATGTTCCACTGGACGCCGATCTCCTTGCCGTACTCCTTGTAGTACTTCAGGTAGTCGGCGGGGATGTCGGAGGCGCCGGTGTCGGAGACCTCCTCGACCTGCTTCTGGTCGTCGCAGTCGATCGAGGTGCGGCCGTCGCTCAGGAACGAGGGCATCGACATCAGCAGCATCGGCGAGACGATGACCGCCACCAGCAGGAGCGCCCCGGCCAGCCCGAGCAGGAGGGCGAGGCGCGTGCGCGAGAGGTTCACCCTGTGTCACCGTCCTGGCCCTCGCCGGCGGGCATGATGTCGAAGATGCGCCAGTCGTTGCCGTCCTCGCTGACGGTGACCGCGTACTCCTCGGTGAGCCGCTTGTCGCCGCTCCTGGCCGTGACCTGCCGGGTGCCGGTCACGACGAAGATGATGGAGTCCTTGCCGACCTGCCGGATCTCCTTCAGCTTGGCCGTGGCCTGGGAGACGATCTCGTCGTCGCGGTTCTGCTCGACGGTGCCGGCGGAGGTGAGCGTGCGTTCCAGCAGGTTGCCGAGCTCGGGCGTCGCGTACGCCTTGAGCCGGGCCGCGTACGCCGCCGGGTCCTCGTCGTAGCGGAAGGTGCCGTACGCGGCGGTGAACCGTTCGGCGAGGTCCGCCGCCGCGGCGAGCTGTTCCTTCTTCATCGGCAGGTAGCTGTAGACGTCGAACGGCGCGTCGCTCGCGGTCGCCAGTGGCGTCGGCGTCGCGATGGCGACCCGGGTCGGCTGCGCGGCCTGCGCCGCCTGCTCGGGCGGATCCTCCCAGTCCGCCCACATCAGGTAGACGCCGACCGCGGCGATGACCACGACAATGGCGGCGAAGGCGGCTCCCCGCCTGTCACCTGGCTGCGCCATCTTCCGTCCTTGTTCAATCCTTGTCGGGGCTGTTCGGCTTGAGCCAGAACGGCACGGACGTCTCCTCCGAGCCGCCGCTCCGGCCGCTGCTCCGCAGCCACAGAGGCGGAGCCTCGGACGCGCGCGAGGACGGCTCGTCGGAGCCGCCGAAGATCCGCGAGCCGCCGCCGGAGGAACGCGGCGACCCGCCCGGCGAACGCGAACCGCCGGCCGGCCTGGCCCCGTTGCGGGAGCCGCCGCCGAACAGGCCGCCGCCACCGCCCGAGCCGCCCGAGCCGCCGGAACCGCCCGAGCCGCCGCCGAACAGGCTGCCTCCGGAGCCGCGCGACCGCGTGCCGCCGCCGCCCGAGCCCGGCGACCCGCCGAACCTGGAGCTGCGGGAGGAGCCGTTGCGCGAGCCGCCCGACGAGCCGCCGCGCGAGGCCCAGCCGCCGCCCGACCCGCCGCCGAACCAGCCGCCGCCCGACCCGCCGGAGCCGCCCGACCCACCGGAACCGCCGGAACCGCCGGACGAGCCGCCCGCCGCGGACGCCGCCCCGGCCGCCCTGGCAGGCCGCCCTGCCGCCCGTCCGCGGGCCGGCGCCGCCCACCAGGGCCCTGCCGCGCCGCCGGTGCGGGACCGCCCGCGCCCGGCTACGGGCCGCGCCGCCCAGGTTGAGCGGGGCGCGGTGCCCCGGCGCGGCTCCAGCGGCGCCCGCGCGCCCGCCTTGCCCTGGGCGTCGGTGTCGAGCGGCGCCGCCGTGGCGGGATGCGGGTGCCGGCGGCCGTGCCGTCGCCCTCCTCGGCCCGTACGCGCGCCTGCCCGGCCGCCGAGGCCACCGCGGCGCCGGCCGCGCCCGCGCCGCTGGCCGCGCCGGCCGCCCGGATGAGCGGTTCGGCCTTGCGCAGCCCCCAGCGGCCGATGCGGGCCGAGGCGACCGGCGGCAGCATCGCCGCCGAGCGCTCCAGCACCGACGAGCTGGCGGCCTCGCCCAGCATGCGGGTGGCGACCGTGTGCCCGTTCATCGAGGCGAACAGGTGCTGGAACGGACGCCGGTAGAAGAACACCGCGATCGTCAGCAGCGCCATGAACAGCACCTGCATGCCCCACGGCATGGCGGTCGAGATGATCAGCGCGTACCCGTACACGAGCACGCTGAGCACGAGCGTCAGCACGGCCTGCCGGAGCAGCGTGCCGACCAGCATCTCCACCCAGCGCATGGCGATGATGCGGCCGCTGCCCGGATGCACGCCGATGAGCAGGAACACCGGGCCGAGGATCAGCAGCAGCAGGAAGCCCACCTTGAGCACCAGCAGCGAGACCGCCACCAGGAAGATGAGCAGCCCGGCCACGATGGCGGCGATGAACGCGCCGACCGCCACGCCGAGCCGGTTGGACCAGTCGCGGCCGGAGAAGACCGTGTAGCGGGGGTCGTTGCGCAGCTTGTCGGCCAGCGAGGCGTACTCCTGCTGCCGCGCGCCCACGTCGGGGGCCGGCTGCCCGGCCACGGCGGGCGGGATCGACTGCATCTCCAGCACCTTGCGGCCCCAGTCGCGCACGATCGGCTGCTGCGGGTCGGCGGTGCCGAACAGGCCCACCAGCCACGGCTTGCAGACCAGCGTGGACCACAGCGCGTCGGCGTTCTGGTCGATGCCCGGCGTGCCGACCTGGCCGTAGCCGCCCGGCTTGACCACGGCGGCGCTCTGGCCGGGCGGCGGCAGGCAGGAGGCCCCGCCCGCGCCGGGCAGGCCGGAGAAGGCCGAGTTGACGACCTCGCCGGTCTTGTCGGTGACGACCTTGCCGAGCCCGGTGAAGTCGCCGGGACGGCTGAAGAACCAGGTGGCGACGGTGACCGCGAGCACCATCCAGATGACGCCCTCGGCGGTCGTCGTGGCGCGCTTGCGGATCAGCCCGTACCAGGCCAGCCAGATCGCGCCGAGGATCACGATCGGCCGCAGGAACGGCCAGTACATGGCGTTGGCCAGGTTCGTGACGATGTCATCGACGACGTCCTTGATGGCCTGCAGCGGCCCCTCGGTGGCGGCCGCCTGGTACGTGGTGATCGTCAGCCGGTCGACGGCCTTGGCGGCGGTGAAGATGCCGTTGGCCCACATGTTGCCGAGCACCGCGACGTAGTCGCCGCAGCCCAGCTCGTGCGTGTGCCAGAACTGGCCGCTCATGCCGAACTGGGTGTAGTTGGTGGTCGGCGCCTGCTGGGGGCCGGCCGGCGCCGGGGCCTGCATGAGCCCGTCGGTGCCGCCGCCCACCACTTCGGGCGTGAGCGGCCCGGACAGGTCACAGGGCGCCGCGGCGGCCGGCGCGGACAGCCCGCCCACGACCAGCGGCACCACGAGGATGCCGGTGACCAGCGCGAGTGCCAGCGCGAGTCGTCGGGATAGCCGGATCTTCATGACCGTACCTCCTGCGGCCTGCCCACGCCCCCTTGAAGATCATCATGCCCGTCGCGATCGGGTTTGTCGTGTGTCGGGTTCGTGTCGAGCCAGCGGAGAAGCTCCTCGGAGATCAGGTCTACTCCGATGCGGCCTGCCCTGCCATCCAGATCGCGGAAAATGCATTCCCCGTTGCCGAGCGAGCGCAGCACGGCCTTGTGCTCCTCCGACGCCTCCACCCCGAGCAGGGACATGACGTGGTCCACCTCCACCCGTTCCGTGGACCGGAACGCGAAGACCGACGACAGGCAGTTGGTCACCTGCTCGTTCAGCAGGTCGCCCGCGTTCTGCGAGACCAGCACGAGCGCGGTGTTGCGGGAGCGGCCCATCCGGCTGACCTCGGGCACCAGCTTGGCGCCCTCGGGCGTGGAGGTGATCGCCCACGCCTCGTCCAGGAAGATCGCCTTGGGGGCGCGCCGGTCGAGGCCGTTCATCAGCCTGCGCGCGAACTGTGACACCAGGTAGAGCAACGCCACCGACAGGCGCTGCTCGTAGGAGTAGTCCTCCCGGCTCGTGGCCACGTCGGGCAGCGTGAGGCCGCCCAGCGTGAACACTGTCGTCCACCCCTCGCTGTCGATCTGGTCGCCACCGGACGGGTCGAAGCAGAGCCGGGCCAGGTGCATCTCCGACATGGAGCGCAGCACCGCGCCCAGGTTCTTCGAGGCCGCGTCGTCGGCCTGCTCCAGGAAGTCGACGACCTTGCCGAGCGACGGGTCGGGCTGGTTGGAGACCGCGGCCACCGCCTGGATCATCGCCGACTCGCGCTCCTCCGACATGCGCGGCAGCAGCAGCCGCAGCGTCTCGGTGGCCATGGTCTTCTTCGCCGCGATGTCGTCGCCGAACGAGAACGGGTCCAGCAGGCCCGGCGCCGCCGAGCCGAGCGGGATGATGCGCGCCTTGCGCCCGCGCTTCTCCAGCAGCCGCACCAGAGACTCGGCGTCGCCCTTCGGGTCGATGACCGCGACCGTCACACCGCGCAGCGCCATCTGGTAGATCATCAGCAGCGCGAGCGTGGTCTTGCCGCCGCCCGGCTCGCCCGTGACCGCGATGGCCGTCGGCCGGTTGCGGGTGGCCGCCACCAGCGGGTCGAAGTGCACGATGCTGCGGGCCCGGCCGATGGTCTCGCCGATGTACGGGCCCAGCCAGCCCTCGCTGCCCTCCCCCAGCCGGTCGCCGAGGTCGACGGTGGCCGTGGCCATGCCGCCCGCGATCGTGCGCAGCGGCTGCCGCTGCGCGTAGGCGTTGACCCGGACCTTCTCGCCCGGCAACGACTCGCAGAACAGCGAGAACTGGTCGCCGGTCGAGTTGACCACGTCGATGCCCATGTCGCGGTAGTGCTCGACCACCGCCTCCACCCGCTGCACGCAGATGTCCTCGGTCGGGGCCGAGACGATCAGGCGGTGCCAGCCGTAGACGAACGGCAGGCGCTCCTTGGTGATGCCGTGCTCCAGCATGCGGGCCGCGTCGATCTGCTCGGCCAGCGCCAGCGGCGCCTCCGCGCCGGCCTCACGGATGTGGTGGTCCATGTCGCGGGCGTGCGCCAGCTTGCGGGCCACGTCCTTGGACGCCTTGACCGGCGGGATCAGCCGCATCCTGGAAGAGACCTCCACCGGGAACGGGAGCTGGTCGGCGAAGTGCAGCCACGGCTCGCCGTCCGGGAACGGCATGAGATCGGGGAAGCGGGCGAACGACAGGTGGGCCACGTACGAGTCGCCCTGCGGCTGCACGATCCGCAGCAGGCTCCTGCCGTTGTGGATCTCGCCCTCGACCAGCGACTCGATCTCGCCCCTGCCCCACCGCCTGCGCGGGCTCGCCGACGGCGGCGCGTCACCCGACGCGCCCGCCGCCGCGTGCTGGAACAACCACGCCACCTCGACGGAGGTGGCGTGCCGGGCGTACAGCGCGCTCGACGCCAGCGCCCGGCCGAGCCGCTCCGCCTGCTCCGTCCAGCGGCCGATCTCGCTGTCGGGGACGTGGTCGTCGGTCATGCCGAGTGACTTCTCGGTGCGCTGGTAGAAGCCGAGGAGCTGGGCCAGCACGCCGCTGCCGAGCTGCTTGCCGCGCGGGCCCAGGCGGACGCCGAGATAGACCTCCTTCGTCCAGAAGTCCTTCGCCCAGACGTGGCGGTACATCTCCTCCAGGTAGTCGCGCCAGCCGGGGCCCTCGTCGGAGGTGGCGTTGAGCGCCATCGCCCACTCGGCCGCCGGGTACGTGCGGTGCGCCACCCGCAGATGAACCTCGGCGTCGGGCATCCGGATCGCGGCCAGCGCGATCGTGATGTTGGTGGCCAGAGCCTCGCGCTCGTCAGGGGTGACGAACTCGTAGCTGACCGTCGGGAGGCGGAAGTACGCCCATGCGCAGGTGTCTGTGAGCAGGATGCGGTCGTCGAAGTAGCGGACCGCGAGGCGCTGGTGCGCTCGGGACGCCCTGCTCATGCCGCCCCCTCGGCGCATGAACGGGCCAGGCCTGCTCGCTTGTTCACTTAGCGCTCACCGATTCTCGTGCCCGGGGGGTCACTCGCCAACTCCTCATCGCTCGCTCGTACGCTGTGCGCCGACTGCGCTGTCCGCGCTGTCTGGGCCGACCGGGCGGCGAAGCCCGCGACCACCACGCCCGCGAGGGCGAGGTAGGCCCGTCGCCCGGCCGCGCGCAACTGCCCGGGCTCGACGACCTCCGACCCGCCAGGGGCCAGGTCGTCCTCCCAGGGGACCCTGACGATGGCCCGGCACCTGCCCCTGGCCACCGACTCAGCCTGCTCGACGTCGGTCATCGAACGCCTGCTCACGCCGTTCACGACCATCACCGCCCGCCTGCGCAGCTCCGCGCAACCGTGGCCGTCGAGCCATTCGTACGTCATCGCCACCGCCTCCGGCGCCTCCTCGCTCGCCGGGACCACCAGCACGAGCTGGTCGGCGTACGGCAGGAGCCGGGCCGCCAGCGCGGCGGCCGGGTCGATGACGGCCAGCTTGTAGTGGCGGTCGAGCAGCCGCATGGACTCGCCCAGGCGGTGGTCGGAGAAGAGCGACCGGTCCGCCAGGCGCTGCTCGGCGCCCGCGTCGGTGTCGGCGCTGATCACCTCGAGACCGGAGGCCGTCCTCGTGGTGTAGCCGCGCATCGTCAGGTAACCGCTGACCCGGTCGAGGCCGGACAGCAGCGAAGTGAGCGTTTCCGGAGTCTCTGGTTCGATCCTGCTGGTCAGGGTGGTGCCGCCGGTGTTGGCGTCGACGGCGACCACCCGGTCGTCACGGTAGTGGGCGAAGGTGTGGCCCAGCATGAGGGCCGTGGTGCTCTGGCCCGCGCCGCCGGTGCAGCCGAGGACGAGGACCCGGCGGCTGCCGCTGAAGACGGCCCTGGCCCTGGCCTCGTCGATCTCGGAGCCGTCGGTGCGTACCGAGGGGCCGCCGACCACGACCTGCGCGATACGGCGCCAGCCGCCGGAGTCGCGGCCCACGACGGACTCGACGCGCCGCACCCGGCCCTCCCCGGGCCGCGGACCCGGCACAGGCCCAGGCACAGCCGCCCCACCGGGCCGCCCCTCAGCGGACGCTCCGGGCCGCCCCTCAGCGGGCGCTCCGGTGCGACGGTCGGCGGGGGCTTCGGTCCCTGCCTCAGCGGAGGCGCCGCGCCCGGCCCCAGCGGGAGCCCCGGTGGGAGCTTCGCTGCGGGCCTCAGCGTAAGTGCCGGTGCGGCGGTCGGCAGGGGCGCCGGCGCAGCGGTCGGCGGGAGTGCCGGCGCGGTGGTCGGTGGTGCCGGTGCGCGCGTCGCCCCGGTCCTGGCCGCTGGGCGCCGCGCCGGGCCGGGCGGAGGCGGCCGGCCGCTCGGGCCGCTGCCCGCTCCCGGCGTCACCGGCCGTCACAGCGTCACCGGCGGTCACTGCGTCACCAGCGCTCACGGCGTCACCGGACGGGCTCTGCTCGCCGGAAGCACTCGCCCGGCTGCCCGTTCGGCCGTCGGGCCGGGCCGAGGTGTCCCGGGCCGAGGTGTCGTCGTGCGAGGGCGAGCCGTCGTCGTCGTGCGAGGATGAGGCGTCGTCCTGCAGGGGCGAGCTGTCGTGTGACGACGGGACCGCCATCAAATGCGGGCGGCCCGCACCGGCCCGCTCACGCTCCACTTGACCGGTCCGGCCCACGCTGGCCGAGCGCCCCGTCCCGGCGGCCTCCCGCGAAGAGCCCGCACCCGCCGTCACGCCATCTGCCGCCACGCCCTCCGTTGCTCCGTCACTCGCCGCCGCACCGCCAGCCGCCGCACCGCCAGCCGCCGTATCACCAGCCGCCGTATCACCAGCCGCCGTGTCGCCAGCCGCCGTGTCACCGGCCGCCGTGTCGCCAGTCGCCCTGTCACCGGCCGCCGTGTCGCCAGTCGCCGTGTCGCTGGCCACCGCGCCACTCGCCGCGTCGCCGCTCACCGCGGCAGTCGGTGCCGCGCCGCGGGTCTCCATGCCGCCGACGGGCGCGCTACCCGAGGCCGCAGCACCGGAGGCCGTGTCGCCCGCGACCGGGCCGGTCGTGGCCGGGCCGGTCGTGGCCGCGTCGCCCGCGACCGGGCCGCCCGTGGCCGCGCCACCCGTGGCCGCGCCACCCGTGGCCGCGCCACCCGCAACCGCGCCACCCGCAACCGCGCCACTCGTCGTCGGGCTGTCCGCCGTCACGTCGTTCGGTGGGGTGTCGGTCGGTGGAGTGTCGCATGCGGTAGGGGAGTGAGAGGGGCCGGTCGTGGGTGTGACCTCGGGCCGGCGTGCGGGGCGGTCGTCGCCGGCGGTCGCCGGGGTGCCGTTGCCGCCGGTCGTCGTGCCGGGAGTGGGGTGGCCGGGGCGGGGGGGCGCGGGGCGGGGCAGGGGCTTGGCGTCGGGGTTGAGCGGGGGCCAGGCGCGGGGGGCGCCGCCGACCAGCAGGGACGGGCTCAGTCTCGGGGGCTGGCCCTTCCTGTGCTGGTCGCGGGCGAGCTCGTCCTCGTGCCGGTCGCGGTCGGGCCGGTCGGCCCGGTCGGGGGCGGCCGTGCGGGCCTCCGTGCGGGCGTCCGTACGGGCGTTCGTGCGGGCGTCCGTGCGGGCGGTCGCGTCGGCCGGGGCGTCGGCGCTTGCGGCGAGCTTCCTGAGCCGTCGCAGTGCCTCGGTGTCGATCGGCTTGGCGGTCGCGGAGCGGCGTCCCTGGCCCGCCCGCATCGGCACGACCGTCCCGTGGGCGTCCCGCGTCTCGCCCTGCTCGGGGGCGTGCTCCTGGGGGGCGTGCTCGTCGGCCGTCCGCGTCTCGCTCCGCTCGCGGGCCACGTCGTCGGGGCTGGGGGCTGCTTCCGGTGACCCCTGGGCGGAGGCGAGTTCGGCGGCCTCCTGGTGCTCCTGGTCGTCTTCTTGGCGCGTGGCCTCGCGGAGGGCGGCCTCGCGCAACGCCGTCTCGCGGAGGGCGGCCTGCTGGGTGGCGGCCTCCTGGATCGCGTCGTCGCGGGCGAAGAGCCGGCGGCCGCCGCCGGCACGCCGGCCACCCTTACGGGGAGCATCCGCTTCCGAGGCGATCCCGGCGTCGCCGGTGCTGGTGTCGCCGGCGACGCCGGTGCCGGTGTGGGCGTCGCCGGCGCGGCCATCGGCGTAGGCGCCGTCGCGGACGTGGCGTTCGGGGTCGTCGCGGCGGGCGGAGGCGGGCTGCCGTGCGGCCTCCGGCGACGGGTGTCCGTGGGGCTCGTCGCCCGGCGGGAGGGCCAGGGGACGGCCGGAGCCGGTGGGGAGCGCTTCCGCGGCGCCCTGGCGGGCCCGGCCGCGGAGGGCGGGGGCGGCGCCGCGGCGGGCGCCCCATCCGCTGCGTCCGGTCGTCGCCGGCTCGGCCACCGGGGCCTGGCCGGCCGCGGCGGCAGCGGCGGCGACGGCCGGGCGGACCTGGCGGGGGCCGGCGGCGCGCTGCGCCTCGCGGCGGCGCTCCGCCTGGCGGACCTTGGCGGGACGCCGGGCCTTGACGCGGGCTGGCGTGGTGCGCCACACCCGGGCCGAGAAGGTGACGCACTCGGGCTCGGCCCCGGGCGCGAGGCGGTACCAGGCCTTCGGCTCACCCAGGTAGCGGAGCTGGGACTCCATCAGCTCGGTGAGCCGCTTGCCCTCGATGACCGGACGGGTGGACAACCACGTCACGATGCCTGGCGGCACCAGGAACAGCACGTGCCACGGCATCGCCACCGGCACGCCCACCAGGATCAGCAGGAGGGACCACGGGACGAACACCCCGACGAAGACGCCGATCCAGACGATGGGCAGCGGCATCGGCAGGCGCAGGTCGTACAGCTTGTAGAGCCGCTTCTCGATGCGCCAGATGTTCGTGTACGTGGGCAGGTCCACCCGGTCCTCCTCTCGCCACCCGCTGCTGTATGACCGCCGCCGGACGGTCTCAACCCTTTACTTGATGCCCAGTGCGCCGGCGATTGCCTTCGCCGTCACCTCGATGATGTTGGGAACGTAGAAGATCACCCCGATGGCCACGGCCAGGATCAGGAACTGGACGAACCGGGTGATCTCCCGGGTGAAGAGGAAGAAGAGCGCGACCACCGACACCACCACGAGGAACAGCGGAGCGAAGAACGCCCGCAGGAAGTCGGCGAGCCCTCCGGTGTCGATGCCGGTCGACGTGGGCGCCGGCGTCATCTGGATCACGGAGAGCACTATGGTCTTCAAGGTCACTTCTCGTCCTCCCGGGGGGTACCGTTCGGCGGCGCGGACCGGCCTTTAGTCAACGACCCGCCCGGCGCCGCGGATGTCGGCGACGAACCATTTGTCGCCCTGCTTCTCGACGGTGAGCCGGTAGGCCTGTTCCAAACGCGCGCCGACCGCCGCGGGGTCGGTGGTGTTCGGGGTGGGCGGGGCGTCGCCGTTCGGCACGACCCACACGACCACCGCCTGGATCTCTCTGGTGGCACCCCCCACAGGCACCACGACCTTCTTGAGCTCGGCGAACTTGAACGCGCCGCCGAAGCTGGGCAGGCTCTTGCCGGCGGCGACGTAGCGCTGCAGCCCGGCGGCGTCGCCGTTGGCGTAGTCGGTGAAAAAGCCTTCGAGCTGGGGCTTGAGCTCGGCGGCGGCCGCGTCGTCGGTCTCCGGCGGGGCGATCTGGGGCAGCTCGGCCGGGGCGGGCGCGGGCAGGATCGCCGGCCGTCCGGACACCACGAACCGCTTGCCGGCCTCGTCGCCGGAGTAGTAGATCGGCACCGACAGCATCATCCGCCGCGGCCCCGACTGGAAGGCCACGCTGACCACCGCGTTCTGGGCGTCGACCGCGTCCACGTCGTACGGCTGGATGGCGACGGCCGCGAGCTTGCCGAAGCCGTCCCAGCCCATCTGGGGGTCGGAGGCGTCGGGCAGGAACGCCGCGAGCTTGCGCGACCTGCTGTCCGCGTCCTCGGGGCTGAAATTGAGATAGACCCCGGCGAACTGCGCAGCGAAGGCCATCCCCCGCTCGGTGGGGAAACCCTTCTCGGACGCCGGGACGCCCTCATTGGGCGTCGCGGTGTCTTGCCCGGTAAACCGCTCAAATGGGGCACGAATCCCATTCACCACGATAACCACAATAAGCGCCCAGAGAATGATGCGGCCCACCCAGACGAGCCACCGGCCGCCGCCACCGGACCAGCCGCCCCGGCGCGGCCTGCGCGGTGGCGGCACGTCGTAGTCGGCCGGGTCCAGGGTCGCGGAAAGCCCGGGCCCGTCAGCGATCCGAGGATCGTGCTGGACGGTAGACCTACGAGCCATCACGCCTCCGCTCGCGCCGATCCCCCCGGCTGGCGCGGTGTCGTCCGTTGCCGATCCCCATCATCCGCGGTGAAGTAGTCACCCTATCCGGTCTCCGCCATTGTTCCAGGAAAGCCACGCCCATGCTGCAGGCACGACCGCCCTCACGGCAAACTGGGGCCTGATGACAGGCCCCAGTGCCGATTCCTGTCACTTCCCGGTAGAAACGGCTTTTGACCAGGCCAAACGCCTAAAATCGCCTAGCGGAACGGCCACGGATTCCTGTCCAAAATAGGCATGGACCTCTCACGACCTGCGCATTCGGCATGAGTCACGGACACGCCCCCTCGTCAGGCGGGCTCCGGATCCTGGGACGACCGGGCCTGCCGCCGGCTCTGGAGGTCGACGACGCCGGTGCGGCCCTGCGGCTCGGCGGCGGCGGCCCCGCTCCGCAGCTCGACGACCGTGGGGCGCACCGCCCGCTCCAGCGAGCCGCGGAGGTCGGCCAGCATCTCCGCGGCGTCGCGGTCGCGCATGCGGCTGGCCATCTCGTTGCGCTCGTCGACCTTCCTGCGCAGGTAGGCCTCCCGGTTGACGCGCAGGCCGTACATGAGCTCGACCCTGATCAGGGCGAGCTCCTCCTCGAGGCTGATGCCCGCGAGCGTGGGCGCGGGGCGTCGTTTCCGGATGATGCGACGGATCATGAGGGGCCTCCCGAGTCAGCGTGAACGCCGTGACGATTCGACGCGCGGGGGCCCAAAGTGGTTGACGCTTAACTTGTCCCGGGATCAGACATCGGAGCATTACCGGAGTCAGACACCGTACGCGGGCGCGCCGTCATCCTCTCGTCGGGCACCCAGCGTAGCGAAGCATCACTCATCGCGACCGGAGACGCGCGGAGGCCCGGCCGCGACGAACGGGATCACACGTTGAAGCGGAACTCCACGACGTCGCCGTCGCGCATCACGTAGTCCTTGCCCTCGATGCGGGCCTTGCCGGCGGAGCGGGCGTTGGCGATCGAGCCGGCCTCGACCAGGTCGTCGAACGAGACGACCTCCGCCTTGATGAAGCCCCGCTGGAAGTCGGTGTGGATGACGCCGGCCGCCTCGGGCGCGGTGGCGCCCTTGCGGATCGTCCAGGCCCTGGTCTCCTTGGGCCCGGCCGTGAGGTAGGTCTGCAGGCCCAGCGTCTCGAAGCCGACCCGGGCGAGCTGGCGCAGCCCGGACTCCTCCTGGCCGACCGACTGCAGCAGCTCCAGCGCCTCCTCCTCGTCGAGCTCGACCAGCTCCGACTCGATCTTGGCGTCGAGGAAGACCGCCTCGGCGGGGGCGACCAGCGTCGAGAGCTGCTCGCGCAGCGCGGTGTCGGTGAGCTCGTCGGCGTCGAGGTTGAAGACGTAGAGGAACGGCTTGGCCGTCAGCAGGTGCAGCTCGCGCAGCTCCTCGCGGTCGAGCCCGCTCTCGAAGACGGTCTTGCCGGTCTCCAGGACGGCCAGGGCGGCCTCCGCGGCCTCCAGCGCGGCCTTCTTGTCCTTGTTGTTGCGCGCCTCCTTCTGCAGGCGCGGGATCGCCTTCTCGACCGTCTGCAGGTCCGCCATGATCAGCTCGGTGTTGATCGTCTCGATGTCCCGCTTCGGGGAGATCTCGCCGTCGACGTGCGTGACGTCGGGGTCGCTGAAGACCCGGATCACCTGGCAGATCGCGTCGGTGTCGCGGATGTTGGCGAGGAACTGGTTGCCCCGGCCCTGCCCCTCCGAGGCGCCCTTGACCAGGCCCGCGATGTCGACGAACTCGACCTTGGCGGGCAGGACGCGCGCCGAGTGGAAGATCTCGGCCAGCACGGGCAGGCGGTCGTCCGGCACGCCCACGATGCCCACGTTGGGCTCGATGGTGGCGAACGGGTAGTTCGCCGCGAGCGCGTTGCCGGTCTTGGTCAGCGCGTTGAACAGCGTGGACTTACCGACGTTGGGCAGGCCGACGATGCCGATGGAGAGACTCACGGACAGCGAGTTTACTTGCCGCGGCAGACCGGCGGTTCGCCCGTAGCGTGTCGGGACGATCCGGGCCCGCGCTCCTGCAATCATCGATCAGGTGGACCTCGTCGCGCTCGTCATCGGCCTGGCCGTCGGTCTGGTCGTCGGCTTCCTCGTCGCCCGCACCCGCGCGGCGGTGCGGGTGGCCGAGGCCGACGCGCGCGCCAAGGCGTCCGCCGACAAGCTGGTCTACGTCGAGGAGCAGCTCGCCGAGCGGTTCCAGGCGCTGTCCACGCGCGCGCTCGACGTCAACAACATCCGGTTCCTCGAGCTGGCCGAGACCCGGCTCGCGGCCACCAGGGCGGAGGCCGCGGGCGACCTCGACCAGCGCAAGCAGGCCGTCGAGCACCTGGTCGAGCCGCTGAAGGACGCGCTGGCGCGGGTCGAGGCGCAGCTCCGCGACACCGAGTCGGGGCAGCGCGCGGCGCGGGCCGAGCTGGCCAAGCAGATGGAGTACGTGCGCGAGAGCAGCGAGCAGCTCCGCTCCCAGACCAGGGCCCTGGTGCGGGCCCTGCAGCGGCCCGAGGCCCGGGGCCGGTGGGGCGAGCTGCAGCTCCGCCGGGTCGCCGAGATCGCCGGCATGCAGCGCTACTGCGACTTCGACGAGCAGGTCGCCGAGGGCTCCATGCGGCCCGACATGGTCGTCCGGCTGGCCGGCGGCAAGAACATCGTGGTCGACTCCAAAGTCTCGCTGGCGGCCTACCTGGAGGCCGCGGAGGCGTCCGACGAGTCGCTGGCCACCGTCCGGCTCGACGCCCACGCCCGGCACGTGCGCGAGCACATCGACCGGCTGGCCGCCAAGGCGTACTGGCAGGCGTTCAACCCGTCGCCGGAGTTCGTGGTGCTGTTCATCCCCGGCGAGGCGTTCCTCGCGCCGGCGCTCGAACGCGACCCCGGCCTGCTGGAGCACGCGATGGCGCGCCGGGTGCACATCGCCACCCCGACCACGCTGATCACGATGCTGCGCACCGCGCACTACGCCTGGCAGCAGGCCGCGCTGAGCGAGAACGCGCGGGCCGTCTTCGAGCTGGGCAAGGAGCTGTACGAGCGGCTGTCGTCGCTCGGCCGCAACGTCGACTCGCTCGGGCGGGCGCTGACCCGGGCCGTGGAGGCGTACAACAAGTCGGTCGGATCGCTCGAAAGCCGCGTGCTGGTCACCGCGCGCAAACTCAACGAGCTGGGCGTCGTGGACGGCGACCTGGACGCGCCGGAGATGCTCGAAGGGCTCCCCCGCCCCCTCGCCTCCCCCGAACTGCTCGAAACCCCGTCACTGTTCTCCCACTCGAACGGTAAGTTGGCCAACGGGACGTAGTGAACGGGGGTGGACGGGTGGCAGAGAAGGGCAGGCAGCCCGCCGTCAAGCTGACCGCGCGGGGCGCGGTCGCGCTGACCCTGGTCGCCACCCTCGCCGGCTACGTGCTGGCGGCGCTGCTCGGCATCCAGCAGGTCGTCGGCGCGGCCTTCGTGGTGGCGAGCCTGCTGGGCGTGCTGCTGGTCAACCGGCGCGAGCTGCTGTCGCTGGTGGTGTCGCCGCCGCTGGTGTTCTTCAGCGCCACGCTCTTCGTCGAGCTCGGGCGGGCGTTCGGCTCGGTGTCGATCGTGCAGTCGCTCGCGCTCGGCCTCTACACGTCGCTGACCCGCGGCGCGCCCTGGCTGTTCGCGGGCTCGGCCGTGGTGCTCGGGGTGGCGCTGCGGCGCGGCCTCTGGGACAACGTCCGCGAGCTGCGGGCGGAGCTGAAGGCGGGCGCGGAGGTGCCGCGCCCGCGGCAGCCGACGTTCGTGCCCGAGCCCGAGGGCTACTTCGAGCCCAAGGTGTACGGGACGCCGCGCGGCGAGGACTGACCGCGCGGCCTCCGGTGAGCTCGGGTCACGAACTGGCGACCCGGAGGTCCTTGCGCAGCTCGTGGGGCAGGGCGAAGCGCATCTTCTCCTGCACCGGCTCGACCTCGGTGACGTCGCCGAAGCCGAGCCCGGCCAGCCGCGCCAGCACCTCCTCCACCAGCTCCTCGGGCACGGACGCGCCGCTGGTGACGCCGACCGTGGTGACGCCCTCCAGCCACTCGTCCTGGATGAAGTCGGCGTTGTCGACGAGGTAGGAGGCGTCGGCGCCGTAGTCCTTGGCCACCTCGACCAGGCGCTTGGAGTTGGAGGAGTTCTCGGAGCCGACGACGATGACGAGCTGCGCCTCGGCGGCGATCTCCTTGACCGCGATCTGCCGGTTCTGGGTGGCGTAGCAGATGTCGTCGCTCGGCGGGTCGATGAGGCCGGGGAAGCGCTGCTTGAGCCGGGAGACGGTCTCGGTGGTCTCGTCGACCGAGAGCGTGGTCTGCGAGAGCCACACGAGCCGGCTCGGGTCCTTGACCTCGACCCGGTCGACCGCGTCGAGCCCGTCGACGAGCTGGATGTGCTCGGGCGCCTCACCGGAGGTGCCCTCGACCTCCTCGTGGCCCTCGTGCCCGATGAGCAGGATCTCGTAGTCCTGGCCGGCGAAGCGCCTGGCCTCGTTGTGCACCTTCGTCACCAGCGGGCAGGTGGCGTCGATGGTGCGCAGGCCGCGCTGTCTGGCCTCGTCGTGCACCGCGGGCGAGACGCCGTGGGCCGAGAAGACCACGATCGAACCCTCGGGGACCTCCTCGGTCTCCTCGACGAAGACGGCGCCCCTGGCCTCGAGCGTCTTGACGACGTGGGTGTTGTGGACGATCTGCTTGCGGACGTAGATCGGGGCGCCGTATTGCTCCAGCGCCTTCTCGACCGCGACCACGGCTCGATCGACTCCGGCGCAGTAGCCCCGTGGCTTGGCTACGAGGACTCGGCGGGAAGAGGGGGTCTGGGGCTCCATACTTCTTATGCTACGTGGAGCGGCCATCTGGCCCGCCCGTGCGTGGTAGCCCGCGGTTTGCCAGACTGGCCGTCCAATACAGACCTCCCAGGGAGACGTCATGTCCCTCAGCGACGTGATACGCAACATCGCCAGAACCGTCACCAACAAGGACGAGCTCAAGGAGAAGGCGAAGGACCTTCCGCTGCTCGTCATCCAGACCACGCTGAGCGCGGCCGGGCAGGCGCTGCTGGTCGTGGACCGGGTGAAGAACTCGATCAAGGGGCTGGGCGGCAAGGAGGAGCGCGAGGAGGAGTACGAGTCGCGTCCCTCCGCCGCCGACCAGGTCGCCGCGGCGCCGGCCGGCAGCGAGGAGGACAAGCCGGCGCGCAAGGAGCCGGTCATCTTCGCGCCGCGTACGGGGGCGGCCGAGCCGAACGGCGCCGCCAGGACCAAGCCGGACCCGGTCATCTTCGCCCCGGCCAAGCCCGCCGCCCAGCCGGAGCCCGCCGCCAAGACCGAGCCCGCCGCCAAGACCGAGCCCGAGCCCGCTTCCAAGGCCGAGGCCCCCGCCACACCCGAGGCTCCCATCAAGACCGAGGCCCCCGTCAAGACCGAGGCTCCCGTCAAGACCGAGGCGAAGGTCGTCGAGGAGCCCGCGGCCAAGGTCGTGGAGGAGCCCGCGCCCGCCCCGGAGCCAGCCCCCGCGCCCGAGCCGGTGGCCGCGCCCGAGCCCGTCGCCGCCGCCGAGCCGGTGGCCGCGCCCGAGCCCGTCACCCCCAAGCCGGTGTCCATCACGCCGGAGCCCGCCGAGCAGCCCGCCGCCAAGAAGCCGGCCGCCAAGAAGCCCGCCCCCAAGAAGCCCGCCGCCAAGAAGCCGGCCACCGAGCAGCCCACCACTGAGGCGCCGACCACTGAGGCGCCCGCCGCGGCTCTCGTCGCGCCGCTCGCCGGGTACGACGAGCTGACCGTCGCCTCCCTCCGCGCCCGCATGCGCGGCAAGACCGCCGCCCAGATCGGCGACTACCTCGCCTACGAGCGCGCCACCCGCAACCGCACCGAGGTCGTCCGGATGTTCGAGAACCGCCTCGCCAAGCTGCAGGCCGGCGAATAGGCCGGACGGAGCCCGTAGTCTTCCGCCATGACCTCGAAGACCACACCGGAGTCCCCCCTGCCGATCCGCACGGTCCTGCAGATGGTGGGCGGCTGGATCGGCAGACTCGGCACGGTGTGGGTCGAGGGCCAGATCACCGATCTGAGCGCGCGCGGCGGCACGGTGTTCCTGACCCTGCGCGACCCGGTCGCCAACGTCTCCGCCAGGGTTACCGCCCCTCGCGGCGTCTACGAGGCGGCCGTGCCGCGACCGGCCGACGGCGCGCGGGTCGTGCTCCAGGTGAAGCCGGACTTCTGGGTCAACAAGGGCACGTTCGCGTTCACCGCGCTGGAGATCCGCCCGGTCGGCGTGGGCGAGCTGCTGGTCCGGCTGGAGCGGCTGCGGCAGCTCCTGGCGGCCGAGGGGCTGTTCAACGCCGACAGGAAGCGGCGGCTGCCGTTCCTGCCGGGCACGATCGGGCTCATCTGCGGCCGCGAGTCGGCGGCCGAGCGTGACGTGCTGGAGAACGCCAGGCGGCGCTGGCCCGCGGTGCGGTTCAAGGTCGAGGAGGTGGCCGTCCAGGGGCCGTACGCGGTGGGCGAGGTCACCGAGGCCCTGCGCAAGCTGGACGCCGACCCTGACATCGAGGTCATCGTCGTCGCCCGCGGCGGCGGCTCGATGGAGGACCTGCTGCCGTTCTCGGACGAGACCCTGGTCCGCGCGGTCGCCGCGTGCCGCACGCCGGTCGTGAGCGCCATCGGCCACGAGCAGGACAGCCCGCTGCTCGACCTGGTGGCCGACGTCCGCGCGTCCACCCCCACGGACGCCGCCAAGAAGGTCGTGCCCGACGTCGGCGAGCAGCTCGCGCTGGTCCGGCAGCTCCGCGACCGGGGCCGCCGGGTGCTGGGCGGCTGGCTGGACCGGGAGATGTCGTGGCTGACGTCGGCGCGTTCGCGGCCCTCGCTCGCCGACCCGGTGCGCGAGCTGGAGCGCCGCGCCGAGCAGGTCGACGCGCTGCGCGAGCGGGCCAGGCGCTGCCTGTCCGGCTCGCTCGACCGCGCCGCCGACGACCTGGTGCACCTGCGGGCCCGGCTGGTGGCGTTGTCGCCGGCGGCCACGCTGGAGCGCGGCTACGCGATCGTGCAGCACCCGTCGGGTGAGGTGGTCCGCCTGGCCAAGGACGTGACGTCCGGCTCGCCGCTGACGGTCCGCCTGTCCGACGACCGGCTGTCCGTACGCGCCGAGTGACGTTCCAGGGCCTCAGGCGCGCAGAGCCGCCGCGGCGAGCGCGGCCAGCCCGTCCTTGATCTGCCGCACGCTCATCCCCCGCTCCGCCCGCTGGAACGCGATCAGCCCGGCGTTGACCGGCGCGAGCAGCGCGTCGGCGAGGTAGGCGGCGTCCGCGCCGGGCCTGGCCTGCCCGATGAGGGCGGCCAGGTGGATGTGGTGCACCCGGTACGGCCCGCTGAACGAGCCCGCCCGGCCGCCGCCCTTCTGCAGCAGCAGGAACAGCTCCTCCTGCGCCAGGATGCGGTCGACCAGCGCGCACAGGAACGCGGTGACGCGCTCGGCCGCCGGCGCGCCGGGCCCGAGCGGCGGCGGCCCGGAGAAGAACGCCGTCTGGAAGCGCCGCTCCCCCTCGTCCAGCAGCGCGAAGACCAGGCCGGCGCGGTCGCCGAAGCGCCGGTAGACGGTGCCGACGCCGACGCCCGCGACCCGGGCGACCTCGTCGAGCGAGAGGTGGGCGGCGCCGCGTTCGGCGATGAGCTGGGCGGCCACGTCGATGATCTTCTGCCGGTTGCGCGCGGCGTCGGCGCGCTCGGGCTGGGGTTGCCCGAGGACGGGAAGGATTCGGCGGCCGCACACGGTTGAAGCATATCGGTTGTATCCGGAGAGTTCTCCGGTTAATCTCCCAAGCGGAGATTCCTCCGATTACTAAGGAGCCGAACATGGCGAACGACTTCAACCAGCAGGTGATCGACGAGTTCCGCGCCAACGCGGGACGCGTGGGCGGCATGTTCGAGGGCGCGCCGCTGGTGCTGCTCACCACCACGGGCGCCAAGAGCGGCAAGCAGCACACCACGCCGGTGATGTACCTGGCCGACGGCGACCGTTACGTGGTCATCGCCTCGTACGCCGGCTCCGACCAGAACCCCGCCTGGTACCACAACCTCAAGGCCAACCCGGTGGCCACCGTCGAGGTCGGCACGGACACCTTCCAGGTCAAGGCCGTGCAGATCGACGGCGAGGAGCGCGACCAGCTCTACGCGCGCATGGTGGCGCAGGCCCCCGGCTTCGCCGAGTACGAGCGCAAGACCAGCCGCCGCATCCCGGTGGTGGCCCTGGTGCCCGAGAACGCCTGAGGCTCGCCAGGAACGCCGGGATCGCCGGGAACGGTCAGAAAGGCGTGTCGTCGCCGCCGGGCTCGGCCCGGCGGGCCATGGCGGCGGCGAGCTTGACCCGGGCCCCCTGCAGCCATTCCTCGCAGACCGCCGCCAGCCGCTCGCCGCGCTCCCAGAGCTCGATCGACTGCTCCAGGGTGAGCCCGCCGGCCTCCAGGCGGCGCACGACCTCGGTCAACTCCTCGCGGGCCTGCTCGTATGAGGGCGTCTTCTCGTCTGCTGCCACGGGCACCACCCTAGACGAGCTACGCCTGGGGTCGCTGCTGGAGCAGCCCCGCCAGCTCGGCCAGCTCGGGCCAGTCGGCGGTGCCGGTGACCACGAGCGTGACGTCGGGCAGGAAGCGGACCAGCGTGCGCTGGTTCTTGTCCTCGCGGTAGCGCTGCTCCCAGGCGACGCCGCCGATCTGCTGGGTGCCGACCGCCTTGTCGCGGTTGGCCATGCGGGCGGCGAAGGCGGCGGCGGGCCGCTCGTCGCTCTGGATGAACATCGCGTGCTGGCGCTTGGCGGTGGCGTAGCCGAGGTAGAGGACCTGGGCGCCGTTCTCGCCCTTGGCGATGCGGTTGCTGTTGGGCACCCAGCCCGCCGGGTCCTGCCGCGGGGCCCACACGCGGTAGGGGACGTCGTGGCTGAAGTTGGCGACGGTGATGGAGTACTCCCGCCGCGGGATGTGCTCCTCCCGGCTCTGCGGTGTGATCATGAGGAACACCGCCGCCCCCGCCAGGCAGACGAGCAGCGCCACCGCGTAGCCGTAGAAACCTTCCGTGAACCGTCGCACGCCGCCGAGGTTACCCGCTGGAGGAGGCGGTCGCCGAAGTGGCCGGCCGGATCTGCCCGATGATGGCCAGCACCTCCTCGGCCAGCGCCCGGTCGCCGGTGCGCACGACCTCCGAGACGGCCGCGGCCAGCGCGCCGGTGATGACCACGACCAGCGCGGCCTCGTCCTCGAACAGGGCGGCGTTGCGCTGCGCCCACTTGCGCAGCCGGTCGCGCATGACCACCTCGAAGCCGGGCGGCCCGTCGCCGCGCAGGAACAGCGCGGCCAGCTCGCGCTCCTCCAGGCAGCCGTCGAGGTAGGCGCGGGCGGCGCTGACGAAGACCCGCATGCGGTCGCTCTCGCCGCCCGCGCGGGCCTCCCTGGCCGCCTGCTTGGTGCGCTGCGTCTGGCGGGCCTGCCACTCCTCGAAGAGCGTGAGGTAGAGGTCGGCCTTGCCGGAGAAGTGGTGGTAGAGACTGCCGACGCTGGCGTCGGCGCGGGACACGACGTCGGTGACGCCGGCCTCGGCGAAGCCCTTGGAGACGAAGACCTCCCTGGCGGCGGCGAGCAGCGAGCTGCGCGTCGCCGCGCCCCGTTCCGACGTGCGCGGCTGGGTCACGACGGGTTCCACTTCGCTCATTCGCTCTCCTCCACGGCGCGGCGCCCTGCTCCATGGTGAAGGCGAGATCCATGACGCGCACGTGATTGGCGCAAAATCCGTTCTCCGCTCCGCAGGCGCAAGTCGAAGCTTACCGACTGCGTGACCGGGGCAGGCGTCCGGTCGCGGGCAGGGCAGAGGAGTAAGCCGGAGGCGCCAGATTATCCCCCTGAGGCCGGGAAAAGAAGGGCAACTACCATCGAGACAGTCGTCTTCGAGGAGGCCAATGATGTCCGATTCGGTCCCGGCGCCGCTCGCCACCAGCGAGCACGCCCCTGATCGCAACCTGGCGCTGGAGCTCGTCCGCGTCACCGAGGCCGCCGCCATGGCCGCCGCCCGCTGGGTCGGCCGGGGCGACAAGAACGGCGCCGACGGCGCGGCCGTGAACGCCATGCGCCAGCTCATCAACACCGTCTCGATGAACGGCGTGGTGGTCATCGGCGAGGGCGAGAAGGACCACGCCCCCATGCTCTTCAACGGCGAGCACGTGGGCGACGGCAGCGGCCCCGACTGCGACGTCGCCGTGGACCCGATCGACGGCACCCGGCTCACGGCGCTGGGCATGCCGGACGCGGTGTCGGTGATCGCGGTGAGCGAGCGTGGCTCGATGTACGACCCGTCGGCCGTGTTCTACATGGAGAAGCTGGTCACCGGGCCCGAGGCGGCCGACGTCGTGGACATCGAGGCCCCCGTGTCGGCCAACATCGAGGCCGTGGCGCGGGCCAAGCACTGCTCGCCGTCCGACGTGACGGTGGTCGTGCTCGACCGGCCGAGGCACGAGCGCCTGGTCAAGGAGATCAGGGAGACCGGGGCGCGCATCAAGTTCATCACCGACGGCGACGTGGCGGGCGCCATCATGGCGGCGCGCACCGGCACCGGCATCGACCTGATGCTGGGCATCGGCGGCACGCCGGAGGGCATCGTGGCGGCGTGCGCGCTGAAGTGCCTCGGCGGCGTGATCCAGGGCAAGCTGTGGCCGCGCGACGAGGCCGAGCGGCAGCGGGCCATCGACGCCGGGCACGACCTCGACCAGGTGCTCACCACCAACGACCTGGTCCGCTCCGACGACGTGTTCTTCGCCGCGACCGGCATCACGCAGGGCGAGCTCATGCAGGGCGTCCGCTTCCGCGCCGGCGCGGCGATCACGCAGTCGCTGGTGATGCGCGGCCGGTCGGGCACGATCAGGAAGATCGAGAGCGAGCACCAGCTCTGGAAGCTGCGGGCCTACAGCGCGATCAACTTCGACACCGCCGGCTGAGCCCCGGCGCGGAGGAAGGGAGCCGTCAGCGGCGGCGCTTGCGGCGCGGCGGCTCCTTGACCTTCACCTCGCCGGCGAAGTTCGTGGTGCGCACCTCCACCACGGGCGCGCCGGGCTCGGTGGGCTGCTTGGTGAGCCGCACCGTCTTGCCCTTGGCGACCCTGATGACCTCGAGGTCCTCGGGCACCTCGATCTCCAGGCCGCCGAAGACCAGCGTGGCGTTGATGACCACCCGCCGGTTCTGCAGGATGGCGTCGCGCAGGTCGAGCTTGGTGGTGCCGAACATGGCGGTCACCGCGAGCTCGGCGGGCACCACCCAGCGCCCGCCGCGCTGCTCCTTCTTGAAGATGGCCGACACCGGCCGGCCGTCGAGGTTGAGCGGCTGCTGGTCGGCGGGCAGGAGGTCGGCGGTGAGCCCGGCGAGGTCGCCGAGCGTGCGCGCGGAGTAGAGCACGCCGAGCCGCTCCTCCAGCTCCTCCAGAGTGAGGCGGCCGTCGGCGTGGGCGTCCTGGAGCACCTGCGCGACCCGTTCGCGGTCGGCGTCGGAGGCGCGCAGCTCGCGCGGCGCCGGGAGGTCGCCGGCGGCGGGAGGCCGCCGGGCGGCGACGAACTCCTCGGCGAGCCGCTCACCGACTTCCTGCAGCTTCGGCAACCAGGATCCCGCGCGTTCGTTCACATCTCCGACGATATCCCCCGGCAGGGCGTTTCGCTCGTCCCGGAGGGGACGTCGTCACCGGATTCGCCCGAGCAGCCCGGCGATCTCCTCGGCCAGGTCGACGTTCACCTCGGCGTGGCGGTTGAGCAGGCGGTACCACATGACGCCGAAGACGACGTCCACGGCCAGCTCCAGGTCCACGTCGGGGGGCAGGGCGCCGCGCGCGAGCACCGCGCGCAGGGCGTCCCGGCGCGGCCCGATGATCTTCTCGCGCAGCTCGGCGGCGAGCGCGGCGTCCGACTGGGCGTCGGCCATCAGCCCCACGACGATCTGGCCCGCGACGCCGCGCGCCAGCGTGAACGTCTGCTCCAGGAACGCCACCAGGTCGGCGCGCGGGTCACCGCTGTCGGGGGTGGGCGGCAGGTCCTCGGCCATGATCCCGGTCAGGGACTCCAGCAGCACCTGGGCCTTGGTCTGCCACCAGCGGTAGACGGTCTGCCGCCCGCTGCCCGCGGCCTCGGCGATGCCCTTCATGGTGACGTTCTGGTAGCCGTCGCGGGCGCACAGGTCGAGCGCGGCCCGGAGGATCGCCTTCCTGGCCACTTCGCTGCGTGGTCTGCCTGCCATGGCCGCCACTTTACAAGACACTGTGCCTCGTTTATATTCGAGGCAAGATGTCTCGTATTGAGAAGGAGCAGGACATGCGCGTAGTGATCGTGGGCGGCACGTCGGGCATCGGGCTGGCGGCGGCCGCCCGGTTCGCGAGCGAGGGCGCCGAGGTGCTGGTGACCGGCCGTTCCGAGGAACGGGTGCGGGCCGCCGTGAAGCAGCTCGGCGACCAGGCGCGGGGCGAGGCCGTGGACGCGCGCGACACCGGGGCCATGCGTGAGCTGTTCGCCCGGTTCGGCGCGTTCGACCACCTGATCATCACCGTGACGGCCCGGGGCGGGGCGGCGCCGCTGAGCGCGCTGACCCGCGAGGGGCTGCTCGCGGGCGTCGAGGGCAAGCTGCTGCCGCACCTGCTGACCGCGCAGGCGGCGCTGCCGACGCTGAGCCCGCAGGGCTCGATCACCTTTGTGACGGCGGCCTCGGCGGGGGCGGCCCTGCCCGGGGTCGCCGCGCTGGCGGCGGTCAACGGCGCGATCGAGGCCGCCGTGCCCGGCCTGGCCGTCGAGCTGGCGCCGATCAGGGTGAACGCGGTCTCCCCCGGGGTGATCGACACCGACTGGTGGTCGGAGATCGGCGAGGAGGCGCGGGCCGCGTTCCTGGAGAGCGCCGGCGCCGCCCTGCCGGTGCGCCGGGTCGGCACGGCGGACGACGTCGCCGCCGCGATCGCCTTCGTCGCGGGCAACGGTTACACCACCGGCACCGTGCTCACCGTGGACGGAGGCGGCCGGCTCAAGGCGTGAATCAGCCGATCTCGGAATCATCCGGTACGCCTCTCCGTTGGTCCGGCAAAAGGGAGGTGAGCGTGCATCAGCCGGCACGGTGGGGGCTGGGGGTCGCGGGCGCGGGCATCGCACTGATCATCGGCCTGGAGCTGACCAGCCTCGACGAGATCAACCCGCTGCGGCGGACCATCAGCGAGCACGGCCTCGGCCCCGGCGGCTGGGTCTTCGGCCTCGGCGTGGGCCTGCTCGCGGCCGGATCGGCGGCCATCGCGGTGTCGCTGGCCCGCAAGCGGCTCGCCGGGATCGTCGGCACGCTCGCGCTCCTGGGCTGGAGCGCGGGGCTGATGCTCACCGCCTGGTTCGAGAAGCACGACTGGTCGGTGGGGCCCAGCACGAGCGGGAGCATCCACCGGGTGGGCAGCTTCGTCGCGTTCCTGTGCCTGCCGCTGGCGGTCGTGGTGATCGCGCGGCCGTGGCGGCGTCCCGGGCGGTCGCGGGCGACGCTGGTCGCCTTCGCGCTCGGCGTCTGCTCGGTGCTGTGGGTGGCCGGCATCGGGACGATGATGCTCATCGGGGCACGGCACGGGCTGCCTTGGTACCGGGTCATGCCGCTCGGGCTGGTGGAGCGGGTGCTCGCGGTCACCGAGGTGGCCGCGCTGCTCGCCCTCGGCGTGTGGGCGGCCGCCGGGCGGCTCGACGCGGCGCCGGCCGGTCAGGGCGCGGCGGCCGTCCCCGGTCCTGGCGCGGCGGGCGGGGCCAGCAGCGCGACCAGGTCGTCCACGTAACCCCGGAACACGGCGGCCATGTCCACCCGCTCCGGGTCGATCAGCCACTGCGTCTGCAGGCCGTCCATCATCGCGATGAGCCGATCGGCGTGCGCCTCGGTGTCGAGCCCCGCTCTGAACTCGCCGCGTTCGACGCCGAGCCGCAGCGCCGCCGCGACCTGCGCGCGCAGCCTGCGGTAGCGCCGCCTGGCCCACTCGTGCCCGGGGTGGCCGGGGGTCACGGCCTCGCCGCTGATCACCGAGAAGAGCTGCACCAGGCCGGGCACCCTGGCGTTGTGCCCGACCACGGCGGCCATCGCGTGCAGCGCGTCGACGCCGCCGGCGGACGCCAGGTCGAAGCGGCGCGCGTCGAGCTCGTCGCGGTGTTCGAGCACGGCCACGAGCAGGCGCTCCTTGCTCCTGAAGTGGTGGAGCAGGCCGGCCTGGGACAGCTCGACGCGCTCGGCGATGCGGGCCAGGGACGCGCCCCGGTAGCCGTTCTCGGCGAACTCCAGCAGTGCGGCGGCCAGGATGCGCTCTCTGCGCGCCTGTCCCGTCGCGTAGCCCCGTCTCACGTCCGGCACCCTATCTCCTGGTGGCGCGACGGCCGGGTGGGCAGCTAACCTGACCCAGCCTCACGTTTGATCTCCCCCCATCAGGAGGCCGCCGTGCCCTCCCCGCGCGACTTCGAGGCCCGTGTGGCCACGTACGTCGTCTACGCCGTCCAGGGGCTGTCCTTCGCCTCGCTGCTGGTCCAGGTCGCCAACCTGCAGGCCAGGCACGGCATCGACGACGGCACGCTGACGCTGCTGCTGCTCATCGTGCCGGTGTTCGCCGGCGTCGGCAGCGTCGCGGCCGGCGCGTTCGCCGCCCGGCACGGCAGCAGGCCGCTGCTCCGCCTCGCCCAGCCGGTGGTCGCCGCCGCCGTGGCGCTGGCCGGGCTGGCGCCGAACGTGCCGCTGCTGATCCCGGCGCTGCTGGTGTTCGGCATCGCGGTCGGCGCGGTGGACGCCGGCATGAACATGCAGGGCGTCGCGGTCGAGCGCCGCTACGGCATACAGGTGCTCAACGGCTTCCACTGCGTGTGGAGCTTCCTCAGCATGCTCGCGGCGCTGTGGGCCTCCCTCGCCGCCGGGCTGCCGCTGCCGGTGACCGTGGCGGCCCCCATGGTCCTCGCCGTGGCCGGCTCCCTGTGGGCCGGGCGCAACCTGTTCGGCAAGGAGGAGGAGAAGCCGGACAGCGAGGTCTCGCCCATCGGCGGCTCCTTCCCGTGGCGGCCGCTCATCCCGCTCTGCCTGGCCATGGCCTTCCTGTACGTCGGCGACGCCGCGGTCTCCAACTTCAACACCGTGCTGATGAAGAACGTGCTGCACGCGAGCGCCGAGGTCATCCCGCTGGCCTACGCCGCCTACCAGGCCGCCACGCTGGGCGTCCGGCTCGGCGGCGACTTCGCGGCTCGCGCCTACGGCCCGGCCGCGATCGTGCGCATCGGCGGCGTGCTCGCCACGCTCGGCTTCCTCGGCGTCGTCCTCGCGCCGAACGCGGTGCTCGGCATCGTCGCGTTCGGCCTGACCGGGATGGGCCTCGCGGTCGTCGCGCCGCAGTCGTTCTCGGCGGCGGGCCGGCTCGACCCGGCCGGCACCGGCGTCGCCATCGCCCGGGTCAACCTGTTCAACTACGTCGGTTTCATCGTCGGCGCGGCCCTGGTCGGCGGCATCGCGGACGCGACGGACTTCCGGGTGGCGTTCGCCGCGCCGCTGGTGCTGGCGGCGGCGATCATCGTGCTGGCGCCCGCCTTCCAGCCCAGGGCCGCCGCCACGGCCTGACCGCCCGGCCCGCCGGTCAGCGTCGCCGCACCTCCGCGACCTCGACGGGACGGCCCTCGCGCAGCGACAGGTCGGCGGCCTCGGCGACGTACAGGGCCTCCAGCGCGTCCCCGATCGGGCACGGGCTCTCCTCCGACCGCAGGAACGCGTCGATCTCGGCGCGGTAGGCCTGCTCGAAGCGGGTGACGAAGTCCGGCCACGGGTCGGCGGGCTCGCCCAGGCCCTCGGCGCCGCGGAGCGGGGCGCGCGGGCCGAGGCCGACCGCCTGGGTGCGCAGCGTGCCCGCCAGCTCCATGCGCACGTCGTAGCCGGCGCCGTTGTAGCGGGAGCCCTGGAGGGTGGCGAGCGTGCCGTCGTCCAGGGTGAGCAGCGCGGCGCTGTTGTCCACGTCGCCTGCCGCGGCGAAGAACGGGGCCCCGCGGTTGGCGCCCCTGGCGTAGACGGAGACCACCTCGCGGCCGGTCACCCAGCGCAGCGCGTCGAAGTCGTGCACGTGGCAGTCGCGGAAGATCCCGCCGGACAGCGGCAGGTAGGAGGCGGGCGGCGGCGCGGGGTCGGCCGTCACCAGGTGGACGCGGTGCAGCTCGCCCAGCTCCCCGGCGCGCAACGCCGCGCGGGCCGCCGCGTACCCGGGGTCGAACCTGCGCTGGAAGCCGATCTGCACCCGGTGCCCCTCGGCGGCCTCCAGCACCTTCAAGGTCTCCTCCACGGTCCCGGCGGCCGGCTTCTCGCAGAAGACCGGGACGCCCAGCTCGCACGCCCGGACGATCAGCTCGGCGTGGGTGCTCGTCGGGGTGGCGATGACGACGGCGTCCGACTCGAACGGGTCGCCCGGCGCGCCGTGCGGCGAGCTGCGCACCGGATCGGCCACGACCAGCTCGTCCACCAGCGGGTGCGCGGCCAGGGTGGCGGCGTGGAAGGCGCCGATCCGGCCCAGGCCCAGCAGTCCCACGCGCATGGCGCCTCCAGAGTCGGGATGGACCCTCTTTCTAAGCGAGGTTCTCAGCCTCAGTCAACGTTTTGTCCTGACATTCGGACTTTCAACCCGCGTACGACCTCCACCGACCGATGCGCGGGCAACCGCGCGAACCCCACCACCACGGCCGCCGGGCCCGGCAGCTCCCGCATCGGGCCCACCGCCTCCGCCGACAGCCCGAGGTCCCGCGCCGCCCGCACCACCGCCTGCTCCGCCCAGCCCTCCGGCAGCTCCAGGTACACGTGCAGCCCCGCGTCGATGCCCTTCACCCGCACCCGGGGCAGCTCCTCGGCCAGGGCCGCCACCAGGGCGTCCCGGCGGCGGCGGTACTCCCGCCGCATGCGCCGCAGGTGCTTGTCGTAGCCGCCGGTACGCAGGAAGTGCGCCAGCGCGTACTGGTCGATGACCGGCGAGCCCAGGTCCAGCTCGCCGCGCGCCCGCCGGATCGCTTCGGCCAGCTCGGGCGGCGCGGCCACCCAGCCGAGCCGCAGCCCCGGGGCCAGCGCCTTGCTCACGCTCCCCGACAGGATCACCCGGTCCGGCGCGAGCCCCTGCAGGCATCCGACCGGGTCGCGGTCGAAGCGGAACTCGGCGTCGTAGTCGTCCTCCAGCACGAAACGGCGGCCCGCGTGCGCCCACTCCACGAGCGCGGCCCGGCGCGGCGGGGACAGCACCACGCCCGTCGGGAACTGGTGCGCCGGGGTGACCAGGGCCGCCTCGCCCGTGAGCCGCCGCACGTCCAGGCCCTCCTCGTCGACCGGCACCGGCACGAGCCTGGCTCCCGCCCGGCGCAGCAGCGGCACCTGGCGGTGACTCGTCGGGTCCTCCACGGCCAGGCGCAGGGCGCGCTGCCCGCCGCCGGACAGCA
This sequence comes from Actinomadura luzonensis, assembly GCF_022664455.2. Classification (NCBI taxonomy): domain Bacteria; kingdom Bacillati; phylum Actinomycetota; class Actinomycetes; order Streptosporangiales; family Thermomonosporaceae; genus Actinomadura; species Actinomadura luzonensis. The sequence continues at coordinate 1,043,182 of NZ_JAKRKC020000001.1, forward strand.
CGTGCAGCACCAGGCTGAGGCCCTGGGCGACGCCGCCGACGATGACCAGGCCCTCCGGGCGCACGTCGGCCGCGCGGACCCGGCGGAGGTAGCCGGCCAGCTCCTCGCGCAGCTCGGGGACGCCGCCCGGGTCGCCGTAGTCGAGCGCGTCGGAGGGGACGGTGGTCAGGACGTGGCGGACGGCGGCCAGCCAGCGCTGGCGGGGGAAGTGGGCCAGGTCGGGCGACGTGGGCCGATGCCCGTAATACGTCCCCCGCCCCTTCGCCCGGGGACCGCTCACCTGAGCCTGCACCCGTGGGCCGGTCGCCCCGTCCGCCGCGGGGGCCGCCCGTTCCGAGGTCACGCGCGACCGGTCCCCCAGGGGCGACCCCGTCCAGCGGACGCGGCGGGCGCCCGGCCGGCCACCCGCCCCGGCCGGCCGGGGCGGGCCGGCGTCCAGGCGCGCCTCCGCCGTCACCGCCCCCGCGGCCGGCCCCAGGGGCCGCGGGCTGACCCGCGTCCCGGCCCCCACCCGCGAGACCAGGAACCCTTCGGCGACGAGCTGCTCGTACGCCTCCACCACCACCCCCCGCGATACCTGCAGATCGGCGGCGAGATCGCGGGTGGCGGGCAGCCGGGTGCCGGGGGCGAGCCGCCCGTCCCGGACGGACGCGCGCAGCTCGGCGGCGATCTGCCCGGCGATCCCACCCTTCGCGCGATCGATCCGGATCAGGAGGTCAGCCATATTGGTCCTGTCTTCCAGCGGGACATTGGACTGTTTCCGCGAACCATTGCCTTCCTACCATCCTTCACATGAAGCACGGCACCCTCGGCGCCGCCTCGGCCATGTTCCTGGTGGGAACCCTGGCCGGAGTCTCCGGGCTCATCGGCGCATACCCCCTATACGGCGGCCAGGCGGTCCGGTATCTCCTCGCGGCCGTCATCCTGCTCCTCATCACGAAACCGCTCGGCCTGCGGTTCGTCCGGCTGACCGGACGCGAGACCCTCTACCTCGCCGCTCTCACCCTGCTCGGCCTGGTGCTGTTCAACGTGTGCGTCATCGAGGCCACCCGCGCCGCCGGCCCCGCCCTGGTCGGGACCGTCCTCGGCACGGTGCCCCTGTGGCTCGCCCTGGCCGGCGGCCGGCCCGCGCCCCGCCTGCTGATCGGGGCCGCCGTGGTGGTGGCGGGCGCCACCCTCGCCACCGGGCTCGGCAGCGGCACCCTGCCCGGCCTCCTGTGGTCACTCGGCGCGCTGGCCGGCGAGGTCGCCTTCTCCCTGCTGGCCATCCCGCTGCTGCCCAAGCTGGGGGCGATCCGGGTGTCGGCGTACTCGACCACGCTGGCCGTCCCCATGCTGCTGGCCATCGGCCTGGCGGCGGAGGGCACGGCCATGTTCCGGATGCCGACGCTGCCGGAGGCCCTGGGCTTCGGCTACCTGTCGGTCGTGATCACGGTGCTCGCCTTCTTCCTCTGGTACACGGCGCTCCCCCGGCTCGGCCCCGGCCGCGCGGGCCTGTTCGCCGGCCTCATCCCGGTGGGCGCGATCGTCACCGGGACGGTGCTGGACGTCGCCGTGCCCTCCGCGTACGACCTGCTGGGCGCGGCCCTGGTGATCACCGGCATCCTCATCGGCCTCACCGCCCCCGCGCCCGCCCGTGAGCGCGCCCCGGAGCCCGTACGGGCCGCCGAAGGAGGCGCGTAATCTACAGGGCGACGAAAGGATGGACATGGGCGAGTTCGACTACACCGACCTGCTGCCGCTGGGAGCCGATGAGACCGAGTATCGGCTGATCACGACGGAGGGGGTGCGGAAGGTCGAGGCGGCCGGGCGGACGTTCCTCGAGGTCGAGCCCGAGGCGCTGCGGCTGCTCACCGAGACGGCCGTGCACGACATCTCCCACTATCTGCGGGCCTCCCACCTCGCCCAGCTCAGGAAGATCGTCGAGGACCCCGAGTCCAGCGGCAACGACCGTTTCGTGGCGCTCGACCTGCTGAAGAACGCCTCCATCTCGGCGGGCGGCGTCCTGCCGATGTGCCAGGACACCGGCACCGCCATCGTCATGGGCAAGCGCGGCCGGCACGTGCTGACCGACGGGCGCGACGCCGAGCACATCGCGCACGGCGTGTACGACGCCTACACCCGCCTCAACCTCCGCTACTCCCAGATGGCCCCGCTGACCATGTGGGAGGAGAAGAACACCGGCAACAACCTGCCGGCCCAGATCGAGCTGTACGCCGAGGACCCGCACGGCCACCCCGACGAGTACAAGCTGCTGTTCATGGCCAAGGGCGGCGGCTCGGCGAACAAGTCGTTCCTGTACCAGGAGACCAAGGCCGTGCTCAACGAGAAGCGGATGATGGCTTTCCTGGAGGAGAAGATCCGCTCGCTGGGCACGGCGGCCTGCCCGCCGTACCATCTGGCGATCGTGGTGGGCGGCACCTCGGCCGAGTACGCGCTGAAGACCGCGAAGTACGCGAGCGCCCGCTACCTCGACTCGATCCCGACGGCGGGCTCGCCCGCCGGGCACGGCTTCCGCGACCTGGAGATGGAGGCGAAGGTCTTCGAGCTGACGCAGAAGCTGGGCATCGGGGCGCAGTTCGGCGGCAAGTACTTCTGCCACGACGTGCGGGTCATCCGGCTGCCGCGGCACGGGGCGTCCTGCCCGGTGGCGATCGCGGTGTCGTGCTCGGCGGACCGGCAGGCTCTCGCCAGGATCACGCCGGAGGGCGTGTTCCTGGAGCAGCTGGAGACGGACCCGGCGCGGTTCCTGCCGGACACCACGGACGAGCACCTGTCGGACGACGTGGTGCAGATCGACCTCAACCGCCCGATGCCGGAGATCCTTGCCGAGCTGACGAAATATCCGGTCAAGACCCGGCTGTCGCTCACCGGCCCGCTCGTCGTGGCCCGCGACATCGCGCACGCCAAGATCGCCGAGCTGCTGGACAACGGCGGCGAGATGCCCCAGTACCTGAAGGACCACGCCGTCTACTACGCGGGCCCGGCCAAGACGCCCGAGGGGTACGCCTCCGGCTCGTTCGGCCCGACGACGGCGGGACGGATGGACTCCTACGTCGAGCGCTTCCAGGCGGCGGGCGGCTCGATGGTGATGCTGGCCAAGGGCAACAGGTCGAAGCAGGTCACCGAGGCCTGCCAGAAGTACGGCGGCTTCTACCTGGGCTCCATCGGCGGGCCGGCGGCCCGGCTGGCGCAGGACTGCATCAAGAAGGTGGAGGTCCTGGAGTATCCCGAGCTGGGCATGGAGGCGGTGTGGAAGATCGAGGTGGTCGACTTCCCGGCCTTCATCGTGGTGGACGACAAGGGCGACGACTTCTTCACCGACCGCACCGGGCCCGTGCTGAGCATCGGCCGCCGCTGAGCATCGGCTGCAGCTGAACTCGTGGCCGCTGGGTGCCGGGTGGGGTCTGCTCGCCGCTCGGCACCGGCGTCGGGGGTGTACCGGGATGGGGGGTTTCCCGCCGCTCGGCACTCGGCGTGCGGGGGGTGGTCGGGCCAGGCGTACGAGGGGTCAGGCCGCGAGCTGCATGGGCGCCCGGTGCGGCGGCACCATGGTGCCGTCGGGCAGCAGCAGGCCGGTGTCGTCGAACAGCACGACGCCGTTGCACAGCAGGCTCCACCCCTGGTCGGGGTGGGCCGAGACGACGTGCGACGCCTCGCGGTCAGGGGCGTCGGCACTCGGGCAGAGCGGGTAATGACTGCACATCGCGCACCTCTCTGATGGCGCTCCAGTGGTCTTGTCGTGGTCGGACACGGGTCAGAAGGGGAGCTTGCGGCCCGACGGCGTGCGAAGGTCCAGCGCCTGGGCGCTCGGCTTCCTCGGCCGGCGGCGAACCTGGGTCTGGCGCATCTTCATCACGTCCTTCGGGTGCTCGTGCTGCTGGTCGGTGTACCTTGTGGCGTACGCCCAGTGTGACGATCGGCACCGACACTTTCGGCGGCCCTCGAGCGATTGCCTCTTGTTGTTGGCTTTACCATGCCCCCGCCCCCTTACGGCACCCTTACAAGTCGCTGACCGACCCCTGTTTCCCCTGGTGGCGGCTCAGCGCTTGAACTGAACGTCCCCTACAAGGCATCATGCCCGTTTTCGGGCGACATGAGTGTGCCGACCGACACAGCCCGTGGCCGCGCGCTCTCGACGCCCGGGGGACCCTCGTACTACCTTCGGACAGAGGCCCGGCGTGGATGTGCTGACGTGACGAGTCAGGCAGGTTGACTTAAGTTCGCAACAATTTATCGGCCGCGCCTCTACTGGTCGGTTTACACAAATAGGTAAGCTGCCAGGCATGCGTGCGCCCTCCGGTTACCTTCTCGCCGCGCGCTATCGGCTTGTGGAGCCGGTCGGACGCGGCGGCATGGGCACCGTCTGGCGGGCGCATGACGAGCTGCTCAACCGCTACGTCGCGGTCAAGGAGGTGCGGCTGCCCTCCGTGCTCGACGAGGAGCTGCGCGCCGAGCTGTGCGCGCGCACCGAGCGCGAGGGCCGGGCCACCGCGATGGTCGCCCACCCGTCCGTCATCACGGTCTTCGACGTCGTCACCGAGGACGACCGGCCCTGGATCGTCATGGAGCTGCTGCGCGCCAAGTCGCTGGAGCAGCTCATCCAGGAGGAGGGCCCGCTGGAGCCGCGCCGGGCCGCCGAGATCGGCCGGCAGATCCTCGGCGCGCTGCGCGCCGTGCACGCCAAGGGCATCCTGCACCGCGACGTCAAGCCCAGCAACGTGCTCGTCACCGAGGACCGGGCCGTGCTCACCGACTTCGGGCTGGCCGCACTCGAAGGTGACGTTTCCATCACCCAGGCGGGCATCGTCCTCGGGTCCGCGGGTTACATCGCTCCAGAGCGGGTGCTCGGCTCCAAGGCCAGCCCCGCCGCCGACCTGTGGTCGCTCGGCGCGACGCTCTACACCGCCGTCGAGGGCCGCGGCCTGCACGGCCGCCGTACGGCCGCCGCCGCGCTCGCGGCGCTCACCAGCGGCGAGCCGATCCCGATGACCAAGGCCGGGCCGCTCGCGCCGGTGCTCGACGCCCTGCTCAGGATCGATCCACAGACCCGCCTCGACTCGGTGCGCGCCTCGCTGATGCTGGCCAGGGTCGCGGCCGGCGGCTCGGCGGAGGAGCCGCTGACCCCGCACCGGCCGCCGCGATCGGGGCAGGGCATGGCGCCGCCCGCGTTCGCGCGCCGGCCCACGCACCGCGGGCTGCACCGGGCGGACGTCACGGCCACCGCGGCGGTCAACGTGCCCAGGCAGGAACGGCGTCCCGGCGAGGGCGTCCATCGCAAGCGGGTGGAGCAGCGAGAAGCCCCTTCCGCTTATGCCCGATTGAAAGCCACGGTGATAAAGTTGTGCCTTCCTCGGCGGTTCTGGCCAAGAGAACTTCGCAAGCGAGGGTAAAGCACTTCCCAAGCGAGAATCGATATCTTCTTCGTATGCCGGAACAGCAGACACGCCTGCTCGCGGAGCGCTACGAGCTCATAGCCCCGCTGGGCCGGGGCACCATGGGCACGGTGTGGCGCGCGCGCGACCGCGCGCTCGGGCGCGAGGTGGCGGTCAAGGAAATCCGCCAGGACCCCGGGCTCACCGAGGAACAGCGGACCGAGCTGCGCGAACGCATGGTGCGCGAAGGCCGCATCGCCGCACGGATCAACCACCCGTCGGTCGCCGCCATCCACGACGTGCTGATCGACAACGGCAGCCCGTGGATCATCATGGAGCTCGTCGAGGCCCGCTCGCTGGAGCAGGTGATCGAGGAGGAGGGGCCGCTGCCGCCCCGGCTCGTGGCCGAGATCGGCGTCGACCTGCTCGGCGCGCTGCGCGCCGCGCACGCCCAGGGCATCACGCACCGCGACGTCAAGCCGGGCAACGTGCTCATCACCGAGAGCGGCCGCGTCGTGCTGACCGACTTCGGCATCGCCAAGGCGGAGGGCGACTCGCGGCTCACCAAGACGGGCATGGTGATCGGCTCCCCCGGCTACACCGCCCCGGAACGCGCCAGGGGCGAGTACACCGGGCCGGAGTCGGACATCTGGTCGCTCGGCGCCACGCTGTACTTCGCGGTGGAGGGGCGGCCGGCGTACGAGCGCTCCACGATCGCCGAGACGCTGGCGGCGCTGCTCACCGAGAGCGCCGACCCGCCCACCCAGGCGGGGCAGCTCAGGCCCGTTCTGAACGGGCTGCTCAACAAGGACTACCGGCAGCGGCTCAACGCTGCCAAGGCGGAGACCCTGCTGCGCATGGTCGCCGACACCCCGACGAGCGAGATGCCGGTGCTCACGGCCGAGGCTCTGATGGCGCAGGAGGCCGCTTTGCCCGACCCGTTCGCCACCCCCCAGACCCCCTCCGGAAGACCGGCCGGCGCGCCGCAGGCCGCCGCCGGGCCGCAGGGACCGGCTCCGCGCCCGCAGGGGCCCGCCGGGGCGGCGCCGCCTGTTCCGGGCTCCAAGGCCCCCACGGTGCCGCAGAACGCCTCCCAGAGCCATCACCAGGGACCCCAGCCAGGACCGCAGCGGGGACCGCAGGCCGGCCCCCAGCCAGGACCGCAGCCGGGACCGCAGACCGGCCCCCAGACCGGCCCCCAGCGCGGCCCGCACGCCGCTCAGCAGCCGGGTCGGCAGCCGGCCCCGCACTCCGGCGCCCAGCCGGGCCCGCACTCCGGCCCGCAGCGGACACCCGCCCAAAGCCCGGGCGCAGGCCCGGGCGCAGGCCCGGGCACGGGCGCAGGCCCGGGCACGGGCACGGGTGCGGGCGCGGGCCACGCGTTCGCCTCCCCGCCCTCGCCCCCGCCCGCCTCCCAGGACGGCGGCTTCGACCCCGACCGCACGGTCAGCGTCGCCCGTCCCAAGGGCCCGTACCCGGCGCCGCCGCCGCAGCAGCCCGCCGACGAGGGCGCCATCAACACGATGCGCATCCAGTCCCCGATCGGCTCCCCCGGCCAGCAGGTCTACCCGCCGACCACCCCGGCGCCCGCCGGCCGCCAGCCGAACACGGCCCCCCACCAGCTCCCGCCCCAGGGCCCCCCGCCGGGCCCCGGCCCGCAACAGCCGCAGCAGCAACAGCAGACGGGCCCGCAGTTCGGTCCCCAGCAGGGCGGCCCCCAGGTCCCCTTCGAGGGCCAGGGCCTCGGCACCGACCTGTTCGCCATCGCCGGCCCGCCCGAGCAGAAGCAGCCGGGCAACCGCAACGGCATGCTCGTCCTCATGGCGGTGGCCGCCGCGGCCGCCGTCGTGATCGCCGTCCTCATCGTGGCCCTGTTCAGCAGCTGACGCCCCGCTGACCGGCGGGTGCCGTGGGGTAAGACTGGGAGTCATGAGCGAGTTCAGGATCGAACATGACTCGATGGGTGAGGTGCGCGTGCCGGCGGGGGCCAGGTGGCGCGCGCAGACCCAGCGGGCGGTGGAGAACTTCCCGGTGTCGGGGCGGCCGCTGGAGCCGTCCCACATCGCCGCGCTGGGCCTGATCAAGGCGGTCGCCGCCGAGGTCAACGGCGAGCTGGGCGTGATCGACAAGGACCTGGCCGAGGCGATCGCGCAGGCCGCGGCCGACGTGGCGGACAACGAGCACGACGAGCATTTCCCGATCGACGTCTTCCAGACCGGTTCGGGCACCTCGTCCAACATGAACGCCAACGAGGTGATCGCGACGCTGGCCGAGGAGCGGCTGGGCCGTCCGGTGCATCCGAACGACCACGTGAACGCCTCCCAGTCGTCCAACGACGTCTTCCCGACCTCGATCCACGTGGCGGCGGCGACGGAGGTGACCTTCCACCTGATCCCGTCGCTGCGGCACCTGGCGGAGGCGCTGCGGGCGAAGGCGGCGGAGTTCGAGGGCGTGGTGAAGTCGGGGCGCACGCACCTGATGGACGCCACGCCGGTGACGCTGGGCCAGGAGTTCGGCGGCTACGCGACGCAGGTCGAGCACGGGGTCGTGCGGGTGACGGCGGCGATGGACCGGGTGCTGGAGCTGCCGCTGGGCGGCACGGCGGTGGGCACGGGCATCAACACGCCGCCCGGGTTCGCCAAGGCGGCCATCGCGAAGCTGCGGGAGGCGACCGGCATCCCGTTCGCCGAGGCGGTGGACCACTTCGAGGCGCAGGGCGCGCAGGACTCCATTATGGAGCTGTCGGGGCAGCTCAAGGTGGTGGCGGTGTCGCTGAACAAGATCGCCAACGACCTGCGGTGGATGGGCTCGGGGCCGCGCGCCGGGCTGGGCGAGATCAACCTGCCCGACCTGCAGCCCGGCTCGTCCATCATGCCGGGCAAGGTCAACCCGGTGATCCCCGAGGCCACGGCCATGGTGGCGGCGCAGGTCATCGGCAACGACGCGGCGATCACGTTCGCGGGGGCGTCCGGGAGCTTCGAGCTGAACGTGCAGCTCCCGGTGATCGCCCGCAACATCCTGGAGTCGATCCGGCTGCTGGCGAACGTCTCGCGGCTGCTCGCCGACCGCTGCGTCACGGGAATCACGGCGAACGTGGAGCGCCTGCGCGAGTACGCCGAGTCGTCCCCGTCGATCGTCACGCCGCTGAACAGGTACGTCGGCTACGAGGAGGCCGCGAAGATCGCCAAGCAGGCCCTCGCGGAGCGCAAGACGATCCGCGAGGTCGTCCTGGAGCGCGGCCACGTGGCCGACGGCACGCTGACCGAGGAGCAGCTCGACGCCGCGCTCGACGTCCTGTCGATGACCCGGCCGGGCTAGGCCGGGCGGGCGGCGCGGGTGGCGTGGGCCCAGCGGGTGAGCAGGGTGAGCGCGGCGCCGGAGTCGACGGCGTCGGCGGCCCGCTTGTAGGCGCCGGCGAGGGCGGGCACGAGGTCGTTGGCCCGCGGCGCGCCGTCGGCCGCGACCACGGCGGCGGCGGCGTTCAGCAGGACGACGTCGCGCACGGGCCCGCGCTCGCCGGCGAGCACGGTGCGCGCGACCTCGGCGTTGTGCCGGGCGTCGCCGCCGCGCAGGTCCTCGGGCCGGGCGCGGGCGATGCCGAGGTCGGCCGGGTCGAAGGTGGTGCGGGTGACGGCGCCGAGCCGGACGACCCAGACGGTCGAGGGGCCGCACGTGGTCAGCTCGTCGAGCCCGTCGTTGCCGCGGAAGACCAGCGCGGAGCCGCCGCGCTCGGCCAGCACGCCGGCGATGACGGGCGCCATCTGCTGGTGGAAGACCCCGACCGCCTGCGCCGGCGGCAGCGCCGGGTTGGTGAGCGGGGCGAGGAAGTTGAAGACGGTGGGGACGCCCAGCTCGCGGCGCGGCCCGGCGGTGCGGCGCAGCGCCGGGTTGAAGGCGGGCGCGAAGCAGAAGGTGATGCCGATCTCGTCGGCGATGTCGACGACGGCGGCGGGCGGCAGGTCGATGACCACGCCCAGCTCCTCCAGCACGTCGGCGGCGCCGGACCGCGAGGAGGCGGCGCGGCCGCCGTGCTTGACGACTTTGACGCCGGTGGCGGCGGCCACGACGGCGGCCATGGTGGAGATGTTGACGGTGTCGGCCCGGTCACCGCCGGTGCCGACGAGGTCGACGGGGTCGCCGGAGACGCGGATCGCCGCCGACCGGGACAACATGCCGTCGGCCAGCCCCGCGACCTCCTGCACGCTCTCGCCCTTGGCGCGCAGCGCGACCGCGAACGCGGCGATCTGGGCGTCCGTGGCCTCGCCCGCCATGATGCGCTCCATCGCCCAGGCGGCCTGGCGGGCGGTGAGCGACACGCCGTCGAGGAGCAGGGACAGCAGCTCGGCCCAGGTCGTGAGCCCGGCCATGGACTCGCCTCCGGGGCCGGCGGCTGCGGCGGTCTTGGCGGTGCTCTCGGCAGACGTCTTGGCGGTGCTCTTGGCGGCGGTGCTGGTCACGGGAAGCGCCCCTTTCCTGCTCGAAATGCTCGACGGGGGCGCGTGCAGATGCCGACGGCCGCCTCGTCGAGGCGGCCGTGTGCGTGTGCGCTGGAGGGTCCGCCTAGGAGGCGGGCCACCACTGCTGCGCATACGCGATCATGCTGACAACATAGCAGACGCACTGATCCACATAGCGCAGCACACACTTATGTCGCCTGCACCCATGCGTGCCGGCGCGGGGAGCGCCTAGGGTGCGGGGTATGGCGAAGGAGCTGACTGGGCGGACCGCGCTGGTGACGGGGGCGGGCGGCGGGATCGGCGCGGCCTGCGCCCGCCGGCTGGCCGCCGACGGCGCCAGGGTGCTGGTCGTGGACCTGCGGGCCGAGCCCGCCGAGAAGGTCGCCGCCGAGGTGGGCGGCACGGCGGTGGTGGCCGACCTGGCCGATCCCGGGTTCGTCGCGGCGCTGCCGGGCGAGCCGGTGGACATCGTGGTGAACAACGCCGGGTTCCAGCACGTGGCGCCGATCGAGGAGTTCCCGCCGGACGTCTTCGCGGCGATGCTGCGGGTCATGGTGGAGGCGCCGTTCCTCATCGCGCGGCGGGTGCTGCCCGGCATGTACGAGCGGGGCTGGGGCAGGTTCGTCAACATCTCGTCGGTGCACGGGCTGCGGGCCTCGCCGTTCAAGTCGGCGTACACGACGGCCAAGCACGCCCTGGAGGGCTTCTCCAAGGTGGTCGCGCTGGAGGGGGCGCCCCACGGGGTGACCTCGACGTGCGTGTGCCCGGCGTACGTGCGGACGGGGCTGGTGGAGGCGCAGATCGCCGACCAGGCCCGGGTGCACGGGATCGCGCCCGAGGAGGTCGTGGAGGACATCATGCTGCGGCCGGCCGCGGTCAAGCGGCTGATCGAGCCGGAGGAGGTGGCCGAGCTGGTCGCGTACCTGTGCGGGCCGAGCGGCTCGTTCATCACCGGCGTGTCGCTCCCCATGGACGGAGGGTGGACGGCTCATTAGCAAACACTTCTTGGAGTTGCTGGCGCGGGAGGCGTCGGCGGTGGAGTTCGAGGGGCCGATCGTCGAGGCGCGGGCGCGGGGGGCGGATCCGGCCGAGATCGAGGCGCTGGAGCAGGCCAAGGTGGAGGCGTTGAAGGTGCGCGCGCTGCTGCGCCGCCGCGCCCGGCGCGAGGCGGAGCTGTCGGCCCTGTACGACACCGCCGGCGACCTCGCGGCCCTCCGCGACCTGGACGCCGTCCTGGAGGCGATCGTGCACCGGGCCAGGCAGCTGCTCGCGACCGACATCGCGTACATGACGCTGCACGACCCGGAGCGGGGCGACACCTACATGCGGGTGACCGACGGGTCGATCTCGGCGAAGTTCCGGGCGTTGCGGCTGGCGATGGGGGCGGGCCTCGGCGGGCTGGTGGCGCAGACGGCGACGCCGTACGCGACAGCCGACTACTTCGCCGACCCGCGTTTCCGGCACGAGGGCCACATCGACGAGGCGGTCAAGGAGGAGGGCCTGGTCGCGATCCTCGGCGTGCCGCTGCGGCTGGGCCAGCGGGTGATCGGCGTGCTGATGGCGGCCAACCGCAGCGCCCGGCCGTTCCACCAGGAGGAGGTGTCGCTGCTGGCGAGCCTCGCGGCGCACGCGGCGGTGGCGATCGACAACGCGCGGCTGCTGCAGGAGACCAGGAACGCGCTGGAGGAGCTGTCGCAGGCCCACCGCGCGCTGCGGGAGCACGGCGAGGCGGTGGAGCGGGCGGCGCTGGCGCACGACCGGATGACCTCGCTGGTGCTGCGCGGCGGCGGCATCGAGGACGTGGCGGCCGTGGTGACGGACGTGCTGGGCGGCTCGCTGGCGGTCCTGGACGACCTGGGCCGGCCGCTCACGGGGCACGTCGGGGAGCTGGACGCCGGGGTGTTCGAGGCGGCGCAGGCGTCGCGGGCGCTCGGCCGCACGGTGCGGCGGGGCGAGCTGCTGGTGGCGTCGGTGGACGTCGGCGGCGAGCCGTTGTGCACGCTCCTGCTGCGCAGCGACGACGCCGACGAGCGGATCCTGGAGCGGGCGGCGCTGGTGTGCGCGCTGCTGCTGCTGTTCCGGCGGAGCGTGGCCGAGGCGGAGGGCCGGGTGCGCGGCGAGCTGCTGGACGACCTGATCGCCCGGCCGGGCTCCCCCGGCCTGGCCGACCGGGCGCGGCGGCTCGGGGTGGACCTGGGCGCGCCGCACGTCGTGGTGGTGGTCAAGCACGGCGGGCAGCGGGAGCGGGCGGCGTTCTGGGCGTCGTCGCAGGCGGCGATCAGGCACGGGCTGGCGGCGGGCCGGGGTGACGAGGTGGTGCTGTTGCTGCCGGGCGAGCACGCGGGGGCGCTGGCGGGGCGGGTGGCGGCGGAGCTGAGCGCGTCGCTGGGCGCGCCGGCGACGGCCGGCGCCTCCCCGGTGACGACGGGGACGGTCGCCGCCGCCTACCAGGAGGCCCGCCGGTGCGCGGAGGCGCTGATCGCGCTGGGCCGGGCCGGCGACGGGGCGAGCGCGGCCGAGCTGGGCTTCGTCGGGCTGCTCGTCGGGGAGGGCCGCGACGTGCGCGGCTTCGTGGACCGGGTGCTGGGCGCGGTGATCGACTACGACGCGCGGCGCGGCACGGCGCTGGCCGACACGTTGTCGGCGTACTTCGGCACCGGCGGCTCGCCGTCGCGCACGGCGGAGGCGCTGCACATCCACGTGAACACGGTGACGCAGCGGCTGGAGCGGGTCGGGCGGCTGCTCGGCGACGGCTGGCAGGAGCCCGAACGCGCCCTGGAGCTCCAGCTTGCGCTGCGGCTGCACCGGCTCGGCCACACATCCATCCAGCAGACTGTGGGCCCGGACTCCATATGAGTGACGCCGGTCACTCCTTACCGTGACCGGCATGGCCACTTCCATCAAGAAGATCGTCGCCGCGAGCCTGATCGGCACCACCATCGAGTGGTACGACTTCTTCCTGTACGGCTCGGCAGCCGCGCTCGTGTTCAACAAGCTCTTCTTCCCCGGGTCCGATCCGCTGACCGGCACGCTGCTGTCGTTCCTCACCTTCGCCGTCGGTTTCATCGCCCGCCCGCTCGGCGGCCTGGTCTTCGGCCATTTCGGCGACCGGCTGGGCCGCAAGACGCTGCTGGTCATCAGCCTGCTGATGATGGGCACGGCGACGTTCCTCATCGGCTGCCTGCCGACGTACGCGACGCTCGGCCCGTCCGCCGCCCTGCTGCTGACGGCGCTGCGCCTGGTGCAGGGCTTCGCGCTCGGCGGCGAGTGGGGCGGCGCGGTGCTGATCGTCTCCGAGCACGGCGACGACGCCCGCCGCGGTTTCTGGGCCTCCTGGCCGCAGGCCGGCGCGCCGGGCGGCAACCTGCTGGCGACCGGCGTGCTGGCGATGCTGGCCGCCTGGCAGTCGGACGAGGCGTTCCTGGCGTGGGGCTGGCGGGTGCCGTTCCTGCTGTCCGGGGTGCTGGTGCTGATCGGCCTGTGGATCCGGCTGACGATCTCCGAGTCGCCGGTCTTCCAGCAGGCCCCGCCGGAGCCCAGGGCGCCGATCGTGGGCGTCCTGATGCACCACTGGAAGGACGTGCTCGTCGCCATCGGCGCCCGCCTGGCCGAGAACATCTCCTTCTACCTGCTGACCGTCTTCGTCATCACCTACGCCAAGAGCACCGGCGTCGCCAACTCGACCGTGCTGACCGCGGTGCTCATCGCCTCGGCCGTGCACTTCGTGACGATCCCGATGTGGGGCGCGCTGTCGGACCGGGTCGGCCGCCGCCCGATCTACCTGGCCGGCGCGGCCGGCATCGGGGTGTGGATCTTCGCGTTCTTCCCGCTGGTGGACACCGGCAACATCTTCGCGATCACCCTCGCCGTGATCGTCGGCCTGCTCTTCCACGGCATGATGTACGGCCCGCAGGCCGCGTTCTTCTCCGAGCTGTTCGGCACCAGGATGCGCTACACCGGCGTGTCGATCGGCGCCCAGCTCTCGGCGATCGTGGCGGGCGCCCTCGCCCCGATCATCGCCGTGTGGCTGCTGAAGGTGTACGACAGCAGCCTGCCCATCTCCGTCTACCTCGGCCTGGCCGCGGTGCTGACGCTGGGCGCGGTCTACGCTGCGCGGGAGACGCAGGGCCGCGACCTGGCCGAGAGGACCCACGTGCGATGAGAGTCACCACCCCCCGCCTCACCCAGAACGTCCTGACCGTCCCGGGCAGGGACACCGGCGAGCCCGTGCTGTTCGTGCACGGCAACGTCTCCTCATCCGCCTTCTGGCGCGACGCGATGGCGGCCCTGCCGGACGGCTACCGCCCGCTCGCCGTGGACCTGCGCGGCTTCGGCGACACCGACCCCGCCCCCGTGGACGCCACCCGCGGCCTGCGCGACTACTCCGACGACGTGCTGGAGTTGGTCGAGGCCCTGGGCGCGGAGCGGGTGCACCTGGTCGGCTGGAGCATGGGCGGCGGCGTCGTGCTGCAGGCCCTGCGCGACCGCCCGGCCGTGGTGCGCAGCGTCACCCTGGTCAACCCGGTCTCCCCGTACGGCTTCGGCGGCACGGAGGGCCCGGACGGCCGGCTCACCCACCCCGACGGCACGGGCGCCGGCGCCGGCGGGGCGAACCCCGACTTCGTGGCCCGGCTGCGGGCCGGCGACCTGTCGGACGAGGCCCCCACCTCGCCGCGCAACGTCTTCCGCGCCTCCTACGTCAAGAATCCCGTCCCTGACGAGGACCACTACGTCCGCGCCATGCTGACCACCCGCACCGGCGAGTTCCACTACCCGGGCGACGCCGTCACCTCGGCCGCCTGGCCGGGGGTCGCGCCGGGCAAGAGCGGGGTGCTCAACACCATGGCGCCGACCTACTTCCGGCTCGACGACCTGCCGGAGATCGACCCCAAGCCGCCGATCCTGTGGATCAGGGGCGCCGACGACGTGATCGTCTCCGACACGTCCCTGTTCGACCTGGCCCACCTCGGCGCGCTCGGCGTGGTGCCCGGCTCCCCCGGCACGCCGGCCCAGCCGATGGTGACGCAGACCAGGGCGGTGCTGGAGCGTTACGGCCGGTACCGGGAGGCGGTGCTGGACGACTGCGGCCACAGCCCGCACCTGGAGCACCCGGACGAGTTCGGCCGCCTGCTGGCCGCGCACCTGAAGGAGGCGTGATGCTGGTCGCCCTCACCCTCGTCGCGAGCCTGCTCACGCCCGCGCAGCCCGCGCAGCAGTCGCGGCTCACCGTGCCCGGCGCGGAGAAGCAGGTCGTCGCCCACCTGGACGACCTGACCACGGCCGGCACCACGGCCACCGGCCACACCGACCCCGCCGACTGGGCGGGCCTGCACTCGGCCGCCACGGTCAACCCGACCGGCGTGCCCGGCACCCAGATCGACGGCTACTTCCCCGACACCTCCACCGGCAACGCCACGCACGGCTGGAACCACGACTCCCAGTTCGTGATCAGGCTCCCCGACCGCTGGAACGGCGGCCTGGTGGTCAGCGGCACCCCGGGCAACCGGGAGCAGTACGCCAACGACTACACGATCGCCGACTGGGTGCTGGCCAAGGGCTACGCCTTCGCCGCCACCGACAAGGGCAACGTCGGCGCCGCCTTCCACGAGGACGGCCGCGAGCCGGGCGACGCCATCGCCGAGTGGAACCACCGCGTCACCCAGCTCACCGTCGCCGCCAAGGCCGTGGTCCGCCAGCGGTACGGCAGGCAGCCGGCGCGCACGTTCGCGGCCGGCATCTCCAACGGCGGCTACCTGGTGAGGTGGCAGCTGGAGAACCGCGGCCGGCTCTACGACGGCGGCGTGGACTGGGAGGGCACGCTCTGGCGGCTCAAGGGCGACAACCTGCTGACCTTCCTGCCGCCGGCGCTGAAGGCGTACCCGGACGAGGCAGGGGTGCGGGCGGCCGGGTTCGCGGCCGGGTCGGAGTTCCTGTGGCCCTTCCACCGGCAGTACTACTGGGAGCTCACCCAGCAGCTCTACCAGAAGGAGCTGGACCCGTCCTACCAGGGCGCCCCGGCCGACTACGACTACGCCGCGCGCAAGCCGTACGCGGCGATGGCCAAGATCGCCCTGACCGGCCGCATCACGAAGCCGCTCATCACGATCCACGGCACGCTCGACACGCTGCTGCCCATCTCCCGCGACTCCGACGTGTACGCGAAGATGGTCGGCCCGCACCGGCCGTTCCGCTACCACCGGATCGAGGGCGGCAACCACCTCGACAGCCTGGTCGACCTCTACCCCGACCGGCTCAGGCCGATGCTGCCCGCCTTCCGCGACGCGTTCGAGGAGCTGGAGGGCTGGGTCAGGTGAGGTAGCGGTGCCTGCCCGCGCGCGCCAGGCGCACGATGTGCCGCGCGCCGGGCACCCGCCGGCCGAGCCGATGCAGCGCGGTGTCGCGGCCGAGCGGCGAGGGCCGCTGCGGGTCCACGGCCGCGGACGGGCGCACCTGCACCCGCCCCCTGCGCACGCTCAGCGCGAAGCGCAGCCCGACCTCCTCCTCGGCGGAGCGCAGGAAGGCCAGCCAGCCGCCCGGCCCGAGGTGGTCGGCGGCCGGCCAGACGCGCCGCACCGGCAGCTTGGCCACGAGCTGCCCGGCGAGCTTGCCCGGCACCCCGGCCTCGGCCAGCGCCGGGGCGCTCACCTCGCGCTCGCGGCCGCGCCGGGTGCTGCGCAGCACCAGCTCCAGCGGCGGGCCGCCGCTCGGCGGCACGTACGGCACCGGCAGCACGACGTAGGCGTGCCCGTCGAGCTGCTTGACCTCGGCCCCCGACGACACCAGCGCGATCGACTCGGCGAACGAGCGGGGCTCGACGGCGAGCCCCAGCTCCCCCTGGTCGGACCAGCAGGGCACGACGAGCCGCATCCGGGGCCGCTGGGCCAGCACGCCGAGGCAGTTGAGCGGGCCCTCGGGCCTCCGCACCCGGCTGCGCGCCTGGTTGGCGCCGCCGTACATGCGCACGTGCACCTCCCAGTGGCCGGGCTGCAGCGGCTCGCCGAGGGCGGCGGCGGTCACGTCGATGCGGGCCTCCGCCTTGATCTGCACGCGGGCCCGGCGGCGGCCGTCGGGGACGACCTCGACGCGCTGGGCGAGCGGCAGGAAGTGGATGACGCCGGTCTCGGCGTGGCGCACGTAGACCTCGATGCGGGCCCGCTCGACGGCCTCGCTGACGTTGGTGACGCTGGGGTGCAGCAGCTTGGCGTCGATGGAGCGCGGCGGCATCCAGTGCAGGCGCGGGCCCTCCACGCGGTAGCGGTCGGGCCGGCCGTCGCCGCCCTTGACCTCGACGGTGAGCTCGAGCACCAGGACGTGCGCGTCCCAGCGCACCTCGGTCAGCTCGGAGCGGAGGCCGCCGCGGCGCGTGGAGTTGGACATCAGCACGATCTGGTCCAGGCGGCCCATCCGCACGAACGCGGCGACCGCGCGGAGCTGGACGGGCAGGTGGCGGTCCAGCTTCTCGGGGAAGCGCTCCTTCATGAGGTCCTGGACCAGCCGGAAGTGCCGGCCCCGGTCCACGGAGGAGTCGGCGAACCTGCTGGTCAGCAGCGGGCGCAGGACGGCGTAGCGGTACCAGTAGGCGTACATGCGGTCGCGCTGGCGGCCCTCGCC
The DNA here is from genome assembly GCF_022664455.2 of Actinomadura luzonensis. Lineage (NCBI taxonomy): Bacteria > Bacillati > Actinomycetota > Actinomycetes > Streptosporangiales > Thermomonosporaceae > Actinomadura > Actinomadura luzonensis. The sequence continues at coordinate 1,060,625 of NZ_JAKRKC020000001.1, forward strand.
GACGTAGGTGTCGATGTCGTCGAGCAGCGTCCGCAGCTCCTGCACCATCGCGTGCGGGTCCTCGGCGGCCGGCGGCCGCTCGCCGAGGTGGCAGCAGACGTGCTCGGCGAGCACCGCGATGACCTTGGCCTGGAGGTAGGCCCGCATGACGAACGCCTGCTCGGCCAGCCGCCCGCCGGCCACGGCGAAGCCCAGCTCGTGCTCCTCCAGGAAGGCGCGGCGGTAGAGCTGCTGGGGGCCGAGCAGGGAGAGCAGGCGGTCGCGCAGGATGTCGGCGCGGGCGGTGCTGCGCGCGAAGGCGATCATCGGCGGGCCGTGGTCGCGCACCAGGCGGCCGATCAGCACGTCGGCGTCGGTCTCGACGGCCCGCTCGTACATGCGGGCCAGGGCGTCGCGCTCCAGGCGGTCGCCCTGGTCGAGGAAGAAGACGTAGTCGCCCTGGGCGCCGGCCAGCCCCACGTTGCGGCCGCGCGAGGGCGAGCCGGTGTACGGCAGGTGCAGCGCCCGCACGTTGGCGCGGGCCCCGGCTATGGCGTCCAGGCGCTCGGCCGTGCCGTCCGTGGACCCGTCGTCCACGAGCAGCACCTCGAAGTCGTCGGCGGGCATCGTCTGCTCCATGGCGGAGCGGATGCACGCGTCCGCGACGTCACCCGGATTGCAGACATTGACGATCACACTGACCTTCACACCCATGCGGCCAGCCTGTGCCCCGCCCGCCGGTCCTGACGTGACGGCTTGCCGATTGCAGGAGGAAAGTTGACCTTGCCCAACGTCCCCTTGGGGGCTAGTACCAGCCGGTGGACTGCGAGTGGCCCCAGGCGCCGCAGGGCGTGCCGTAGCGGCCCTTGATGTAGCCGAGGCCCCACTTGATCTGGGTGGCGGCGTTGGTCTGCCAGTCGGCGCCCGCGCTCGCCATCTTGCTGCCGGGCAGGGACTGCGGGATGCCGTACGCGCCGGAGTAGCGGTTCATGGCCCGCTCGTTCCAGCCGCTCTCCTTCTGCCAGAGCGCCTCCAGGCAGCCCCACTGGTCGGCGCCGAAGCCGAAGCTCGCCAGCAAGGCCTTGGCGGTGGCCTTGTTGCTGCCGGGCGAGGGGTCGCTGCCGGGCGGGAAGTTCCTGGCGGGGAAGCCGTCGCCGCCGGGCGCCTTCTTGGGCACCACCCACGACAGCTCGTCCTCGTGGTCGCCGGCCCCGTCGCGGTTCTTCTTGAGCTGGGCGGCCCGGTAGGCCCGCTCGGCCGCCGCCTTGAGCGCGTCGGTCTCGGGGTCGGGGGCCGACAGCTCGCCGCTGGCGAGCTTGCCCATGTCCTCGATCGTGAACGCGGGCGTCACCGGCTTGTTCGCGTTGTCGATGGCGCGCAGCGCGATGAAGGTGCCGCCGCCGCCCACGACGGCCACCGCGACGACCGTGATGACGACGGTCTTCGGCTTGACGCGGCGCCTCTGCCGGCGCGCCGAGGGGACATCGGTTGCAGGGGGGCGCTCACTCAAACGCGGACCGGGACTCACGATCCCTGAGCTTGCCCTGTCATGGGGGGTGCTGCGCAACCGAAACGCGGTAATCGCTTGGTGTTCCCTTGCCTAACCAGCACGTTAGCGCGGCATTTCGGGATACTGTGACATTGATCACACTATAGGGACTCCCCTTCGTGCCCCCGTTGACCGAAGGGAAGCCGCTTTCAGGGTGTCGGCGCATCTTCCCGATCGCTTCAACTTGACGTCACAGTTTGGTGACACAACCCGGCTATACGGGACATGGAATAATAATGTGCGCGTGGCAGGCATCCTTCTCGTCGAAGACGACCCCTCGGTCCGCACCGCTCTGGAGCTGGCGCTGACCCGGCAGGGGCACTCGGTCACGTCGTACGCGACCGGCGAGGAGGCCCTCGACCACATCAGGGCCCGCCGCCCGGAGATCGCCATCCTCGACGTCATGCTCCCCGGCATCGACGGCGTCGAGGTGTGCCGCCGGGTGCGCAAGCTGGACCAGCTCCCCGTCATCCTGCTCACCGCCAGGGGCGACGACCTGGACATCGTCGTCGGCCTGGAGGCCGGCGCCGACGACTACGTGGTCAAGCCCGTCGAGCCCCGGGTGCTGGACGCGCGCATCCGGGCCATCCTGCGCCGCGCCGAGTCGGCCGCCTCCGACCGCATCACCTTCGGCGACCTCGTCATCGACCGCGGCGCGCTGAAGGTCACGCTGGCCGGCAAGGAGATCCACCTGACGCCGACCGAGCTGCGGCTGCTGCTGGAGCTGGTCCGCCACCCCGGCCAGGTGCTCAACCGCCGCTACCTGCTGCGCGCCGTCTGGGACCACACCCACATCGCCGACTCCCGGCTGGTGGACGCCTGCGTGCAGCGCATCAGGGCCAAGATCGAGCCGAAGCCCGCCGAGCCCGTCTTCATCCACACCGTGCGCGGCTTCGGCTACCGGTTCAGCCCTCCGTGATCCCGCTGCCGACCGGGCTGCGCGCCCGCCTGGTCATCACGTTCACGCTCGTCGCCGTCACCGCGTCCACGCTGGTGGCGACGATCGGCTTCGAGCTGGCCAAGACCGCGCTGGTCACCAGGACCGAGCGCACCTCGATGGACCTGGTCACCCGCGAGCTCGGCGGCGTCGACTTCCCCGTCGGCCGGCTGCGGCCGGGCGAGGCCGCGCCCACCACCAACGAGCTGAACCGGCTGGCCCAGACGCTCAGCGCACCCGGCCGCGGCGTGGTGGTCGAGTACGGCGACCTGGTCTCGGTCACCGGCCCGATGACGCTCGGCGACGTGCCCAACGAGCTGTACGGGCGGGCCAAGCAGAGCGTCGTGACCCAGCGCCGGGTCATCAGGAACGAGCTGTGGCTGATCGTCGGCGCCGAGGTCTACCGGGACGCCAGCGGCGTGCCCGAGGCCACCGGCCTGCGCGCCTTCGTCTTCTTCCCCATGCGCGCCGACGTGAGCCAGCTCGACACCCTGCGCGTGCGGCTCTTCCAGGGCGGCATCGCCATCGTGGTGATCGCCCTGGTCGTGGCGCTGCTGTCGGCCCGCCAGGTGCTGCTGCCGGTGCGCCGGCTGAGCGCCGCGGCCCAGGCGCTCGGCGAGGGCCGGCTGGACACCCGCCTGCCGGTCCACGGCCAGGACGAGCTGGCCGGGCTGACCGCCCGCTTCAACGACGCCGCCGCCGCGCTGGAGCTGAGCGTGTCCGAGCTGCGCTCGCTGGAGGCCATGTCGCGCCGGTTCGTGGCCGACGTCTCGCACGAGCTGCGCACGCCGCTGACCGCCATGACGGCCGTGGCCGACGTGCTGTCGGAGGAGGCCAGCCGGCTGCCCGAGGCGCCCGCGGAGGCCGTCCGGCTGGTGCTGCGGGAGATCGAGCGGCTGCGCGAGCTGGTCGAGCACCTCATCGAGATCAGCCGCTTCGACGCCGGCACCGCCACGCTCAACCTGGAGCCGGTCAACGTGGCCGACGCCATCGCCGACTGCCTGGAGACGCGCGGCTGGAGCGATCAGGTCAAGGTCAACGCCTCCCAGGGGCTGACCGCCAACCTCGACCCGAGGAGGTTCGACGTGATCGTGGCCAACCTCGTCGGCAACGCGCTCAAGCACGGCGGCCCCCCGGTCGTGGTCAACGCCAGGAGCACGGAGAACGGGCTGGAGGTCAAGGTGCGCGACCACGGCAGGGGCATCCCGCGCGAGGCGCTGCCGCACGTCTTCGACCGCTTCTTCAAGGCCGGCGCGGGCCGGGCCCGCAGCCAGGGCAGCGGCCTCGGCCTGGCCATCGCCCGCGCGAACGTGCACCTGCACGGCGGCACCATCTCCGTGCGCGCCCAGGACCCCGGGACCCTCTTCACGGTCTGGCTGCCGCACTCATGAGAGCCGTCCTCGCCCTCCTCGCCCTCCTCGCCCCGCTGGCCGCCGCCGCCTGCGGCATCTCGCCCACCGACGTGCAGGACCGGGGCAACGCGCCCACCATCAGGATCCCGCCGCCGTCCAAGACGATCTACCTGATCCGGGACGGCAAGCTCGCGCTGGAGCCGGCCGACGTCGGCGACGACACCGTGGAGAGCCTGCTCGGCGCGCTGTTCGACGCCTCCTCGCAGCCGCTCGGCGACCGGGAGACGGCGCTGCGCGGGTTCACGTACCTGCGGACCAAGGACTCGCTCAACCCAGTGCAGCGCGACGAGATGCAGCTCCCGCGCACGCTGACGCTGACGGTCTACATCCGGGGCGAGGGCACGCTGAGCGACCTCGCCAAGGCGCAGATCGTCTGCACGGCGCAGCAGGACGCGGCGTACGAGCAGGTCAAGATCGTCCGGGACAACGAGAACCGCCCCCCGAAGGACGAGGGGCGGTACACCTGCGGCGATCTGCGCGGCGCTACATCGTGATGTCCTCCAGCATCTCGGTGACCAGCGCGGCGATCGGCGAGCGCTCGGAGCGGGTCAGCGTCACGTGCGCGAACAGCGGATGGCCCTTCAGCTTCTCCACCACCGCCACCACGCCGTCGTGCCGGCCGACCCGCAGGTTGTCGCGCTGGGCGATGTCGTGGGTGAGCACGACCCGCGAGTTGGCGCCGATCCGGCTCAGCACCGTCAGCAGCACCCCGCGCTCCAGCGACTGGGCCTCGTCCACGATCACGAACGCGTCGTGCAGCGAGCGGCCGCGGATGTGCGTCAGCGGGAGCACCTCCAGCATGCCCCTGTCGAGCACCTCCTCGATCACCTCGGGCGTGGTGACCGCGCCCAGCGTGTCGTAGACCGCCTGCGCCCACGGGCCCATCTTCTCGCCCTCGGTGCCCGGCAGGTAGCCGAGCTCCTGGCCGCCGACGGCGTAGAGCGGGCGGAAGACGACCACCTTGCGGTGCTGGCGGCGCTCCAGGACGGCCTCCAGCCCCGCGCAGAGCGCCAGCGCCGACTTGCCGGTGCCGGCCCGGCCGCCCAGCGAGATGATGCCGATCTCCGGGTCCATCAGCAGGTCGAGCGCGATGCGCTGCTCCGCGGAGCGGCCGTGCAGGCCGAACACCTCGCGGTCGCCGCGCACCAGGCGCACCGACTTGTCCGGCAGCACCCGGCCGAGCGCCGAGCCCCTGGCCGACAGCAGCCGCAGCCCGGTGTGCGTGGGCAGCTCCCTGGCCTCCTCGATGTCGGCCGTGCCGTGCTCGAAGAGCGTCTCGACGTCCTCGGCGGTGACCTGGATCTCGGCCATCCCGGTCCAGCCCGACTCGTGCACCAGCTCGGCGCGGTACTCCTCGGCGGTCAGGCCGATGGAGGCCGCCTTGACCCGCATGGGCAGGTCCTTGGAGACCAGCACGACGTCGCAGCCCTCGGCGGCCAGGTGACGGGCCACCGTGAGGATGCGCGTGTCGTTGTCGCCGAGGCGGAACCCGACGGGCAGGATGGAAGGATCGCTGTGATTGAGCTCAACCCTGAGCGTGCCGTCCCCCGTCGGCGTCGGCATGGGCTCGTCGAGCCTGCCGTGCTTGATCCGCAGATCGTCGAGATAACGCAGGGCCTGCCTGGCGAAATAACCGAGCTCTGGATGGTGTCGCTTGCCTTCCAGCTCGGTGATCACGACGATCGGCAGAACCACGTCGTGCTCGGCGAAGCGGGTCAGGGCCGCCGGGTCGGCCAGGAGGACCGACGTGTCGAGCACGTAGGTACGCTTGGCCGGCTGGGTCGTAGGGTTGCTCGAGGACACTGCCACACGTTCTCCCCCGGGCGCCCCACGCGCGGGCGCCCTGCAGACGAGGCGGGAATCGGACCGGACCCGCGTTCCCCGACCGTGACGTGCCGGTGGTGCCGGGTTCCGGCCCCCCTCGGCAAGTCATCGTGCAAAGGCGGGCCCTCTCCGGAGTGTCCGACCTGTGGCCGGACACTTTCAACGTTACGTCCTCGATACCCGAATGTCGTGTCAAGAACCGTAACGTCGATGTCTCGCAGCGTAATCGCGCAGCGCCCGCAGGAAATCCACCCTGCGGAAGTCGGGCCAGTAGGCCTCGTGGAAGTAGAACTCGGAATGAGCGCTCTGCCAGAGCATGAAGCCCGACAGACGCTGCTCGCCCGAGGTCCGGATGAGGAGGTCCGGGTCGGGCTGGCCGCGAGTGTAGAGATGCTCGGCGATGTGCTCGACATCGAGTACCTCGACGAGGTCCTCGATGCTCGCCCCCTTGCTCGCTTGCTCCTGGAGCAGTGAGCGCACCGCATCGGCAATCTCACGTCTTCCTCCATACCCAACTGCAACGTTCACAATCAGGCCTGGACGGTGTGATGAAGCTTCTTTTGCATTTTTCAGGACATTCGCCGTGCGGGCGGGGAGCAGATCGAGCGCCCCGACGGGGATGATCCGCCAGCCCTCGTCCACCAGCTCGCGCGTCACGTCCTCGATGATGCGCAGAAGCGGCTCCAGCTCCTCACGCGGCCGGTTGAGGTTGTCGTTGGAGAGCATCCACACGGTGACGACCTCGACGCCCGTCTCCCGGCACCAGCCGAGCAGCTCGGAGATCTTGTCGGCGCCCTTGCGGTGCCCGGTGGAGACGTCGCTCATGCCCATGGCGCGCGCCCAGCGGCGGTTGCCGTCGATGATGACCCCGACATGCCGGGGGATGCTGTCCCGGGACAGCTTGGCCTCCAGCCGGCGCTCGTACAGCCGGTAGACCAGGTCGCGCAGGCCCACGGAGTGTCCTCCCCAGCGGTATGCCTTCGTCAATGACCCAACAGGCAATTATCACCGCGTTTCGCCCGTGCCTGCTCCCTCTATCGCATTCCTCGCCAGATCTCCGCCTTCCAGACATCCTTCGGCCTCCCGCACGAGACCGCGCACGAACGACGACAGCTCGGCGGAGGTCAGCACCGCCCGCAGGCCGACGCCCGTGGCGCCCCACGCCTCCACGTAGGCGCGCCTGGTCACCCGCCACCGGCCGCCCTCCCACAGCGGGATCGTGCGCAGGCGGCAGCTCAGCTCGCCGCCCGCCGGGCCCGACCTGCTGCGGTAGCGGAAAGAGAACAGCTCGCCGTCCGGCTCGTCGCCGGGGAAGCGGTCGTCGGGGTCGGCCCAGGACGGGGCCGCGCCCTCGCGGGCCTCGTCCACGCCGCGCGCCAGGCGGCTCAGCAGCCAGCCGCAGCGCTCGCCCACGCTGCCGTACGGGTCGCCGTCACGGTGCAGCTCCAGCGTCACCTCGTACGGGGCGCCGACGCTGTCGCGGCACGCCACCGGCGTGACGCTCAAGTAGGAGCCGTCGAGGCAGCGCAGTCCCCCCATGCACCCTGCGTTTCCCGGGCGTCACCCGCTAAACCCAGGCGTGCGAGCGCCATCCCGGCGGCTGGTGCCACTCCGTCCAGCCGTGCCCCGAGCGGCCGTCCTCGGCCTCGAACCGGCACAGCGCGCGCGGGAACGCCGCCACCGCGTTCTCCGGCGACACCAGCGTCACCGGCGCGAACGCCACCGGCCGCGCCGTCACCGCGAGGCCGGGGAAGCGCAGCACGGTCTCCGCCGGCCGGTCGCCGTCGAACGTGGTGGCCGCCGCGAAGCCGCCGGCGTGCGCGAGCTCGCCGCCCGGCGGCACGGTGAACGCCGGCCACGGCAGGTCGAGGCCGAGGTTGGCGCGCATGCCGTGCAGGAAGGTGCCGTCGGACAGCCGGGCGCTGCTCCACATCCAGGAGATCGACCACCAGTCGCGGACGCCCCAGCTGTGGTCGCGCTCGCCGTGGCCGCGGAAGGGGCGGCCGTCGATCGTGCCGGTGACCTCGCAGGGGATCTCGTAGCGCGGGGTCAGGGAGTAGCCGTAGACGCCGCCCGCCGTGCGCCACTCCAGGTCGAGCGAGAGCGCGTCGGAGACCAGCCGGACCCGGGCCGCGCCGAACGGCTCGCCGGCCTGCTGGGACGCCTCGTAGCCCGCGCCCCGCACGGTCAGGGCGGGGTCGCCGCCGGCGGGGAGCGGCGCGTCGTGGTCGATCACGGACGCGGCCAGGCCGCCGGGGGTGACCAGGCAGGCCCAGTACCAGGCGCGCTTCCAGTTGGGGTAGAGGCCCAGCCGGACGTAGCCGGCGAGCTCGCCGTCGCCGGCGACGAAGTCGAAATAGTAGGACTCGTTCCACAGCGGCTCGCCGCCGGGCTCGTGGACGTGCTCGTCCAGTGGCCACTCGCCCATGTTGACGATGCGCATGTCGCCTCCCGGGCGCAGCTTACGGCACGAGCCTGGACCACCAGCGGGACCTGCGGCGGGGCCGGTCCTCCGCCGCCATCAGGCCGCGCTCGCGCAGCCAGGCGGCGAAGTCGTCGGCGTCGGCGCGGTAGCCGGGCGGCGGCTCGGTGCGCGCGCGGGCGTACGCGGCGAACTCGGCGGCCAGCTTCGGCCCCGCCGCCACGGCGGTGTCGGGACGGATGCGCGCCACGATGGCCCGCCGCTTGGCGACCAGGCTGGCCGCCTGGGCGCGCATCCGGGCCTGGTCGAAGCCCTCGGGCACCTCGCCCGCCGCGACCAGCGCCCGCACCACCCGGGCCTGCGCCTCCGCCAGCCGGGCCTGCGCCTCCGCCAGTCGCTCCTCCTCGGGCCGCTCCTCCTCGGGCCGCTCCTCCTCGGGCGGGCTCATCGGACCCGCTCCGCGCCCGCGGCCATCGCGGCCCTGATGCGCCCCAGCTCGGCGGCGAGAACCGCGTCGCTCGGGAACTCGTCGTCCCACTCCAGCAGCACGCCGGGCGGGGCCGCGCGGGCGCACAGCTCGGTCAGCAGGTCGAGGACCGGCTCGGGCGCGGCCGTGGTGTGGGTGTCGTGCCAGATGCCCTGGTGCTCGTAACCGCCGGCGACGTGCACGTACGCCAGGCGCTCCAGCGGCAGGTCGTCGAGCGCGGCCACCGCCGACAGGCCCAGGTTGACCTGGTTGGTGTAGAGGTTGGCCACGTCGACCAGCAGCCGCACCCCCGTCCGCTCGACCAGCTCGGCGAGGAAGCGGCCCTCGGTCAGCTCGTCGTCCGGCCAGCCGAAGATGGCGGCCACGTTCTCCAGCGCCAGCGGGACGGGCAGCGCGTCCTGGGCCCGGCGCACGTTCTCGGTCACCACCCGCAGCGACTCCCGGGTGCGCGGGATCGGCAGCAGGTGCCCCGCCTCCAAACCGCCGCCCCTGACGAACGCCAGGTGCTCGCTGACCAGCGGCGCGTCCAGCGCCTCCGCGCAGGCGGCCAGGTGCGCCAGCCGGCCGGGGGACGGCGGCTCGGCCCCGCCGATCCCGAGCGACACCCCGTGCGGGATCACCGGCACGCCCTTGGCCCGCAGCAGCCGCAGCGACTCCGGCAGGTCGCCGGGCCGCAGGTTCTCGGCGATGGCCTCGACGAAGTCCACGCCCGCCAGACGCTCGACGGTGAGGTCCAGCTCCGACCGCCAGCCGATGCCGACGCCCAGCTCCGTCCGCCCGTTCCCGTCGTCCCGCTCCCCCGTCATGCCGCCGCTCCTGTCTCCCCGCACCTCGGTTCTCCTTCCCGTGACGATCCCGTCGTCAGCCGCCGCCCCGGTCGCCCGCCGCCAGCTCCACCTGGAGAGCGGGGTCGCGGACCGCGCCGAGGCCGTACAGCGCGACCGCGTACGCCTCCTCGGCCGTCCCCCGCGGATGCCCGGCCCGCGCCGCCTCCAGCGACTCCAGGCCCGCGCCGGTCACCGTGGCGCGCGCGGCCCGCCGCTGCCGCCCGGCCGCGACCAGCGCGAACACCCCCGTCGCCGCGAGCACGGCCAGTGCGGCCACCGCCGACCGGCGCACGCCCTGGACCACGATCGTCACCAGCGTCAGCACCTCGCCGGCGAGCACCACCACCGCGGCCCACCGCAGCCGCCCGGCCAGCCGGGCGGCCCGCTCGAAGGCGCCGGGGGCGAGCACCAGGCCCGCCCCGGCGAGCCGGCGGGCGAGCGCGTCCATGGCGAGGGTGCGGCCGGTCTCGACGCGGAGCGCGGTCACCGGCAGCCCCGAGCGGGAGGCGAGCACGCCCAGCACCGCCTCCTCCACCGGGTCGCGCCCCGAGGCAGGGGCGTGCACGCGGTGCACGGTGCCGCCGCGCGCCACCCGTACGTGACCGGCCCCGGCCAGCACCGCGAGCGCCGTGTCCGCCACCCGCCGCGCCCCGCCGGCCACGTACGCCAGCTCGTACGGCCCGAGCGGCCGCGGCCGCGCCCCGGCCCCGGCCGCGAGGGCGGCGGCGTGCTCCCCCCGCAGCTCCAGGGCCGTGCGGAGGACGAACGCGGCGACCACCGCCGCGGAGCCGAGCAGGACCAGATCCATCCGAGCCCTCCCTCCGAAGGCAGCCCGACGGGCCGGGTACCCGGAAGACGAGTGGAGCGGGCGGGAAGGTTCCGCCTCCGGGGCCACACTTCCGTCCACGCCGGGAAGTCAGTCGCCGCCCCCGCCGCAGCCGCCGCCGCAACCGCCGCCGCCGCAGCTCGACCCGCCGTCCGACCCGCTCCCGCAGCCGGAGGAGCCGCCCGAGTCCGAGCCGCCGAAGTCCGAGCCGCCGTAGGAGTCGCCGTAGGACGGCCCGTCGCCGCCGCTGTACGTCCCGCAGGCGCCGGCGCAGTCGCCGCCCGGGTCGCCGGCCGCCAGCTCGTCGCAGAGCGCCGGGTCGCCCGCGTCCGCCAGCCCGTACAGCGCCACCGGCACCCCCACGGCCAGCGCCAGCGAGCCCGGGTCGCGCACGCCGCGCGGATGGTGGGCGCGCGCGGCCCGCAACACCTCGCGGCCCTCCCGCGTCACGACGTTCCGCAGCCGCCTGCCGTGCTTGCGGCAGGACCCGAAGCCGACGATCACGGCGAACACCCCGAACAGCACCGTCCCGCCGAAGACCTCGTCGCCGCTCAGCGCGCCGGTCACCTTCAGCGTCACCACCAGCGCCACGAACCCCGCCGCCAGCCACGTGACGGCCGCGAGCTGGTCGCGCCGCCGCCACGCCGTCGCGAACGCCCCGCGCGGCACGAGCAGCCCGCGCGCCTCCAGCTCGGCGGCGAGCGCGGCCAGGGCGGGCTGCGACTCCAGCTCGCGCCGCAGCTCGGCGGCCCGGTAGCCGCCGGGGCGGGAGGCGAGCGCGTCCAGCGCGGCCTGCTCGATCGGCACCGGCGAAGGCCGCGCCCCGTGCACGGCGGTGACCCGGGAGCCCCTGGAGACGCGGACGGCGCCGGCCGTCGCGAGGACGGCCAGCGCCGTGTTGATGGCCCTGCGGGGCCCGCCCGCCAGGTACGCCAGCTCGTACGGGCCCAGGAAGTGCCCGCCGCCGCCCGGCGGAGCCTCGGCGACGCGCCGCCTGGCCTCCTCGACCCGGCCGCCCGCCACGTTGACCAGCACGACCACGGCGAGCGCGGCCACGAGCAGGACGAACCCCACGATGCCCCCCAATGCGTCGGTACGGCGGCAGGCGCCAAGGTAGGGCCAGGCCGCCGCACCGCACAAGGGCGGCCGCTACCCGAGCCGGTCGAGCAGCGCGTGGTACTCCTGCCACAGCTCCTTCGGCAGGTGCTCGCCGAACTTCTCGAAGTGGGCCGGGATCAGCTTGGCCTCCTCGCGCCAGATCTCGCGGTCCACGCTGAGCAGCGTGCGCAGGTCGTCCTCGGGCAGGTCCAGGCCCTCGGTGTCGAGGTGGTCGGGCAGCAGGCCGATCGGGGTCGGCACGGCCTTGGCCTCGCCGTTGAGCCGGTCGACGATCCACTTCAGCACGCGGGCGTTCTCGCCGAAGCCCGGCCACAGGAAGCGGCCGCCGGCGTCCTTCCTGAACCAGTTGACGTAGTAGACGCGCGGGAGCACGGCGCCCTCGCGCCGGCCGATCTCCAGCCAGTGGCCGAAGTAGTCGCCCATGTTGTAGCCGCAGAACGGCAGCATGGCGAACGGGTCGTGGCGCAGCTCGCCGACCTTGCCCTCGGCCGCGGCGGTCTTCTCGGAGGCGACGTTGGCTCCGAGGAAGACGCCGTGCTCCCAGCTCAGCGACTCCGTGACCAGAGGCACGGCGGTGGCGCGGCGACCGCCGAACAGGATCGCCGAGATGGGCACGCCCTTGGGGTCCTGCCATTCGGGGGCGATGGTCGGGCACTGCGCGGCCGGGGTGGTGAAGCGGGCGTTCGGGTGGGCGGCCGGCTCGTCGCTGTCCGGCGTCCAGTCGCGGCCCTTCCAGTCGGTCAGGTGCGCGGGCGGCTCGTCGGTCAGGCCCTCCCACCACACGTCGCCGTCGTCGGTGAGGGCGACGTTGGTGAAGATGCTGTTGCCCCAGAGCGTCCTGATCGCGTTGGCGTTGGTGACCTCGCCGGTGCCGGGGGCGACGCCGAAGAAGCCGGCCTCCGGGTTGATGGCGTACAGGCGGCCGTCCTCGCCGAAGCGCATCCAGGCGATGTCGTCGCCGATGGTCTCGACCTTCCAGCCGGGGATCGTGGGCTGGAGCATGGCGAGGTTGGTCTTGCCGCAGGCGCTCGGGAAGGCGGCGGCGATGTAGCGGGTCTCGCCGGAGGGCGGGGTGAGCTTCAGGATGAGCATGTGCTCGGCCAGCCAGCCCTCGTCGCGGGCCATGACGCTGGCGATGCGCAGCGCGTAGCACTTCTTGCCGAGCAGCGCGTTGCCGCCGTAGCCGGAGCCGTAGGACCAGATCTCGCGGGTCTCGGGGAAGTGGCTGATGTACTTGGTGGAGCTGCACGGCCAGGGCACGTCGTCCTGGCCGGGCTCCAGCGGGGCGCCGACGGAGTGCACGCACTTGACGAAGTCGCCGCGCTCCTCGATGAGGCGCAGCGCCCGCTCGCCCATGCGGGTCATGATCCGCATGGAGACGGCCACGTACGGGGAGTCGGTGATCTCGACGCCGACCTGCGAGATCTCGCCGCCGAGCGGGCCCATGCAGAACGGGACGATGTACATGGTCCGGCCGCGCATGCAGCCCTTGAACAGCTCGCCGAACGTCCGGCGCATCTCCGCCGGGGCGATCCAGTTGTTGGTGGGCCCGGCGTCCTCCGGGCGCTCGGAGCAGATGAAGGTGCGGTCCTCGACCCTGGCCACGTCGCTCGGGTCGGACTTGGCGTAGAAGCTGTTGGGGCGGGCGGCGAGCCGGATGAACGTGCCCTGCTCGACGAGGAGGTTCGTCAGGCGCGTCCACTCCTCCTCGGAGCCGTCGCACCACTCGATCCGATCGGGCTCGGTCAGGGCTGCTATCTCTTTCACCCACGCGGCCAATTCGCTATTGCTCGTCGGCGCGGGCACTTCCACGGTAAGGGACACGACTGCGACTCCTCCACTCTCTCAGGGCCCAGTCATCATTAACGACGAAGCGGCCCGAAAGCCAATTGGCGTAGACCTGTTGGCTGGGCCGTCGTCGCAGGCAGGGGCCCTGGCGATTGGGGGAGCCTACCCAACCGCGGAGGATTTAAAAGAGAATTAACATTGACTGGTCCAGTCCAATTCCGCTGGTCTAAACCAATTTCCGCAGTGGTTTAGTCCATTGCTCCGGCCGTTTGCCCTGGACGCTCTAGGAATTGACGTCCGGGCCGGCGGCGCGCACGCGGTCGACGTGCTGGAGAGCATCGCGGAGCTCGGCGAGCCAGGTGTCGGCGTTGCGGCCGACCAGGCGGACGCACCAGGCGAGCGCGTCGCTGCGGCTGCGGGCCACGCCGGCGGCCACGAGCGTGTCGAGGACCTGCCGCTCCGACTGGCGCAGCCGGGTCATGACCGGCACCGACAGTGTGGTGAACATCACAGTGAGGCCGCCGCAGGAGACGCCCCAGGACACCTTCTGCCGGAACCTGCGCTCGGCCTCGCGGGCGATCTCGATGCGCCGCTCGCGGGTCTCCTCCCTGAAGCGCCGCGCCAGCCCTTCGACGAGGGCGGCGCGCTCGTTGTCCGGGGTGTCGCCGGGCGGGTCGGGCAGCGCGCCGATGACCGCGATCTCCTCGCGGTCCCTGATGATCTGCGGGGCTCCGGTGAACCAGCCCTCGGGGAGCCGTCCGGTGAACCAGCCCCGGACCTCCGACGTCACGTCATCGTCTGTAGCCATGTAATCAACATTACACAGTTGCAGGCGACGCGCACGGGAGGGAAGGAAGGTGTCGCCCGGTGGAGATGCCTAGCGGACCTGCGCGGCGGCGATCGGGCTCACCCGCACGACGCCGGCCAGGTTCCTGGTGTAGACCTTCGAGATCTTGACGACGTCGCCGGTGCGCGGCGCCTGGATCATCTGCCCGTTACCCCAATAAATCGCCACATGGGAGATGTAGTCCGGGTTCGTGGGGTCGGACCGCCAGAAGATGAGGTCGCCCGGCTGCGCCTGCGACAGCGGCACCTGCGCCCCGGTCACCCACTGCTGGTGCGTCACGCGCGGCATGCGCACGCCCGCCTGCGCGAAGGCCCACTGGACGAGGCCCGAGCAGTCGAAGGTGTCGGGGCCCTCGGCGCCCCACACGTACGGCCGCCCCAGCTTGGAGGCGGCGGCCCGGAGCGCCACCTGGATCTGCTCGGCCGTCATGAACGAGCCCGCCGGCCAGTTCCTGGCCGTCTGCTGCCGCGGCTGCGGCAGCACCGGGTTGACGGTGGCGATCTGCGTGCCCTTGGGCAGCACCTTGAGTATGCGGCCGCGCAGGGTCGCGGAGTTGGCGTCGGGGGCGCTGACGATGAGCGCGTTGTCGTGCGGCAGACCGAGCACGCGGCCGACGTCCTTGGAGACGACGGCGTCCACCGCGCCGAAGCCGGTGGTCGCGTACGCGCCGATGCGCAGCGGCCCGGCCGGCCCGCGCACCTGGCGGTGCAGCGACAGCCCGCCGTCGGTGCCGAGCACGAACGACACCGCGACGTCGCCCGCCGCGACGTTCTGCCACAGCGCGTCGGAGGAGGCGGTCACCTTGGGGGTGTAGGACCGGAACGTGGACGGGTCGACGGCGAGGGTCTGCACCCGCTTGCCGTCGAGCGTGATGGAGGCGGCGTCGGCCAGCTCCAGCGCGCGCACTCCGCGCAGCTTGGCGACCTTGCGTAAGAGCGCCTCGGTGAAGGGCTTGCGGGTCAGCACGAACAGGTTGGGCTTGTGCAGCTTCTGCAGCGGCGCCACCGGCCGCGCGGTGCGGGCCGGCTCCGCCTGCCGCTCCTGGGTCTGGCGCTCGGCCAGCAACGTCTGCTTCGGCGCGGCGCGGTGGGCGGCGGACCCGGCCCCGGCCTGGAGCGCCGCCTCGGGCTGCACGAGCAGCAGCACGTCGGCGGTCAGCACCGCTACCAGTGCCACCACGATGAACGGCACTAACTTGTACGAATTACGGCGCTTACGGGTTTGTACGAGGAAAGTGAGATCCTGCCGGATTCCGGCCCCATGCACGAAATCCGCCGGACCAGCGTGGGCCCGGCGGTTCGTCTCCAGGGGGGTCAGTTGCCGATGTACGGCACGGCCTCCAGGATCTCGACGGTGTTCTGGCGCCCGTTGGGCAGGGAGTAGGTCGCCTTCTCACCGATCTTTTTACCGTTGATCGCCGCTCCGAGGGGGGACTTCGGCGAATAGACGTCGATCGGCGCACCGCTCTCCTCGCGCGAGGCGAGCAGGAACGTGACCTCCTCGTCGTCGCCGACGAACCGGATGGTCACCGTCATGCCCGGCCCGACCACGCCTTCGGCCTTGGGGGCCTCGCCGACCTGGGCGTTGTCGAGGATCTGCCGGAGGTGGAAGATCCGGGCCTCCATCTTGCCCTGCTCGTCCTTGGCGGCGTGGTAGCCGCCGTTCTCGCGCAGGTCGCCCTCCTCACGGGCGGCCTCGATCTTCTTGGCGATGTCGACGCGCCCGGGGCCAGAGAGATATTCGTACTCCGCCTTCAGGCGGTCGTACGCCTCCTGCGTCAGCCATGTGACGTTCTCATCGCGAGAGTCGGCCACGGGTTCTCCTTGCTTGCCTAGGGGGCCCTGTGATCACTTGAGGTTTCCAACGGTTGAATTGCGAAAGGCTAACAACTTAACCGTCGGAACGCTTCCCCAAATGTCTCACTATACGAGATTGCAGTACTGGACGTGGACGGAAGTCGCCTGGCCGGTGGTGTCCAGGCTTTCCTTGAGCTGCTTACTACCCTCACCAGCCGGGATTCTTACTTCCTTGCTGCCCACTTCCGCGTGATTGACGTCCAGAGCCCTGATCCGGCAGACGGCCACCCTATCGTCTGGCTTGTACACCTCAAAGGTGATCTCGGCCCGTGTCGGCCCCTCCACCTCGAACATGACGACCTGCGCCGGCGCCTCCGAGCCGCCGGCCGTCATCGACCACATGACGTAGCCCCACCCACCGGCGACGATGGCCACCAGGACGCCGATGACGACGTGGACGACCAGCCGGCCGCGGCGCCGCGGACCGTCGGGCAGGTCGTCGGGGGTGCCGAGAACGGGCCCGTTCCCGGCATCTGTGGTGACCATGGCGGAATCTCCCTGCACTCCCTCGGCGTTATCCGAGACAATTGTCGCCCGCGGGGGTCCCGGTACACGACCTGACCCTCACGACCGCCTGCAGACAAACTAAGTGACCGGTCCGACTGAGGAGACATCGAGCCCGTGAGTGCACCGCTGAGGCTGATGGCCGTCCATGCCCACCCCGACGACGAGTCGAGCAAGGGCGCCGCGACGATGGCGCGCTATGTGCGCGAAGGCGTGGAAGTCCTGGTCTGCACCCTTACGGGCGGTGAACGGGGCTCCGTGCTCAACCCGAAGATGGACCGCCCCGAGATCGTGGCCAACATCGGCGAGGTGCGCCGGGCCGAGATGGACCGCGCCCGCGAGATCCTCGGGGTGCAGCAGCGTTTCCTCGGCTTCGTCGACTCCGGGCTGCCGGAGAGCGAGGAGGAGGAGCTGCCCGAGGGCTGCTTCGCGCTGCAGAAGCTCGAGGACGCCTCGCGCCCGCTGGTGGCCGCCGTGCGCGAGTTCCGCCCGCACGTGATCATCACGTACGACGACGACGGCGGCTACCCGCACCCCGACCACATCATGACCAACCGCGTGTCGGTCGAGGCGTTCGAGGCGGCCGGCGACCCCGACCGCTACCCCGGCACCGGCGACCCCTGGCAGCCGCTCAAGCTCTACTACCAGATGGGCTTCACCAAGGAGCGCTTCGAAGCGCTGCACGAGGCCATGACCGAGCGGGGGCTCGGCTCCCCGTACGCCGACTGGATCTCCCGCTGGGAGGACCGCCCGGCCAAGTGGCCGGTCACCACCCGGGTGCCGTGCGGCGAGTACTTCCAGATCCGCGACGAGGCCCTGCTGGCGCACGCCACGCAGGTCGACCCCGACGGGTTCTGGTTCGTCTGCCCGCGCGAGCTGCAGCAGGAGATCTGGCCGACCGAGGACTACCACCTCGCGCGCTCGCTGGTCGACACCGAGCTGCCCGAGGACGACCTGTTCGCCGGCATCCACGCCGCCGACGTCTCCCCCGCCTGCCACTGAACCGCGGCCGGGCGGCGGCGGCACCACGGGGGCCCGGCGGCATACTGGAAGGGTGACCGTACTAGCAGCAGGTGATGTGAGTCCGGGTCTGCTCGGCTTCGTCGTCGTGGCCCTCATCGGGTTCGCCCTGTATTTTCTGATCAAGTCCATGAACAAGCAGATGGCCAAGATCCAGGTGCCCCGCGAGGGCGACGCGGACGACAGGAAAGCCGAGTAGATGCCGATCGAAGTAGTCGACAACTCGACGCAGAACCGTTTCGAGGTCCTCGTGGACGGCAAGGTCGCCGGGTTCGCCGACTACCGCCTGCTGCCCACCAAGGTCGTCTTCACCCACACCGAGGTCGCGCCCGAGTACGAGGGCCAGGGCCTGGCGGGCCGGCTCGTCGGCCACGCGCTGCAGGCCAGCGCCGACACCGGCCTGCGGGTCGTGCCGCTGTGCCCGTACGTGGCCAAGTACATCGAGCGCCACCCCGAGTTCAAGGGCCTGGTGGACGAGCGCGAGTGAGGCGCCCCGCTACTCGGGCGACGGCGACCAGGCCCGCTCCAGCGCCTGCGGCAGGCCCCACCAGCCGAGCGGCGTGAGCACCCCGGTGGCGTCCACGATGCCGAGCAGGCTCCACAGGTGCACCACCGTGGAGAAGAAGCTCTCGGTCGCGCCGAGGTCGCCGGCGCTCTGGTCGTCGTTGTCGATGTCCTCGGACTCGGCGATGAGCCGGGCCATCCGCTCCGGCGAGGCCAGCACGCCGGGCCCCAGCCGGGCCAGCGCGGTCACCGCCGCCAGCCAGTCGGCGTGCTCGATGGCGCACAGGTTGGCCAGCGCGGCGTCCTCCTCGCTCAGCCGCCCGTCGAGGTCGGCGAACGCCTCCGGCTCGTCCCCCGCCTCCGGCAGGTCGGAGATCGGGCCCGCGACGCCCGCCGCCACCGCCAGCCACAGCTCGCGGTCGTCGGCCGGCACCGGCCGGTCGTCGAGCCCGGCGCAGGCTCGCAACACGTTCGCCGGGTAGCCGGAGCCGGCGAGCAGCACGCGCAGGCGGGCCCCGGCCGCGTCCAGCTCGGCCGCCGGCAGCTCCGGCCGCCGCGGCAGCCCGCCGAGGATGCGGCGCAGCTCCGACAGGGCGAACGCCTCCTCCTCGTCCCAGGCGGCGAACAGCTCCTCGTTCTGCTCGTCGTTGACCGCCTCGCCGGGCACCCGGCCGTCGGGCAGCGGCGTGGTGAGCCAGCGCTCCTGCAGCTCCTCGTACGCCGCGCGCGCCTCCGGGTCGCCCTCGGCCAGCGCGTCGGGATCGACCTCGCCCGCCTCCACCCGCTCCTCCAGGTAGGCGACCAGCCGCGCGAACATCTCCGCCGTCACCGGCCCCCGCTCGTCCTCCTCGGGCCAGACGAAGTAGCCGGGGGTCATCAGGATCGGCTCGGTGCCCGTGGACTCCACCCAGCGCTGCACGTCGCCGACCGTCGCCACGCCGGACTCGATCGAGCCGAGGGTCGCCTTGGCGGAGTCCCAGAACGCCCGCGACAGCGGGTTGCCCGCCGCCACCAGCGCCCGCCGCAGGTCGGGCAGCGCCACCAGCGCCACGCCCGAGGGCACGGCGAGCAACGCCCTGGCCACGTCCCTGCGCGTCAGGCGGCCCGCCGGGCGCGCGGCGCAGGCGCAGACGAAGTCCACATCCACGTTCCGTAACCTACGCCGTCGGCGGCGGCCCCGCTGGCGCCTTCCCCACCCCGGGCGCGGCGGCCGCGGTGTGAGAGCCTGATCTTATGAACAGGCTCGGCGGTGAGACCTCTCCCTACCTGCTCCAGCACGCGGACAACCCGGTCGACTGGTGGCCGTGGGGCGAGGAGGCGTTCGCGGAGGCCCGGCGGCGGGACGTGCCGCTGCTCATC
This sequence comes from Actinomadura luzonensis, assembly GCF_022664455.2. Taxonomy (NCBI): domain Bacteria; kingdom Bacillati; phylum Actinomycetota; class Actinomycetes; order Streptosporangiales; family Thermomonosporaceae; genus Actinomadura; species Actinomadura luzonensis. Next base: position 1,079,885 of record NZ_JAKRKC020000001.1, read on the forward strand.
AGCGTCGGCTACTCCGCCTGCCACTGGTGCCAAGAGATTCCTGCGGGTAGTTGGGATCAGGACGTACGCTGAACAGCGTGAAAGGTGGTGTCATGAGCGCTCAGCCTGTCCACGGTGTCACAGCGGACCACCCCAGGGTGCCGCGGACGATCGGCGGGATCTCCAATGCGCTGCGAGGCAGCCGCCGCGCGCAGTTCTTCGCCGAACTCCTGGAAGCCCAACAGGGCCCGGAGCTGGACGGAGTTCTCAACGCCTGGTGGGGGCGCGCGATGCTCGATACCGACCCCGATCGTGACCGCATTCGAGCGGCGGCCGAAGCCGGGACCCTTCCTACTACCACCATGGATGAAGTTCTGCGCCGACGGCAGGAGCGCGGCCTCCAGTGAACGAGGACGACCTATGGCCTGTGATCCCGTCGGAGGTCGTGGCTGACACGCTCGCCGACCCATCGGTTGCAGCTGAAGTGTTCTCGACTGTCGCGGCACTGACCGTTGCCATCTGCGAGGACCCGTGGCTCGCGGGCAGTGACCAGGTCGAAGCCGACCCCGACTGGCGCGAGATCCTCATCCCCAAGGGATACGGCATCGCCGAGTATCGGATCGACAGGAAGAATCAGCAGGTGCTGCTCACCCGCATCGTGCTGTTCTGACCGGTGGTGTGAGAGCCTGATCGCATGAACAGGCTTGGTAGAGAGACTTCTCCCTACCTCCTCCAGCACGCCAACAACCCAGTTGATTGGTGGCCTTGGGGAGAGGAGGCGATGCAAGAAGCGAGTAGGCGGGACGTACCCCTGTTGATCAGTGTGGGGTACTCATCCTGCCATTGGTTACTCGCTTCTTGACATCCACTGGTGCCACGTCATGGCGCACGAGAGCTTCGAGGACCCCGCGACGGCCCGGCTGATGAACGAGCACTTCGTCAACATCAAGGTCGACCGCGAGGAGCGGCCCGACGTGGACGCCGTCTACATGGGCGCCACCCAGGCCATGACCCGGCAGGGCGGCTGGCCGATGACGGTGTTCGCCACGCCCGAGGGCCACCCGTTCTTCTGCGGCACCTACTTCCCGCGCCCTCACTTCCAGCGCCTGCTGCAGGAGGTCCACAGGGTGTGGACGGGCGACCGCGAGTCGGTGCTGAGCCAGGGCGCGAAGGTGGTGGAGGCGCTCGGCTCCGGCACCACGCTGCCCAGCGGCCCGCTGCCCTCCGAGGAGACGCTGGCGCGGGCCGTGGCCAACCTGCGCGAGTCGTTCGACCCGGTGCGCGGCGGGTTCGGCGGCGCGCCGAAGTTCCCGCCGTCCATGGTGCTGGAGTTCCTGCTGCGCGCGGGCGAGCGCGAGATGAGCGGCAAGACCCTGGAGGCGATGGCCCGCGGCGGCATGTACGACCAGCTCGGCGGCGGCTTCGCCCGCTACAGCGTGGACGCCGGCTGGGTCGTGCCGCACTTCGAGAAGATGCTCTACGACAACGCGCTGCTGCTGCGCGTCTACACCCACTGGTGGAAGGCGGGCGGCGGCGAGCAGGCCCGGCGCGTGGCGCTGGAGACGGCCGGCTGGCTGCTGCGCGAGATGACGACCCCGGAGGGCGGCTTCGCCTCGGCCCTCGACGCCGACAGCGAGGGCGTCGAGGGCAGGTTCTACGTCTGGACGCCCGAGCAGCTCCGCGAGGCGCTGGGCGAGGACGACGGGCGGTGGGCGGCGGGCCTGTTCGAGGTCACCGGCACGTTCGAGCACGGCACGTCGGTGCTGCAGCTCCTCCGCGACCCCGACGACCCCGAGCGCTACGAGCGGGTCCGCGAGCGGCTGCTGGCGGCCAGGGAGCGGCGGGTGCGCCCCGGCCGCGACGACAAGGTGGTGGCCGCCTGGACCGGCCTGGCCATCGCCGCGCTGGCCGAGACGGGCACGGTGTTCGAGCGGCCCGACCTGGTCGCGGCGGCCCGGCGGGCGGCGGAGCTGCTGGAGCGCGTCCACATGGTGGACGGCCGGCTGCTGCGCACGTCCAAGGACGGCCGGGCGGGCACGAACGCCGGGGTGCTGGAGGACCACGCCGACGTGGCCGAGGGCCTGATCGCGCTCTACGGGGTCACCGGCGAGGCCCGCTGGCTGCGGCTGGCCGGCACGCTGCTCGACGTCGTGCTCGACCGCTTCGCCGACGGCGCGGGCGGCTTCTACGACACCGCGGACGACGCCGAGCGGCTGTTCCAGCGCCCCCAGGACCCGACCGACAACGCCACCCCGTCCGGGCAGTTCGCGGCGGCCGGCGCGCTGCTGGCGTACGGGGCCCTGACCGGCTCGGCCCGGCACCGCGAGGCCGCCGAGGCGGCGCTCGGCGCGGTGTCGGTGCTGGCCGAGGGGCACGCCCGGTTCGCGGGCTGGGGCCTCGCCGTGGCGCGGGCGGCGCTCGACGGGCCGGTGGAGGTGGCGATCGTCGGCGCGCCCGGCGACCCGCGGCGGGCGGCGCTGCACCGGGAGGCGCTGCTGGCCGACGTCCCCGGGCTGGTGGTCGCGCTGGGCGACGGCGACGCGGCCACGCGCGGCGGCACGGGCGAGGCGGTGGTGCCGGGCGAGGGCGTGTTCCCGGCGCTGCTGGAGGGGCGCGGGCCGATCGGCGAGGCCCCGGCGGCCTACGTGTGCCGGGGCTTCACCTGCCGGATGCCGGTGACGAGCGTGGAGGCGCTGCGGGCCGAGCTGACGGGCATGTGACGGCGGGCGCGTGACGGCGGGCGCGTGACGGCGGGCGCGTGACGGCGGGCGCGTGACCGCCCGCGCCGGCGGCGCGGGTCAGCCGTTGGGGCCGTTGGTGCGGTCGAAGCCTGAGGGGCCCTGGTCGGTGCCCGTGGAGGGCTGGTCGGGCTGGTCCTGGAACGGCTGGTCGGTCTGCTCGGGCTGGTCACCGCGCTCGTTGTTGCGGCCGTTCGGCTCGTTCTGCCGGTTGTCGCCGGGGTCCTGGGTGGGCGGCGCGTCGGTGAAGGCCGGCTCGCTCGGGCCGGGCTCCGGCGTGTTCCAGTCGCGGGACGGCGGCGTCGCGTCCTGCTGCGGCTCGTCGCCACGGCCCCGGTAGGACGGGGACCAGCCGTCGCCGCCGTAGCCGTACTCGGACGGCTCGGGGAACTCCTCGACCGGCTCGCCCGCCATGGCCTCGGTCATGAACGCCCGCCAGATCTGCGCGGGGAGCTGGCCGCCGAACTGCGTGCCGTACCCGGGGATCTTCACCGTGGCGTTGTCGTCGCGGAACATGTCGACCGCGACCGCGAGCTGCGGCGTGAACCCGTTGAACCACACCGAGCGCGAGTCGTCCGTGGTGCCGGTCTTGCCGGCCACCGGCCGGTCGTAGAGGCGGGCGGCGGTGCCGGTGCCGTACTTGACGACCTGCTGCATCGCGTACGTGGCGTCGGCCGCCGCCTGCTCGCCGACCACCTTGATCTCGGCGGGCTTGACGACCTCCTTGTGGCCCTCGCTGTCGGTGACCGACCTGAGCACGTGCGCCTCCACGTGCACGCCCTTGTTGGCGAAGGTGGAGAAGCCGGAGGCGTTCTGGACGGCGCTGACCGACGACACGCCGAGCGGGAACGACGCGGCCGTGCGCTGGGTGAGCTGGCTCGCCGGGATGCCGGCCGCCTCCGCGGTCTCGGCCACCTTGTCGAGACCGACCTTCTGCCCGAGGTCGACGAAGGCGGTGTTGACCGAGTTCTGGGTGGCCTGCACCAGGTTGATCTGGCCGTAGGAGCGGCCGCTGTCGTTGGGGATGGGCTTGTCGGCGGAGGCCACCCGGAGCGGCGAGTTGCCGTTGACGCGGGTGGACAGGTCGAAGCCGTTGTCGAGCGCGGCGGCCAGCGTGTACGGCTTGAACGTCGAGCCCGCCATGACCTTGGCCGAGAAGGCGTTGTCGTAGTCGTAGCGGTCGGGGTCGCCGCCGTAGAAGGCGACCACCTCGCCGGTGGCCGGGTCGACCGCCGCGAGCCCGGTGCGGACCTTCTTCGGCGTGTTGTCCGGCAGCACCTCCTTGACCGCCCGCTCGGCCGCCGCCATGAGCTTCTTGTCGAACGTCGAGACGATCTTGAGCCCGCCGCTGTTGATCTCCTCGTCGGTGTAGCCGCGCCGGTTGAGCTCGTCGGTGACCTGCTGGAGCATGTAGCGGGTCTGGCCCTTCAGCTCGAACGGCTTCTTCGGCGCGATCAGCTCGGGGAACCTCTGGGCGGCCACCTGCTCGGGCGTCAGCGCGCCGATCTGGCCCATGGCCTGCACCACCGACCTCCAGCGGGCCTGCGCCGCCTGGAGGTCGGCGCCCTCGGGGTCGGCGAAGCGGCTCGGCTGCTGGATCACCGAGGCGAGGTAGGCGCCCTCGGCCACGCTGAGGTCCTCGACGTCCTTGCCGAAGTAGGCGCGGGCGGCCGACTGGACGCCGTTGGCGCCGCGGCCGAAGTAGATGGTGTTGAGGTACTGCTCCAGCACCCAGTCCTTCGACTTGGACTGGTCGACCTTCATCGCGATGAGGATCTCTTTGAACTTGCGGGTGACCGAGCGCTCCTGGCTCAGGCCGCTGTAGTAGTTGCGGACGAGCTGCTGGGTGATCGTGGAGCCGCCCTGGAGCTGCTGGCCGCTGACGGTGGACCAGACGGCCCGCGCGGTGCCCTTGACCGAGACGCCGGCGTCCTCGTAGAACGAGCGGTTCTCGGCCGCGATGACCGCCTCGCGCACGTGCTCGGGCACCTTGGACAGCTCGACCACCTTGCGGTCGACGCCCTGCCGGGCGAGGACGGTCTTGCCGTCGCGGTAATAGATCACCGAGCCCTGCGCGGTGGCCTGCTTCTGGGTGGTGTCGGGAATAGGAGTCATGGCCCACGCGACCGCGAAAAGCCCGACGAGAACGAGGAATCCAGCCCCTATACAAATCAGCAGAAGCCGGAGAATCCGCCGTTTCGGCATTCCGTCTCCTCTACCCCTTCGCACCTTCGACCCCCCTCAGTCGTAAGCCTGCAAGCTGGGCAAACGCCAAGGGTAAACGATCGACACCGGTGCCCCGTCCCATACCGATACTACGTCGGGCGGCCCTCACGGCGTGGAACATCGGCGACCAAGGGCAGCACTCGGTAGGGAACCGGGGTGTCCAGGGCAATGATCGAATTAGTCCGCAACACTCCCTGGACATCCACTATTTGATCGATAACTCGCTGCAGATCCGCATTCGTCCGCGCGACCACCCGGCAGAGCAGGTCGCTGGCCCCGGTGATCGTGTGCACCTCCAGCACCTCGGGGATGCGCGCCAACCGGTCGGCGACCGGGTCGTGCCCGGCGACCTGGCGGATCTCCATGGTGACGAAGGCGGTGACGTCGTAGCCGAGCGCGGCGGGCGAGACGTCGGGGCCGAAACCGGTCACGACGCCGCGCGCCGTCAGCCGGTCGAGCCGGGCCTGGACGGTGCCGCGCGCCACGCCGAGGCGGCGGGAGCACTCCAGCACGCCGAGGCGGGGCTCGGCGGTCAGCAGCGCGATGAGCCGGGCGTCGAGATCGTCGATCGTCGTCATGCTGTACAGAAATAGCGGACCGGCCGGCCATAGGCTAGGCAGATTGTCCACTCTTTCAGGTAACTCTTGCGCAACTCGTCCAGCCATATCAACAGTTGGGCGTATGAGTGATGTCTTTCCGGTCAACGGCATGGACGCCGTCGTGTTCGCCGTCGGCAACGCGCGGCAGGCCGCCCACTACTACTCGACCGCTTTCGGCATGAAGCTGGTGGCCTACCGCGGCCCCGAGAACGGCAGCCCGGACACCGCCGCCTACGTCCTGACCTCGGGCAGCGCCACCTTCGAGTTCCGGGCCTCGATCCGGCCGGGCACGGACCTGGCACGGCACGTGGCCGAGCACGGCGACGGGGTGATCGACCTGGCCATCCAGGTGCCCGACGTGGAGGGCGCCTACCGGCACGCCGTCGAGCAGGGGGCGCGGGGGCTGGAGGAGCCGTACACGCTGGAGGACGAGCACGGCAAGGTGGTGCTCGCGGCCGTCGCCACGTACGGCGAGACCCGGCACACGCTCGTCGACCGCGCCAACTACGGCGGCCCCTACCTGCCCGGCTACGCCCCCGCCGAGCCGCTGGTGGCCCCGCCCGCGACGCGGACCGGCCGGCTGTTCCAGGCCGTGGACCACTGCGTCGGCAACGTCGAACTGGGCAAGATGGACGAGTGGGTGGAGTTCTACCGCAAGGTGATGGGCTTCACGAACATGGCCGAGTTCATCGGCGACGACATCGCGACCGAGTACTCAGCGCTCATGTCGAAGGTGGTGGCAGACGGCACGCGCAAGGTCAAGTTCCCGCTCAACGAGCCGGCCGTCAGCCGCAAGAAGTCGCAGATCGACGAGTACCTGGAGTTCTACGGCGGCCCCGGCGTGCAGCACATCGCTTTGGCCACCAACGACATCATCACCACGGTCGACCACATGCGGGCGGCCGGCGTGCAGTTCCTCGACACGCCCGACTCGTACTACGACGACCCCGAGCTGCGCGAGCGCATCGGGCAGGTGCGGGCGCCGATCGAGGAGCTGAAGAAGCGCCGTATCCTCGTGGACCGCGACGAGGACGGCTACCTGCTGCAGATCTTCACCCAGCCGGTGCAGGACCGCCCCACGGTGTTCTTCGAGCTGATCGAGCGGCACGGGTCGCTCGGCTTCGGCAAGGGCAACTTCAAGGCCCTCTTCGAGGCCATCGAGCGGGAGCAGGAACGCAGGGGCAACCTTTAGTTTGTCCCGACTTGTCCTGGGCGATCAGCACCATATGGGATCGCCACCACCACCAGACCCGTCACGACGCCGCCCGCGGGCCGGCCGGCCCCTGGACCCCGGCCGGGTCCTCTTCGATCCCCGCGGGCAGGCGCCGCACGACCAGGCCACCAGGGCCGCCGCCGGCGCCGGCGCCTGACACTGCGTAATATTCTGGTCACGAATCGAAGGGGGCTGGTTCGGGGATGCGTTACAGAAGGCGCGGCGTCGCGCTGCTGGCGGCGCTGGTCAGCGCGCTCGCCTGCGCGCCCGCGGACCAGCCGCCCCCGTCCGCCGGCCCCTCCACCGCCGAGGCGCGGACGGTCTCCGACGCCCGCGCCGGCGCGCCCGGCATCGGCGACGCCGACTTCCCCAGGGACGGCAACGGCGGCTACGACGTCGCCCATTACGCCATCGCGGTCGACTACACGCCCGCCACCAAGCGGCTGGAGGGCGTCACCACCATCGAGGCCGCCGCCACGCAGGCCCTGTCGAGCTTCAACCTCGACCTGTCCGGCTTCGAGGTCAGCAAGGTCACGGTCGACGGCGCGCCGGCCGGCTTCTCCCGGCAGGGCCAGGAGCTCACCGTCCGGCCGGCCCGCGCGATCGGCGACGACGCCCGCTTCACCGTCGAGGTCGCCTACGCCGGCGTGCCCGCACCCGTCCAGGACGCCGACAACCTCGGCGTCTACGGCTTCATCCCCACCGCCGACGGCGCGTTCGTCGCCGCCGAGCCCGACGGCGCCAAGACCTGGTTCCCCGCCAACGACCACCCCGCCGACAAGGCCACCTTCGACTTCGCCATCACCGTGCCGGCCGGCGTCACCGCCCTCGCCAACGGCGAGCTGACCGGCCGCCCCGCCACCGCCAACGGCCGCACCACGTGGCGCTGGCGCGAGCGGCGGCAGATGGTCACCTACCTCGCCACGGCCACGCTGGGGCGCTTCGAGCTGCGCGAGGGCCGCTCCGGCGCGGGCACCCCGGTGATCGCCGCCGTCGATCCGGCCTTCAAGAAGTCGCTGGACCACGTCTACGAGACCTCCGGCGAGGTCACCGACTACTGGGCCACCGTGTTCGGCCCCTACCCGTTCGACTCCACCGGCGGCGTCGTCGACGACTACGCCGCCGGCTACGCCCTGGAGAACCAGACCAAGCCGATGTACGGCGGCTTCGACCCCGACGAGACCATCATCGCCCACGAGCTGGCCCACCAGTGGTTCGGCAACAGCCTGAGCATCCGGCGGTGGCAGGACCTCTGGCTCAACGAGGGCTTCGCCACGTACGCGGAGTGGCTGTGGGCCGAGCACAAGGGCAAGGGCACCGCCGAGGCCAGCTTCGCCCAGAACCTCGCCCGCCCGGCCGACGACCCCATGTGGGCCTACCCGCCGGGCCGCGCCAAGCCCAACGACCTGTTCAACCAGTCCGTCTACACGCGCGGCGCGATGACCCTGCACGCCCTGCGCAAGGCCGTCGGCGACAAGACGTTCTTCGCGCTGCTGCGCACCTGGACCGCCGAGCACCGCTACGGCCACGTCACGACCGACCAGTTCGTCGCGCTCGCCGAGCGGATGTCCGGCAAGGACCTCGGCCCGCTCTTCGACGCCTGGCTCTTCCAGCCCCGACGCCCGTCCTGACCAGGGCGGCAACGTTTCTCGTCGGCCGAGCCAAGTAAAGGTGTAAGGCGAACGACGAACAGGGAGTGGGGCATGCGCCTCAATGAGGACCCCGCGGCCTTCGAGGCCTTCTACCGCCGTCACGTCGAGGCCGTGCTGAGGTTCGTGACGCGGCGGGTGAGCGACCCGCACCTCGCCGCGGACCTGACGGCCGACATCTTCGTGGCGGTGCTGGACTCGGCGCACACCTACGTCCCCGGCCGTGGCAGCGAGGTGGCCTGGCTGTACGGCATCGCCCGCAACGTCGTGTCGGCCCAGCACCGGCGCGCGGCCAGGGAGGCCCGCGCCGGCGGCAGGCTGGCCGGCCGGCGGCTGATGGACGACGACGACCTCACCCGCATGGAGGAGCGGATCGACGCCGAGCGCCGCATGCGCAGCGCCTGGGAGGCCCTGGCCGGGCTTCCCGAGGGCGAGCGCGCCGTGCTGGAGCTCGTGGCGATCGACCAGCTCAGCCTGAAGGAGGCCGCCGCGGCACTGGGGATCGGGCAGGTGACCGCCCGGGTCAGGCTGCACAGGGCCCGCCGGGCCCTGGCGGACGTCGCTTCGCCGGCATCCGTGTACCTGGAAGGACGACAGGCATGAGCAGCTTCGAGGAGCGCCTTCTCAGTGCACTCAAGTCGGAGATCACCACGAGAACGGCGGACGACATCATGACGACCACGGCGACACCCCCGATGGAGCAGGCGCGGACGGGCCGCGGACGGCGGCTGGGCTTCGCGGTCGCGGGCGTGGCGGCGGCCGCGGCGGCGGTCGTGGCGCTCGGCGGGACCGTCTTCCAGCAGCCCGCGTACGCCGTCACCAAGGCGGCCGACGGGACGGTGGACGTGCGGATCAGCGCCTTCACCGACCCCGGCGGGCTGGCGGCCGAGCTGGGACGCAACGGCGTCAAGGCGGTCGTGGACTACCTGCCGGAAGGGCAGACCTGCCAGGCCGTGCGCGGCCGGCCCGCGGACCTGGCCGGCAGGTTCTCCGGCCGGATCGGGCGGAGCGGCGACGGGATCTCCTTCGCGATCATGAAGGGGCAGGTGCCGGCGGGAGCGACGCTCGTGCTGGCGGTGACCAAGAGCAAGGACGGCGACGACCGGCCGCCCACGGCCACCTCGCTCTCGGTGGTGCAAGGCGAGGTGGCGCCCTGCGCGCCCACCTCGTTGCCGCTGCCGTCATCCGGAGGGGGCGGCACGGACGAAGGGAAGAAGGACGACGGGCCGAGCCTGCGCACCCACGAAGGCGACGGTCCGGGTCTGAACGAGGAGACCGGCTGACACCCTCACCCCCGGACGGCCCGGCGGCTCTCCCTTCCCGAGCAGCGAGCCGCCGGGCCTCCGGGCCCTCGTCTCAGGGGTTGGCGGGCGGGGTCCAGTAGCTGCCGGCGGCCAGGAGCAGGGCGGCGGCGCCGATGAGGCCCGCCTCCTGGCCCAGGGCGGCGGGCAGGACCTTCACGCGGCGGGCGAACCCCATGCGGGCGTGCTCGCGCAGCGCCTCCTCCAGCGGGCCGAACAGCGGCTCCCCCGCCTGCGACAGGCCGCCGCCGATGGTGACGACGTCCAGGTCGCACAGGTGGGTGGCGGAGGCGATCGCGATGCCCAGCGCCCGCCCGGCGCGGCGCATCGCCCGCACCGCGGCCGGGTCGCCGGCGCGGGCGTCGGCGGCGAGCTGCCGCGCGGTGACGGCCCGGTCCTCCCGGTACGGGTCCCCGGCCGCTGCCCGATCCCCCACCCGATCACCGGCCCGATCACCGGCCCGATCACCGGTCCGATCACTCGCTCGACCATCCGCCCGATCACCGGCCCAACCACCTGCTCGACCACCCGCCCGATCACCGGCCCGCTCATCGGGCCACTCATCGGGCCGGTCACCGGCTCGGTGGCCCGTCAGCACGTCTCCGACGGTCCGCTCGCCGGGGCCGCCGGTCCTTCGACCGGTGCGCCCGGCACCGCTCGGCTCCGGCTCCGGCTCCGCATCGGCGAGCACGACGGCACCGGACGCCCCCTGCGCGCCCCCGGGGGCGGGCGCGCCGGCCCCTGCGGGAGCGGCCGGCCCGGTCCGGCCGGCCGGCGCGACCGCTGAGGTCGAAGGGGCGGCCGCAGTCGAAGGGGCGGCCCCAGTCGAAGAAGTGGCCGCAGCCGAAGAAGCGGCCCCAGTCGAAGAAGTGGCCGCAGCCGAAGAAGTGGCCGCAGCCGAAGAAGCGGCCCCAGTCGAAGAAGTGGCCGCAGCCGAAGGGGTGGGCGCGGTCCCGGTGGTGGGGTGCCAGCCGTGGGCGAGGGCCCACGCGACGAGGGCCGGGCCGCGGGCGACCGCTTCCAGGCAGCCGTACCCGCCGCACCCGCAGCGCGGCCCGCCGTCCGGCTCGACGATAACGTGCCCGATGTGCCCGGCGTTGCCGGTGCCGCCGTTGACGAGCCGCCCGTCCAGGACGAGCCCGCCGCCGACGCCGGTCGAGACGACCATGCCGAGCATGTCGGCGCTCCCCTGCCCGGCCCCGCGCCAGTGCTCGGCCACGGCCAGGCAGACGGCGTCGTTGTGCAGGCGCACCGGCAGCCCGGGGAAGCGCGCGGCGAGCCGGGCGCGCAGCGGGAAGCCGCGCCAGCCGGGGATGTTGAGCGGCGAGACCTCGCCGTCCGGCCAGGACATCGGCCCGCCGCAGCCGACCCCCACCCCGTCCGGCCGCTGCCCCTCCACCAGGGGGTCGACGAGGTCGATGAGCGTCCGCCACAGCACCTCGGCCGAGGCCCTCTGCGGGGTGGCGGTCCGTACGGTGCCGGTCACCGTGCCGTCGGAGGTCACGAGCCCGGCGGCCATCTTGGTGCCGCCGACGTCGATCGCGAGGATCACCGCCGGCCCGCCGGGCCGGAGTGGAGGCTCATGGCGTGCCCGACAGGCTGGAGAAGACCAGGACGGAGGCGGTGAAACCGTGCACGTGGTTGTTCCCGGCGACGGGCCCGACCTCGCCGGCGGCGAAGAAGCCGGCCACCCCGATCGGCCCGAGCGTGTCGCGCAGCGCGACGGGGTCGTGGTCGGCGGTGCCGAACATCGCCGACCCGCGTCCGTTGCAGGAGAACAGCAGCGCCCCGTCCACCCGGCCGAGTTGTTCGCGGTGGGCGTCCAGGACGTCGTACAGGTCCTCGTCGGCGGTGGCGGCGTCGCGCACCTGGAAGCGCACGGTGCGGCCGATCTCGACGATGTCGCCGATGGCGACGGCCTCGCGTTCGGGGTCGATGCCGATCACGCCGCGGATGAGGAAGTCGCCGCGCTCGTGGCGTTCGGCGTACTCGTCCATGGCGATGCCGATCTGCAGGCCGGCGGCGACCAGCTCGCGGTCGTCCTCGTCCAGGTCGCTGACGATGTCCTCCAGCCGGGCCAGGGCGGGCTGCCCGGCCAGCTCCAGCAGCAGGTTCTCCTCCGACGCGGTGACCACCATGCTGGGCCCGATCGGCCGGCAGCCCTGGCTGACCACGGTGCTCACCTTCAGCGGCCCGCTGAGCAGCACGCCGATCGCGCCCTCACGGTAGACCTTGCCGTCCGCGAACAGCCGCACCGAGCCGCGCCCCTGGAGCCCGTTGGCCAGGCCGCCGATGAGCGGCAGGTCGCCGAGCACGTCCACCGAGCGTTCGACGAAGGCGTCGGTCGGGAAGCTGTACGGGTCGGACAGCAGGATCGCCACGTGGTCGTCCGGGCTGCGCTCGGGCAGCCCGACGACCACGAACTTGTCCTCGGCCGCCAGCGTGTCCAGCGCGAACGTGGTGAGCCTGGCCCCTTCCAGGGTCGCCGCCCAGGCGCTCACGGCGGGCGTCAGCTCCACCCCCTGCCCGTCGCCGATCACCCCCGTGGCGCTGCAACCGATCACGTGCGCGCCGGGCGCGAGCTCCATCGCGGCCTGACCGGCCCGGGCGACGTCGTCCGGGTCGTCGCCGCAGATGAAGAAGCAGACCAGGTCCGCCTGACCGCTGAGCCTCGACAGGGCCCGGCCGACGGCGTTCTGCGCGGCCACCACCAGGTCGGAACCCACGGCGAGGCCGTCGGCGAACCGGCTCGTCATCAAGGCCACGCGTCTCGCCTCCCTCGACATGTCCAAGTTCCCTAGGTCCGGATTCTCCCCACTAAAGGGACAAGCACGCACACGAACCGTCACGCAATAGTCAAGATCCGAAATCTCCGCTGGTTGCGGAAGGCCCTGCCACATTCCCCTCAGGGGACGTAGTCTCGAACCCGTGCATCAGCCACAGCCACGTATTCTCCGCGAGCTGCGGGAGAGCGGCCACGTCCACCGCACCGTGAAAGCCGAGGTCAGGGAGAACCTGCTGGCCAGGCTGCGGGCGGGTGAGCCGCGCTTCCCCGGCATCGTCGGCTTCGACGAAACGGTCCTGCCGCATCTGGAGCGGGCCCTCCTCGCCGGGCACGACCTGGTCCTCCTGGGCGAGCGCGGCCAGGGCAAGACCCGGCTCATCCGCACCGTCACCGGGCTGCTCGACGAATGGACGCCGGTCGTCGAGGGGTGCGAGATCAACGACCATCCGTACGCGCCGGTCTGCACCCGCTGCCGCGCGCTGGCGCGCGAGCTGGGCGACGAGCTGCCGGTCGCCTGGAAGCACCGCGACGAGCGCTACGGCGAGAAGCTGGCCACCCCCGACACCAGCGTCGGCGACCTGATCGGCGACGTCGACCCCATCAAGATCGCCGAAGGGCGCACGCTGGGCGACCCCGAGACCGTCCACTACGGCCTCGTGCCGCGCACCAACCGGGGCGTCTTCTCCGTCAACGAGCTGCCCGACCTCGCCGAGCGCATCCAGGTGTCGCTGCTCAACGTGCTGGAGGAGCGCGACATCCAGGTGCGCGGCTACAACCTGCGCCTGCCGCTCGACCTCCTGCTCATCGCCAGCGCCAACCCCGAGGACTACACCAACCGCGGCCGGATCATCACCCCGCTGAAGGACCGCTTCGGCGCCGAGATCCGCACCCACTACCCGCTGACCGTCGAGGACGAGCTGACGCTCATCCGCCAGGAGTCCGTGCCGGACATCGGGGCCGACCTCCCCGAGCACCTGATCGAGGTGATCGCCCGCTTCACCCGGCTGGTCCGCGAGTCCACGGCCGTGGACGCCCGCTCCGGCGTGTCCGCGCGCTTCTCGATCGCCGCCGCCGAGACGGCCATGGCCTCCGCCGTGCGCCGCGCCGCGATCGCGGGCGAGGAGCAGGCCGTCACGCGCGTGGTCGACCTGGCCTGCGTGGTGCACAGCCTGCGGGGCAAGGTCGAGTTCGAGGTCAGCGAGGAGGGCAGGGAGACCGAGATCCTGGCCCATCTGCTGCGGCGGGCGACGGCCGAGACGTTCCGCGGCCGGCTGGGCGGCATGGACCTGTCGGCGGTGACCGACAAGTTCGCCGAGGGCACCCAGGTCGAGTCCGGCGAGCTGATCCCGGCCGGTGAGCTGCTGCACCGCATGGGCCCGGTGCCGGGGCTGGCCAGGATCATGTCCAGGCTGGGCATGGGCGCGGGCGAGGAGTCGCCCGGGCACGCGGCGGCGGCGCTGGAGTTCGCGCTGGAGGGGCTTTACCTCATGCGGCGGCTGTCGAAGGAAGACCTTGACGGGACGGCCGTCTACCGCACGTGAACGCTTGCGGGGTCTTTCGCGTCAAAGTGGTTGGCTGATCGCTTTTGACGGGGGAGACCACCCATGCGCCGTTCGCTTGTCCGTGCCGCTGTCTGTGCCGCCGCCGCTCTCGCCGTGGGCGCCTTCGCCGTGCCCGCGCAGGCGACCGCGACGGCGAACCGGGTCGTGTACGGGTACGCGTGGCCGGACGGCGCCGGCCACCTCCGGATCGTGCCGAAGTCGGCCACGTTCGTGAAGCGGAAGGGCTTCCTCGGCTACCGGCTCAAGCCCGTCGCCGGGGCCAGGGAGGTCCGGCTCGGCTACGCGAAGGCCGCCTTCGGCCGGGTCACCGTGGCCTGCGACCTGAAGGAGACCGAGGGGCGGGTCGCGGTCGACGCCAAGGGCCTCGGCCGCACCGCGTGCGCGCCCGCCGACCTGACCGCCGCGCTCCAGCGCGGGCCGGCGCCGCTGCGCGTGGAGTACCGGGGCGGGCAGGCCGTGAAGGTCAACGAGATCCTGGTGGACAAGTGGCCGGACCCGCGCACCGGACGCGGGACGATCAAGCGCGTCGACGACCGCACGGTGCTGTTCGCGAGCGGCGGAAAGACGTACAAGCTGGGCTACTCCTACCTCACGTCCTTCTACCGGACCACCGCCCGCTGCGGCGACGGCTGGCTGGCCGGCCGGCCCGTCAACGCCGGCCGCGACGGCCTCGGCAAGAAGTCCTGCACCCCCGCCGACCTGACCAGGGCACTGAAGCCGGTCAAGCACCCGGTGCTCGCCCAGCTCCGCTGGTCGCCGGAGACCGGCGGCATCGACGAGGTCTGGGAGGTGTTCGGGGACGCGTAGGGCCAGGCGGCCCGCGGGGGGCGCGGAGACGGACATTCCGGGTTAGCGTGGTGTGGTGATGGCCTACCGCTATGGCGAGTACCACGACGGCCCCGACCCCCTCGCTCCCCCGTACGACGTGCGGGCGGCGCTCGACGAGATGGGCGACGCGATCCTGTCGGGCTCGACGCCGGTCCACGCCCTGCGCGACCTGCTCAAGCGGGGCCTGCCCGGCGCCCAGGACCGCCGCGGGCTGGACGACATGCTGCGGGAGGTCCGGCGGCGCCGCCGCGACCTGCGCGAGCGCGGCCGGCTCGACGGCACGCTGGAGAAGGCCCGGGCGCTGCTCGACAAGGCCATCGGGCAGGAGCGGGCCGAGCTGTTCCCCGACCCGTCCGACGACGCCCGCCTGCGCGAGGCCGGGCTCGACGCGCTGCCCGACGACACGGCCAGCGCCATCCAGGAGCTGAGCACGTACGAGTGGCGCTCCAACGCCGCCCGCCAGACCTTCGAGGAGCTGCGCGACCTGCTGCGCCGCGAGGTCCTGGACGCCCAGTTCAGGGGGCTGCGCGACGCGCTGGCCAACCCCGACCCGCAGGCCATGGAACGCGTCCGGCAGATGATGTCGGACCTGAACGACATGCTGGACAAGGACAGCCGGGGCGAGCACACCCAGGACGACTTCGCCGCGTTCATGGACAAGTACGGCGACCTGTTCCCGGAGAAGCCCCGCAACCTGGACGAGCTGGTCGACATCCTGGCCCGCCGCGCCGCCGCCACCCAGCGCATGCTGGCCTCGATGACCCCGCGTCAGCGCGAGGAGCTGAGCAACCTCATCAACCAGACGCTGGAGCAGGCCGGCCTGTCGGACCAGATGCGCCGCCTCGGCGAGTCCCTGTACGCCCGCCGTCCCGACCTCGCCTGGAACGCCCCCGAACGCCTCACCGGCGACGAGCCCCTGGGCATGGGCGACGCGGTCACCGCGCTGGAGGAACTGGCCGACCTGACCCAGCTCGAGACCGCGCTGCGCCAGGACTACCCGGGCGCCCGGCTGGACGACGTCGACGAGGCCGCCGTGCGCCGCGCGCTCGGCCGCAGCGCGGTGGACGACCTGGAGGCGCTCAAGCGCATCGAGCGCGAGCTGGAGGAGCAGGGCTACCTGCTGCGCCGCCGCGGCAAGCTGGAGCTGACCCCGAAGGCGGTGCGGCGGCTCGGCGAGACCGCGCTGCGCCGGGTGTTCTCCTCGCTCGACGCGGGCCGGCGCGGCGACCACGACCAGCACGACGCGGGCTCGGCCGGCGAGCTGACCGGCTCTTCGCGGCCGTGGCGCTTCGGCGACGAGCAGCCGATCGACGTGGTCCGCACCCTGGTCAACGGCGTGCGCAGGGGCGGCGTCGCCACCGGCGACGCGCGCGTGCGGCTGTCCGTGGACGACTTCGAGGTGGCCGAGACCGAGCGCCGCACGGCCGCGGCGGTGTGCCTGCTGGTGGACCTGTCGTACTCGATGGCCCTGCGCGGCACCTGGGCCGCCGCCAAGCAGACCGCGCTCGCCCTCCAGGCGCTGGTGGCCTCGAAGTTCCCGCAGGACGCCGTGCAGATCATCGGCTTCTCCAACTACGCGCGGGTGCTGCAGCCGGACGAGCTGGCCGGGCTCGACTGGGACATGGTCCAGGGCACGAACCTGCACCACGCCCTGCTCATCGCCGGCCGCCACCTCGACCGGCACCCCGACTTCGAGCCGGTGGTCCTGGTCGTCACGGACGGCGAGCCCACCGCGCACCTCATGCGCAACGGCCGCTCGGCGTTCGAGTGGCCGCCCTCGCACGAGACGCTGGAGCTCACGCTCGCCGAGATCGACAAGATGACCCGGCGGCGGGCCACCATCAACGTCTTCATGCTGGCCGCCGACGACCGGCTGAAGGAGTTCGTGGACGAGGTGGCGCGGCGCAACGGCGGCCGGGTGTTCTCGCCGAGCGCCGACCGGCTGGGCGAGTACGTGGTCAGCGACTTCCTGCGCCTCCGCCGGGCCCGCTGATTCTGTCGGTGCCGCCTGCCAGACTCTCTCGTCATGGACGACGTGCGGCTCAGAGACGTGCAGGAATCGGACCTGGAGGTGTTCCTGGCCCAGGAGCAGGACCCGGAGGCCGGCCGGAGGTCGCACTTCCCGGCCCGGCCGCGTGAGCGCTTCCTCACCCACTGGCGCACCCGGGTCCTCGGCGACCCGGCCAACCGGGTGCGCGCCATCGAGGTCGGCGGCCAGGTCGCCGGAAACCTGGTGGCGTGGTGGGAGGAGGAGCGGCGCTTCATCGGCTACTGGATGGGCCGCGAGTTCTGGGGCCGCGGCATCGGCACCCGCGCGCTCGGGCTGTTCCTGGACGAGGAGCAGGTCCGCCCGCTGTACGCCGACCCGTACGAGGGCAACACCGCGTCGGTGCGGCTGCTCGAACGGCACGGCTTCCAGCGGGAGGGCGTCGTGCGGCACGGCGACGCCGAGCACATCCTGCTCGTGCTGCGCTCGGCCTGACCTGGGCGGCCCGCCGACGCCGAACGACCGAACGAGGAAGCTGTCCTTCCTCGTTCGGCCGTAGGACTGGAGGCATGCAGACGCCGCAACCGTTCCACATCGACATCCCGCAGGCCGACCTCGACGAGCTCAACGCCCGGCTGGCGCGCACCCGCTGGCCCGGCGAGCTGCCCGGCGCCGGCTGGTCGTACGGCGTCGCCGAGGGCTACCTGCGCGAGCTGGTGCACTACTGGCACACCGGCTACGACTGGCGCCGCCACGAGGCCAGGCTCAACTCCTTCCCGCAGTTCACCACGACCATCGACGGCCAGAACGTGCACTTCCTGCACGTCCGCTCCCCCGAGCCGGACGCCGTCCCGCTGATCGTCACGCACGGCTGGCCGAGCACCGTGTACGAGTTCCTCGACGTCATCGGCCCGCTGACCGACCCCCGCGGGCACGGCGCGGAGGGCGCGCCGGCCTTCCACCTCGTGATCCCGTCCGTGCCCGGCTTCGCCTTCTCCGGCCCCACCCGGGAGCCCGGCTGGGGCGTGAACCGGGTCGCGCGGGCCTGGGCCGAGCTGATGCGGCTGCTGGGCTACGAACGTTACGGCGCCCAGGGCGGCGACTTCGGCAGCCTGGTCGCGCCCGAGCTCGGCCGCCTGGCGCCGCGCCAGGTCCTCGGCGTGCACGTGAACGCCCTGGTGAACGCCTCGACCCCGGTCGGCCCCGACGAGCTGGAGAAGCTGTCGCCGGCCGAGCGGGAGCGGGCCGGGCAGCAGCAGGAGTGGTGGCGCGCGCACTCCGGCTACGCCACCCAGATGTCCACCAGGCCGCAGACCCTGGCGTACGCGCTGAACGACTCCCCGGCGGGGCAGCTCGCCTGGAACCTGGAGTGGTACGTGGACTGGGACCCGGGCAGGAGCGAGCAGGCCCCGGTGGACCGGGACGTGCTCCTCACCGACCTGACGATCTTCTGGCTGACCTCGACCACGGGCTCGGCGGCCCGCCTGTACTACGAGAGCGGCGACGAGGGCTGGGGCGCCCGTCCGGCGCCCTCAGGCGTGCCGACGGGCGTGGCGGTCTTTCCCGGCGACAAGGCGCTGCGCGGGCTGGCCGAGCTGTCGCACCGCGTGGTGCGCTGGTCGCAGCCGCCCCGGGGCGGGCACTTCGCCTCCGTCCAGGCCCCCGACCTGCTGGTCGAGGACATCCGCGGCTTCTTCGGCGGCCTCGCGCGGGCTCAGGCGCCGACGAGCGGGGCGTAGAAGGCCAGCGCCAGGTCGAACCCGTCACGGCAGTTGCGGTGGGAGCGGTAGCAGGGGCGCCAGGCCGTGCTGGCCCCCACCCCGGCGCGGGCGTCGGCCAGCGCCTCGGGCACCCTCTCGGGGCGCGGCAGCAGGCCGTGCCCCAGGTAGCGGACGCCGGACAGCTCGGTGTGACGGCCGGGGCCGCCGGCGACGTAGCCGCCGAGGCGCCAGCCGCTCTCCTCGTCCCACACCAGCGCGCCGCCGTCGGCGAGCAGGAGCGTGGCGTCGCGCGGGTCGCAAGGGCCCTCCCACCAGTCCGTCACCTCGGCTCCGAGCTGATCGACGACCTGGCGCACATAGCTGATCGGCTGCTGCAGCCACTCGTCGCTGTACGGCTCGACATGCCTGATGGCCACGGACGGCACCCCCTTGTGCCCTGACGGTAAGCAAAACGGAACGGTGTCCAACCATACCCGCGCTGAACTTATTCCGTTGCACGACCGTCTAGTCATTCCGGACGATATTTACGTCCGACACGGGGAAGGAGGTGAGCCCATGATTGCCATGATTCTTCTCATCGTCATGATGGCCGTGACGATCGCGGCCATGGAGCTCATCATGCGCTGTTCCACGGTGAGCAAAGAGAGTGTCGAGTCACGGGCCGAGATCGTCGGGGACTAGTCTCAGCGGCATGTCGTCCCTGCTTCTCTGGCTGCACATCGGCTTCGCCATCTTCACCATCGGCCCGGTGACCGCCGCGACGATGGCCGCGCCCCGCGTCATCAGGAACAAGAACGTGCCCGCGCTGCAGAACATCCAGCGCATGACGCGGGTCTACAGCATCGGCGCGATCGGCGTGTTCGTGTTCGGGCTCGCGCTCGGCGCGGTGCTCGGCGACGGGCTGCTCGGCAAGTGGTACATGACGGCCTCGATGACGCTGTTCATCGTGGCGGCCGTGCTGCTCGTGATCATCGACCGCGACCTCCGCACCGCCGTGAAGGCCCTCTCCAGCGAGGAGGCCACCGACGACGCGAAGGTGCAGAACGGGCGGATCGCCGCGATCAGCGGGCTGCTGTCCGTGATCTGGCTGGTGATCCTCTTCCTGATGGTCGTCCCCACCTGACGGCGGGCCCGGCCGTCAGCCGAGCGCCTGCGTGAGGTCGGCGAGCAGGTCGTCGATCGTCTCGATGCCCACCGACAGCCGCACCAGGTCGGCCGGCACCTCAAGCGGCGACCCGGCCGCCGAGGCGTGCGTCATCCGGCCCGGGTGCTCGATCAGCGACTCGACGCCGCCGAGCGACTCCCCCAGCGTGAACAGCCTGGCCCGGTCGCACACGGCCACCGCCTCCGCCTCGCCCCCGGCGACGCGGAACGACACCATGCCGCCGAAGCGCCGCATCTGCTTGGCCGCCACCTCGTGCCCGGGGTGCTCGGCGAGGCCCGGGTAGAGGACGCCGGTCACGCGCGGGTGCGCGAGCAGGAGGTCGACGACGCGCTCGGCGTTGTCGCAGTGGCGGTCCATGCGCACGGCGAGCGTCTTCAGCCCGCGCAGCGTCAGCCAGGCGTCGAACGGCCCGGCCACCGCCCCCATGGCGTTCTGGTGGTAGGCGAGCTCCTCGCCCAGCCCGGCGTCGGCGGCGATCAGCGCCCCGCCGACCACGTCGGAGTGGCCGCCCACGTACTTGGTGGTGGAGTGCACGACGACGTCCGCGCCGAGCGCGAGCGGCTGCTGCAGGTACGGCGAGGCGAAGGTGTTGTCCACCACCAGCAGCGACCCGTTGTCGTGGGCGAGCTGCGCGAGCGCGGCGATGTCGGCGACGCCGAGCAGCGGGTTGGTGGGCGTCTCGACCCAGACGACCTTCGTCTTCTGCGTCATCGCGGCGGCCACGGCGTCGAGGTCGTGCAGCGGGACCGGGTCGTAGTGGAGGTCCCACCGCTCGTGCACCTTCGCGAAGAGCCGGTAGGTGCCGCCGTAGGCGTCGTTCGGGATGACGACGTGGTCCTGCGGCTTGCAGACCGCGCGCAGGAGGGTGTCCTCGGCGGCCAGCCCCGACGCGAACGCCAGCCCGCGCGCGCCGCCCTCCACGGCCGCCAGCGCCTCCTCCAGCGCGGTGCGGGTGGGGTTGGCCGAGCGGCTGTACTCGTATCCCGAACGCAGGCCGCCCACACCGTCCTGCTTGTAGGTGGAGGTGGCGTAGATGGGCGGCACGACCGCGCCCGTCTGCGGGTCGGGCTCCTGACCTGCGTGGATGGCCAGGGTCTCAAAACCGTTGCTCATAGGGCCACGTTAACGGACGCCCGCCCGGCCCCGGCGCCCAGGAAGGGCGGCGGCCCGCGGCCCTCTCAGATGCGGCCCGCGGCCCTGGGTCTCATGTGCGGACGGCGGCCCGCGGTCCCGTCCCCACCGGACCGCGGGCCGCCGTGCGGCGCCGTCCCCCGACGGCCGCCCGTGCGGCTCGCGCGCCATGCCCGCCGCGCGAGCCGGTTCTCTCAGGCCGCCTCGGACGCGCGGCGGTCGCCGCCGCCTGCCTGGCGCGGTGCGAGCCGCACCACGCCGGACTCCTCTGACGTTCCCGGCTTCCCGGTCCTCCCGGCCGGCTCCCCGTCGAGACGGGAGACCAGCACGGGGTCGGCCAGCGCGAGCAGCACCGCGACGACCAGCCCGACCCCCAGTAACGCGAACCCGATGGCAACCATGTCCGTCCCCTTTCCGACCTCTCCAGCATCCGTCACGCCTCCCCGCCGCCGCCTCCCCTGAAGGGCTGGTTGCCGGGCGCCCGGCTCGGCCGAACGGTTGATACGAGATGTCCGACCTGAGTCCTAGGCTCAGGGGCGTGGGGGACAACACACGCCTCATCTACTGGGTCCGCCGGCTGAGCGAATGGGCGATGTTCGGCTGGCTCGGCCTCATGCTCATGGTGGATCTGGCGTTCGCGATCACCGTCGGCGGCCTGCAGTGGCTGGTGCTGCTCTGCGGCGTGGCCGGGATCGCGGCCGTGGCGCTGCGGCGCAGGCACCGCGCCGACGGCTACGCCGTCATGCTGACCCTGTCCTTCGCGACGTCCGCCGTCGTCGGCGGCGCCGACCTCGACGGCGTCCCCGGCATGACGGAGACCGGCGCGCTGCTCATCCTCCTCATCGGCGTGCTGCGGCACGTCGAACCGGTGCAGCGGGCCGTGGCGCTGGCCGGCGGCGGGCTCGTCGTGCTGATGGCGGAGGCGGTGGGGCGCGACTACCGGGGGGCGGGGCTGGCGTTCTCGTTCCTGCTGTTCGCCGGGTGGTCGCTGGCCGCGGGGGCGGGCGGCTACCTGCGCTTCCAGCAGGAACGCCGGACGGAGGCCGTGCACTCGGTACGCCGGGCCGAACGGCTGGAGCTGGCCCGCGAACTGCACGACCTGGTCGCCCACCACATCACCGGCATCGTCGTCCAGGCGCAGGCCGCCCGGACCGTGGCCGAGCAGCGGCCGGAGGCGGTGCTGCCCGCGCTGGACGCCATCGCCCTGGCCGGCTCGGACGCGCTCACCTCCATGCGGCGCATGGTCACGGTGCTGCGCGCCGAGGAGGACGCCGCCCGCAGGCCCGGCGTCACCCTCGCCGACCTGCGGATGCTCACCGACCGGTTCTCGGCCGACGGGCCGAAGGTGGCCTTCGAGATCGGCCCCGGGCTGGACGACCACACCCTCCAGCCCGAGGTCATGACCACCCTGCACCGGGTGTTGCAGGAGGCGCTGACCAACGTCCGCAAGCACGCGGCGCGGACCGCCTGGGTGGAGGCCGACCTGCGGCGCCACGAGCGGGCCGTGGTGCTGCGGGTGCGCAACTTCGGCTCGGCGTCAGACCCGCGGGTGTCGCGTCTGGGCGGCGGGTTCGGGCTGGTCGGGATGGCCGAGCGGGTGGAGGCCCTGGGCGGGCGGCTCCGCGCGGGACCGTCCCCGCAGGGCGCCTGGGAGGTCACCGCCGAGTTCCCCCTCCCCTGAGCCAGGCGCCCTCTCCCTGAGCAGCCCCTCCTCCGGCGCGAATCCGGCCTGCTCCCGGGCCGGGTCCCGCTCCCCCTCCCGGTACGCCGCCGCGAACGCGGCCTCGCCCAGGGCGGCGCGCAGGCGGGCGGCGACGCGGGTCACGTCGTACCGCTCCCCGGGCGGCAGCGGCGCCCCCACGGCCCGCCGGATCCCCGCCGCCGCCCCCAGCATCCGAGCCGCCCGCACCCCCTGCCAGCCGCCCGGCTCCGACCCATCCGTCCCCCGCCGGCCCGGCTGCGGCGCGCCCGGCTCCAGCTCGTCGCCGGACAGCGAGAGCGCGCCCGCCAGCCCCTCCAGCGACAGGGCGACCGCGCGGGGGTCGCCGGTCGCCAGGGCGGCCTCGTGGCCGGCCCGCTGCCGCCGCAGCGCCGTCTCCGCCTCGCCCCGCTGCTCGGCGGCGAACCCCAGCTCCGCCAGCACGAACGCGATCCCCGGCGTCCCCCGGACCCGCCGCAGGAAGTCCAGCACCGGCCCCAGGTACGCCTCCGCCTCCGCGTAGCGCCCCTGCCGCCGCGCGCTCAGGGCCAGCCCCAGCAGGGCGTTCTCCTCGGCGGACCGGTGGGCCTGCTCGACCGCGAGCCGCCGGGCCCGCTCGTGCAGGTCGTCGGCCCGCGCGTGGTCGCCGGTCAGCAACGCGATCCGGCCGAGCGCCGCCAGCTTGAACGACACCTCGAACCCCAGCTCCTCGGCCAGCCGCAGCCCCTCCTCCCGCAGCCGGGCCGCCCGCGCGTAGTCGCCGCGGATCTCGGCCGCCCGGTCGAGCACGTCCATGGCCTCGATCTGGCCCCACTCGTCGCCCAGTTCCCTGAACAGCGCGAGGCCCCGCTCGCCGTCCCGCTCCATGGCGTCGAGGTCGGCCCGGCCGACGGCGAGCTTGGCGCGCAGGCACAGCGCCGCCGCCACGCCCCACCGGTCGCCCAGCTCCTCGTACGCGGCGAGCGCCCGGTCGGCCGCCGCCTCGTGCGCCACGCGGTCTCCGTACGCCCAGCGGACGTGGCTCAGCAGCCAGTCGGCCAGCGCCCGGCCCGGCGCGTCCAGCCCGCCCCACCGGACCGGCGGGCCGGGCTCGCCGAGCAACATCTCGACGCCGGCCAGCCACACCGACGCCCGCGCCGCCGCCCGGCGACCTTCCCCATCGGGGTCCCCGCCCTGACGCCCGCCGTGATCCCCGCCGTGATCCCCGCCGTGATCCCCGCCGTCGTACGCCGCCAGCGCCCCCGCCAGCGCCCGGCGCGCCTCGCCCAGCCGGCCGCGCAGGATCCAGTACCAGGCGAGCGCGTTCACCAGCCGCAGCGCCTCAGGCCCCGCGAGCGCCTGCCGCAGGTTCGCGCTCTCGGCGTCCAGCCTGGCCAGCCATTCGCGCTGCCCCGGGCCCCGCAGGTCCGCCCGTTCCGCGAGGTCCGCGTAGTAGCGGGCGTGCCGGAGCGTGATCGTCTCCTCCTCGCCCGCCTCGCGCAGCCGCTCCCTGCCGTAGGCCGCCACCGACTCCAGCAACCGGTACCGCGACCCCGCCCGCACCACCAACGACCGCTCCACCAGCCGGGCCAGCGCCTCCAGCACCTCCACCCCCGGCTCCGCGCACACCCGCTCGGCCGCCTCCAGCGAACACCCGCCCACCTGCACCGCCAACCGCCGCAACACCACCCGCTCGGCCCCGCCCAGCAGCTCCCAGCTCCAATCGATCATCGCCCGCAACGTCCGCTGCCGCGCCGGCGCATCCCGCAACCCCGCCGTCAACACCCCGAACCGGTCATCCAGCCGCGCCGCCAGCTCCGCCACCCCCAACGCCCGCACCCGCGTCGCCGCCAGCTCCACCGCCAACGGCAACCCGTCCAACCGCGCGCACACCGCCGCCACCCCCGCATCCACGGCCACCCCCGCCCGCGCCGCGAACAACTCCACCGCCGCCGAAGCCTCCAGCGGCGGCACCTGCCACACCCGCTCCCCCCCGATCCGCAACGGCTCCTGACCCGTCACCAGCACCCGCAGCCCCGCCACCGCCCGCAGCAACCACGCCACCAGCTCCGCCACCGGCTCCACCACGTGCTCGCAGTTGTCCAGCACCAGCAACGTCTCCCGGCTCCGCAGGACCGACACCAGGCGTTCGGTCACGCAGGCGGCGGCGTCGTCGCGGACGCCGAGCACGGCGGCGACGCTCTCGGCCACCTCGGCCGGCCCGGCGCCGCGCGGCAACGCGGCCAGCTCCACCAGCCACGCGCCGCCCTCGGGCACCGCGTCGCGGGCGACGGCCAGCGCCAGCCGGGTCTTGCCCACCCCGCCCGGCCCGGTGAGCGTCACCAGGCGATGAGCACGCAACAACCCCCGCACCTCGCCGACCGCCTCCGCACGGCCCACCAGGGAGGTCAACGGCGCGGGCAGGTTCCCCCGCCCACCCGGCACCCCGCCCGGCTCCGGGAACGGCCCTCGCGGAAAGGAGCCCTGGCGGGACGGACCCGAGGGAAGCGGGCCCGAGGAGAGTGGGTGGAGGGAGGGGGAGTGACGGAGGATGGCCCGGTGGAGGGCGGTCAGCTCCGGACCCGGGTCCACCCCCAGCTCCTCCGCCAGCCGCCCCCGCACCCCCTCGTACGCGGCCAGCGCCTCCCCCTGCCGCCCCGACAGGTACAGGGCCCGCAGGTGGGCCGCCCGCAGCCGCTCACGCAGCGGATGCCGGGCCACCAGCTCCGCCAGGTCCGCCGCCAGGGCGGCGTGTTCGCCGAGGTCGAGACGGACCTCGGCCAGGTCCTCGAGCGCCGCCAGCCGCCGCTCCTCCAGCCGGGCGGCCGCCGCCCGCGCGAACGGCTCGTCGGCGAAGTCGGCGTAGGCGGCCCCCCGCCACCACCCCAGCGCCTCGCGCAGCAGCCCCGCTCGCCGGGCGGGGTCCGGTTCGCGGGCGGCCCGGCCGAGCAGGCCCTCGAAGCGGGCGGCGTCGCTGTCGTACGGCCCCAGCCGGTACCCGCCGGGCCCGTGCAGGACGAGCCCCGGCTCCCCCAGCGCCCTGCGGAGCTGGGACACGCGGGCCTGCAGCGTCCCGACCGGGTTGCGGCCGGCCCGCTCGCCCCACAGGTCCTCCACGAGCCGGTCCACCGGCACCGGCCCGCCGCCGTGCGCGAGCAGGTCGGCCAGGAGCGTCCGCACCTTGGCCTCGGCCACGTGGACGGCCCGCCCGTCCTCGTCCCAGACCGCCAGCGGCCCGAGCACCCCGAAACGCACCATGCCCTTGCCAACCCGTAGCCGTTCGGAAGTGTTTCCGTAGCGCCTTGTTCAAGGGTTGCGGGCATGAGTGAAGTAACGGTGGTCGGGCTGGGCCCGATGGGATCGAAGATGGCCGCGACGTTCCTGGACGCGGGCCACGAGGTGGCGGTGTGGAACCGTACGGCGAGCAAGGCAGAGCCGCTGCTGTCCCGGGGAGCGCGCCGGGCGGCGTCCGCGGCGGACGGCGAGCTGCTGGTGGTGAGCCAGATCAGCTACCAGGCGATGTACGACAGCCTCGGCGACGAGCGCCTGGACGGCAAGGTCGTGGTGAACCTCAGCTCGGACACCCCGGAGCGGCTGCGCGAGGCGGCCCGCCGGGTGGCGGGGCGCGGCGGCACGCTGATCACGGGCGGCGTCATGGTGCCGCCGCCGGGGATCGGCCGGCCGGGGGCGTACACGTTCTACAGCGGTCCGAAGGACGTCCTCGACCGGCACGCCGCCACCCTGGCGGCGCTGGGCGAGATCACCTACGTGGGCGCGGACCAGGGCCTGGCGATGATGTACTACCAGGCCCAGCTGCTGATGTTCTGGTCGAGCCTGACCAGTCTCATGCACGCCCAGGCGCTGCTGGGCACGTCCGGGGTGGGGCCGCTGGAGTTCCTGCCGTACGCGCGGACGTTGTTCGCCCAGCTGGGCGGCGACGGCCCGATGGGGTACGCGAAGATCCTCAGCGAGGAGATCGCCGCCGGCCGGCACCCGGGCGGCGAGAACTCCCTGCACATGCAGGCCGTCGGCATGGGCCACGTGGTGGAGGCCCTGACGGACGCCGGGCTGGAGACCACGGTGCCGGCCGCGCTGAAGGCGCTGTTCGACCGGGCCGACGCCGAGGGGCGCGGCCAGGAGGGCATCGGCACCGTGATCGAGTCGATCAGGAAGCCCTAGTGGTTGGCCAGGAAGGCGAGCAGGTCCTGCCGGGTGATCAGCCCGGCGGGCTTGCCGTCCTCCAGGACGACCGCCGCGTCGGCCTTTTCCAGCGCTTCCACCGCACGGGCCACAGGTTCACCACTGCCGATCGTGGGTAGCGGCGCGGACATATGATCAGCGATCGGGTCATCGGAGGAGAGCCTGCCGTGGTACAGGGCTTCGAGCAGATCGCGCTCGACGATGGAGCCGACCACCTCGGCCGCCATGACCGGGGGCTCCTCCTTCATGACCGGGAGCTGCGACACGCTGTACTCGCGCATGATCGAGATGGCCGTGCTGACGGTCTCGTGCGGGTGGGCGTGCACGAACTCCGGCAGCCCCGGCCCCTTGCGGGCCAGCACGTCGGCGACCAGGCCCTCGTCGGAGGTGGTGGTGAGGAAGCCGTAGTCGGCCATCCAGTCGTCGTTGAAGATCTTCGACAGGTAGCCGCGGCCGCCGTCGGGCAGCAGCACGACGATCTTGTCGTCCTTGCCGGCCCGCGCCGCCACCTGGAGCGCCGCCACGACCGCCATGCCGCACGACCCGCCGACCAGCAGCCCCTCCTCCCGGGCCAGGCGGCGGGTCATGGTGAAGGAGTCCTTGTCGGAGACGGCGATGATCTCGTCGCAGATGGTGGTGTCGTACGTGGCCGGCCAGATGTCCTCGCCGACGCCCTCCACCAGGTACGGGCGCCCGCTGCCGCCGGAGTAGACCGAGCCCTCGGGGTCGGCGCCGATGATCTTCACCCGGCCGCCGGAGACCTCCTTGAGGTAGCGGCCGGTGCCGCTGATCGTGCCGCCGGTGCCGATGCCGGCGACGAAGTGGGTGACGCCGCCCTCGGTGTCGGCCCAGATCTCCGGGCCGGTGGAGTGGTAGTGGGACTCGGGGTTGTCGACGTTGGAGTACTGGTCGGGCTTCCAGGCGTTGGGCACCTCGCGGGCCAGCCGGTCGGAGACCGAGTAGTAGGAGTCGGGGTGGTCGGGCGAGACGGCGGTGGGGCAGACCACGACCTCGGCCCCGTACGCGCGCAGCACCGCGATCTTGTCCTGGGCGACTTTGTCGGGCACCACGAACAGGCACCGGTAGCCCTTCTGCTGGGCCACGATGGCCAGCCCGACGCCGGTGTTGCCGGAGGTGGGCTCGACGATGACCCCACCGGGGCGCAGCGCGCCCGACTTCTCGGCGGCCTCGATCATGCGGACGGCGATGCGGTCCTTGACCGACCCGCCCGGGTTGAAGTACTCGACCTTGGCCAGCACCTGGGCGGGCAGCCCCGCGCTCACCTTGTGCAGCCGGACGAGCGGGGTGTTCCCCATGAGGTCGACCAGGGAATCGTAAACGCGCACCGAGGTGTTCACCTTCTTTGCCAAAGCTTGATCAGCGTCCGGAAGGCCGAGATCCAGTGGGGGTGGCAGGCCCTCGGCTAGTTTCCAAGCAAACGCTACCGCCGAGTTCGACCAGGGAGGGACGTACGTGGTCTGGGCAGCTGGGATGGCACGCGCCGCACGCAGGATCGCCACGGCCGCGGCGCTCGGAGGGGGCGGGCTGACGGCTCTCGGGGCCACGGCGTACGGACTGCTGATCGCCGAGGGACTGCTGGCGCGCAAGGCCATCGGCCGCCCGCACGGCATGGACGGGCCCCCGTCCGACGGCACCTACGGCATGTTCCCGGGCCAGGCGCTCCGGCTGGCCATGCTGGGCGACTCCACGTCCGTCGGCCTCGGCATGACCGATCCCGCCCACACGCCCGGCGTGCTGCTGGCCAACGGCCTGGCGGCGGTGGCCGAGCGCCCGGTGCGGCTGCTGGTGGCGGGCAAGTCGGGCGCGTCGTCGGCGGAGCTGGGCGAGCAGGTGGACCAGGCGCTCGCGATGGAGCCGCACGTCGCGGTGATCTTCGTGGGGGCCAACGACATCATCACCCAGACGCCGCCCGCGACCGCGGTGCGCCACCTGACGAAGTCGGTGCGCCGGCTGCGCGACGCGGGCATCGAGGTGATCGTCGGCACCTGCCCCGACCTCGGCACGGTGCGGCCCATCGCGCAGCCGCTGCGCTGGGTGACCCGGCGCTGGAGCCGGCAGCTCGCGGCGGCCCAGACGGTCGCGGTGGTGGACGCCGGCGGCCGGACGGTGGCCTTCGCCGACGTCCTCGGCCCCGAATTCGATACGAATCCGACAGAGATGTTCGGACCGGATCGTTTCCATCCATCTGCCCGAGGTTACGCGCAGGCCGCTTACGCGGTGCTACCGTCAGTGTGCGCTGCGTTGGGGTTGTGGCCTGAGCCGCGCCCCGCGCGCCGCGAAGCACTGCAACCGATCTACCTCGCGGCGGCTACGGCCGCGGAGGAGCCCGGCACCGAGGTCACCGCGACCCGGGTCGACGGGCGGGCTACGGGGCTGCACGGCAAGTGGGCCGCGTTGTTCCGCCGGCGGCTCGGCGAGCAGCTCAACGACGCCTGACTCCGCTCAGGCGCCGCGAGCGGCCCGTCGCGCGCCGGCCCCGCCCCGTCCCGGCGTGGCGGGTCCTCCGCCGCGCCCGAACCCGGTCACCGTCCGCGCGCGAGCCGTCACTCCTCGTCCCTTTGGAGGGTATTGCCCGTGCTCCGGCCCCTCTGGAAACCGTCCGTCGCCCTAGCCGGGAGCCTCGCGGTCGCCGGCTGCTCGGGCAGCGACGCGGCCACCACCACCCCCGCCTTCCCCACCTGGCACAACATTCAGGTCAACGCCGTCAGCCGGATGGCCGAGGCGGCCGGGGTCGTCACCACGACCTCGATGAAGCCCGACGGCTCCCTGGAGACCGTGGCCGTCCGCCTGCGCGACGGGCGGCGGTTGTGGGCGTACCCGGCCACGATGGCCGGCCGCCTGCCCGGCATGGGCGTCTCGGCCCCCGCGATCGTCGAGACCGCCGGGGGCGAGGCGGTGGTGGTGGCGCTCGACCCGGCGCGGAAGGGCCGCTGGAACGCCACGCTGGTGGCCCGCGACGCCCACTCCGGGGTGCAGAAGTGGACCCGGCCGGTGCACTCGACGTTCGGGCCGCAGCGCTGCGGGCGCTACGTGTGCCTGTCGGAGCACACGGCGCTGGCCAAGGCCCGCATGGTGGTGCTCGACCCGCTCACCGGCAAGCAGGTGTGGAAGCTGCCCGGCATCTCCGAGGTCGAGTGGTCCGACGCCGGGCGGGTGCTGCTGCTGCGGCTGTCGGACGATCCGACGGTGGAGTCGTACGAGCTGAAGAGCGGCAAGCTGCAGTGGCAGCAGCCGATCGAGCAGGCGCTCGGGCCGGGCATCGACCTGTCGGGCGGCTGGGCGTTCGGGGCGGCGGGCGACAACCTGGTCGGCTACGTCGCCCCCTACACCAACCCGCAGAGCAGGCGGGTGTCCACGTTCGGGCTGTTCTCGGTGAAGATCGCCGACGGCACCATCAACTGGATCCGCCCCTCGGTCGTGCGCGTCTACCCCAGCGGCAACCCCGGCTACGCGCCGGTGGTGCGCCCGGTGGACCGGCAGGGCGCCTACGGCGGCTTCGCCCGGCTCGACTCCGAGTCCGGGCGGGTGGTCGGCCAGATCACCGCGGCCGACGTGCCCGGCTCGGGCTGGTGGCTGGCCTTCCCCGAGCGCATGGACAAACTGGGCTTCCTCAAGCACGAGGCCAAGGGCTCGGCCTTCGACCTGGCCTCGGGCAAGCCGGTGGCGGTGGACCAGGAGCGGAGCTGGTCCTTCTGCGTCACCGACCCCAAGCCGCTGCCGCTGAAGGGCCAGCCGCCCGGCTTCTACTCGACGGCGGCCATCTGCGAGTACGACCTCGCCACCGGCAAGCGGATCTCCCCGGCGGGCGCGCCCCCGCCGTGGTTCACCGGCAGCCAGGACGGCTGGAGGTTGTGGCGCGACGAGAAGGGAGCCCTGCACGCGGTGAACGACCAGACCGCGAACGCGCCGGGTATGTACGGGTAAGCCCGTTCCGGGGGGCGGCGGGGCTTGCGCAAAGAACTGGAATATAGTTCTACTATTAGCCGCCGACAAAGGAGGGGCCATGCCCGAGGCAGTCATCGTCGCGACCGCGCGTTCGCCCATCGGACGAGCCTTCAAGGGGTCGCTCAAGGACATCAGGCCAGACGACCTGACCGTGCAGATGATCCGGGCGGCCCTGGCCAAGGTGCCCCAGCTCGATCCGCACGCGATCGACGACATCATGCTGGGGTGCGGCCTGCCCGGCGGGGAGCAGGGCTTCAACATGGCCCGCGTGGTGGCGGTGCTGCTCGGGCTCGACGACGTGCCCGGCACCACCGTGACCCGCTACTGCTCCTCCTCGCTCCAGACCACCCGGATGGCCTTCCACGCCATCAAGGCGGGCGAGGGCGACGTGTTCGTCTCGGCGGGCGTGGAGACCGTCTCGCGCTTCGTCAAGGGCAACTCCGACTCGCTGCCCGACACCCACAACCCGCTCTTCCTGGACGCGCTGGCGCGCACCAAGTCCTACACCGAGGGCGGCAAGACCTGGCACGACCCGCGCGAGGACGACCAGATCCCCGACGTCTACATCGCGATGGGCCAGACCGCCGAGAACGTCGCCCAGCTCCGCGGCGTCAGCCGTCAGGAGCAGGACGAGTTCGGCGTGCGCTCCCAGAACCTGGCCGAGAAGGCGCTGGCCAACGGCTTCTGGGCCAAGGACATCACGCCCGTCACGCTGCCCGACGGCACCGTGGTGAGCGCCGACGACGGGCCGCGGCCGGGCACCACGTACGAGAAGGTGAGCGCGCTCCAGCCGGTCTTCCGCCCGGACGGCACGGTCACGGCCGGCAACTGCTGCCCGCTCAACGACGGCGCCGCCGCCGTGGTGATCATGAGCGACGTCAAGGCCGCCGAGCTCGGCATCACGCCGCTGGCCAGGATCATCTCCACCGGCGTCTCCGGCCTGTCGCCGGAGATCATGGGCCTCGGCCCGGTGGAGGCCACCCGGCAGGCGCTCGCGCGGGCCGGGATGGCCATCGAGGACGTGGACCTGGTCGAGATCAACGAGGCGTTCGCGGCCCAGGTCATCCCGTCCTACCAGGAGCTGGGCATCGACCTCGACCGGCTCAACGTCAACGGCGGCGCCATCGCGGTGGGCCACCCGTTCGGCATGACCGGCGCCCGCATCACCTCCACCCTCCTCAACGGCCTCCAGCACCACGACAAGACCATCGGCCTGGAGACGATGTGCGTGGGCGGCGGCCAGGGCATGGCCATGCTCCTGGAGCGCCTGAGCTGACGAGCGCGCGGTCGCGGCGCCCGCCGGGCGAGCGGGCGCCGCGACGGCGTGGGATCAGGAGGACGGGGCGGGATCAGGAGGACGGGGCGGGATCAGCCGTGCCGGTCCGGGCCGACGTGGACGGGCGTGATGCGCAGCACCACACGGCGGTCGCGGACCATCGCGGCCCGGTAGTCCTCCCAGTCGGGGTGCTCGCCGGAGATGTCGCGGTAGTACGTCACCAGCGGCTCCATGGCCTCGGGCAGCGAGATCACCTCGGCGGTGCCGTCCACCTGGATCCACTCGCCGTAGAAGGCGCCGGTGAAGGCGCACAGCGAGACGTTCGGGTCGCGCCGGACGTTGTGCGTCTTGACCGCCGTCTCCCGCGTGCTGACGACGAGGTGCGGCCCCTGCACGCCCACCGTCACCGGCGACATCTGCGGGCGCCCATCGCGATGCCGGGTGAGCAGGACGGCGTTGTGGTTGCTGCGGAGGAAGGACAGTGCCTTGTCGAGGTCCATGTCCTCATGATGACGCGGTCCTCATGATGACGCGCCCGCGCTTGAGGCACGGGCGCGGGATCGGCGACGGGCTTAGATGAAGCCCATCCGGTTACGGCGGTGCCGCTCGTGCTCGTGCACGATCGCGGCGGCGTAGCCGTGGGTCAGCCCGTGCTCGTCGGCAAGCCAGTTGGCCCGCTCGTCACACCTGAGGAAAGCCGGGCCGTTGTCGATGGCTTGGAACCACTCGGGGAGTTCGCGTCCCGTTATCGTCGGGACCCTTGCGATCAGCTTCGTCTGCGTCTCCGGTGAGTGGTTCAAGGACATGGGCACCTCCGCGGATTAAGGTCCTTTGCTCGACACTGCAACACCATCCGCCGAATGGCAAGACCCCCGGCTGCCTTGAATGCGTGACGGCACGTAGATTTTCGGTAGCACAAAGAGAGGGCCCCGCGTGAACCGCGGAGCCCTCAGGGGTGACGCAGAGGTGGACGATCAGTCACTGTCGCTGAAATAGCTGATGAAGCGCAGCACCTCGAGGTAGATCCAGACGAGGCTCAGCGTCAGGCCGAACGCGCACTGCCAGGCGAACTTCTCCGGCGCGCCCTGGCGCACGCCCTGCTCGATCGAGTCGAAGTCGAGCAGCAGGAAGAAGCAGCCGATCAGGATCATGACGATGCTGAACGCCCAGCCGATCGGGCTGTCGGTGCGGAGGCCGAGCCCGACGCCGTTGAAGATGCCGACCACCAAATTGACCAGCACGAGCCCGAGGGCCGCGAGGGCCGCGGCGAGGCCGTACTTGACCAGCTTGGGCGTCACCCGCACGACCCGCAGCGAGTAGACGGTCAGCACCGCGCCGAAGGCGAAGGCCGTGCCGAGCACCGCCTGCAGCACGATGCCGCTGATCGTGCCCTCGAACAACTGGCTGATCTTGCCCAGGAACACGCCCTCGAAGAAGGCATAGCCCAGGATGAGCGCCGGGTTGGTGCTCTGCGTGAACGAGGCGATCAGGCCGAGGATCATCGCGATGACCGCGGCCCCGATCGCGAACACCGGCGGGACGTTCAACACCCAGGCCGCCGCGGCGGCCAGGACCAGCGTGCCGAGGGTCAGGAACCCGCGCACCACTACGTCGTCGAGGGTCATGGTCCGGTAGGCGGGCCGGCTCGGGGCGGCGTACGACGGCGCGTCGTACATGTTCTGCAGCTGGTCAGGGGACGGGGCGGGCCCTGACCATGCTCCCGCCTGGTGGCGGGTCCTGCTGAAAACGGGGTTCTTGCTCTCCATCGCTGCCTCCTGTGTCGCCGAGCCTACGGAGCCGGGCGGCACCTTGGTCAACTCGCGCTCAGATCGATGTTCTAGTGGGACTTCGGCAGCGTTGACAACGAACGGGGGTGCTGCCGAGTTCCCGGGGTCGACCGGTGGCCGGAAAACGTATTTCCAATGGTAGAAGCAGGTGCCCCCGGCGGGATTCGAACCCGCACGTCAACCCTTTTAAGGGGTTTGCCTCTGCCATTGGGCTACGGGGGCGCCGCAATCATACGAAACGGACCATGCTTCCGAGGAGCACAACTTCGCATCAAGCGTCACAACTGTGAAGTCTGATGTGAAGTGATAGGGCTCCTGGCACTCTGTCCAAGAAGAGTAGACCGTCCAGATGGTCCAGTTGGTGCTGAATGCAGCGAGCTTCGAAGGCATCGGCTTCGATGGTGACGGCCTCCCCGGTGCCTGGCACATGCCCATGTACGGTGATACGCGTGGCACGCAGGACGTCCGCGGTCAGCCCGGGGATCGAGGCGCACCCCTCGCGTCCATGGTCCCAATGGGAGGCGCCGACGAGGCGCGGATTGGCCAGAACGCGCTCTCCGGCCCACGAACGGCTCCGGGGGTGGAGTCCCGTGTCGAAAGCGATCAGACGGCGGCTGAGGCCGATCTGAGGGGCCGCGAGGCCCATCGTGGCCGGGGCGCGGCGCAGGGCGGCAAGGAGAGCGGCGGCGGCGGCCACGGTGTCGGGGGCGGCCGGGTCCACCGGCTCGGCCACGGCCGACAGGACGGGGTGCGGCGCGCGCAGCACGCCGGGCGGGCCCGCGGGGGCCGGTCTTCCGCCGGGCCCGGTCACAGCAGGTCCGGTTCGACGGGGCGGAAGGTGATCTCGGAGTCGAGGCTGGCGCCGACGGCCGCGAGCCTGCGCATGAGCGCCGCCACGTCCACCTCCTTCGGCAGCTCGACGTCCGCGATGAGCACGTACAGCCGCCCGGTGAGCCGGGTGCTCATGCCGGTGATGTTGCCGCCGTCGGCGGCGAGCACGGCGCTGACCGCGGAGATGATCCCGGGCCGGTCCGGCCCGTGGACGGTGAGCACGTAGCCGAGCCCGCCGCCGTCCTCGCAGAAGTGCCGGCGGGCCTCGATGGCGGAGGCGGTCACCACCAGGTCGGCGGCCCGCAGCCGCTTGAGCAGCTCCTCGCCGTCGAGGTCGCCGGAGACCAGGAGCATCATCGCCACGTGCCCGCCGAGCAGCGTCATGGTGGAGTCCTGGATGTTCGCGCCGCAGTCGGTGAGCGAACCGGTGACCGCGGCGATCACGCCGGGCCTGTCCACGCCGAGCACGGTGACCGCTGAGAGCCCCACCGGTGCCACCCCTTCCGCTTGCGACCAGGGGCGCCGCACCGCCCCGGCCATGCGGGCCGGGGCGTCCGCCGGACCCGGGCTAGCGGCGCATCGTCGCGACGGCGGCCCTGAAGCCCTCGCGCGGGTGCTCCATCTCGCCCAGGGAGATCGTCTCGCGCTTGAAGAACAGGGCCAGGGTCCAATCGACGACGACGCGGACCTTGCGGTTCAGCGTCGGCACCCGCGACAGATGGTAGGTCCGGTGCATGAACCACGCAGGGAATCCGCGAAGCTTGACGCCATAGACATTGGCGACGCCCTGGTGCAGGCCGAGGCCGGCGACCGATCCGACGTACTTGTGGCGGTATTCGACCAGTTCCTGACCGCGCAGGTAGCGGACGATGTTGTCGGCCAGCACCTTGGCCTGACGCACGGCGTGCTGGGCGTTGGGCGCGCAGTACTGGCCGGGGTTGGTCACGTCGGGCACGCCCGCCGCGTCGCCGGCGGCGAAGGCGCCCGGGCTCGCCTGGACGGTCAGCAGGGCCGTGGTCTTGATCCGGCCGCGCTCGTCGAGCGGCAGGTCGCTGTCGTTGACGACGGGGCTGGGCTTGACGCCCGCCGTCCACACCAGGGTCTCGGCGTCGAACTCGGTGCCGTCGGAGAGCACCACGTGCCCGCCCTCGCACGACTCCAGCCGGGTCTCCAGCCGGACGTCGATGCCGCGCTCGCGGAGCTGCTCCAGCGTCCACTTGCCCATCTCGGGGCCGACCTCGGGCAGCACCCGGCTGGTGGCCTCCACCAGCACCCAGCGGATGTCCGACGCCTTGATGTTGCGGTAGTAGCGCACGGAGTCCTTGGCCATGTCCTCCAGCTCGGCCAGCGCCTCGACGCCGGCGAAGCCCGCGCCGACCACGACGAACGTCAGCGCCCTGCGCCGCACCTCGGGATCCTCGGTGGACTCGGCCACGTCGAGCAGGTGCAGCACCCGGTTGCGCAGCGCGATCGCCTCGCCCACGGTCTTGAAGCCGATGCCGATGTCGGTGAGCCCGGGGATGGGCAGCGTGCGGGAGATGGACCCGGCCGCCATCACCAGCACGTCGTAGCCGATCTGGCGCGGCTCGCCCTCGGGCGGCTGGAAGGTCACCACGCGGTCGCCGTGCTTGACCGTGGTGACCGTGCCGTTCAGGATGCGCACCTTCGGCAGGACCCGCCGCAGCGGCGCCACCAGGTGCCGCGGCGAGAGGTTGCCGGCCGCCGCCTCCGGCAGGAACGGCTGGTACGTCATGTAGGACTGGGGGTCGATGATCGTGACGCTCACCTCGCCGCCGCGCAGCTCGCGAGAGAGCTTGCGCTGCAGCCGGAGCGCCGTGTAGAGGCCGACGTATCCGCCGCCGACGATGAGCACGTGCTTGTTCATCCTGAGGCCCCATCCCTCGTGGTGCTTGTGAAAGCATTCACAAGCCTACGTCAGGGGCTCCCGCCGAATCCAACCCGGGCATGGTGGGACGCGTCACACAGCCAGTGACCTGGCCCTGAGGAAGATGTCGTCCAGCATCCGGGCGGTGACGCGGCCGGTGAAGGTGTTCTGCTGGCTCGGGTGGTAGCAGCCGAGCAACGTGACGGGCGCGCCCCCGTGCCGGACCTCGACCTCGGCGCCGTGCCCGAACGGCGGGCGGCTGCGCGGCAGCTCGTAGCCCGCCTCCCGCAGCGCCGGCCACATGGCCTGCCAGGCGTAGCCGCCGAGCGCCACCACCACCCGGGCGTGCGGCGCGACCATCGCCAGCTCCCTGGCCATCCACGGGAAGCAGGCCGCCTTCTCCTCCGGCGTCGGCTTGTTCGCCGGGGGCGCGCAGCGGACCGAGGCCACCACGCGGGTGCCGATGAGCCGCTGGCCGTCGCCCGCGTACGTGCTGGTCTCCTGGGCCGCCAGCCCGGCGCGGTGCAGCGAGGCGAACAGCCAGTCGCCGCTGCGGTCGCCGGTGAAGATGCGGCCGGTCCTGTTGCCGCCGTGCGCGGCCGGCGCGAGCCCCACCAGCACGATCCGCGGCTCCTCCGCGCCCCAGCCGGGGACGGGGCGGCCCCAGTACGTCTCGCCGGCGAACGCCCGCCGCTTGACCGTGGCGACCTGCTCCCGCCACTCCACCAGCCGCGGGCACGCCCGGCAGACCGACTGCCTGGCCGTCAGCTCCGCCAGGGTGGCGCTGCCGTCGGCCAGGCGGCGCACGTCGGCGGGGTCGTGCGCGACGGGGGTCTCGGCGGTGGCGGGGTCACCGGGCCAGCCGGTGCCGGGCGGTACGGAACTCATGACACGAATGCTCACACATGAGGAACCGGGTGGCGCACGAGGCGGCCACCCGGTTGCTCAGCGGATCGGACCAGGCGTCACGCCTTGGTGTCGGCCGTGGCCGTCGGCGTCCCGGACGGGGCCGGGGTCGCCGGAGCCTGCGTGGTCACGACCTTGCAGGCGGCGTACGTCTGCGAGATCGAGTCCGTGTTGTGCGGGCCGCTCACCGTCAGCCTGACGGTGCCGCCCTTGGTCGCCTCACCCGTCAGCGCGCTGTCGGGCAGGTCCACGGTCCGGGCGCCGGAGCCGCGGAAGTACGACTCGCCCTTCAGGACCGAGACGCCGTTCACCTCCCACGTCCAGGCGACCCTGCCGGGGCCGGTCGTGGCGACGGTGGCGTGCGCGCCGACCTTGCAGCCGTCGTGGTTGGTGCCGGTCACCAGACCGGACACCGAGACCTTGGTGACGGGAGCGGGGGCCGGCTCCTTGCACCAGACCTTGTAGTAGGCCCGGTTGGAGGAGGCGCCGTCACGGCCGAGGATCTGGAGCTGCGCCCAGCCGCGCTGGCTCTCGCGCGGCGAGAGGCCGAAGCCGACCCGGGCCGCGTGCCGGACCTTGATCTTGCCGTAGTCGACCGTGTCGCCGTTGAGGACCCAGCGGTACCTGACCCAGGTGGGCCGGTCGGCCTTGATCAGGCCGCCGAAGCTGATCTTGTCACCCGGGGTGCAGACGCCGACGTAGGAGTCGGGGCTGGCCCAGGCGCGGGCCGACACCGACGGGGACTGCGGCAGGTGGATGTCGACGTTCGGCTCTTCCGCCGGCTTGTCACAGGAGACGGAGAAGTAGCCCTTCTTGGAGGTGTACTTCTTCGGACCGAGGACCTGAACGGCCTCCCAGCCCTTGACGTCCTCCTTGAAGGTGATCGACTGCCTGACGGTGACCGTCTTGGTGCCGTGGCCCTTGAGCTTGACCACGGCGACCTTGCTCCTGGAGCCGTCGCCGTGCAGCCAGCGGTAGGCCAGCTCGGTCTTGCCCTTGACGGACACCTTGATCTTCGCCGAGAAGCTGACCTTGACGGGGCAGTCGCCCTCGTACGAGCCCGGCTTGGCCTTGGGCGCGGTGGCCGAGACCTTGACGCCGGACTTGGTGGTCGTGGAGGCCTGCGCGGGCCCGGCCGCCAGGCCCGCGGTCAGGGCGGCCAGCACCGCGGCGGACGCCCCGAAGGCCGCCGCCCTGCGAGCGGCTAACCCAGAGAACTTCATGGTGAGAGTGCTCCATTCCGTGTGAGGGAAAAGGACGCGCTCGGGAACGGTCGCCACGCCGGCACCTTCCGTGCACAGCAATATGGCAAAGCCCCCGTAATGCCCCTTTACCTAAGCACAATTATGATTGCACACTCAACACAGGCAAAGATCGTAAATGTCCGTATACCGCCGTATCTATCGGGCGAGCGACCAGGCGATACCGTCCAGGATGTCGTGCTCACTCACCACGACCTGCGAGAACGCGAAACGGCGCACGATCCGGTCCAGAATCAGCGAACCCGCCCCGATGACGTCCACCCGTCCCGGATGCATCACCGGCAGCGCCGCGCGCTCACCATGCGTCATCGCCAGCAGCCGCCGCGTCACCTCGTGCACCTGCTCGGCGGAAATACGGGAATGGTGAATGCGCTCCGGCTCGTACGCCGGCAGGTCGAGCGCGATGCCCGCGACCGTCGTCACCGAACCGGCCAGGCCCACCAGCGTGTGGGCGCGGCGCACCGGCACCTCCGACTCCACCCGGTCCAGCGCGGCCTCGATGTCGGCCACCACGGCCTCCAGCGCCTCCGCCGGCGGGGGGTCGCCCGCGTCCTTGAGGTGGCGCTCGGTCAGCCGCACGCAGCCGATGTCGACCGACAGCGCCGACTCGGCGTGCTCGGAGCCCACGACGAACTCGGTGGACCCGCCGCCGATGTCCACCACCAGGTACGGCGGCAGCGGCCCCTGCGGCACCTCGGTCTCCGGCGACAGCCGGACCAGGCCCTTGGTCGCCCCGGAGAACGACAGCTCGGCCTCCTCCGACCCCGACACGACCTCCGGCTCGACGCCGAAGATCTCGCGCACCCCGGCCACGAAGTCGGCCCGGTTCTCGGCGTCCCTGGTCGCGCTGGTCGCCACGACGCGGGTCGCGCTCGCGCCGTGCCGGTCGATCAGCTCCCGGTAGGCCCGCATGGCCTTGAACGTGCGCTCCAGCGCGTCGGGGGCGAGCCGGCCGGTCCGGTCGACGCCCTGCCCCAGGCGGACGATCTCCATCCGCCGCTCGACGTCGTCGATGAGCTCGTCGCCGACGTCCGCGATGAGCAGACGCACGGAATTGGTGCCGCAGTCGACGGCGGCTACACGCATGGTCCGTCACTCCACCACTCGGGGAGGGCATCCAGCGCCTCCCGGCCGATCGGGTTGGCACCGGGCACCGCCAGCTCGTGCGCGACGAGCGCGTGCAGGCACTTGACCCGCTTCGGCATGCCTCCGGTGCTCTGCATGTCACGCGGGAGCGGCTCCAGGCCCTCCTCCTCGGCCGCCGCGTCGCGCCTGCGCACGTAGTCGTCGTGCGCGGCCTGGTAGGCGGCGGCCAGCTCGGGGTCGGCGCCGAGCCTGGCCTGCAGGTCGCGCATCAGGCCGGAGCCCTCCAGCGTGCCGATGGCCGAGGCCGCCTTCGGGCAGGTCAGGTAGTACAGGGTCGGGAAGGGCGAGCCGTCGGGCAGCCGCGGCGCGGTCTCCACCACGTCGGGATTGCCGCACGGGCAGCGGTGCGCCACGGCGCGGAGGCCCCGGGGCGGGCGGCCGAGCTGCTGCCGCACCACCTCGACGTCTTTACTGTCCAACACTTTCCTTAGTCGTCGTGGGCGTCGCCGCCGGCGTCGCGGGAGGCGTCGCCTTCGGTGTCGCCTTCGGTGTCGCCGCCGGCCGGGCCGTGGGCTTGGGCTTGCCGGTGGGGCCGGCGGTGGGGCCCGTGGTCGAGCCCGTGGTCGAGCCCGTGGTCGAGCCCGGGGTGGGGCCCGTGGCGGGCCGCTCGGCGGGGCCCGTGACGGCCCTGCGCCCGGTGCCCTTGTCGGCGGCCTCCACCGACTCCCAGAGCGTCTGGTACCACGGCGGCACCTGCGCGGGCTCCTTCACGCTCGCCCGCCGCACGCTCTGCTCCGGCTCCATCACGACGAAGCACCTCTCGCCGGGACCGCAGTAATGCAGCCGCTCCTTCGCCGTCCTCTTGATCCAGTTGGGATCGTTGGCCTGCCGGTCCCGGGCCAGCAGCGCCTGTTTCTCCGCCTCGACCCTGGCCTTCTCCGCGCGCAGCTCGGAGATGCTGCGGCGCAGGCTGATGTACTCGCGCACAGGGTAGGCCAGGCTCATCGCGATCGCGCACACCACGACGGCCAGGATGGCGGCCCGCCCGGTGAGCTGCGGCCTCTTCGCCACTTGCTGCACACACCCCCTCGGGAAAACGGCCCGCGCTGTCTGAACGGGGTCACCGCGGGCCGTTACCCGAAACTAGCGCCGGAAACGCGGAAACGCCGCGCGACCCGCGTAGCGGGCGGCGTCGTCGAGGAGCTCCTCGATGCGCAGCAGCTGGTTGTACTTGGCGACGCGGTCGGAGCGGGCGGGCGCGCCCGTCTTGATCTGGCCGCAGTTGACCGCCACCGCGAGGTCGGCGATCGTGGTGTCCTCGGTCTCGCCGGAGCGGTGGCTCATCATGCAGCGGTAGCCGCTGCGGTGGGCGAGGTCGACGGCGTCGAGCGTCTCCGACAGCGTGCCGATCTGGTTGACCTTGACCAGCAGGGCGTTGGCCGCGCCCTCGGCGATGCCGCGCTCCAGCCGCTCGGGGTTGGTGACGAACAGGTCGTCGCCGACGATCTGCACCTTGTCGCCGAGGGCCGCGGTGATGGCCTTCCAGCCCTCCCAGTCCTCCTCGTCGAGCGGGTCCTCGATGGAGACCAGCGGGTAGTTGGCGACCAGGTCCTCGTAGAAGGCGATGAGCTCCTGCGCCGACAGGCCCTTGCCGTCGATCGTGTAGACGCCGTCCTTGTGGAACTCGGTGGCGGCCACGTCGAGCGCGAGCGCGACGTCCTCGCCCGGGGTGTAGCCGGCCCGCTCGATCGCGACGAGGATCAGGTCGAGCGCGTCGCGGTTGGAGGGCAGGTTGGGGGCGAAGCCGCCCTCGTCGCCGAGGCCGGTGGCGTAGCCCTTCTCCTTCAGCACGCTCTTCAGCGCGTGGTAGACCTCGGCGCCCATGCGCACGGCCTCGCGGAACGTCTCCGCCCCGATCGGCGCGATCATGAACTCCTGGATGTCCACGTTGGTGTCGGCGTGGGCGCCGCCGTTGAGGATGTTCATCATCGGGACCGGCAGCACGTGCGCGTTGGGGCCGCCCAGGTAGCGGAAGAGCGGCAGCTCGGCGCTGTCGGCGGCGGCCTTGGCGACGGCCAGCGACACGCCGAGGATGGCGTTGGCGCCCAGCTTCGACTTGTTGGGCGTGCGGTCGATGTCCATCATGATCTGGTCGATGATGCGCTGGTCCTCGGCCTCGACCCCGCTGATCTCCTCGAAGATCTGGTCGGTGACGGCGAGGACGGCCTTCTCCACGCCCTTGCCGCCGTACCGCTTGCCGCCGTCACGCAGCTCGACCGCCTCGAACTGGCCGGTGGACGCCCCGCTCGGCACGGCCGCGCGGCCGGTGCTGCCGTCGTCGAGCACCACCTCGACCTCGACCGTGGGGTTGCCCCGGGAGTCGAGGATCTCGCGAGCGTAAACGACCTCGATGGTAGCCACGGGATGCGCTCCTAAATCGTGGAAGACGATTATGCCTTCAGAGCCTATCGGTCGCGGTCGGGCCGGACGCCGTGGGCGTCAGCGGCTCTCCCACGCCCGCACCCGGTCGCGGTAGGCCCGGGCCGCCGCCCGCAGCTCCGCCTCGGCGTCGAGCCCCGCCTCCGCGGCCCTGCGCACCAGGTCGAACAGCTCCCGCGCCACGCCCTGCCCGACCCCGGCCGCCAGCGCCTCGGGCGCGCCGGCCCGCTCGGCGCGGCGGACGAGCTGGGCGGCCAGCGACAACGCCGGCTGCCCCATGGGGACGCCGTCGAGCGCCGACTCGCGCCCCTTGGCGGCCCGCTCGGCCGCCTTGATGGCCTCCCAGTTGTCGTTGACCTCGTCGGCGCTCTCGGCCCGCACCGAGCCGAACACGTGCGGGTGCCTGCGCACCAGCTTGTCCACGATGCCGGCCGCCACGTCGTCCATGTCGAAGCCCTCGGCCACCCGGGCGTGGAAGACCACCTGGAGCAGCAGGTCGCCCAGCTCCTCGCGGAGCGCCGCGTAGTCGCCCTGCTCGATGGTCTCCAGCACCTCGTACGCCTCTTCGAGCAGGTACGGCACCAGCGACTCGTGCGTCTGCTTGCGGTCCCAAGGGCACTCGGCGCGCAGCCGGTCCATGACCGCGACCAGGTCGAGCACCCGCGCGCCGGGCAGGTCGTACGAGCCCGGCACGACCTCGATCAGCGGCGGGTCGGCCATCGCCACGGCGGCGTGCCCGACCGCCCGCATGAACTCCTCCTCGTCGTCGCCGGCCAGCCACACCACGGTCTCGGTGACCGCCCGCGCGGCGAGCCCCGCCGGGTCGGGTTCGACGACCTCGGCCGCGATCCCGGCCTCGGCCAGGTAGGGAAGCTGCGGGTGCGCCGCCGCCCCGGTCAGCACGGGACCGGAGCGCAGCGCCTGCCAGGCCTGGTGGCTCAGCAGCCCGGGGGCGACCCTGGGCGAGGTGGTGACGACGACGAGCGGCACCGGCTAGCCCTGCGCCGTCTGCTGCGGGGTGGCCGCCGGCTTGCCGAAGCGGCCCGGGTCGATGAACGGCCCCGGGTTCTCCTGCGTGCGCTGCGGGTTGAGCGCGCCGTAACGCGGGTTGATCACCGGCTTGACGGAGTTGAACTCCTGGGCCAGCCGCTGGTTGCCGCTCTCCCCGCCGAACTGCTGCTGCAGCTTGCTCAGCCCGACCATCGCCCGCCCGTAGTCGCGGGCGTCGGACGGCACCACGCCCTGCGACAGCAGGTTGATCTCGGCCGACTGGAACTGGCCGGGGTCCTTGATCGCGGCGTCGATCTCCGTCTCGCTGACCTGCACCTTGTAGCGGTCGAGCAACTGCTCGGTGATGGCCACGTTGAGCAGGCGCTGCAGCACGACGTGGCTGACCGGCACCCCGCCGAGGTCCGCCTCGCTGAGGTTGTTCCTCTTGAGCGCCGCCTTGTACGCCTCCGCGTCCGCATTGACCTCGCTGACCGTGATGCGCTGGTCGCCGACCACGGCAGCGGCCCCGATGTGGGAGGGGGAAGAGCAGGCGGTCAGGGCCAGGCCCGCCGCGGCGGCGGCCACCGCCACTCGTATCGACTTCACATGCGTCCCTTTCCGACCGAAAAACCGCCGCTAGCTTACCCGTGCGGGCTCAAGGAACAGCGCCTCGACCAGGTCTCCGCACCATTTGAGCAGGTCGAGGTCGCGCAACGGCTGCCCGCCGAGCGGCTTGGTCTTCGGGATCGGCACGAGCAGGGTCTCCGCGGCGTGCTTGTAGACGGCCTTCTTGTAGAGCCGGTCGAGGCGCACCTGCTGCGACTCGCGCAGCCTGGCCGGGCCGAACTTGATGTTCTGGCCCTGCAGCGTGACGTCCGTCAGGCCGGCCTTGCGGGCCTTGATGCGGAACCTGGCGACCTCCAGCAGGTTGTCCACCTCGACGGGCGGCTTGCCGTAGCGGTCGGTCAGCTCCTCGCGCACCTCGGTGATGTCGCTCTCCTCGGCGATCGCGGCCATCCGCTTGTACGCCTCCAGCCGCAGCCGCTCGGAGGTGACGTAGTCGTGCGGGATGTGGGCGTTGATCGGCAGCTCGACCTTGACGTCGGGCGTCTCCTCGCGCTCCTCGCCGCCGTCGAGCTTGGCCTTCTGCTCCTGCACGGCCTCGGACATGAGGCGCACGTACAGGTCGAAGCCGACGCCCGCGATGAAGCCGGACTGCTCGGCGCCGAGCACGTTGCCGGCGCCGCGGATCTCCAGGTCCTTCATCGCGACGTACATGCCGGCGCCCATCTCGGTGTGCTGGGAGATGGTGGCCAGGCGCTCGTGGGCGGTCTCGGTGAGCGGCTTCTCCGGCGGGTAGAGGAAGTAGGCGTAGCCGCGCTCGCGGCCCCGGCCCACCCGGCCGCGGAGCTGGTGGAGCTGGCTCAGGCCGTAGTTGTCGGCCCGGTCCACGATGAGGGTGTTGGCGTTGGGCACGTCGAGGCCGGACTCGACGATCGTGGTGGAGACGAGCACGTCGTACTCGCGCTCCCAGAAGCCCACCATGATCTTCTCGAGCTGGTGCTCGTTCATCTGGCCGTGGGCGACCGCGATGCGCGCCTCCGGCACCAGCTCGCGCAGCCGCGCCGCGACCCGGTTGATGGAGGCCACCCGGTTGTGGACGAAGAAGACCTGGCCGTCGCGCATCAGCTCGCGCCGGATCGCCGCCGCGATCTGCTTCTCCTCGTACGGCCCCACGAAGGTGAGGATCGGGTGCCGCTCCTCCGGCGGGGTGAGGATGGTCGACATCTCGCGGATGCCGGTCAGAC
The DNA here is from genome assembly GCF_022664455.2 of Actinomadura luzonensis. Taxonomy (NCBI): domain Bacteria; kingdom Bacillati; phylum Actinomycetota; class Actinomycetes; order Streptosporangiales; family Thermomonosporaceae; genus Actinomadura; species Actinomadura luzonensis. Next base: position 1,124,883 of record NZ_JAKRKC020000001.1, read on the forward strand.
CCATCTCCAGCGTGCGCGGGATCGGCGTGGCCGACATGGCCAGCACGTCCACCTGCGTGCGCAGGTGCTTCATGGCCTCCTTGTGCTCGACGCCGAAGCGCTGCTCCTCGTCGATGATGATCAGGCCGAGGTCCTTGAAGCGCACCTCGGGGCTGAGCAGCCGGTGGGTGCCGATGACGACGTCCACCGCGCCGGTGCGCAGGCCGTCGAGGGTGGCCTTGACCTCGCCGTCGGTCTGGAAGCGGGAGATCGGCTTGACCGTGACGGGGAAGCTGGAGAACCGCTCGGCGAAGGTGGACATGTGCTGCTGCACCAGCAGCGTGGTCGGCACGAGCACCGCCACCTGCTTGCCGTCCTGCACCGCCTTGAACGCCGCCCGCACCGCGATCTCGGTCTTGCCGTAGCCGACGTCGCCGCAGATCAGCCGGTCCATCGGGACGCCGCGCTCCATGTCGCGCTTGACCTCGTCGATGGCCGCGAGCTGGTCGCCGGTCTCGGCGTAGGGGAAGGCGTCCTCCATCTCCCGCTGCCACGGCGTGTCGGCGCCGAAGGCGTGGCCGGGCGAGGCCATGCGGGCGGAGTAGAGCCTGATCAGCTCGCCGGCGATCTCCTTGACCGCCTTCTTGGCGCGGGACTTGGCCTTGGCCCAGTCGGCGCCGCCCATGCGGTTGAGCGTGGGCGCCTCGCCGCCGACGTAGCGGGTGACCTCGTCGAGCTGGTCGGTGGGCACGTAGAGGCGGTCGCCCTTGGCGTACTCGATGACGAGGTACTCGCGGGTGGCGCCCTGCACCGTGCGCTGCACCATCTCGACGTAGCGGCCGACGCCGTGCTGCTCGTGCACGACGTGGTCGCCGGTCTTGAGCTGGAGCGGGTCGACCATGTTGCGGCGGCGCGAGGGCAGCCGGCGCATGTCCTTGGTGGAGGCCTTCTGGCCGACCAGGTCGAGGTGGGTGAGCACGGCCAGCGTGGGGGTGACGAAGCCGTGCTCGATCAGGCCGGTGCTGACGTGCACGACCTTGCGCTCGGGCGCCTTGTCCAGGAACGGCTGCAGCCGGGCCGGCACGTCGACGCTCTTCAGCACCTCGACCATGCGCTCGGCCGGGCCGTGGCCCTCGCTGAGCAGCACGACGGCCTTCTCCTCGGCCAGCCAGCCCTTGATGTCGGCCAGCGCCTTGGCGGTGTCGCCGCGGTAGGCCTCGCTGTCCTGGGCGTCCAGCTCGGCGCCGTTGCCGAAGGGCGCCATCGTCCACCACGGCTGGCCGAGGGCGTCGGCGTGGCCGCGGACGTCCTCCAGCGTGCGGAAGGCCGCCGCCCCGAGGTCGATGGGCGCCTCGCCGCCGGCCGCGGCGTTGATCCAGGACGCCTCCAGGAACTCCTGCGAGGTGCGCACCAGCTCCTCGGCGCGGCCCCTGATGCGCTCGGGGTCGCACACGAACACCGCCGAGCGGACCGGCAGGTGGTCCAGCAGCAGGTCCATCTCGCCGGCCAGGGCGGGCGCGAACGCCTCCATGCCCTCCACCGGGGTGCCCTCGGCGAGCTGGTCGAGCACCTCGGCGAGCGCCGGGTACTCCTCGGCCAGCTCGGCCGCCCGCCGCCGCACCTCGTCGGTCAGCAGCAGCTCGCGGCAGGGCGGCGCGAACAGCCCGCCCTCGGCCGCCTCCAGCGAGCGCTGGTCGGCGACCTTGAACCAGCGGATCTCCTCGACCGTGTCGCCCCAGAACTCCAGCCGCAGCGGGTGCTCTTCGGTGGGCGGGAAGACGTCGAGCAGGCCGCCGCGCACGGCCACCTCGCCGCGCCGCTCCACCATGTCGACCCGGTGGTAGCCGTTGCCGACCAGCTTGGCGACGACCTCGTCGAGGTCGGCGTCGTCGCCGGCGCGCAGCCGGATCGGCTCCAGGTCGCCGAGCCCCTTGACGACGGGCTGCAGCAACGCGCGGACCGGGGTCACGATCACGCTGAGCGGCCCGGCCGCGGAGTCGCCCTTCACCGGGTGCGCCAGCCGGCGCAGCACGGCCAGCCGCTGCCCCACGGTGTCGCTGCGCGGCGACAGGCGCTCGTGCGGCAACGTCTCCCAGGCCGGGAAGACCGCGACGGAGGCGGGCTCCAGGAGACTGGTCAGCGCCGCGGCGAGGTCTTCGGCCTCGCGGCCCGTCGCGGTGACCGCGAGCACGGTGCGCTGGTCGTGCGTGGCCAGCGCGGCCACGCCGAACGGCCGCAGCGCGGACGGCGCGATCAGCGACACGTCGCCGCCCTCTTCGAGTGCGGCGGTCAGTTTCGGGTCGGCGCGAACAAGGTCAAGCAGTCCGGAAAGACTCATCAGATACGCCCACAGCCCCACGACGGCATCACGATTACCCCCGGCCTTGCCAGGTCTCGGGGGTGTGCTTCCCAGACTACTCGCCGCCAGGCCTCAGCCGACGCGGTAACCAGGTACGGAGGGCCAGCGCACGGTCAGCACGGTGGACGGCTCCTCGGCCCGCCAGGAGTGGTCGACGCCCTTGCCCCACACCACGTAGTCGCCCGGCTCGGCCAGCAGCACGCTGCGACCGGGCAGCTCGACCCGGAACCGCCCGCTGATCAGCACGAGCAGGGCGGTGCGGGCCTCGCCGCGCACCCAGTGCGCCCGTTCCTCGCCGGGCGGGTGGACGCCCCACTTGATCTCGACCTCTTCGCTGTGCCGGGGGTCGCCGGGCGGTTTGAAGTGGCCGAGCAGCCACCCGCGGTCGCCCGCGGCGTCGACGCCGGCGTTCCCCACGTAGATTTGGTCGCTCACGGGCCAGGACGCTAGCAGGGATATGCGTTACCAATACCGATCAGATGACTACGCTAGGTCACATGTCTGAGGTGCGCTCGGTCGCCCAGCGAGGCGATCTCTTCGATCAGCGGGTCCGCGAGCTCTGGAGCGGCCAGTTCGGCAGACGGCTCGACGTGCTGGTCGCCGGCTGCGCCCACGACGAGCCACTGGCGCTGGAGCGGATCGAGACCAGGTCCGTCGGCGTCGACGAGGACCACCCGGCCGTCCGCGCGGTGCTGGAGGAGCGGGCCGACCTCGTGTCCTGGTCGCTCGGCGACCTGCGCGGCGTGCCGCTGGCACCCAGGGCCTACGACCTGATCCAGCTGTCGTTCCTGCTGGAGCGCGTCAGGCACGCCGAGCTCGTCCTCGACCGGCTGCTGCAGTCGCTGCGGCCGGGCGGGCTGGTGCTGCTGCGCATGCGCGACCGCAGGTCGGCGTACGGGCTGCTGGACCGCGTCACGCCGTCGTGGGTGCGCCGGGCGCTGTGGCGCGCGGTCGTCAGGAAGGGCACGCCGGGGCCGCTGCCCGCCGTGTACGAGCCGCTGGCCTCCGCCGACGGCATGCACGCGTTCTGCCTGAGCCGCGGCCTGATGATCATCGACGAGGAGCGGCGGGCGAGCGGCCCGGCCCGCGCGGGCTGGCTGGGGCGCGCGGCGATCGCCGTGATGTCCCGGCTGACCAGCGGGCGCTACCCCGCCTCGCACGACGAGGTCACCATGGTCATCAGGAAGCCGCAGCATCACTTCGCCAGAGTGCTCTAGCGGCATAACCGGATGAGTCGGTACACTCGTTTCCTACCAAGTGAGTCGGATTAGTTGGGATGTAGACGACGTGGAGTGGACCCCCGAGCCGCACGAGCTGGCCGATCTCGAGCTGCTGCTCTCCGGCGCGTTCGACCCGCTGACGGGGTTCCTCGGCCACGACGACCTGCACGCGGTGCACGAGCGCGGCACGCTCGCCGACGGCACGCCGTGGCCCGCGCCGGTCACCCTCCACCTGCCCGCCGAGGTCTCCCCCGGCGACGAGGTGACCCTGCTCGACCCCGAGGGCCTGCCGCTCGCGGCGCTCACGGTGACCGCCCAGGAGGCCGACGGGCTGGTCTCGGGGCCGGTCAAGGGGCTCGGCGCGCCGGAGCACGGGCCCTTCGCCCGCCTGCGGCGCACCCCGGCCCAGGTCAAGGAGGAGCTCGGCGGGCGCGCGGCGCTCGCCGTCACCCTGCGGGGGCCGCTCGACGACCTGTCCGAGATCACCGCGCTGGCCAAGGAGCTGGACGCGGTGATCCTGCTGCTGCCCCTGGCGTACGGCGAGGGCGGCCCCGCCGTGGTCCGCGCCGCGCTGCGAGCCCAGGAGCGGCTGCCCGCCGGCACGTTCGTGGTCCCGGTGCCGCTCGCCCCGCGCGAGGAGCCCGAGATCGACCTGGAGCTGCGCGAGCACGTCGCGGCCGCCTACGGCGCGACCGAGCACTTCCCCGGCCCCGAGCCGGTGACGATCCCCGGGCCGCCGCACCGGCGCGGCCTCGTGGTGTTCTTCACCGGCCTGTCCGGCTCGGGCAAGTCGACCATCGCCCGCGGCCTGCGCGACGCGCTGCTGGAGCTGGGCAGCCGCTCGCTCACCTACCTCGACGGCGACGTGGTGCGCCACCTGCTGTCGAAGGGCCTGACCTTCTCCAAGGCCGACCGCGACCTCAACATCCGGCGCATCGGCTTCGTGGCCGCCGAGGTCGCCAGGCACGGCGGCCTGGCCGTCTGCGCCCCCATCGCCCCCTACGCCGCCACCCGCGCCGAGGTGCGGGCGATGGTCGAGGCGGTCGGCGCCGACTTCCTGCTGGTGCACGTGGCCACGCCGCTGGAGGAGTGCGAGCGGCGCGACCGCAAGGGCCTGTACGCCAAGGCCCGCGCCGGGCTCATCCCCGAGTTCACCGGCGTCTCCGACCCCTACGAGGAGCCGGACGACGCCGACCTGGTCATCGACACGACGCACATCTCGATCGAGGCGGCCGTCTCCAGGGTGCTGGAGACGCTGCGGTCTGGAGGCTGGATCCGTTGATCGACTTCGCCCTCATCGGCGGGTCCTTCGTCGTCGCCGTCGTGGTCGGGCTCACCGGCATGGGCGGCGGCGCGCTGATGACGCCCATGATGATGTTGTTCTTCAACGTCCCGCCGCTCGCCGCGGTCTCCAGCGACCTGGTGGCCTCCGCGGTGATGAAGCCGGTGGGCAGCGTGGTGCACCTGCGCCGGGGCACGGTCAACCTGCGACTGGTGGGCTGGCTGTGCGCGGGGTCGGTGCCGGCCGCGTTCTGCGGGGTGTTCCTCGCACGGGCCTTCGCCGTCACCGACGCGGTCAAGTACGCCCTGGGCGTGGCGCTGCTGCTGGCCGTGGCCGGCATGGCGGCCAAGACGCTGCTCGGCGGGCGGGGCGGATCGGCGAGCGCGCACGACATCGTCGTGCGCCCAATTCCGACCCTACTGGTCGGTACGGTAGGCGGTCTGGTCGTCGGGGTCTCCTCGGTCGGCTCGGGATCGCTCATCATCGTGGCCCTGCTCGCCCTCTACCCGGCGCTCAAGGCCAACCAGCTCGTCGGCACCGACCTGGTGCAGGCCGTGCCGCTGGTCGCCGCCGCGGCGCTCGGCCACCTCCTGTTCGGCGACTTCCAGATGGACCTGACGGTCTCGCTGCTCATCGGCTCGATCCCGGGCGTCTACCTCGGCGCCCGGATCTCCTCCCGCGCCCCGGGCGGCCTGATCCGCGCCCTGCTGGCCATCGTCCTGCTGGCCTCGGCGCTGAAGCTCCTGGACGCGAGCAACACCGTCACCGTGGCCGCCCTCGCCGCCGCCACCGCGGTCGTGGTGGCCGGGTGGCGCTGGCGCGCGCGGACCGCTAGGGGCGCGGCACGGGCGTCGAGCGAAAGTACGGATCCCGTGCGAGCCGGGTGAAAGCCCGCCCCGCCCCCGGGTCGGAGTCGAAGCTGGTGTCGCCGCGCGGCGCCTGCGGCGAGTCGAAGTAGAACAGCGCCTTGATCTGCGGGTAGCGCTTGATCTGCCGCGCCACCGACTCGAAGAAGCGGCGCTTGAACCCCGGGTCCTTCGGCCGCTCGAACACCCCCCACTCCGCCACCATCACCGGCTTGCCGGGGAAGCGGAGCTGCATCCACCGGTAGAAGCCCGGCCACTGGGCGAACTCCTTCTCCTCGCGGGTCTTGTTCACCAGCCCGTCGAAGTCCTTGACGCGGTCGTCGGCGTAGGGGTCCATGGCGACCCAGTCGACCACGTCGTCGCCCGGGTAGAGCTGCTCGAACCACGACTTCGCGGCCCAGTTGGGCGCCCCCATCCAGGTCATCACCATGACCGCGTTCCTGACGCCCTTCTCCCGCAGCCGCAGCACCACGTGCCGGTACATCGCCGCGTAGTCGGCGGCCCGCATGCCCGAGCCGGGCGCGTTGTCCACGTCGTTCTCCGGCTCGTGGTGCAGCGTGAGGAAGAACCGCTCGGGGAAGGTGCGCCGGAGATAGCCGGCCAGCCGGTCGATCCTGGCGTCGAGCCTCCCGCGGGCGATCTCGGCCCAGGTGCGGTCGAGCGACGGCTTCCAGTTGACCATGAGCAGCCGGGGCCGCGCCGGGTCGCGGGCCAGCCGGACCTCGGCCTTGGTCGGGAACAGCTCGCTGCCCCGGTGGTAGACGTGCAGCACGTCGGCCGCCGCGCCCATGCGGGCCTCCGCCCCGCGCAGGGCGCGCTCGACCTGCGCCCCGGTGAAGACCTCCGGCGCCAGTCCCCACCAGGCGCCGCAGGACGGGATGAGCCGGGCGGTGGCCGTGCAGGACGGTGCCCCCGCCACCTGCCTGGCCGGCCCGCCGGCCGACGGGCCCATGGCCGTGGCCGGGCCGGTCGTGGCGTTCGCCCCCGGGTCCGCCGCCGGCCCCGTCACCGATCCCGTCGCCGATCCCGTCGCCGCGCCGGTCGCCGCGCCGCTCGTCCCGCTCGTTCCGCTCGTCCCGCTCGTCGCCGAGCCCGCCGTGCCGGAACAGGCGCTCAGCGTGACGAGCGCGGCGAGCGCCGCGGCCGTTTTGCGAGTAATTCCCCGTAGCTGCAAAACCGTCCAACCTCCTTGTCGAACTTGTCGAAGGACCCCCGCGTTGTCACACCTGAACCTTGCCATGTCATTCCAGGAACTTCAGCCGGTGTGGAGAGTATTAGCTGGTGGGCCAGGGTAAAACCGTGCCGGAATTTTCCCGGAATTTCGATTTATGGAGCCCCTTCTTTCCTGCCGTACCGGAGAAAATTCTGCGGATTCAGCTCGGGTGCTGACCGTCCGGCCTATAGTGGGCGCACGCCTCGGCCCGTGACGCTGCGTCGCCGGGCGGCGACGACGCGCACATCCCCCAGGAGGCCGCCCCCATGACCCAGCCGCCGGACGTCCAGGCCCGCCGCCCCGGCGCCGAGCTGGAGGATCACCTGTCCCTGCTGCGCAGGCGATGGCTGATCCTCGTGGGCTGCGTCGTGGTCGGCGGCACGGCCGGGCTCGCGCTCCTGCGGCTCACCCCGCCCGCCTACACCGCCGCCACACAGGTGCAGGTCATGCCCGTCGGCCCGCAGGACCCCGGCAACCAGGTCACCGCCCGCCAGCGCGAGCCGCTCAACCTCGACACCGAGGCCCAGGTCGCCGCGTCCGCCGTGGTCGCCGCCCGGGCCGCCCGGGCGCTCGGCGGCGTCGCGCCCGCGCCCGCGGAGGTCACCGTCCCGCCCAACTCGGCGGTCCTGTCCATCGCGGTCACCGCTGCCGACCCCCGGCTCGCCGCCGCCCAGTCCGGCGCGTACGCCGACGCCTACCTCGCCCACCGCCGCGAGAGCGCCCTCGCCGCCCTGACCGACCAGCAGCAGGCCGTGCTGGGCAAGCTCAAGCAGGTCAACGCCGGCCTCGACGCCGCCTTCCGGCAGCTCGGCCGGCTGCGCAAGGGCAGCGCGGAACGGGCCATCGCGCTGCAGCGGCAGAGCGTGCTCAGCCGCCAGGCCGCGAGCCTCGCGCTCAAGTACGACGCCCTCCGCACGGTGGCCGTCACGCCCGGCGCGATCATCAGCCGGGCCGCGCCGCCCGCCGCGCCCAGCTCCCCCAGCCTGCCGCTGCACCTCGGCACCGGCCTGATGGCGGGGCTGCTCACCGGCTCGGCCGCCGCCTACGCCCGCGACCGGCTCGACACCCGGCTGCGCCGCGCCGCCGACGTCGAGCGGCTCACCGGCCTGCCGGTGCTGGCCGATCTGTCCGGCGCGCGCGAGCCGGGCGTGCTGCACGAGCTGGCCTGCGCGGTCGTGGCCGCCTGCCCCGGCAAACGGCTGCTGGTGCGGGCGCTGCCCGCCGACCTCTACGCCTCGTCGCTCGCCGAGCCGCTGGCCGTCAGCGCCCCGCTCGCCGTGCTCGACGGCACCGACGTCCGCGACCTGGCCAGGGCGGACGCGGCCCTGCTGCTCGTCGGCCTCGGCCGGGTCACCGCCCCGCAGGTCGCCGCCGCCGCCCGCCACCTCGGCCGCCAGGACATCCCGGTCATCGGCGTGGTCACCGCCACCGACGCGATGCCGGAGTTCGTGCCGCTGCTGGAGCCGCGTCCGCACTCGCCGCTCGGCAAGCTGGTCGCCACCGGGGAGTTCCCCGTCCCGGGCGAGCTGGCGGCCGGCGACTTCGCCGGCGCCGGGGGCGCCGCCGCGGGCGCCGAGGGCTTCGGCGTCAGCCTGTCGGCCGAGACCACCCCCATGCAGCCCCTCCGCCGCCCCCGCCCAGGCCGCCCCACATGACCGCACGTCCCCACGAGCCCGCCGACCCGCCCCGACGAGCGAGCGGCCCGGCCGCCCGCCCCCCGGGTGACCCGGCCGTCGGGCCCCTGGGCGGGCCGCCCCCCGCACTCCCCCAGCCCGAGCCGCCCGCCACCCCCCCGGGGCTCACCGACCACCCCCTCACCAGGTCCCTGGACGCATCGACGGGGCACCGCCTGGACGCACCCACCGGCCCTCCGGGGCTCGCCAACCGCCCCCTCACCGGGTCCTTGGGCAAGTCGACGGGGCGCCGCCTGGGCGCACCACCCGCCGGCCCTCCGGGGCTTGCCGACCGCCCCCTCACCAAGTTCCTGGGCGCATCGGCGGGGCGTCGTCTGGGTGGGCCCGCGTGGCCGATCGGGGCGTTGCTGGTGGGTTATCCGGTCTGGTGGGCGCTCGGGTTCGGCGGGCTGTCGGTGATCGTGCTGGCGGTCCCGATGGCGGTGGTCCTGTGGCGGCGGCGGCCCGTCAAGGTGCCCCCCGGATTCGGCCTGTGGTTGTTGCTGCTGGCCGGCTACCTGCTGAGCGCGCTGATGCTGGGCGAGTCGCCCCCCGGCACGTACGGCGAGCTGGGCCCCGGCCGGCTCGTCGGCTACGGGATGCGCCTGGCGCTCTACGCCAGCGTCCTGATCATGGTCCTCTACCTGGGCAACCTCACCGAACGCGAGCTGCCGCAGCTCCGCCTGGTGCGCATGCTGGGCGCGCTGTTCGTGACGACGGTGGCCGGCGGGCTGCTCGGCGTGCTGGCCCCCGGCTTCACCTTCACCTCGCCGGTGGAGCTGCTGCTGCCCGACTGGCTGGGCGGCAACGCGTTCGTCCAGAACCTCATCCACCCGACCGCCGCCCAGACCCAGAAGGTGCTCGGCTACGCCATGCCGCGCCCGGAGGCCCCCTTCGAGTGGGCCAACGCCTGGGGCAGCAACGTGTCGGTGCTGCTGGTCTGGGCGGTGGTCGGCTGGTGGGCGCACGGCGGCGCCCGGCAGCGCGCGTTCCTCGCCGTGCTGGCCGCCCTGGCGGCGGTCCCCGTCGTGTACTCGCTCAACCGGGGGCTGTGGATCGGGCTCGGGCTGGCCGCCGTCTACCTGGTCGTGCGGGTGGGCGGGCGGGCCAGGATCGTGCTGTGCGCGGTGGCGGCCGGGGCGGCGGTGGCATTCGCGCTCAGCCCGCTCGCCGGGCTGGTGGCGCAGCGGCTCGACCGGCCGCACTCCAACGACATCCGGGCCTTCACCGTCACCGCCACGCTGGCCGCCGCCGCCCACTCGCCGGTGATCGGCTACGGCAACACCCGCAACGCGATGGGCAACCACCGCACGATCACGACCGGCCGGACGAGCTGGTGCGGCTCCTGCGGGCACCCGCCGCTCGGCAGCGACGGGCAGCTCTGGCTGCTGATCATCACCCAGGGGTTCACCGGGGCCGCGCTGTACGTGGCCTTCTTCGCCGGCGCGATCCGCCGCCACTGGGCCGACCGCAGCCCGGTCGGGCTGGGCGGCGTGCTGGTGATGGGGCTGGTGCTGTTCTACATGTTCGTCTACGACGGCCTGGTCACCCCGCTCACCCTGTATTTCGTCTCCTTCGCCCTCCTGTGGCGGAACGCCCAGCGGAGTGCCGCATGAACGACGCCGCCGTCCGTCTCGACTACCTGGCCGACACCGTCCGGCTGCTCTACCCCGGCTCGGGGGCGCCGCGGGCGTACAGTGTGCTGCCGCACGCCGCCGTGCCCCGCAGGCTCGCGCCCCGGCGCTGGTGGCACGTGGGGTCGCCGGTCGTGGTGCCCGGTGAGGGGTCGATCGCGGCGCACCTGGGCGAGGTCTTCGGGCGGCCGGTCGAGACGGTCCTGCACGTACGTCCGGCGCGGCGGGCCAACCGCAAGCCGGTGCTGGAGGTGCGGGCCGGCGGGCGGCTGCTGGCGTTCGTGAAGGTCGGCGACGGCGACCGCTCGCGCGCGCTGGTCGCGGCCGAGGCGGCGACGCTGGGCCGGCTGGCCGGGCACGGCCTGCGTACCGTGGTCGTGCCCGAGGTGCTGCACTTCGGCGAGTGGCGCGGGCTCGCGGTGCTGGCGCTGTCGCCGCTGCCCGTGCGGCGCCGCGCCCGCGCGCCCCGCCCGCTGCTGCTGGCCGCCGTGAGCGAGATCGCCGCCACCGGCCCCGGCGCGGCCCCCGCCTGGCACGGCGACCTCGCGCCCTGGAACCTGTGCCCCGCCCCCGGCGGGCGGCTGCTGGTCTGGGACTGGGAGCGCTACGCGGTCGGCGTCCCCTACGGCTTCGACGCGCTGCACCACTTCTTCCACCGCGCGCTGCGCAGGATGCCGCCCGCCGAGGCCGCCCGCGCCCTGGTGGCCAGGGCCGCGCGCGAGCTCGCCCCGCTCGGCCTGACGGCGGCCACGGCCCGGCAGAGCGCCCTGCGCTACCTCATCGCCCTGGCCGACCGGCACGCCGCCGACGGCCACGAGCCGCTCGGCCCGCCGCAGACCTGGCTCAACCCGGCCGTCGACCACGAGGAGCTGCTGGTATGAGGACGATGAAGCGGTCGGTCCTGTCGTTGTCGCGGGCCGCGGGCCGGTTCACCTCGGGGGCGCGGCTGCTGCCGGCGTTCCTGCTCACGGGCGCGCAGCGGTGCGGCACCACGTCGCTGTACCGGGCGCTGGCGCAGCACCCGCTGCTGCTCAAACCCGTGCTGCACAAGGGCGTGCACTACTTCGACGTGGCCTATTGGCGCGGCCCGGCCTGGTACCAGGCGCATTTCCCGCTGCGGGCCGGCGCGGCGCTGCTCACGCACCGGTACGGCGGGCGGTCGCTGGCGTTCGAGTCGTCCCCGTACTACCTGTTCCATCCGCTGGCGGGCGAGCGCATCGCGGCCGACCTGCCCGGGGTCAAGCTGGTGGTGCTGGTCCGCGACCCGGTCGAGCGGGCCTGCTCGGCGCACGCGCACGAGCTGGCCCGCGGCTACGAGCAGGAGCCGCGCTTCGAGCGCGCCGTCGAGCTGGAGGCGACCCGGCTGGCCGGGGCGGAGGAGCTGCTGCGCGGCTCGCCGCACGCGCTGCACCACTCCCACCGCCACCACTCCTACCTGGCCCGCGGCCGCTACGCCGAGCAGCTCGACCGGCTGGAGCCGCTGTTCGGGCGCGACCGCATCCTGGTTCTCGACAGTCACCGGTTCTTCGCCGAGCCGGAGCACGTCTACGACCGGGTGCTGGAGTTCCTGGGCGCGCCGCACCTGGGCTATCCGGTGTTCGAGCGGCACAACGGCCGGCCCAGGACCCGCCCGGTGCCCGAGGTGCTGGGGCGGGCGCTGCGCGACCACTTCGAGCCGTACGACGCGCGGCTGGTCCGCTGGCTGGGCGAGGAGCCGTCGTGGCGGCGGTGACCCCCGCCCACCTGGTCGCGGGCCTGCTGCGCAGGGGCGGGGCGGCGCGCGGCGGGGTCGCGGGCGTGGCGGCGGCCGGGGCGGCGGCGGCGGCGCAGTTCGGGCTGGTCGTGGTCGTGACGCGGACGGTCAGCGCGGCCGGGGCCGGGACGTTCTTCGCGGCCACCGCCGTGGCGCTCATGGCCGCCGGCATCACGAAGCTGGACGCCGGGAACGGGCTGGTGTACTTCATCGCCCGGGCGAAGACCTATGGATATCGCGGCATGACCGGATATATCCGGGCCGCGACCGTTCCGTGCGTGGTGGCGGCCTGCGCCGCCGCCGCGCTGCTGTGGCCGCGGGTGGGGCCGGTGGCGGCGATGGTGCCGGTCATCGTGCTCGGGGACGTGCTGCTGGCCGCCACCCGCGGCTTCGGCTCGCTGCGGCCGACCGTGCTCCTCGACGGCCTGCTGCTGCCCGTCGCCCAGTTCGCGCTGGTCGCCGCCGTGGCCCTCGCGGGGCGGCCCGGCTGGCTGGCGGCGGCGTGGGGGCTGCCGTACCTGCCGGTGCTGGTGCTCGCGGCCGTCGCGGTGCGGGGGCGGGCGCCGCGGTGCCCGTACCTGCCGGGGACGGGACGCGACCTGTGGCGCTACACCGCTCCGCGGTCCCTCGCGGGCGCGGTCCAGGCGGTCCTCCAGCGGCTCGACGTCGTGGTCGTCGCCCTGCTCGCCGGGCCCGCGCAGGCCGCCGTGTACACCGCCGCGACCCGGTTCAAGGTCGTGGGCCAGCTCGCGAACCAGGGGCTCGCGCAGGCCGTGCAGGCCCGGCTGGTGAGCGCGCTGGCGGGCGGCGAGCTGGCGCGGGCCAGGGAGCTGTACCAGGCGGCGACGATCTGGCTGGTGCTGCTGACCTGGCCGGTGTGGCTGGCGTACGCGGTGCTCGCGCCGTGGCTGCTGACCGTGTTCGGCCCCGGCTACGGCACGGCGGCGCCCGTCGCGCTGGTGCTCGCGGCCACCATGATGGTCGCGACGGCCTGCGGCATGGTGGACGTCGTGCTCACCGCCGCCGGGCACACCGGCGCGAGCCTGCTGAACCTGCTGGCGGCCGTGGCCTGCACGCTGGCGCTCGACCTGGCGCTGGTGCCCGCGCACGGCGCGCTCGGCGCGGTGGCGGGCTGGTCGGGCGGGGTGCTGGTGAAGAACCTGCTGCCGCTCTGGCAGCTCCACCGCCGCTACGGCCTGCACCCGTTCGGCCGCCACACGCTGCCGGCCCTCCGCCTCCGCACCTGGGCGGCCCCGGCATGACCGCCGTCCCCGGCCCGGTGCTCGTCACCGGGCTGCCGAGGAGCGGCACGTCGTGGGCGGGCAGGATGCTGACCGCGGGCGGCTCCCTGGTCTACGTCAACGAGCCGCTCAACCCGCAGCACCCGCCCGGCCGCTGCCCCGGCGTGCTCGCCGCCGAGGTCACCCACCGCTTCCAGTACATCTGCGACGACAACGACGACCTCTGGCTGCCCGCCTTCCGCGACACCGTGGCGCTGCGCTACCGCTGGCCGGCCGAGCTGCGCGCGAACCGCCGGCCGTACGACCTGGCCCGCCTGCTCCGCTACGGCACGGCCTTCGCGCACGGCCGGCTGACCGGGCGGCGGGCGCTGCTGGACGACCCGTTCGCGGTGCTGAGCGCGGGCTGGTTCGCGCGGCGGCTGGGCTGCCGGGTGATCGCGCTGGTGCGGGAGCCGGTGTCGTTCGTGGCGAGCTGGCAGCGGCTGGGCTGGGACGCCGACCTCCGCGACCTGCTGGACCAGCCGCTGCTCGTCCGAGACCACCCTGAGGTCGCGGCCCTCGGCCCCGCGCTCGACCGCGCGCTCGATCCCGTCGCCAGGATCGCCGCGCTCTGGCGGGCGACCCGGGCGGTCCTGGCCCGCACGCCCGGCATCCTCGTCGTGCCGTACGAGTCGCTGGCCGCCGACCCACTGGCCGGCTTCCGCCGCCTGTACGCCCACGCCGGCCTGCCCTGGACCCCCGCCGCCGAGCGCCGGATCCGCCGGGCGTGCACGGGCCCCGCGCGGGCGGGCGGCGCGTTCCGGTGGTCGGGCCTGTCGCGCACGGCCTACCGCCGCATGGACTCCCGCCAGGCCCTGGCCGACCCCGCGCGCGGCCTCACCCCGGACGACGCGGCCCGCGTCCGCTCGCTGACCGGAGCACCCGGACCGGCGACACCGACCTGAGCACCCGGGCGGCGAGGCACCGGCCGAGCAGCCGGGCCGCGAACGGCAGGTCGTCCACCAGGTAGCGGCGCGCGAGCCGGGCGGGCTCGGCCATGAGCCGGTAGGCCCATTCCAGCCCCGCCCGCCGCATCCATCCCGGCGCCCTCGGCACCACGCCCGCCGCGAACGCGATCGCCGCCCCGCACCCGAGGAACCACGCGCGCGGCAGGTCGAGACGCAGGTCGGCGATGAGGCGGTCCTGCCGGGGGAAGCCGAGCCCGACGAGGACCAGCCGGGGACGGGCCGCGACGACCTTGCGCCGGACCGCCTCGCGCCCCTCGCGGCCGGCGTCGAAGCCGTGGGACGGCGCGTGGGCGCCGCAGACCCGCAACCCGGGGAAAGCCCGGACGAGTGCCCGGGCGGCCCGCTGGGGGGCGCCCAGGGGGCCGCCGAGCAGGTAGACCGGCCAGCCCCGGCGGGCCGCCAGGCCGCTGAGCGACCACAGCAGGTCCGCGCCGGTCACGCGCGCGGGCAGCGGCGTGCCCAGCAGCCGGGACGCCCACACCAGCGGCATCCCGTCGGCCACCACCAGGTCCGCCGACGTCACGAGGTCACGTAGGGCGGGGTCGGTGGCGGCGAGGCGGCAGATGTCGACGTTGGGGGTGACGATCCGGCCGCCGCGTCCCGCCGCCAGCGCGTCCGCCACGCGGTCCACGACCTCCTCCTCCCGCACCGCGTCGAACCCCACCCCGCCCACCCGGACCCGCCCCTGCCGCACGGCCCCGGCAGGGCCGCCTCCACCCGGGACGAGACCCCGCATGGCAGCAAGCGGCCGCCCGTCCGTGGGAGCGCCCCCGCCGAGCCGCCCTCCGCCGAGGGCGCGGGCCCGCGAGGCACCGGCTCGCGTCGCGACGGCCCTCTCCCGAGGAACCGGGACGGGAAGCACACGGACATGCCCACGCGGCGCGGGCGGCACGAAGGACGCTTCGCCTTCCTCACCCCGAAGGGGCGGCGGCAGGGCGATGGGCGCCCGCAGCGAACCGGCCGGCGTCACGGCGCGCGCGACGGCCCGCGTTGCTTCCGCGGGCGGAGCGGGCGACGGCGTGGCGGCGGGCGCCACGACCGCCTCCGGCGGTCCGGGCGGTCGGGACGGTTCGTGCGGATCATGCGGATCATGCGGATCATGCGGATCGCGCGGATCGCGCGAGAAGGAGCGAGAGGTGGTCATATGCCGTGTCCTCGGTCGTGCAGACGGGCCAGGACCGCCGGCGCGGAGATCAGCCCCGCCGCGACCGCGAGCGCGATCGGGGCCCGGGGCTCGGCGAGGCGGCTGGCGAGGGCGCGGGCGGCCCAGCGCAGCGCCTCGCGCCGGTGGCCCAGCGCCGCGTGCCCGAAGGCGAGCTGCCCGTAGACCCGCGCCGCGCCGTGCGCGTCCACGGCGAGCTCGGGGTGGCGGTCGAGCATCCAGTCGAGCCCGGCGATGCGGTCGGCCCAGCGGGCGGCGTAGTGGGAGGAACCCCATCGGACCCGGACGAGCGGCCGGTCGACGTACACGATGGGGTGGCGTTTGGCGGCGCGCAGGGCGAGGTCCCAGTCCTCGTTCTGCCCGCCGGGCGCGCTCTCGTCGGGCCGCACCGCGCCGCGCCGGAACAGGAACGTCGAGGAGTGCACCATCACCATGCGCGAGCGGACGAGGTCGGCGGCGGTGACCGTGGCCGTGCCGGCCAGGCGCGGCACCCGGTGCCCGGCGTGCTCGACCTCGATGCCGCAGCTCGCGAACTCGCCCCCGCCGCGCCGCAGGGCCCGCAGCTGGGCGGCCAGCTTGCCCGGCAGCCAGACGTCGTCGTCGTCGCAGAAGGCGACGAGGTCGGTGCCGAGGGCGTCGATGCCGGTGTTGCGGGCTCCGGGCAGGCCGGGCGTGCGGGTGTTGGGCAGCACCAGGACACGCCGTCGCGCTCCGTCGCCCAGCCCCGCCACCTGTCCGGCGGCCTCCTCGACGGGCGCCCCGCCGTCCACCACGACGGCCACCGCCAGCGGGCCCCAGTGGCCCTGCCGTAGCACGGCCTCGACCGCCTCGCGCAGCATCCCCGGCCGGTCGCCGCGCGTCGGGACGACCACCCCTACTGACGTCACGCTGTCCCCCAGTAGCCGTAGCGCACCCGCAGCGGCCAGGTGAGCAGGTTGACCACGCGCCGGTCGCCCTGGGCCATGCCGGTGGCCCAGGAGTCGTCGCGCCGCAGCTCGACGCGCCCGACGTGGAAGCGCATGGGGTTGCCCGAGACGGTGTGGGACGGCCCGAGCCAGGCGGTGCGCCCGTCGAGGAACGGCAGCTCGGCGACGGCCTCGCGCAGCCCCAGCTCGCGGCCGAGCGCGGCGAGCGTGGGCGCGGGCGCGGCCAGCAGGTCTTCGTAGCGGACGGTGGTCACCCGGGCGCCGCGCCGCGCGAGCAGCTCCAGCGCGGCGTTCTGGGTGCTCCAGTGCAGGGCCGTGCGAGCGGGCCCCCACCGGGTCATCGGCCGGCCGTCCTCGGGGCGGGCGACGGTGCGGCTCCAGGAGTGGGCGACGGCGCGCGGGTCGCGCACAACTTGGACGATCCGGACGTCCACCCCGCTGCTCACCAGGCAGCAGGCCAGCGAGGCGTGCTTGCTGGAGTCGACGACGACGTCCGCGCCGGTGGCGGCGTAGAGCAGCCGGTAGGCCCGGACGTAGTCGGCGAGGTCGGGATGGGCGATGCGCGGGATCCGCCTGGTCCGGTCCACCCGGCGACGCAGCGCGAGCACCCGCTCCGCCAGCCGGACGGACCATCCTCCGAAGGCGCGCTCCCCCACCCGGCCCCAGAAGGGGCAGGCGGGGAAGGGCGCCCCGCACCCGCAGAGTTCTTCTGCGAGCACTCCCCTTTCCCACAGATGCACGACCTCGCCGAGGGCGATCACGCCGGGCAGCTCACCGAGGAGCCGTTCGAGCAGCGTGGTGCCGCTGCGTCCCAGACCGCCCAGGTAGATCACCCGGGGGGCGTGCTCGTGATCGGACAACGGAAGGGCCTTCGCATCGAGGCAGTTGCTCAGCGTGGACTTTGAGCACCTACAGCGACGACCCTATCGCGCTCGGTAATCATCAGGTCAATGAACAGCCAAAAGATCTACCTGAGGCGGTCGCGTCAGCGCGCGTCGAGGACCATGCCCGCGCCGACCGTGCCGTTGGTGGCCTCGTCGATGAGGATGAAGCCGCCGGTGAGCCGGTTGCGCGCGTAGTCGTCCACGAAGAGCGGCTGGGTGACCCGCAGCGACACCCGCCCGATCTCGTTGAGGCCGAGCGAGGTGGCCTCCTCGTCGCGGTGCAGGGTGTTGACGTCGAGCCGGTAGTGCAGGTCGCGGACGAGCGCCCGCGCGGTGCGCGTGGTGTGCTTGATCGTCAGCTTGGAGCGCGGGCCCAGCTTCACGCCGTCGGCCATCCAGCAGACCATCGCCTCCAGCTCCTGGGCGGCCTGCGGCTGGTTGTTGGGACGCGCGATCATGTCGCCGCGCGAGATGTCGAGGTCGTCCTCGAAGCGCAGCGTCACCGACATGGGCGGGAACGCCTCCTCCACCGGCCCGTCGTAGGTGTCGATGGAGGCGATGCGGGTGCTCAGGCCGGAGGGCAGGTGCACGACCTCGTCGCCGGGCTTGAGCACGCCGCCCGCGACCTGGCCGGCGTAGCCCCGGTAGTCGTGGAAGGCGTGGTCGGTGGCGCGCTGCGGGCGGATGACGTACTGGACGGGGAAGCGCACGTCGGTGAGGTTGCGGTCGGAGGCGATGTGCACGTTCTCCAGGTGGTGCAGCAGCGAGGTGCCGAGGTACCAGGGCATGTTCTCGCTGCGGGAGACGACGTTGTCGCCGTTGAGCGCGGAGATCGGGATGAAGGTGAGGTCGGCGACGTTGAGCTTGGACGCGAACGCCGTGAACTCCTCCCTGATCTCCTCGAAGCGCTCCTGGGAGTAGTCGACCAGGTCCATCTTGTTGACGGCGAGCACCAGGTGGGGCACGCGCAGCAGCGAGGTCAGGAACGCGTGCCGCCGCGACTGCTCCAGCACGCCCTTGCGGGCGTCGATGAGGATGATCGCCAGGTCGGCCGTGGAGGCGCCGGTGACCATGTTGCGGGTGTACTGGATGTGCCCTGGGGTGTCGGCGATGATGAACTTGCGGCGCGGCGTGGCGAAGTACCGGTAGGCGACGTCGATCGTGATGCCCTGCTCCCGCTCGGCGCGCAGGCCGTCGGTGAGCAGCGACAGGTCGGTGTACTCGGTGCCCCGGTCGCGCGAGGTGCGCTCGACGGCTTCGAGCTGGTCCTCGAAGATCGCCTTGGAGTCGAAGAGCAGGCGTCCGATGAGGGTGGACTTGCCGTCGTCGACGCTTCCCGCCGTGGCAAAGCGGAGAATGTCCATTAGAAGTAGCCCTCTCGCTTGCGGTCCTCCATGGCGGCCTCGGACGAGCGGTCGTCGGCCCTGGTGGCCCCGCGCTCGGTGATCCGGGTGGCCGCGATCTCCTCGATGATCTCCTCGACCGTGGCGGCCGTCGACTGCACGGCGCCGGTGCAGGTCATGTCGCCCACCGTGCGGTAGCGCACCACGGCCTCGAACAGCGGCTCGTCGTCGCCGCGCTGGACCACCTCGGAGTCGGGCAGCAGCATGCCGTCGCGCTCGAACACCTTGCGGGTGTGGGCGAAGTAGATGGAGGGGATCTCGATGCCCTCGCGCCGGATGTAGTCCCAGACGTCGAGCTCGGTCCAGTTGGACAGCGGGAAGACGCGGATGTGCTCGCCCTTGCGGATGCGCGCGTTGTAGAGGTTCCACAGCTCGGGACGCTGGTTCTTCGGGTCCCACTGGCCGAAGTCGTCGCGGAAGGAGAACACCCGCTCCTTGGCGCGCGCCTTCTCCTCGTCGCGGCGGGCGCCGCCGAAGACCGCGTCGAACTCGTGCTCCTCGATGGCGTCCAGCAGCGTGGTGGTCTGCAGGCGGTTGCGCGAGGCGCGCCGCCCGGTCTCCTCCACGACCCGGCCCTGGTCGATCGACTCCTGGACGCTGGCCACGATCAGCCGGGCGCCCAGCTCGGCCGAGCGGCGGTCGCGGAAGTCGATGACCTCGTCGAAGTTGTGGCCCGTGTCGACGTGCATGAGCGGGAACGGGATGGCCGCGGGCCAGAACGCCTTCTCCGCGATGCGGAGCATCACGATGGAGTCCTTGCCCCCGGAGAAGAGCAGACACGGACGCTCGAACTCGGCCGCCACCTCGCGCATGATGTGGATCGCTTCGGCTTCGAGTACGTCGAGCTGCGACGTGGTGTAGTCGCGCTGGAGCATGGGAGCTTCCTCCGGCGGTTTCAGCGGTGCAGGTCCCGAATCCCGGCGAGCAGGGATGCCGCCAGCTCCGGTAGGGAAACCAGAATATCTGGTAGTGACGGGTCGGCTTGGTTGTAGGTCAGCTCCGCGCCGTCGACGCGGCTGGCGTGCGCCCCCGCGGCCTGGGCCACGGCGACCGGCGCGGCGGAGTCCCACTCGTACTGGCCGCCGGCGTGCACGTACGCCTCGACCTCGCCGGTGAGCACGGCGGAGATCTTGGCCCCGGCCGAGCCGATCGGCACGAGGTCGGCGCCGAGGAGGAAGGCCAGCTTCTGGACGAACTCCGGCGGCCTGGTGCGGCTGACCGCGATGCGGAAGCGCCCGCCGGCGAACGGGGGCAGCTTGGGCGGCGCGGCGGTGGTGAGCGTACGGCCCTGCGCGGGCAGCGCCACGGCGCCCGCCGTCAGCCGGCCGCGCTCCCACAGCGCCACGTGCACGGCCCAGTCGGCCCGCCCTTCCTCGGAGAACTCCCGGGTGCCGTCAAGAGGATCGACGATCCACACCCGCTCGGCCTGGAGGCGGCGCGGGTCGAGCCGCTCCTCGCGGGTGGCCTCCTCCGACAGGACGCTGTCGGAGGGCCGCAGCCGGGCCAGCGACTCCATGAGGAAGACGTGCGAGCTCCGGTCGCCCTCGGCCTTCAGCGCGGCCGCGTCCCCGAACCCCATCCGCTCGCGGACCTTGAGCAGTCTCTCGCCTGCCTCGTTCGCCAGGTCTGCGGCGACTGCGTGGTCGTCGCGAATCGTCATCAATATGCTCCTTGCCCGCGGGCGACGGCCGACCAGGTCTTCCACAGGATCTGCAGGTCCAGGGTGAGGGACCAGTTCTCCACGTAACGCAGGTCGAGACGGACGGATTCCTCCCACGATAGGTCAGATCTACCACTCACCTGCCACAGACCCGTGAGTCCGGGCCGCACCAGGAGCCGCCTGCGCACGTCGTCACCGTAACGCGCCACCTCCTCCGGCAGCGGGGGGCGCGGCCCCACCAGGGACATGTGGCCCAGCACGACGTTGATGAGCTGCGGCAGCTCGTCCAGCGAGTGGCGGCGCATCCGGGTGCCGAGCGGCGTCACCCGCGGATCGTTACGGATCTTGAACAGCAGCCCGTCGCGGTCGCTCACCAGCGTGACCTTCTGCCGCTCCGACCCGCGCCGCATGGTGCGGAACTTCAGGATCGTGAACAGCCGCCCGCCCCGGCCCACCCGGGTCTGCCGGAACAGCGCCGGGCCCGGGCTGGTCAGGCGCACCGCGACCGCCAGCCCGGCCAGCAGCGGGGCCAGCAGCACCAGCAGGGCCATGGCCACGAGCCGGTCGAAGACGTTCTTGAGCAGCTGCCGGACCCCGGTCAGCTCGGGGTGCTCGACGTGCAGCAGGGGCAGCCCGGCGGCCGGCCGGATGGTGGTGCGCGGCCCGGCCACGTCCATCAGGGCGGGGGCGACGACCAGCTCGGTGCAGGTGCGCTCCAGCCGCCAGGCCAGCCGGCGCAGCGCCTGGCCGTCCATCTCGGGGCAGGCCAGCACGGCGACGGTGTCGGCGTTGACCTGCTCGACCACGATCGGCACGTCGCTGAGGTCGCCGGCCACCGGCACCCCGGCCACGCGCCCGCCGGGAGCGCCGTCGGGCAGGCAGGCCGCCACGACGTCGAGGCCGTGGTGGCGCTCCGCGCGGAACAGCTCGACCAGCTCGGCGACCGAGGCGGCGTGCCCCACCGCGACCACCTTGCGCATGCAGCCGCCGGCCGCCCTGCTGCGGTGCAGCGAGCGGCGCAGGGCGTGGCGCAGGAGCAGGGAGAGCAGCGTGACCAGGGGCAGCGCGAGCACCACGTAGCCGCGGGCGACGTCGGTCTTGGTCGCGTAGGAGCCGATCGCGGTGCCGGCGGTCAGGGCCAGGCCGGACTGCAGGACGCGGCGGAACTCCTCGGGGCCGACGCCGAGCATGCGCGGCTCGTACGCCCGGTGCAGCGCCACCGTGCACGTCCACACGACCGGCAGCGCCAGGCTGACCAGCAGGTACGGCAGCGCGTACGGCGTGAACCCGCCGAAGCGCACCCAGAAGGCCGCCGCCGAGCCGAGCCCCGCCCCGCACAGATCGGCCGCCACGGCCTTCATCCGGTAGGCGTGCACCCAGGCCGGCGTGCGCGGGCTCACCCGCCACGAAGCGACATGACCGGAGCCGACGACGGTCATGAGGCCCTCACCATGGCCGCGCAACGCTAGTTCCTCCGGGTGACCATTCTGGAACGGACAGTCACAGATCGTAGCGGCGCGGAGGGCGGCCGACCGGCGAACGACTCTATGCGGGGATCAGCGAGGAGGGCCGGAAATGTTCAGATCAGCCCGGTGGAACTCGTTCTGGGCTACTTCGAGGCCGCGGGTCATGAGCGTCTCCACGACGTCGGCGGCCCGGTCCACCAGGAACGGCAGGTCCTTGCGCTCGGCGGTGGCGAAGTCCTTCAGCACGAAGGCGGCCGGGTCCATGCGGCCGGGCGGGCGCCCGATGCCGAAGCGCACCCGCAGGTAGTCGCGGGTGCCGAGGGACTTGGTGATCGACTTGAGACCGTTGTGGCCGTTGTCGCCGCCGCCCAGCTTGGCGCGCAGCGCGCCGTAGGGGACGTCGAGCTCGTCGTGCACGACGATCAGGCGCTCAGGCGGGATCTTGTAGAAGTCGCACAGCGCCTTGACCGGTCCGCCGGACAGGTTCATGTACGTCAGCGGCTTGGCCAGGACGGCGGCGCGGGTCTCGCACGCCTCGGCGCGGCTCTTGTGCGCCTTGAACCGCCCGCCCGCCCGCGCGGCCAGCTCGTCGAGCACCATGAAGCCGGCGTTGTGCCGGTTGCCCGCGTACTCGGGCCCCGGATTGCCTAGGCCGGCGATCAGCCAGCGGTCCATTCGCACCCCTCACGAGCGGAACGGGACGGCTCGAACCGGGCCGCCCCGTTCACGTTGGGAACCCGTCGTCACTCGGCGGCGGGGGCCTCGGCGGTCTCGCCCTCGGCGGCGGCCTCGGCCGTCTCGCCCTCGGCGGCCTCGCCCTCGCCCTCCTCCGGAGCCTCGGTCGGCCTGGCGATGACCTGGACGACGACCGTCTCGGCGTCGGTGGCCAGGGTGGCGCCCTGCGGCAGCTTGAGGTCGCCGGCGGTGACGGCCGCGCCGACCTCCAGGCCCTCGACGTCGACCTCGACGCCGGTCGGGATGTGGGTGGCCTCGGCCTCGATCGGCACCGCGACGAGCTGCAGGTCGAGCAGGCCCTCGCTGTTGACCTCGCCGACGGTGGTGACCGGGATCTCGACGGTCACCTTCTCGCCGCGCTTGACCAGCAGCAGGTCGACGTGCTCGACGAAGCCCTTGATCGGGTCACGCTGGACGCCCTTGGGCAGCGCCAGCTCGTCGACGCCGTCGCCCTTGAGGTGGATGAGCACGTTGGGCGTGCGGAGCGCGAGCAGGACCTCGTGGCCCGGGAGGGTGAGGTGCTTGGGGTCGATGCCGTGCCCGTAGAGGACGGCGGGCACCTTGTCGGCGCGGCGGATCTTGCGGGCGGCGCCCTTGCCGAACACGGTGCGCGGCTCGGCGGCGATACGTACTTCGGACACGACATCTCCTAGGGATGCACGGGGATCGGTTTCGTCGGCGCTCACCCTCACCCGCCCTAGCGGAAGGCGTTACGAGCGCAACCTGCTAAGTGTATCGGCTTACGTGTCGCCCTCGAACAAGCTCGTGACCGACCCGTCGTTGAAGACCTCGGTGATCGCGCGGGCGATCAGCGGGGCGATGGACAGCACGGTCAGCTTGTCGAAGCGAGCGGCCTGGGCCAGCGGCAGCGTGTTGGTGACGATGACCTCGCTGATGCGCGAGTTCTTCAGCCGGTCGACCGCGGGGTCGGAGAAGACCGCGTGGGTGGCGGCGGTGATCACGTTGGTGGCGCCCTGCTCGTAGAGCGCGTCGGCGGCCTTGCAGATGGTGCCGGCGGTGTCGATCATGTCGTCGATGAGCACGCAGGTGCGCCCGCGCACCCGGCCGACGACCTCGCTGACCTTGACCTGGTTGGCCACGTCGAGGTCGCGGCGCTTGTGGATGAAGGCCAGCGGGGTGCCGAGCGTGTCGGCCCAGCGCTCCGACAGCCGCACGCGGCCGGTGTCGGGCGAGACGACGGTGGTGTTCTCCAGGTCGAGCTTGTTCTTGAGGTAGCTCTCCAGGACGGGCATGGCGAACAGGTGGTCGACCGGCCCGTCGAAGAAGCCCTGGATCTGCGAGGTGTGCAGGTCGATCGACATGAGCCGGTCGGCGCCCGCGGTCTTGAACATGTCGGCGACGAGCCGGGCGGTGATCGGCTCGCGCCCGCGGCCCTTCTTGTCCTGGCGGGCGTAGCCGTAGAAGGGCATGACCACGGTGATGCGCTTGGCGGAGGCCCGCTTCAGCGCGTCGACCATGATCAGCTGTTCCATGATCCACTTGTTGATCGGGCCGGTGTGGCTCTGGATCACGAAGGCGTCGCAGCCGCGGACGGACTCCAGGTAGCGGGCGTAGATCTCGCCGTTGGCGAAGTCGATGAGTTTGGTGGGGGTGAGGGAGACGCCCACGTGCTGGGCGACCTCCTCGGCCAGCTCGGGGTGGGCCCGGCCGGAGAAGAGCATGAGGTTCTTCTCGCCGGGCGATTTGATGCTGGTCACTGCTGTTTCTCCTGCTGCTCTCGCTCCGCCAGCGCCCGTTCGGCGGCGGCGGCCGACTTCGTGCCCGCGCGCCTGCGCAAGACCCATTTCTCGATGTTGCGCTGCCGCGCCCGCGCCACCCCGATCGCGCCCGGCGGCACCTCGTCGGTGATCACCGAGCCCGCCGCCGTGTAGGCGCCGTCGCCGACGGTGACCGGGGCGATGAGCATGGTGTCGCAGCCGACGAACGCGCCGTCGCCGATCGTGGTGGGGCTCTTGTTGACCCCGTCGTAGTTGACGAAGACGGTGGACGCGCCGATGTTGGCGTCGGCGCCGATCGTGGCGTCGCCGGCGTAGGTGAGGTGCGGCACCTTGGAGCGCTCGCCGACGGTGGCGTTCTTCATCTCGACGAAGGTGCCGGCCTTGGCCTTGTGCTTGAGCACGGTGCCGGGCCGCAGGTAGGCGTAGGGGCCGACGCTGGCCTCGGGGCCGATGTCGGCGTGGTCGCAGACGGCGTTGCGGACGACGGCCCGCTCGCCGACGCGGGTGCCGGTGAGCGTGGTGGCGGGGCCGACCTCGGCGCCGGCCTCGATCACGGTCTCGCCGTGGAGCTGGGTGCCGGGGTGGATGACGGCGTCGGGCGCGATCCGCACGCCGACGTCGATCCAGGTGCTGTCGGGGTCGACGATGGTGACCCCGGCGCGCATGTGGTGCTCCAGCAGGCGCCGGTTGAGCACCTTGCGGGCGGCGGCGAGCTGCACGCGGTCGTTGACGCCCTCGACCTCGACGTGGTCGCCGGCGGTGCAGGCGCCGACGCGGTGGCCGTCGCCGCGCAGGATGGCGAGCACGTCGGTGAGGTATTCCTCGCCCTGGGCGTTGTCGGTGGAGACGCGCTTGACGGCGTCGGCGAGCAGCTCGCCGTCGAAGGCGTAGATGCCGGAGTTCATCTCCCGGATCGCGCGCTGGCCGGGCGTGGCGTCCTTCTCCTCGACGATCTCCAGGACGGCCCCGGACTCGTCGCGGACGATGCGCCCGTAACCGGTCGGGTCGGGCACCTCGGCGGTCAGGACGGTGACCGCGTTGCCGTCGGCGGCGTGCCGGTCGAGCAGCGCGGCGAGGGTCTGGGTGCGAAGGAGCGGCACGTCGCCGTAGGTGACCAGGACCGTGCCGGAGATCGTGCCCACCTCCTCCAGCACGGTGCGGACCGCGTGGCCGGTGCCGCGCTGCTCACGCTGCACGACGGCGCGCGCGTCGGGGCTGGTGGCGGCGAGGTGGCCGCCGACCTGCTCCAGCGCGTGGCCGATGACGACGATGAGCTGCTCGGGACCGAGGTCGCGGGCGGCGGCGAGCATGTGGTCGACCAGGGCGCGGCCGCACAGCTCGTGCAGGACTTTCGGGGTCTGGCTCTTCATCCGGGTGCCCTCGCCCGCGGCGAGGACGATCACGGCTGCCGGGCGCGGCACACTCACGGACTGAGGCTCCCTGTGACTGGACGATCAGGGCCATTGGCACGGCTCTTGTACGACTACCGCACCGCTACCCTCCCGACACCGTGAGGATACCTGCCCGACCTCTGGACGACTGCCCCGGGTCTGGCCTCAAAGCTCCCGGAAGAGGACTCGAACCCCTACAAAGTGGACCAAAACCACTTGTCCTGCCGATTAGACGATCCGGGACGGATCGGACACGTGGTGTCCGACACATTCCTACGATACCGAGCCCTCGCCCCGCCCCGCGCCGGTAATTCGCATCGCCCCTGGTGACACGCCCGCGACGTATAGCAGAACGCACCAAAACGCACAAGGCGCGATTCCCACGCACCTTGCGGGGTAGAGCGTCACCTCCCGTACATCCAAGCCTTAGGGCTTCCTTACTTACGATGGCGTAGGTTACGGTTGCGTAGCCCGGACATTCAACATCAATCGTGACTTTGGAGGTCGCCCATGACCGTGGTCGCCGAGCGTTCCGCCCCCGCACCCAAGCCCGAGTTCGAGCCCGAGCCGAAATCCCGCGGCGAACTGATCACCTTCGGCCTCGTCGTCGGACTCCCTCTGGTCGCGGTCGCCGCGGCCGTGCCGTTCGCGTGGGGCTGGGGTCTCGGCTGGACGGACATCGCGATCGCCTTCGTCTTCTACGTCGTCTCCGGCCTCGGCGTGACCGTGGGCCTGCACCGCTACTTCACCCACGGCTCGTTCAAGGCCAAGCGCTGGCTGAAGATCGCCATGGGCATCGCCGGCAGCCTCTCGCTGGAGATGTCCGTGCTCGACTGGGTGGCCACGCACCGCAAGCACCACAAGTTCTCCGACAAGGAGGGCGACCCGCACTCGCCGTGGCGCTTCGGGCCCGGCTTCAAGAACATGTCGAAGGGCCTGCTCTACGCCCACATGGGCTGGCTGTTCGAGAGCGAGCGCACCAACCGCGAGAAGTACGCCCCGGACCTGTGCAAGGACCCGGACGTCATGAAGCTGCACAAGTGGTTCGGCCCCATCGCCCTCGCCTCCATCCTGCTGCCCGGCCTGCTCGGCGGCCTGATCACCTGGTCGTGGCAGGGCGCGGCGACCGCGTTCTTCTGGGGCTCGCTGATCCGCATCGGCCTGCTGCACCACGTGACCTGGTCCATCAACTCCATCTGCCACGTCTTCGGCGAGGAGGACTTCCAGGTGCGCGACAAGTCCCGCAACGTGTGGTGGCTGGCCATCCCGTCCTTCGGCGAGTCGTGGCACAACCTGCACCACTCCGACCCGACCTGCGCCCGCCACGGGGCGCTGAAGGGCCAGATCGACCTGAGCGCCGGCCTCATCAGGATCTTCGAGCGCCTGGGCTGGGTGTACGACGTCCGCTGGCCGACGCCGGAGCGGCTGGCGGCGAAGCGCGTTGCCTGACGCGACCGACGCGATGAACGGCCACGCGAGCGTGGCCGTCATTATGGAACCTGTGACCGAACCCCGATCGCGCAGGCGCATGTCCGGCAGCGAGCGACGTGAGCAGCTGATCCACATCAGCCGCACGCTGTTCGCCGAGAAGGGGTTCGACGGGACCTCGATCGAGGAGATCGCGGCCACCGCACAGGTGTCCAAACCCGTCGTGTACGAGCATTTCGGCGGCAAGGAGGGTGTCTACGCGGTGGTCGTCGACCGTGAGATGCAGAAGCTGCTCACCATGATCACCGAGGCGCTGGCCGCGTCCCACTCGCTGATCAAGCTGGAGCGCGCGGCGCTCGCCCTCCTCCAGTACATCGAGGAGAGCAGCGAGGGCTTCCGCATCCTGGTGCGCGACTCGCACGCGGCCTCGGGCACCGGCACGTTCGCCAGCCTGATCAGCGAGATCGCCAGCCAGGTCGAGGACGTCCTGGCCGACGAGTTCGCGGCCAGGGGCTACGACCCCAAGCTCGCGCCGATGTACGCCCAGATGCTGGTCGGGATGGTCGCCCTGACCGGCCAGTGGTGGCTGGACGTGCGCAAGCCGGGCCGCGAGGAGGTCGCGGCCCACCTGGTCAACCTGGCCTGGAACGGCCTGACCGGGCTCAACCACGACCCGGTCATCAGCGCCGCCACCCGCGAGCGCGTGCCCGCCCTGCCCAAGCCCCGGCCGGGCAGCGAGAAGGAGCTGCGCGAGCTGGAGAAGGCGCGGGAGAAGGAGGCCAAGGAGGCCGAGAAGATCCGCCAGCGGGAGCTCAAGGAGGCCGAGAAGGCCCGGGTGCGCGAGCTGAAGGAGCGCGAGCGGCTGCTGAAGGAGGCGGAGAAGGCCCGCGAGCGGGAGGAGCGGATCCGCCAGCGCGAGGCCAAGCTCGCCGAGCGCGCGGCGCGTCTCGAACAGGTAGATCAATCCGAGTCACGCCTTGAATAAATCCGTCGCTCTGGGTGACGATGGAGGCAGACGGGGGATGATCAGCTAAAACGAGCGTTGCGGTCCCGTTAACGTTGCGTTCAATCAAACGGGGCAATATAGGCGATATGTCCGCAGAACCGGTGCATCCTGCCAACGACCTACCACTACCGCAGGAGCGCTTCCTCAACCGGGAGGAGAGCTGGCTCCAGTTCAACGAGCGCGTGCTCGAACTGGCCGAGGACCCCTCTCTCCCGCTGCTGGAGCGGGTGCGCTTTCTGGCGATCTTCGCGAGCAACCTGGACGAGTTCTTCCGCGTCCGCGTCGCCGGGCTCAAGCGGCGCATGGCCACCGGGCTCCTCCTGCGGACCAAGAGCGGGCTGAAGCCCCGCGAGGAGCTGATCAGGATCGCCGGCATCGCCGACGAGCTGGCCAAACGGCACGCGGCGGCCTTCCACGACAAGATCTGCCCGCAGCTCGCCGCCGAGGGCATCGAGATCGTCCGCTGGGACGACCTC
This sequence comes from Actinomadura luzonensis, assembly GCF_022664455.2. Lineage (NCBI taxonomy): Bacteria > Bacillati > Actinomycetota > Actinomycetes > Streptosporangiales > Thermomonosporaceae > Actinomadura > Actinomadura luzonensis. Next base: position 1,153,386 of record NZ_JAKRKC020000001.1, read on the forward strand.
GACCGCGAGGAGCGCACCGAGCTGCGCAAGCTGTTCAGGGAGCGCATCAGGCCGGTGCTGACGCCGCTGGCCGTCGATCCCGCGCACCCGTTCCCGTACATCTCGGGCCTCAGCCTCAACCTGGCCGTCCTGGTGCGCAACCCGGCCACCGACCACACGGTCTTCGCCCGGGTCAAGGTGCCCTCCCAGCTCCCCCGGTTCATCCTGGCGTCGAAGGACCGCTTCGTCCCGCTGGAGGACGTCATCGCGGCCCACCTGGGCCAGCTCTTCAAGGGCATGGAGATCCTCCAGCACCACGTCTTCCGGGTCACCAGGAACGAGGACCTCGACGTCGACGAGGACGTCACCGAGAACCTCATGCAGGCGCTGGAGAAGGAGCTGCTCAAGCGGCGCTTCGGCCCGCCGGTGCGGCTGGAGGTCGAGGAGACGATGACGCCCGAGGTGCTGGCGCCGCTCGTGGAGGAGCTGGAGCTGGCCCCGCACGAGATCTACCGGCTGCCCGGGCCGCTCGACCTGTCGGGCCTGCACGCCATCGCCGACCTGGAGCGCGGCGAGCTGAGCTACCGCCCGTTCGTGCCGGCCGAGGCCATCAGCGCCGAGGACGACATCTTCGCCACGCTGCGCGAGCGCGACATCCTGCTGCACCACCCGTACGACTCCTTCGCCACGAGCGTGCAGCGCTTCATCGAGGTGGCCGCCGCCGACCCGAGGGTGCTGGCGATCAAGCAGACCCTCTACCGCACCAGCGGCGACTCCCCCATCGTCGACGCGCTCATCGACGCCGCCGAGGCCGGCAAGCAGGTCGTGGTGGTCGTGGAGATCAAGGCCCGCTTCGACGAGCACGCCAACATCTCGTGGGCGAGGAAGCTGGAGCGGGCCGGCTGCCACGTCGTCTACGGCGTGGTCGGCCTGAAGACCCACTGCAAGCTGGCCCTCGTCGTGCGCCAGGAGCCCTCCGGCGAGCTGCGCCGCTACTGCCACATCGGCACCGGCAACTACAACCCCAAGACCGCCCGCCAGTACGAGGACTTCGGCCTGCTCACCGCCGACCCGCTGGTCGGCGAGGACGTCACCGACCTGTTCATCCACCTGACCGGCTACTCCAACCACTCCGCCTACCGCCGCCTGCTGGTCGCCCCCCACTCGATGCGCAGCGGCCTGGTGGCCAGGATCGAGCGGGAGATCGCCCACCAGCAGGCCGGGCGGCCGGCCCGCATCCGCATCAAGACCAACTCCCTGGTGGACGAGCCCACCATCGACGCCCTCTACCGCGCCTCGCGGGCCGGGGTGCCGGTCGATCTGTGGGTGCGCGGCATCTGCCTGCTGCGTCCCGGCATCCCGGACCTGTCGGAGAACATCCGGGTCCGGTCGGTGCTGGGGCGCTTCCTGGAGCACTCCCGGGTCTACGAGTTCGGCCTCGGCCGGCGGCCCGAGATCTGGATCGGCAGCGCCGACCTCATGCGCCGCAACCTCGACCGCCGGGTCGAGGCCCTGGTCAAGGTCACCTCGCAGCAGCACAAGGCGTACCTCGTGGAGCTGATGGACCTCGCCATGGCCGACACCACGAGCACGTGGTGGCTCAACTCCGACGGCTCCTGGGTCCGCCACCCCGGGGAGGACCTGCAGACCCACCTCATCAGCACCCGCCGGTGGAGGACCGTTGATGACTGACCTGCTCCGCGCCGCCGGAGCCGTGGTCTGGAGGGGCGAGGCGAGCCGTCCCGAGGTCGCCGTCGTCCACCGCCCGGCCTACGACGACTGGACGTTCCCCAAAGGCAAGCTCAAGACCGGCGAGCACGTGATCGCCGCCGCGCTGCGCGAGGTGCGCGAGGAGAGCGGCCTGACGATCACGCTCGGCCGCGCGCTGCCGCCCGTCCACTACATCAGCCGGGGCCGGCTCAAGCGGGTCGACTACTGGAGCGCGCGGGTGGCCGGCGACGCCGGGTTCACACCCGGCGAGGAGGTGGACGAGCTGCGCTGGCTGCCGCCGGAGCGGGCCAGGGAGCTGCTGACGTACGAGTGGGACGCCGGGCTGCTGCGGGCCCTCGCCGTGGCGCCGCTGGAGACCGTGCCGCTCGTGCTGGTCCGGCACGCCACGGCCGGCTCGCGCGCCGAGTGGCAGGGCGACGACGCCCGCCGCCCGCTCGACGCCGGCGGCCGCGCCCAGGCCGCCGTCCTCGCCACCGCGCTGCCCGCCTACCGGCCCGAGCTGCTGGTCAGCTCGCCCAGCGCGCGCTGCGTGCAGACACTGGAGCCGTACGGGGCCGAGATCCGGCTGGAGCCGCTGCTCAGCGAGGAGAGCCAGGACCCGCAGAAGACCCCCGTCCTGGTGCGCGAGATCGCCGTCCCGGCGGCCGTGTGCAGCCACGGCAAGGTGCTGCCCGGGCTGATCCGCGCCCTCACCGGCAAGGAGGTCACCCTCCGCAAGGGCGCGTTCGCCGTGCTGCACAGGGCCGGCGACCAGGTCGTCAGCGTGGAGCGCTACCCGGTCTGAGCCTCACCAGGTGACCGGGAGCGCGGCGATGCCCTCGGTGACGCGGTTCTCGTTGCGCGGCAGGTCGGCGAGGGGCACCGCGAGCCGCAGCCCGGGGAGGCGCTGGAACAGGCGGCTGAAGACGGCCACCAGTTCCACCCTGGCCAGGCTGGCGCCGATGCAGAAGCGCGGCCCGTAGCCGAAGGCCAGGTGCGGGTCCGTCACCGGGCGGCGGATGTCGAACCGGTCCGGATCGGGATAGACCCGCTCGTCCCGGTTGGCCGCGCCGGGCATGAGCGCCACCGCCTCGCCCTTGCGGATCGTGACGCCGCCGACCTCGATGTCCTCCTGGGCGTAGCGGGGCACGCCGTGCAGGCTGGGCGCGGCCACGCGCAGGATCTCCTCCACCGCGCCCGGCGCCAGGCCGGGGTCGGCCTTGAGCAGGTCGAGCTGGTCGGGGTGGGTGAGCAGGAGCAGCACGCCGTAGTCGATGCGGTTGACCGTGGTCTCGTGCCCGGCGAACAGCAGCCCGCCGGCGAGCTGCGCGATCGCGCCGTCGTCGTCCAGCTCGCCGGCCAGGTCGGACAGCACGTCCTCGGCCGGCTCGCGGCGCTTGCGCTCGATGAGGCCCGCCGTGTACGCCGCCATCTCGTCCCTGGCGGCCTGGCTGCGCTCCTGGTCCACCAGGTCGCCCATGCGCTCCGAGACGCCGCTGAAGTACTCCCTGTCCTCGTACGGCACGCCGAGGAGCTGGCAGATGACCAGCACCGGCAGCGGGAAGGACAGCTCGGCGTGCAGGTCGGCCGGCGGGGTGAGGCCCGCGAGGTGGTCGAGCCGCTCGTCCACCAGCGTGCCGACGTGCCCGGCCAGCGCCTTCATCCGGCGGGCCGAGAACGACGGCGCGAACAGCCGGCGCATGCGGTCGTGGTCGGCCTTCTCGGTGCCCGGCTCGCCCTGGGGGCCGCCCAGCAGCGCCGAGGCCGACAGCCGGGCCGCCCTGTCCGGCTCGGGGTGCGAGCGGCCGAGGCGCGGGTCGGTGAACAGCCTGCGGGCGTCCTCGTAGCCGCTGACCAGCCAGACCTCGTCGCCGGTGCGGGTGCGCACCCGCGCGACGCCCTCCTCGGCCCGCAGCTCGCGGTAGGCCGCGGGCATCTCCAGCAGGTCGCCGCGCGCGAACGGGATGACCGGAAGAGTGCTCATAGAAGCTTCTCCACTGCCTTGACGGTTTCCGTCCATACCCTGGGGAAGTCGGCGTGCGCCCGCTCCGCGCTGTCGCGCTCGATCCCGACGAGCAGCCCGTACGTGAAGGTGTCCTCGCCCGCCTGCCGGGCGCTCTCCGCCTCCTTCGTCAGCGTCTCCTGCGCGACCACGCCGTCCTGGTGCGTCCCCAGTATCTCCTGGATGTCCTCGGCCAGCTTGGCGAGCCTGCCCATGTCCTTGCCGAGGGTGGGTTCGAGCGCTTCGGCGGTGTAACGAGCGCGTTTGGCCGCCTTGCGCACGTCGTGCATGGCGATCTCGCGGCGTTCCGGGTCCTGGACGGCCTGGGCGGTGTCGTACGCCTTGGTCACCCGGCTCCAGTTGTGCGCCGCGATCGTGACGAGCTGGTCCTGGGCCGGCTTGCCCGCGGCCTTGCCGAGCTTCGGGCCGGCGACGAGCGCGTCGAGGGAGTCCAGCAGGGCGTAGTAGCGCTCGCCGCTGAGGGCGTCCCTGATGCGCCCGTACGCCTCGTGCTCGCGGGCCAGCAGGTCGGCGCCGAGGCGGTCCCGGACGGGGCCGACGATCAGCTCGGGCGGCAGCCCGGCCAGCTCCTTGCCGAACCTGTCCCGGATCACCTCCAGGTCGCGGGCCTCGCCGAGCACGTTGCCCAGCCACCGCAGCTCCTCCTGGACCCGCTCGGTGTCCGTCACCACGGTCTTGAACGCCTTCAGCGCGCTGCGCAGCCGGCGGCAGGCCACGCGCATCTGGTGCACGGCGTCCTGCTCGGCGCGGCGCACCCGCGGGTCCTGGGCGAGGAGGGCGTCCGCCTGGCCCGCGAGGTAGGCGAGCACGGCCTCGCCCGCCGAGCCCGGCTTGCAGCTCGCCCTCGGCGGCGGGGCGGGCTGGAGCACCTTGGCGAGCTTGCTCGCGGCCGCCGAGGGCTTGGCGCCGGCTTTCCTGAGCCGCTTGCCGACCTTGGCCAGCAGCGCCCGCCGGCTCTCGTCGAGCAGCTCGGCCTCGACCTCGCGCCAGCGCACGACCCGGCCGCCCTCCCGGCGGTCGGTGGCCTTCACCCGGTCGTCGGCGACCTCCAGCAGCTTGACGTCGCCGTCGCGGAGGACGGTGACGCTCCTGCGGGTGTCCAGCTCGGCGACCACGTCGAGATCGGCGCCCCTGGTGTAGGCGCGGACGAGTTCGGCCAGGTCCGGGGGGACGACCCTGGTGCTGCGGGTGAGCGGGAGCTGGATCTCCTGCCGCACGCCCTTGGCCTTGGGCAGCTTGAGGTGCCAGCCCGCGTCGTCGCCGCCTCTTCGTCGCCTGAGCGTGACGCCCCGGGCGGCCAGCCGCAGGTCGGGGGTGTCGTAGTAGAGAGCGACGAGCTGGTGGCTCTTCGGGCCGGTGACGGAGGCGGCCAGGTCGCTCAGGTCGGGCAGCGTGTAGTCCTGGGTGACGTCGAACTTGTCCTCGATCTCGATGCCCACTGCACCTCGCAAGACTCGATTTCGGACAATTCTGCCACCCTTGGGTGAACATCAAAGGGGCTGGAGGAGTTCGATCCTGTTCCCGGCCGGGTCGTGGACGTAAACGCGGCGGTAGCCGGGGAACAGGTGGTCGGGCACGGCGTCGGGCAGCCTCGCGACGCAGGCGTCGAGATCGTCCACGAGGAAGGCGGGGTGCGCCTTGCGCGCCGGCCGGAAGTCCCGCTCGATGCCGAGGTGCACCTCCACGCCCTCGCCCCGGAACCAGACGCCGCCCCTGGCGGCCAGCTCCGGCGGCTTGGGCACCTCGCGCAGGCCGAGCAGGCCCGCGTAGAACGCGCGTAAGGCGGGCTCGCTGCCGGGCGGCGCGGCGAGCTGGACGTGGTGCACGGCGAGGATCGTCATTTCTGGGCCACCACGAAGATCCGGCGGAACGGGAACGGCGTGCCGTAGCTCCTCGCCGGGTAGAGCCGGGCCAGCATCTCGCCCAGCTCCGAGGTGAACCGCCGCCGGTCCCCCTGGTCCAGCCGGTCGAGGATGGGGCGGAGAGCCGTGCCCGACACCCAGTTGAGCACGGGGTCCTCGCCCTTCAGCACGTGGATGTACGTGGTCTCCCAGGCGTCCACCTGGGTGCCGCCCTGGTTGAGCAGGTCGACGTACTCGACGGGGTCGTCCACCGGCACGCCTCGGCCGTAGTCGCCGAGCTGGTCGGACCAGGTGCGCGAGGCGCACAGCTCGCGGATGGCGAAGTGGCTCGGGGCGTCGAAGTTGCCCGGCACCTGGAACGCCAGCCAGCCGCCCGGGGCCAGCGCCTCCATCCAGTGTTCGAGCACCGACCGGTGGTCGGGCACCCACTGGAGGACCGCGTTCGAGACGATCACGTCCACGGGCCGGTCGGGACGCCAGGTGGCCACGTCCGCGACGGCGAAGCGCACGGACGTGTCGAGCTGGCGGGCCTTCGTGATCATGGCGGGCGAGGAGTCGAAGCCCTCCACCGTGGCGCGCGGCCAGCGCGTGGCGAGCTGGGCGGTGAGTTCGCCGCTGCCGCAGCCGGCGTCCACGACATAATCGGGATCGACCGCGCCCACTCTGGAGATGAGCTCGATGAACGGCCGGGAGCGCTCGTCGGCGTACACCGCGTAGGTCACCGGGTCCCAGATATCTCTCGACATGAAGATAATTGATATCGAGAGAGATATCTCGATGTCAAGACAGTACACTTGGTGTCATGACGGAGGATGCTAGGGACGAGGTCGACAGCCTCGTCGCCGCTTGGCGGACGGAACGCCCCGACCTCGACGTCGAGCCGCTCCAGGTGCTCTCCAGGGTGTCACGCCTCGCCAAGCATCTCGACAGGGCGCGACGGGCGGCTTTCACCGAACACGACCTCGAACCGTGGGAGTTCGACGTGCTGACGGCGCTGCGCCGCGCCGGGAAGCCGTATGAGCTGAGCCCGGGCGCCCTGCTCCGGGCCACGCTGGTCACCTCTGGGACCATGACCAACCGCATCGACCGCCTCGCCCAGGCCGGCCTCGTCCGCCGCCGTCCCGACCCGGAGGACCGGCGCGGGGTCCTCGTGTCGCTCACCGACACCGGGCTCGCGCGGGTCGACGCGGCCTTCGCGGATCTGCTGCGGCGGGAGCGGGAGCTGCTGTCGGGGTTGGGGCCGGCGGACCAGCGCACCCTCGCCGGCCTCCTCCGCACCCTCCTCGCCCCCTTCGACTCCCCCGCCTCCTCCTGACGCCCACGGCCGACCGACACTCCCCCGCCGACCGACGCTCCACGGCCGACCGACGCTCCACGGCCGCGCAGCGTGCCGTGTTGGCTCACCGCGTACCCGGCTGCCGCTCACCCGGCCGCTCATGCCGTGAGCCCGGCCAGGGCATCACGCCACACCCTGAGCCCAGGCCCGCCACGAGGAGACCGACCCGTCGCCCCGGAGGGCGCGATCACCCGCTCAGTCGCCGAGCCGGTCGGCGACCTCCAGCCACTCCGCCTCGATCGTGTCCTTCTGCGCCGTCAGCTCCCGCAGCTCCGCATCCAGAGCCCCGAGCCGGGCGTAGTCGCTGGCCGCCTCAGCCATGGCCGCGTGCAGCCGCGCCTCCTGCCCCGCCAGCTTGTCGAGCTGACGCTCCAGCCGGTTGAGCTCCTTGCGCAGCTCCCGCTCCTCCTTGGCCGACAGCTCCCCGGCCGCCGCCCCGCCGTTGGCGGCACCCCTGTCGGGAGCCACGGTGGACACGACCGACGACACACCACCGGCCCCGGCCCCGCCGCCGGCCCCTCCGGCCCCGGTGGCGCCGTCGCCACGGCCCTGCGCCCCCGAACCGCCGCCGCCACCCACCCGGGCGGTCAACGCCGTGCCGGCGGCCCGCCGTTCGAGGTATTCGTCCACGCCCCCGGGCAGCATCGACAGCCGCCCGTCCCCCAGCAGCGCGACGCACCGGTCGGTGACCCGCTCCAGGAAGTACCGGTCGTGGCTGACCAGGATGAGCGTGCCGGGCCACCCGTCGAGCAGGTCCTCCAGCTCGTTGAGCGTCTCGATGTCGAGGTCGTTGGTCGGCTCGTCGAGCAGCAGGACATTGGGGTCGTCCATGAGCAGCCTGAGCAGTTGCAGCCGCCGCCGCTCGCCGCCGGACAGGTCGCCGATCACCTTCCACTGCGCGTCGCCGCGGAAGCCGAGCCGTTCGAGGAGCTGGGAGGCGGTCCACTCCCGCTTGCCGAGCTGCAGGTACTTGCGCACCTCCTCGACCGACTCCAGCACCCGCCGGGTCGGGTCGAGCTCGGCCAGCTCCTGCGACAGGTGGGCGAGCCGCACCGTCCGTCCTCGTACCACCCGGCCCGAGTCGGGCTTGACCGTGTCGGCGAGCAGGCGCAGCACCGACGACTTGCCGGAGCCGTTGACGCCGATCAGCCCGATGCGGTCACCCGGCCCGAACTGCCACGTGCACCGCTCCAGCACCAGCGGCCCGTTGTCCGGCCCGCCGGCGTGCAGGGTGACGTCCTCGAGGTCGTACACGGTCTTGCCGAGCCGGGCCGCGGCGAAGCGCATCAGCTCGACGCTCTCGCGCGCCGGCGGCTCGTTCGCGATGAGGGCCTGGGCGGCCTCGATGCGGAACTTCGGCTTGGACGTGCGGGCGGGCGGGCCGCGGCGCAGCCAGGCGATCTCCTTGCGCATGAGGTTCTGGCGGCGTTCCTCGGCGGCCTGGGCGATGCGCGCCCGCTCGGCCTTGGCCAGGACGTAGGCGGCGTACCCGCCCTCGTAGCGCTCGACGCGCCCGTCCACGACCTCCCAGGTGCGGGTGGAGACCGCGTCCAGGAACCACCGGTCGTGCGTCACCACGAGCAGGGCGCTCTTGCGCGCCGACAGGTGCCCGGCGAGCCACGCGATGGCCTCGATGTCGAGGTGGTTCGTGGGCTCGTCGAGCATGATCAGGTCGTGGTCGTCGATGAGCAGCTTCGCCAGCGCCGTACGCCTGCGCTCGCCGCCTGACAGGTCGGCGGCCGGGGAGTCGAGGTCGAGGTCGCCGACCAGGTTGGCGAGGATCTCGCGGACCTGCTGGTCGCCCGCCCACTCGTGCTCGGCCAGCCCGCCCAGCACGATCTCTCGTACGGTGGCGGCCGGATCCAGGGCGTCGTGCTGCGACAGGAACCCGATGCGCAGGCCCCGGGTGTGCGTGACCCGCCCGCTGTCGGGGCGCGTCTCGCCCGCGATCACCGATATCAGGGTCGTCTTGCCGCCGCCGTTGCGTCCGACGACGCCGATGCGCTCCCCGGCCTCGATGCCCAGGGAGACGTCGGCGAGGAGCGGCTTGGGCCCGTAGGCGTGGGAGACCGACTCGAGATTGACCAGATTCATGACGTACTCAGGGTATCGGCTCCGCACCCACCTCCCTGCCCGTCCGGGCCCCGGCCGCCACCCGCTCCCGGCCCCGAACGAATTGTGCGGCGAAATTGCGTACCCGCCGTTCGTGAGCAGAATGAACAGAATTACGCCTCACCGGGCCGTCAATATTTTAGCAATCGATCGGCGAGAACAAACGCTCACATTGATCCCGGCATTCCGACGAGACAAAGCCTGGGAGGCACGGATCATGAGCGAACAGCCCTTTACCCTGGAGCCGGGTTCCGGTACCAAACTCCTCACCGCCGAAGGATTCATCGAGCTCCTCATCGAGTACGCCGACAACAACCTCGACACCATCGCCAAGTTCTGGGCGATGCCCGGCGAGGGGTGGGAGGACTCCTTCCGCACCGGCCTCGCCGCCTACATCGAGCGGGCCCACCCGTGGGCCGACCTGGGCGAGCCGGGCAAGCGCCAGGTCTACACCACGACGGGCACCAAGCCCAAGGTCGCCGACTTCGTCCTGAACGGCACGGTCGCCCGCTACTGGGACGACGAGGTCATCGTCGAGGTGAAGACACAGTCGCTCGGCCGGCTCGCGAACTTCAGAGGCGATTTCCAGAAGGATATCGCCAAGCTCGACGAGGTGGACGACAATCATCTTCCTTCGCAGCGTCTCGCCGTCGGCATATTCTTCACGAGAGATTTCTCGACCGCTCAGAAGGACGCGGACGAGCCGCTGGAAACCCCCAAGGTGTCGATGAGCTTCACCAAGTGGCTCGAGGATTACGACCACGTCTACCTCTCCGAGGAATACAAGGCGATCAGGCGTTCGCCGGGGAAGCTGCCGCCGTCGCAGATCCGCAAGGCCGGCGCGATCCGCAGCAACGTGAAGCCCACGGACGTCGTCCGCACCGGGAAGGCCGAGAAGCTGCTGCCGCAGGACGTCCACGAGCTCGGCATCGTCTACAAGCTGCTGGGGCCGAAGCGGCCGCCGGCCCCGGAGCCGTCCGAGTCCTCCTCGTCCTCCTCGTCCTCCGAGTCGGAGGCCGAGAGCTCGGACAGCGTCTTCCAGACCAAGCCGACGAAGAAGCGCAAGGCCGAGAACACGGGCGGCAAGGACCCGAAGAGGTCTAAGTAAGCACGCCCCGCCACAGCGTGCTGACCGCCCCGCCCACCCGAAGAGAGCCGCCCGCCCACCGCCACCCCGGTGAGGCAGGCGGCTCTTCCGCATCCACCCGCCCCTCACGCGCGAAAGACGGGGAACGAACCCCAGAACTGCAGGAGCCGCCCGGCGAACCCCGCCTCACCCCCCGACGGCGATCACCATCAGGCCAGAGTGGCACCCTGCACCGGACCATGAGCCGGAACGGCGGTGTGGGCGGCGCCCGTAGCGGTAAGACTGCCCGCCAGATCCCGGGCATGCAGGGCATCGATGGCGAGGAAGGCGCAGGTGGGCCCGGAACCTGACACGATGGCGCCCAGCGCGCCGTGCTGGCGTCCCGCCTCCAGCGTCGGGCCGAGCTCCGGCCGCAGGTTGAGCGCGGCGCGCTGGAGGTCGTTGCTGAGGTGCGAGCCGAGGGCGTAGGCGTCCCCGGTGCCCAGCGCCTCCAGCAGGGAGTCGTTCAGCTGCGGCCAGGGCACTTCGGCCGCCTCGGCGGCACGCAGCCGGTCGCACTCGGCGTACACGCTGGCCGTGGACAGACCGCCTCGGGCCAGCGCGAACACCCAGTGGAACGTGCCGCCCGTGGGCAGCTCGCTCAGCTGCTCACCGCGCCCGGTGCCGACGGCGGTGCCGCCGAGCAGGGAGAACGGGACGTCGCTGCCGAGATCTCCGGCGATCTCCATCAGGTCGTCGAACGGCAGGCCGAGGCCCCACAGCTCGTTGCACGCCACCAGCGCGCCGGCGGCGTCGGCGCTGCCGCCCGCCATGCCGCCCGCCACCGGGATGTCCTTGTTGATGATCAGCTCAGCGCCGTACGTCCGGCCCGCGTGCTTGGCCAGGGCCCGGGCGGCGCGGATGGCGAGGTTGCTGTCGTCGACCGGCACCTGGTCGGACCACTTGCCGTTGACCGTGACCGTGATGGACTCGGACTCCCTGGCCACCACCTCATCGAAGATCGACACGGCGTGGAAGACGTTGACCAGGTCGTGGTAGCCATCTTCCCGGAGCGGGCCGACAGAAAGCTGCACGTTGACCTTCGCGGGCACACGTACGGTCACCGAACTCATCGATCTTCTGCCACTCTCATCACTTGCCGGGGTCAAGGACACTCGATGTTATCGGTGCCCGCAGCCCTGACATGCGGTTCTCGAAAGATGACCCTCGGAACGACCGAATCCCCGACACGTAGAGTCAGGTTGATGGTCATTTACCCACGTACGACCCCGTTACGTCGAGTAATAGCGAACGTGGCCCACCGTGAGGGCGAAGAGAGGGTTTGTGACGATGTTGCGCAAGGTGGCGATCGTTGAGGTTCCGCAGTGGCGAGGCTCCGGGTCGCGTACGGCGGAACGCCTGCGCGAAGGAGCCCGCGTCGTGGCCGACCTGGCCGAAGACGCGGCGAGAGAGACCGGGACGAGAGCCGAGGCCGGAGCCGGCGCCGCGGCCCGGGGTGAGCATGCCCGGGGTGAGCATGGCGGTGTGGTGAGGGTCGCGGTGACGGTGAATGACGACGACCTCGTGGCCACGGCAGCCGAGGTACGGGATGCGCTGGAGGGGGTTGCCCGGGACGCGCTGGTTGTCGCCGTAGGCGGTGACTGCGGGGTCGAGCTTGAGCCCATAGCAGCGGCGCGACGCCGGTACGGGGATCGGCTGGTGGTGGTGTGGTTCGACGCCCACGGAGACCTGAACACTCCGCAGTCGTCGCCGTCGGGGGCTTACCACGGGATGGTGTTGCGGGCGCTCACGGGCGAAGGGCCCGAAGGGCTGGTCGCCGAAGCGCCGTTGCAGCCAGGGCGGATCGTGCTGGCCGGAGTGCGGGATCTCGACCCGGCGGAGGCGGCCTTCGTCGAGAGCGCCGGGGTTCGTTGGGTGAAGGTGGCGGAGACCGGGACGGAGGACGCCCTGCTCCAGGCGATCACAGCCGCCACCAGCACCGGCACGGTCTACCCTCACACGGGCTGTGCGCAGCCGGGTCACACGAGCGGCGTGAACACAGGCGGCACGGACGGCACAGACGCGGGCGACACGGACACAGGCGGCACCGGCACGGGCGGCATGCACGCGGGCGGCACCGACACAGGCGGTATCGATACGGGCGGCGTGGATGCCAGCGGCGCGAAGGACGGTGGCATGGACGGGCCGAAGGTCGGTGGTGCAGGTGGCGGGAATGCTTACGCCGCAAGCGCGGGAATAGGGACCAGCGCGAGCGCGGGCAACGGGACCAGCGCGGGGATGGGGACGGGCGCGGGCGCGGGGATAGGGACCAACGCGGGCGCAGGGATAGGGATCGGCGTGGGCGCGGAAGGAGGGCGCGGGGGTGCTGCGGCCGACACGGGACCGGTCGTCTATGTGCATGTTGATCTCGATGTGCTCGATCCGGAGATCTTCGGGAGCGTGGGGTGCCCGTCGCCGGGAGGCATTCATCCTGAGCGGCTGCTTTCCCTGGTGAGGGCCGTTGCAGGGCGGTTCGAGGTGGCGGGGCTCGGGCTCATGGAGTACGAGGCCATGGGTGGCCGGGACGGGGATCGGGACCGGGAGTTGCTGGCGGAGCTGGTCAGTGGATTGGTGCGGGCGGCCGCGGGTCAGCCTGGGCGGACGGTGCCGCGGTAGACGGTGCGGTAGTACGGGGATCTCAGGAAGTTGGTTCTTCGTACGACGTCGCCTGTCTTGGGTGCGTGGATCATCAGGCTGCCGCCAAGGTAGAGGGCCACGTGGGTGGGGGTGCCTCTGCCGCCGCCGAAGAAGAGCAGGTCGCCTGGGCGGCGGGCCTTGAGAGTGATCCTGCGGCCCTGGCGGAACTGGGCTCCCGTGTGGTGGCTCAGAGCTATGCCTGCTCTGGACCAGGCGTAGAGGGTCAGGCCGCTGCAGTCGAAGCCCTCGGTGGTCGAGCCTCTGCCGATGCCGCGTGTCGGGCCCCTTCGTGAGCCGCCGCCCCAGGAGAACCGTACGCCCAGCTGGGTGAGGGCGGCGGTGGCGGCGATCTCTCCGCGGGTGGGGGTCTTCTTTCTTGCTCTGGGATGCGGGTGCGGGGCGGCTTCAGCGGCAGGGACGGTCGCCGCTCGGGCTTGGGGGGAGAGGAGGGGTGTGAGGACGGTGAACGTTGCGAGGAGGGCGCAGGTCAAGGCCAGAGGGAGAGGCAGGGGTGGCTGGCGGCGGGCCGAAGCGGAAGTGCTGCCGTGAGTGGGCATGGTGGTGCGGCGGGACATTGGGGCCTCCCGGGTCAGTTGACGGGGTGAGGCCAGGGTGCTGCGGGACGGCGGGCTTCGTGGAGCCGAACTCCGTTCTGGGGATAAGGCGGGCTGTGGGTGGGTGGGGCTGTGGACGACCGGAGACCGGAGTGGCTTCGCGGGTTTGTGCGGTGGTCGGGCCGCGGATTGGTCGGGAGGGCCAGGTAGACGGAGGGCCGGGCGGCGGGGAGGTCGGGGCGACGGGGAGGAGGGGCGGGGGGTGCTTTGGGTGTGCGGCAGGGTGGTTGGGGGCTCAGTGATGCGGTGGTTGGAGGGGGTGAGGACGTCGGGGGTGTTCAGGCAGGCGATGCCCATGGCGGGCAGTTCGTGGTCCGCGTCGGCGGTCCAGCCGGAGAGGGCGTCGCGTACGGCGACGGTGCGCAGGTCGCGTTCCGTCGCGTCGACGAGCGTGGCCCGCGGGCAGTTCGGGTAGTTGCAGCCGGCGACGACCACCGTGCTCACGTCGCGCTCGGCGAGGTGTTCCAGCAGGCGGGTGCGGAAGAAGGCGCTTCAGCGGGGTTTGTACAGGATGTGCTCGTCGGTGCCGATCTGCTGCGCCTGGCCCGAGAGGAGCAGGTCCGGGTCGAGGTCGACGGCGGGTACGAGGCCGTCGGCGAGCTGGGAGCCCGGCGAGTACGGGTTGACCTTGCCCCGCGGCGTCCGCCGGCACAGGTCGGCGTTGCTGCCGCCAGGCAGGCGCTCGATGGCCGCGACGGCGTACTCGCTGTGGGCGTGGGGGACGAAGTGGTGGGTGCGGAAGGAGGCCGTCACCAGTCGCATGCCGTCCCGGCCGTAGCGGTGTTCGACCGTGTTCTGCATGGTGTTCCGAGTTTTCCTGGGCCAGGCTCAGGGTTTCAGTTCGGCTATGCGGGCGAAGGCCGTGATGTCGAGTTGTTCGCCGCGGGCCGAGGGGTCGACGTCGGCGGCGCGCAGGATGCGTTCCGCTTCGGCGGCGGTGCCGGCCCAGGTGGACAGGGCGGCGCGCAGGGTCTTGCGGCGCTGGGCGAAGGCGGCGTCCACGACGGCGAAGACCTGCTCGCGGGTGGCCGTGGTGGACGGGGGCTCGCGGCGGGTCAGGGAGACCAGGCCGGAGTCGACGTTCGGGACGGGCCAGAAGACGGTGCGGCCCACCGGCCCGGCGCGGCGGACGTCCGCGTACCAGGCGGCCTTGACCGACGGCACCCCGTACACCTTGGAGCCGGGCCCGGCGGCGAGCCGGTCGGCGACCTCGGACTGCACCATGATCAGGCCCTTGGCCAGGGACGGGAGTGCCTGGAGGAGGTGGAGGACCACGGGGACGGCCACGTTGTACGGCAGGTTCGCGACCAGGGCGGTCGGCACGTGACCGCCGAGGTCGGCGGGTGCGATCTTCATGGCGTCGGCGTTGACGACAGTGAGGCGGTCGGACAGGCCGCGCTCGGCCACCGTGGCGGGAAGCTGGGCGGCGAGCACCGGGTCGATCTCGACGGCCACCACGTGCGCGGCCGTCGGCAGCAGGGCCAGGGTGAGCGAGCCGAGCCCCGGGCCGACCTCGATGACCACGTCGTCGGCCGAGAGGCCCGCGACGCGGACGATGCGGCGGACGGTGCCCGCGTCGATCACGAAGTTCTGGCCAAGTTTTTTTGTCGGACGAAGATTTAGCTTGTCCGCCAAAATACGTATTTCTGCAGGGCCCAACAGCCTCATCATCCAACCAGTCTCCCGCATCGAAGAACCTGAGATGGCGGATGGGGAGACCAAAGGAGAGGATGGCGTGGAACAGGAAGGGACGTCCCTCATGGAGCCAACGGGCGCCGCGCCGCTTCGCCCCACGGATCTGCGGGAGATAGGTCCGTACCGTCTGCTGGGGCGACTCGGCGAGGGCGGTATGGGGACCGTCTTCCTCGCCCGCGCGCCGACGGGCCGATTCGTCGCGCTCAAGGTGGTCAAGGCGGAGTTCGCCAACCAGGAGGGGTTCGCGGCCAGGTTCCACGCGGAGGTGGAGAACGCGCGCCGGGTGGCGTCGTTCTGCACCGCCCAGGTGCTGGACAACGGCAACACCGGCGACGGCCGCCCCTACATGGTGACCGAGTACATCGCCGGCACCCCGCTGTCGGAGCAGATCGCGAAGTTCGGATCACTCGAACCGGGGCCGTTACACGGCGTCGGCCTGGGCGTGGCGGCGGCGCTGGCAGCGATCCACGTCGCCGGGCTGGTGCACCGGGACCTCAAGCCGGCCAACGTCATCCTCTCCCTGTCCGGGCCGCGCGTGATCGACTTCGGCATCGCCCGGGCCCTGGACAGGGAGACCGGGTTCACGATGTCGGGCGAGCTGCTGGGCAGCCCCGGATGGTGGGCGCCCGAGCAGGTGCGCGGTGAGATGATCACCCCGGCCGTCGACATCTTCGCCTGGGGCTGCCTCATCGCCTACGCGGGCAACGGGCGGCACCCGTTCGGGCGCGGCGACCCCATCACCATGGCCCACCGCGTGCTCAACACCCCGCCGGACCTCGGCGCGCTGCCCGCGCCGCTCAACGATCTGGTACGCCTGGCCACCTCGATGGACCCGGCGCTGCGGCCCACCGCGCAGGACCTGCTGATCGCGCTGGTCGGCGGGAACACGCCGGCTCCGTCGATCAACCCGCCGACGCTGGTCGCGACCGAGATGCTCAGCGAGTGGGAGCCGCCGCGCAACGTGGTGGACGAACCCGACATCACGGCCACGTTCACGACGCCGCCGCCGAGTGACACCTTCGGGAGGAGCGCCCCCAGTGGGCCGCCTCCGGCCGGGTCGTCTCCTGCCGGGTCGTCTCCTGCCGGGTCGTCTCCTGCCGGGTCGTCTCCTGCCGGTTCGCAGGTGGCGTTCGAGGAGCTGGCGCGGCGGGAGGAGCTGGCGGCCAAGGAGGAGCTGGCCCGATGGCCCGCCGGCGCGTCCGGCGCCGAGGGCGCGGACGGGGCCGGGCAGGCGCGCGGACGGGCCCGCGGCCTGTTCAAGCGCGGCAAGGACGGGGATCAGGCCGGCTCCCAGGACGCCAAGGACGGTAAGGACGGTAAGGGGCAGGATCACCTGGAGCCTGGGCCCGTGAGCGGAGGCCAGGAGCGCCGCCAGGACGGCGGGACAGGCCCCCGCAGCGGCGTGAGCCGGCAGCCCGGTAAGGGCCCGCACCCAGGCACAGGCCCGCACCCAGGCACAGGCCCGCACCCAGGCACAGGTTCCCAGCCCGGCACAGGCCCGCAGGCCGCCGCGAGCCCGAACACCGCCACAAGCCCCCAGGCCGGTCTGGACGCGAGGAGCGGTACGCAAGGCGGCCCCTGGGGTGCGGTGCCGGGGCGGGAGCAGTTGCATCGGATGGCGCACTCCGAGCAGCGCGGCGCCGACACCCAGCCCGGCGACCGCCGGCAGAGCGCCGCCGCCCCCGAGCTCCTGCCCAGCGAGCCCGACACCCTGGGCGGCACCCGCACCGCCGGCACCCGCTGGCTGATCGCGGCCGCGGCGGCCGTGCTGGCCATCGTGGTCACGGTGGCGGTGCTGATCGTCACCTCCGGCCGCGACCTGGTCACCACGTCCGGCGGCGGCGGCCCGTCGCGGACCGCCGCGACCGGCGGGCAGCCGAGCGACGTGGGCCGCAGGTTCCCGCTGGGCGCCGACTTCGACGACCCCGTGGCGATCGTCTCGGCCGCGCCCCAGTGCGGGCTGAAGGAGTACGAGGGCAAGGTGGCCACCCAGGGCCAGCTCTGCGTGGTCCGCTGGACCATGCTCAACCCCGGCGGCGAGCGCCGGACGCTGATCCAGCCAGTGGTCACGATGGTCGACGACCGCGGCGGCGAGCACGACCCGGCCGCCGTCACCCTGCCCCCGGCGATCCTGCCGGGCGCGCGGGTGGACAGCGCGTTCGTGTTCGACCTGGCGACGTACCGCAGGCCGGTGAAGCTGACGGCGACGATGCTGGAGAACGGCCGGCAGATCGAGGTGGCGTTGTGACGCTCCGGAGGACGCCCCCGGCGCGGCTCGGGCTCGGGCTCGGGGCGCTGCTGCTCGTCGCCGGGACGGCGGCGACGCCCATGTCCGGCGCCGCGGCCGCGGCCGCGCCAGAGCTGGCCGCGCGGGCGTCGGCCTGCGCGACGCCCGCCGACTTCGACGGCGACGGCGTGGACGACGTGGCCGTCGGCGACCCGTTCGCCGACGACGACAAGGGCTCGGTGTACGTGGTCTCGGGCCAGAAGGTGGTGCCGGTGGCCGTGCCCGGCCTGGCCCGCGGCGACGGGTTCGGCTGGTCGGCGCGGCTGGCGAAGGTCGACGGCGACGCCTGCGCCGACCTGCTGGTCGGGGCGCCGTACGCGGACGTGGACGGCGAGCAGGACGCGGGCGCGGTGTACGTGGTCTACGGCGGCGGCACCCGCCCGCCGCTGCGCCTGACCGCGCCCCAGCCGCAGCGGCTCGCGCATTTCGGCTGGTCGCTGGCCGTGCGCGACGACCTGCTCGCGGTCAGCGCCCCGTACGAGGACGACGGGCAGCTCACCGACGCGGGCGCCGTCTACGTGCGCAAGGGCGCCGGCCAGTTCCGCCGCATCAGCCAGGAGAGCGACGACGTGCGCGGCAACAGCGAGGTCGGCGACCAGTTCGGCTGGTCGATGGCGTGGGGGCCGAAGAACGCGCTGCTCGTCGGCGTGCCGTACGAGAACGACGACGGGGCGGGCCGCCAGGTCGAGGCCGGGAAGATCAACTCGGGCTCGGCGGTGTTCATCGACGACGTCTTCACCTCGAAGATCACCAGCCTGAAGCTGGACTCGCCGAGCGACCGCAACGGCGACCGGTACGGCTACGCGGTCGCCTACTCCGAGGGCTCCGGCTACGCGATCAGCTCCCCGGGCAGCGGCAGCGTCCAGTTGCTCAACCCCGCGAGGAAGGTCGTCAGGACGGTCACGCAGGGCGGCAGGCAGGCGTTCGGGTTCGCGCTGGCGGCCTCGGCGGACGGCCGGCTGGCGATCGGCGCGCCGTACGGGGGCGGCGTGCGCGTCGTGTCCTGGAAGGACGCCGCCGAGGATCGCAAGCTGACGGACGCCGACGGGCTGTTCGGCTGGTCGGTGGCCTTCAGCGGCAACAAGCTGTTCGTGGGGCAGCCGGACGCGCGGCCCGCCGGGAAGGTGGCGGTGGCCGGGCGCAACGCCGAGGCGCTGGAGACGTTGCAACCGCCGGAGGGCGCCGAGTTCGGGGCCGCCGTGTCCGGGTGACGGCAGGCCGGACGAACCGGCGCGGGGTCAGCCGAACAGGTCGGCGCCGCAGGCCGGCCACTGCCCCTGCCAGCGCCCCTCCACCTGCTGGTAGAGGAGCTGCGCGCGGTAGGTCTGCTCCTCCTCCGGCCAGTCCGTCGGCAGCCCCTGCCCGCCGACGGCCTTCCACATGGGCAGGCTGAACAGGTACATGCCGTAGTAGGGGCCCTCGGCGTTGTACGCCTCCGGGTCGGCCCGCGACTCGCACTCGGCCAACGCCCGCCAGTTGAGCGCGGCCACCTCCGGCTCGATCTCGTCGGCGCGCGGCGGCGTGACCGTGATGACCATGCCGTCCTCGGGGAAGCTGCCGAGCGGCGGCTGCACCTGGTAGCCGCGTCCGAGCTCGACGTGCTGCTGCCGCAGCACCTCCCGCACCGTCCGCGCCGTGGTGCGAGAGGCGCGGCGGGTGGCCCCGGCGACCACGTACACCTTGCGCCGGGTGTAGACGGTCAGCGCCATGCCCGACAGCGGCACCGCCTCGTCGCGGGGCGCGGAGACCTTGCCCGCGGTCGGCGGGATGGCCAGCTCGGCGAGCGCGCCGGCCACGTCGGTGCTGGTGACCAGGTGCTCGCTGGTGCGGCCGTCGAGGGTCAGCCTGATGGGACGGGCGCGGCGCACCTCGATCGTGTCGCCGTCGGCGAGGGCCTGGTGCACGGGCGGCCGGACCACGTCGCCGACGCCCACGGAGATCCCGGCCTCGCCGAGCGCGTCGCGCACGGACCCGGCGAAGCTGCGCAGGGCCGTCTGCCTGCCGTCCACGACCACGACGACGTCCTTGGCCATGGAGGAGGCGACGACGATCGCCGCCACCGCCAGGCCGCCCGCCAGGCACACCACCGGCGTCCAGGGGGAGCGCCACGGGATCGGCGGGCGCGGCTTGCGTCTCCTGCCACGCACGTACCACCTCCGGTCACGCGCCACCTCCGTTGACGGAGAGTGACGGCCCGAACGCTAACCGCGCGGCGGGGCCGGTGGCCACCGCTTCACCGAAAAATGGTCACCACTCGCCGAAGACCGTGACCCCGTTCGTGCTGATCGCCGCGCACACGTCGTCCGGCTGGACTCCCTTGACCTCGGCGAGGCAGCGCAGGGTGAGCGGGATGAGGTAGGGGGCGTTGGGCTTGCCGCGGTGCGGGACCGGCGGCAGGTACGGCGCGTCGGTCTCGACCAGCAGGAGCTCCAGCGGCGCGACGGCGGCGGCCTCGCGCAGGTAGCCGGCGTTCTTGTACGTCACCGGCCCGGAGAATGACATGAAATATCCGGCGTCGGCGCACTTCTTGGCCATCTCGGCGTCGCCCGAGTAGCTGTGGAAGACCACCTTGTCCGGCGCGCCCTCGGCGGCCAGCACCTTGAGCACGTCGTCGTGCGCGTCACGGTCGTGGATCACCAGGGCCTTGCCGGTGCGCTTGGCGATCTCGATGTGCGCGCGGAAGCTCGCCTGCTGGTCGTCCTTGCCCGCCCAGTCGCGGAACCAGTCGAGCCCCGTCTCCCCCACCGCCCGCACCTCGGGCCGCCGGGCCAGCGCCTCGATCTCGGCCAGCGCCTCGGGCGTGGCCTCGTGGGCCTCGTTGGGGTGGATGGCCACCCCGGCGTAGACGCCCTCCTCGGCCGCCGCCGTCTCGGCGCCCCAGCGCGAGGAGGCGAGGTCGTAGCCGATCGTGACCAGCCGGGTCACGCCGACCGCCCTGGCCTCCTCCAGGATGCCCCGCACGGTCGCCGAGGCCGCCTGCGCGGCCTGGGCGACCGGGTCTCCCGAGGACGCCTGCCGGTTGCCCACCATGATGTCGAGATGGCAGTGGCTGTCGAAGACGGGCGCGGACAGCGGCTCCGGCGCCGTGGGGAGCTTGCTCATGACCTAGCCCTCCAGCCGGGCCAGCTCTTCGTCGACGACCTTCGGGTCGAGCTTCTTGAACAGCGGCACCGGCGCGGTGAGCGGGGTGCCCGGCTTGATCGGGCGGTGCTCCCAGCGGGCCGCGCCGTCGTACTCGCCGGTGATCACCGGGTACGGCTCGCCGCCGTCCTCGTCGACCTCGCGGATCTCCGGCATGCCGGACCAGACGCCCTCGCCGCCCAGCATGGCGAAGACCTTGTTGGAGGAGGTCGGCAGGAACGGCGTGAGCATCGTCTTGGCGTCGTCGACCACCTGGAGGGCGACGTGCAGGATCGACTTCTGCCGCTCGGGGTCGTCCTTGAGCTTCCACGGCTCCTGCTCGGCCAGGTATTTGTTGGCCTCGCGGACGACGTCGAACGCCTCGGTGATGCCGTTCTTGAAGCGCGACCTCGCCAGCTCACGCCCCACGGGGCCGAACGCGGCCCGCGAGCGCTCCAGCAGCGCCCGGTCGGCGTCGGTCAGCTCGCCCGGCTCGGGCACCGCGCCGAAGTTCTTCGCCGCCATCGAGATGGACCGGTTGACCAGGTTGCCCCAGGCCGCGACCAGCTCGCCGTTGTTGCGGTTGACGAACTCCTGCCAGGTGAAGTCGGTGTCCTGGGACTCGGGGCCGGCCACGGCGATGTAGTAGCGCAGCGCGTCGGCGTCGTAGCGGGCCAGGAAGTCGCGCACGTAGATGACGATCTGCCGCGAGGAGGAGAACTTGCGGCCCTCCATCGTCAGGAACTCGCTGGAGACCACCTCCGACGGCACGTCGAGCGCGCCCAGCGAGCCGGGCTTGCCGTCGCGGGCGCCCTGGCCGCTGTAGCCGAACAACATCGCCGGCCAGATCTCGGCGTGGAAGACGATGTTGTCCTTGCCCATGAAGTAGTAGCCGCGGGCCTCGGGGTTCTGCCACCACTGGCGCCAGGCGTCGGGGTCGCCGGAGCGGCGGGCCCACTCGATGGAGGCCGACAGGTAGCCGATGACCGCGTCGAACCACACGTACAGGCGCTTGTTGGGCTGGTCGCGCCAGCCGTCGAGCGGGATCGGCACGCCCCAGTCGAGGTCGCGGCTGATCGCCCGCGGCTGCAGGTCGCCGAGCAGGTTGAGGGCGAACTTCAGCACGTTGGGCCGCCACTCGCCCTGCTTGGACTGCAGGTAGGAGCCCAGCACCTCGGCGAAGGCGGGCAGGTCGAGCATGAAGTGCTCGGTCTCGGCGAAGACCGGGGTCTCGCCGTTGATGCGGCTCTTGGGGTTGATCAGCTGGATCGGGTCGAGCTGGTTGCCGCAGTTGTCGCACTGGTCGCCGCGTGCGCCGTCGTAGCCGCAGATGGGGCAGGTGCCCTCGATGTAGCGGTCGGGCAGGGTGCGGCCGGTGGAGGGCGAGATGGCGCCCATCGTGGTCTTCGGGAAGATGTAGCCGTTGTCGTACAGGCCCTTGAAGATCTCCTGCGTGACCGCGTAGTGGTTCTTCGTGGTCGTGCGGGTGAACAGGTCGTAGGACAGGCCGAGCCCCGTGAGGTCCTCGGCGATGACGCGGTTGTAGCGGTCGGCGAGCTCGCGGGCGCTGACGCCCTCCTTGTCGGCCTGCACCTGGATGGGCGTGCCGTGCTCGTCGGTGCCGGACACCATCAGCACCTTGTTGCCCGCCATCCGCTGGTAGCGGCTGAAGACGTCGGACGGCACGCCGAACCCGGAGACGTGCCCGATGTGGCGGGGGCCGTTAGCGTACGGCCACGCGACGGCGGTCAAGATGTGCTGGGACATATTCCTAAGCCTACGGGGACTCGTGTCCGGCTCGGGCCCGATCCCCCGTTACGACACGACGCGCCGGGACGTGGCGCCCCGGCGCGTCGTTCGGCAAAGAAACGTTAGGCGGTCGTTTCCGAGGGCCTGACCGTCCCGGGCTCCAGCGCGGCCGCGCCGGCCGCCCTGGTGACCGCCTCGGCGGCCTCCTCGGCCGCGGCGGCGGCGTAGTCGATCGGCGTCTCGCGGGTGCGGCGGATGCCGAGGATGCTGACGAACAGCGAGGCGAAGATGGTCTGGAAGCTCATGATGAGCGCCGTCGCGGACGGCACCACCAGGCGCAGCGACTCGCGCGGGTCGAGCTCGCCGAAGCTGCGCACCTGCCAGTGGACCAGCGACATCACCAGGCCGACCACGCCGGCCAGCGCCAGCAGGCCGCCGACCACGAGCCCCTTCTCCAGGGTCACGATGTCGATGATCTTACGGATGCGCGGCGACTCGGGCAGGAAGCCCTCCTCGGCCGCGTAGACCTTCGTGAACAGCGCGAACAGCGCGGCCTGGAAGCCGATGACCACCAGCGCCGACGACCCGACCAGGGTGTCGACGTCGAAGGCCAGCTCGCCGATCTCGACCGGGCCGAAGGTCAGCGCGGTGCCCGCGACCATACCGATGATCATCATCAGCACGCCGGGGTAGAAGAACAGCCACTTCGGGCTGTAGAGCAGCAGGAAGCGCAGGTGGCGCCAGCCGTCGCGCCAGGAGCGCAGGTGCGGCGGGCGCGAGCGGCCGTCGGGCGAGAGCGTGGTGGGCACCTCGCGCACGTCGAGCCCGGACAGCGTCGAGCGGACCACCATCTCGGAGGCGAACTCCATGCCCCCGGTCTGGAGCTGCAGCTTCAGGATCGAGTCGCGGCGGAAGCCGCGCAGGCCGCAGTGGAAGTCGCCGATGGCGGACGGGAAGAACAACCGTCCGATGAACGACAGCACCGGGTTGCCCAGGTAGCGATGCAGCGGCGGCATGGCGCCCGGGGCGATGCCGCCCTTGAAGCGGTTGCCCATGACCAGGTCGGCGCCGTCGCGAAGCTGCTCCACGAACGGCAGCAGGGCCGTGAAGTCGTAGGAGTCGTCGGCGTCGCCCATGATGACGTACTTGCCGCGAGCGGCCCTGATGCCGCCCATGAGGGCGTTGCCGTAGCCCTTCTCGTCCACGTGCACCACGCGGGCGCCGGCGTCGCGGGCGAGCTGCTGCGAGCCGTCCGTGCTGCCGTTGTCGGCGATCAGCACTTCGCCCTCGATGCCGTGCTCCTCCATGCACGCCAGGGCCTTGCGCACACAGACTTCCACGGTCTCCGCCTCGTTGAGGCAGGGCATGACCACCGTCAGTTCCACGTGTCTACCCTTCAAGTTAAGGCTCTTCCAGTGAACCATCATGCACTCTGCCCTGGCATGCTCGGGTCAAGACCGAAAAACGACTGGCATTCTTTACAGCATGGTGAGCGTCGCGGAGATTACCCCTGTGGACCACTCCGCTCCTGGCCGGGCAGCGCGCCTGCTGTCCTTCGTGCACCGGCATCGGGTGTTCGCCGCGGCCTTCGGCGTGGGCGCCGTGCTGCGGCTCGTCACCATGCTCGGCTACGGCCCGGCCATGTGGTTCAACGACTCCTACGAGTACGTCTCGGTGGCGCTGCACCCGCGCCCGCACCCGATCAGGCCCGACGGCTACAGCTTCTGGCTGATGCTGCTCAAGCCGTTCCACAGCTTCGCGCTGGTGACCTTCACCCAGCACCTGATGGGCCTGGCCACGGCCTGCCTGATCTACGCGCTGCTGCGGATCAAGTTCCGGCTGCCGAAGTGGGGCGCGACGCTGGCCGCGGCGCCGGTGCTGTTCGACGCCTACCAGATCCAGCTCGAACAGCTCGTGATGTCCGACACGCAGTTCACGCTGCTCGTGGTCGGCGTGATCACGCTGGTGCTGTGGAAGCGGCGCCTGACGTGGAAGGCCGGCGCGGTGGTCGGGTTCCTGCTGGCGCTGACCTGGCTGACGCGCTCGATCGGGCTGCCGATCCTGGCGCTGGTGGTGCTCTACCTGCTGGTCAAGCGCACGGGCTGGAAGCCGATCGCGGCGCTGATCACCGCGTGCGCGATCCCGGTGGGCGCGTACATGGGGTGGTTCGCCTCGGCGTACGGCAAGTTCGCGATGACCAACAGCGACGGACTCATCCTGTACATGCGCACGGCGATCTTCGCCGACTGCGAGAAGATGCGCTTCGACAAGTACAAGGAGGTCCAGCTCCTCCTGCTGTGCGTCACCGACCCGGTCAACCAGCGCAAGGACTACGCGCAGTGGTACCTGTGGGGCCAGGGCAACGGCGACGGCACGGGCACCGGCGAGGTGCTGCACCGCTGGGGCGTCAACAAGAAGTGGAGCGAGATCACCAACGACGCGGCCAGCGCGTTCGCGACCCGGGCGATCCTGTCGCAGCCGGGCGACTACCTCCAGGTGGTGGCGCGCGACTTCTTCCGCTCGTTCAACTGGTCGCGCCCGCGCTTCCCCGACGAGAACACCTACAACATGTACGAGTTCAAGCCGTACGTGGAGCTCGACGAGAACGGCCAGCCGAAGCGGCTGCCGAAGTGGTCGTCGTACGCGGGCGGCCGCACCGACACCGACGCCTTCAGCTACGAGCAGGGCCCGCCGGAGACCAGGATCGTACAGCCCTGGGCGGACGTCATGGCGGGCTACCAGAAGGTCTTCTACCTGCGCGGCATCATGCTCGGCGGCATCCTGCTGATCGGCCTGTACGGCGTCGTGGTGCGCTGGCGCACGTTCGGCGGCCCGGTGGTGCTGCCGTGGCTGGGCGCGGTGGGGCTGCTGCTGGCCCCGGCGGCGACGGCGGAGTTCGACTACCGGTACGTGCTCCCGGCCGTCCCGCTGGCCTGCGTGGCCGCCGCGATCACGCTGCGCAGGGGCGTCACCTGGGGGCGACGGTCACCCAGGAACGCATCAGCATCCGAGCCCACCACTCTGCGTGTGTGATCGTCTCGGCGGTCAGCACCGGGTAGAGCCACCAGAAGTCGACCAGCACCACCAGCGCGAACGCCCCGGTGACGGCGGCCCCCACGGCCCGCCGCCCGCCGGGGGCGCCTCCCGGGCCGAGCAGGAGCCCGGCGGCCAGCACGACCGCCAGCACCATGAACGGCACCACGGGCAGCAGGTAGAACAGGTACATCGTGCGGTCGTCGGCCAGGGCGTAGTAGAACCACGGCAGCCAGCCGGCCGCCACGGCGAGCAGCACGGCCCCGGCCCGCCAGTCGCGCCGGGCGCTGTACCAGGCGACCAGGGCGAGCACGGCCAGGAGGGCGCCGTACCAGAGGGCGGGGGTGCCGACGCCGAGCACGGCCTGCGAGCAGGCGCTCGCGCCGCACGCGGACGGCGGCAGGTTCGGCGGGTAGTAGAACGAGACCGGGCGTAACAGCAGCGGCCACGACCAGGGCTCCGACATGTACGGGTGGTACTCCCGCAGCCCGCTGTGGTAGCCGAGCACCTGGAACTGGTAGCCGAGCCAGGAGCGCAGCGAGTCGAAGACGAAGTAGAACGGCCCGGACGAGGTGGCCCGCGCCCAGTCGCGCCCCCAGCCGAGCGGGCTCGCGAACCAGCCGGCCCAGCTCGCCAGCAGCACCGCCGCGGGCAGGAGGCCCATCGCGGCCGCCCCGCCGGGCAGGTCCCGCGCCAGCGTCGCCCGGTACGGCCGCCGCGCGCCCAGCACGCGCCTGGCCCCGGCGTCCCACATGAGCGACAGCACGGCGAACGCGATGAGGAAGAAGATCCCCGACCATTTGACCGAGCAGGCCGCGCCGAGGCAGGCCCCGGCCGCCAGGCGCCACGGCCGGAGTCCGGGCCGCGGGTCCGGCCCGCCGGGCTCGAAGAGGGCGAGCAGCCGCTCGCGGGTGCGGTCCCTGTCCACGACGAGGCAGGCGAACCCGGCGAGCACCCAGAACATGAGGAAGACGTCCAGCAGCGCGGTCCTGGAGAGCACCAGGTGCAGGCCGTCCAGGGCGAGCAGCAGCCCGGCGAGGCAGCCGAGCAGCGTGGAGCGGGTCATCCGGCGCGCCGCCCGGGCCAGCACCAGGATCGACAGCGTGCCGGCCAGCGCCGCGCTGAAGCGCCAGCCGAACGGCGTCATGCCGAACAGCCACTCGCCCACGGCGATCATCCACTTGCCGAGCGGCGGGTGGGCGACGAACGCGGCGCAGTCGGCGGGCTCGGCGCAGTGCCGGAAGATGTCGAGGTTGCCGGCGATGAGGTTACGGTCGGCGACGGGGTTCTTGGCGTCGCCCTGCATGGCCCGCTCGACGCCGTGGCGCAGCAGCGAGTAGGCGTCCTTGGCGTAGTAGGTCTCGTCGAAGACCACGGCCCTCGGGACGTCGAGCCGGGCGAAGCGGAGCACGCCGCCGAAGACGGCGACGAGGAGCGGGCCGAGCCATCCCGCGAGGGCGGAGCCCGGCATCGGAGGGACCAGCCGCTGCCGCGAGACGCCCCAGTTGCTCACGAAGCGCACTATAGGCGCTTGTGAACCAGCTCATACAGCTCCCTCTTGGGCAGGCCCGCCTCCTTGGCGACGTCGGCGATGGCGAGCTTGCGCTGGACGCCCTCGGCGACCCGCCGCTCCACCTCGGCGACCAGGTCGTCGGGGTCGCGCTCGACCGCCGCGGGATCGTGCCCGGCCACCACGACGGTGATCTCGCCCTTGACGCCGCCGGCCGCCCACTCGGCCAGCTCGGCGAGCCCGCCGCGGCGGATCTCCTCGTAGGTCTTGGTCAGCTCGCGGCACACGGCGGCCGGCCGGTCGGCGCCGAACGCCCCGGCCATCGCCTTCAGCGACTCCGCGAGCCGGTGGGGGGCCTCGAAGAAGACCATCGTGCGCTCCTCGGCGGCCAGCGCGGCGAGCCGGCGGGAGCGCTCGCCCGGCTTGCGCGGCGGGAAGCCCTCGAAGCAGAACCGGTCGCTGGGCAGCCCCGACACGGCGAGCGCGGTGGTGACGGCGCTCGGGCCGGGCAGCGCGGTGACCGTGACGCCGGCCTCGACGGCGAGGCGGGTCAGGCGGTAGCCGGGGTCGGAGACGCCCGGCATGCCGGCGTCGGTGATGACGACGACCGTGCGGCCCTCCTTCAGGCTCTCCAGCAGCTCCTGGGCGCGGGCGGCCTCGTTCTGGTCGTAGTAGGACACGACCCGGCCGGTGATCTCCACCTCCAGGTCGGCCGCCAGCCGGCGCAGCCGCCGGGTGTCCTCGGCCGCCACCACGTCGGCGCGGCCCAGCGCCTCGCGCAGCCGGGGCGACACGTCGCCCGTCCGGCCTATGGGGGCTCCTGCCAGCACCAGCCTGCCGTCTCCAGTCACCTGCCCATTCTGGCAGGGCCATCCGATTAGACCGTGTTTCTACTTACCTACCGGCTTGAGCCCCGTACGATGTCCGAATGGCGGTGACCGATTCCCCGTACCAGGCCTACGACGAACCGGAGGCCGGCGAGAGCCTTCCTGCGCCGCGGTCCGTGCGTGATCGGATGATTCCCCCCATGCGCGGCAGCGTCCTGTGGGGGTGGGTCGGCCCGCTGCTGGTCACGCTCTTCGGCGGGATCCTGCGCTTCTGGAACCTCGCGCATCCCAAGGCCGTGGTGTTCGACGAGACGTACTACATGAAGGACGCGTTCTCGCTGATCAGCTGGGGGGTCGAGCGGGTCGCGGTCAAGGACGCCGACAAGGCGATCCTGGCCGGCAACACCGACATCTGGGAGAAGTGCGCGCAGAACGCGCTCGACAAGTGCGCCTCGTACGTGGTCCACCCGCCGCTCGGCAAGTGGATGATCGGCGTCGGCGAGTGGCTGTTCGGATTGACGCCGTTCGGCTGGCGCTTCAGCGCGGCGCTGGTCGGCACGCTGTCGATCCTGGTGCTGGCCCGGGTGGCGCGCCGGATGACCCGCTCCACGCTGCTCGGCTGCTTCGCCGGGCTGCTGCTGTCGCTGGACGGCCTGCACTACGTGCTGTCGCGCACCGCGCTGCTGGACGTCTTCCTCATGTTCTGGGTGCTGGCCGCGTTCGCCTGCCTCGTGGTGGACCGCGACCAGGCGCGCGAGCGGCTGGTCGCCTGGTACGAGACCTCGCCGGCCTCCGCGTACGGGCCGCACCTGGGCGCCCGGCCGTGGCGGCTCGCGGCCGGGGTGTGCCTGGCCTTCGCCATGTCGGTCAAGTGGTCCGGGATCTTCTTCCTGGCCGCGTTCGCGGTGTTGTCGCTGCTGTGGGACTTCGGCGCGCGGCGGGCCGTGGGGCTGCGCAACCCGTACGTGGGGGCGCTCAACAGGGACGTGCCCCAGGGGCTGCTGTCCTTCGCGGCCGTGCCGTTCGCGGCGTACATGCTGACCTGGACCGGCTGGTTCGCCTCGGCCTACGGTTACGGGCGCAACTGGGCGCAGGCCACCTCGCCGGGCAACCCGCTGTTCTTCGTGTTCGACTCGATGCGGTCGTGGGTCAAGTACCAGTGGCAGGTGTTCACCTTCCACAGCGGGCTGGAGAGCACGCATCCGTACATGTCGGAGCCGTGGTCGTGGCCGCTGCTGCTGCGCCCGGTCGCCTTCTTCTACGAGGGGCGGCAGAACTCCTGCGGCGTCAAGGACTGCTCGGAGGCGGTGCTCGGCGTCGGCACGCCGGTGATCTGGTTCGGCGCCCTCGCGGCGCTGGTGGCGCTGATCGCCTACTACGTCTCCTCGCGCGACTGGCGGGCCGGCGCGGTGCTGCTGGCCTACGCCATGGGCTGGCTGCCGTGGTTCTACTGGGCCATCGCCGACAACCGGACCATGTTCCTGTTCTACGCCATCCCCATGGTGCCGTTCATGGTGCTGGCCGTCACGCTCTGCGCGGGGCTGCTGATCGGGCCCGCCCGGGCGGCGGCGGCGTCCGGCGCGATGCCGGTGCGGCGTACCGTGGGGGCCGCGGTCGTGGGAGCCTTCGCCCTGCTAACGTTGATCAACTTCTGGTGGCTGCATCCGATCCTGTCCGCCGAGCTGATTCCGTACACCGAGTGGAAGGCCCGCATGTTGTTCGAAAAACGATGGATCTGAGCTGCTCACAGTCCGGTCAATAGTGCTTTCTTAGGGTAGTCACTGTGCAAGACCCAATACGCACCGGATTCGGTCATCGTCAGGCCAGGGGTCGATACGGCAAACTTCGAGGCATGAGTGCACCGGATGTCACCGCCCTGCTCGCCGAGTTGGAGCGCTCTGAGCCGGACATCGCCGAGGAGGCCAGGACCGCCGTCGAATGGCTGACGGGCGGTGAGCCGCTGGAGAGCGTGACCCAGCTCGACGTCTGCGAGTTCCTCTGGTACACCCTGCCGCTCAAGGTCGGGCCGCTCCGTCCCGAAGGCGACCATGAGCGGCTGGCCCGCTCGCTCGGCCGCCTGCTGCAGCTCGGCGGGCTGGAACGGTACGCGGCGCTGTGCGTGTCGCCGACCACCGCCCAGATCCTCCGGACGTACGCGCGCGAGGGCGAGGACGCCGGCACCAGCGCCTACCAGAAGGCTCTGGAGGCCACCGGCGTGCTCCCGCCCGACGTGCCCGAGCTGCAATGGAGCATGATCATGGGGCCGGAGGAGCTGGGCGCGCACCTCGCCTGCTCGGCCGCCCTGGAGCTGGCCATCGTGGCCGGCGAGCAGATCGACCGCACCGCGCTCACCCGGCGCTGGCTCACCGAGCCGCGCGCCGAGCTGGGCGGCGACAGCTGGCTCAACCGGGTGCACGGCGAACGGCTCAACCGCTGGGTGCTGGGGCGGGGCCCGGCCAGGCGGGAGCTGGCGCAGCCGTTCGAGGTGCGGCTGCACGCGCCGGTGGCCCCGCAGCCGCTGCCCACCCTGCACAAGCTGCTCTCGCTGGCCGCCAGGGAGGGCACGCTGCCGCTGCGGCTGGCCCCCTCGCCCGAGGCGCTGCGCCTGCGCGAGCTGGCCGAGCGCGAGCTGGGCGCGATCCGGCGCGAGGGCGCCCGGCTCACCATCACCGAGCACGGACGGCGGCTGCTGGCCTCGCCGGAGGCCATGTGGGCGGCGGTGACCCGGCTGTTGCTGGCCACGGGCGAGCACGAGTTCGACGTCTCGGCCAGGGAGGCGGCGCTCATGCTGCTGGCCGACGGCACGCTGATGTCGCCCGCCCAGCTGCGCGAGCGGGTGGCCGAGGTGGTCGGCGGCGAGGGCTGGCACCCGGCGGCGGGCATGGAGGACGTCGCCGGCCCGGTGGCCGACCTGGTGTCCCAGCTCACCGCGCTCGGCCTGGCCTACAGCGACGAGCTGGTGGTGCGCATGGACCGGCCCGGCCAGCTCGCCGCCCTGGCCGCGCTGCGGGCCCACGCCCTGCGCCCGCGCAAGTACGTCAGCTCGGGCCGCCCGGCCACCTGATCAGCCCCGGGGCACCCGCCCCAGGGCGCGCTTGAACTCGGGGCACTCGACGAGCGGGTCGTGCTCGCACCCGGCCGCGTGACGGAGGCTGTCGCGCAGCCGGGTGAGCTGCGCGATCCGCGCGTCCACCTCGCGCTCCTTGGCCGCCATGCGCTCGCGCACCCGCGCGTCGGCGGGCCGGGCGCGAACGAACGCGGCGATCTCCGACAGCGTGAACCCGGCGTCGCGGGCACAGGTGATCATCGCCAGCAGGTCCAGCGTCTCCGGCCGGTACGCGCGCCGCAGCCCGTTGCGCCCCTCCGCCTCGATGAGCCCCTTGCGCTCGTAGAACCGCAGCGCGGACGGCGCCAGCCCGCTGCGCCTGGCCACCTCGCCGATGTCGAGCAACGCCTCCGCCATGATCGGGCTCCTTGACTTGAACCACGCTTCAAGTCGCAGTCTATCCCGCATGAGAATCCACCACCTGAACCTCGCCTCCATGCGCCCGGTCGACGCCCTCGACGGCGGCCCCGCACTGCCCGCCGTCTGCCACGCCCTGCTGGTCGAGACCCCCGCCGACGGGCTCGTGCTGGTCGAGTCCGGGCTCGGCGCCGACGACGTGGCCCGCCCCGCCGAATTGCTCGACCGCGAGTGGGCCGAGCTGACCGGGCCCGCGCTCTCCCCCGCCGAGACCGCCGTGCGGCAGGTCGCCGCGCTCGGCTTCGACCCGGCCGACGTGCGCCACATCGTCCTCACCCATCTGGACGTGGACCACAGCGGCGGCCTGCCGGACTTCCCGCAGGCCCGCGTGCACGTGACGGCGGCCGAGCTGAAGGCGGCGCTGGCCGAGGCCCCGAGCCGCCGCTACCGGCCCGGCCACTGGGCGCACCGCCCCGACTGGGTGCTCTACGACGGCGACGGCACCCACTGGCTCGGCGTGGCCGGTGTCCGCCCGCTGACCGGCCTGCCGGAGGACTTCCTGCTCGTGCCGCTGCCGGGGCACACCCTGGGCCACGCCGGGGTGGCGGTGCACGACGGGGAGCGCTGGCTGCTGCACGCCGGGGACGCGTACTTCTACCACGGCGAGCTGGAGCCCGAGCCCCGCTCGCACCCGATGTTCGACGTCGTGCAGCTCGGCTCCCAGGTGGACGCGGATCAGCGGACCGGGACCCAGGAGCGGCTGCGCGCCCTGAGCCGCGAGCACGGCGTACGCGTGATCTCCGCGCACGACCCTTGGGAGCTGGCGCGTCACGCACGGTAGTTACCATGCGGCTATGGAGACCTTCCCTGCCATCCCGTTGGCGGACTGGGCCGAGGCCAAGGACACCTTCCACCGCTTCGCGCAGATCGTCGGCAAGATCCGGCTGGCCGTCAGCAACCGGCGCAACCACTGGTGGCAGGTGCCCTTCCACCTGACCGGGCGCGGGCTGACCACCCGGCCGATGGGCGGGCTGGGCGAGCAGCCGCTGTTCTGCATCGACCTCGACCTCGTGCGGCACCGGCTGGTCGTGGACGTGCTGGACGGCCGCAGCGCCGGGTTCAGCCTGATCGGGCGGTCGGTGGCGGGCTTCCACGAGCGGCTGTTCGGCACGCTGGCCGGGCTCGGCATCCGGCCGGAGATCGTGGCGGTGCCGTTCGACCTGGCGGACGCGACGCCGTTCGCGGAGGACACCCGGCACGCCCGCTACGACCCCGCGGCGATCAACCGGTACTGGCGGGTGTTGTCGCAGGTCGCGCAGGTCCTCGACCGGTTCGCCGCGGACTTCGCGGGCAAGACGAGCCCGGTGCACCACTTCTGGCACACCTTCGACATCGCCGTGACCCGCTTCACCGGGCGGCGGGCGCCGGTGACGGCGGAGACCGATCCGGTGACGCGGGAGGCGTACAGCTGGGAGGTGATCAGCTCGGGGTTCTGGTTCGGCGACGAGGAGCGGCCCTGGCCGGCGTTCTACTCCTACACCGCGCCGGAGCCCGAGGGGCTGCATCTGGAGCCGCTGCGTCCCGAGCGGGCCGAGTGGATCCCGGCGCGCGGCGGCCACCTGGCGATCCTGCGTTACGACGACGTGCGGGCGATGAGCGACCCGGTGGCGGCGGTGCTGGAGTTCCTGGACAGCGCCTACCAGGCGGGGGCGCGGCTGACCGGGCTCGATGCGGCGGCGCTGGCCTGCCCCGGCGGGGTCACCGACCCGATCCCGGGGGCCTGACGCGTCGAGCGCCCGCCCTCTGGGAGGGCGGGCGCTCGACGTGCAGGTGTACCGGTGTGCAGGTCGCCTCTCGGCGAAAGGCACAACACGGCTCCAGCCGAACGGTATTCCGTGAAGGCGATAGGTGAGGCCCGGGGACACTGGACACACCGGCCACGATCTATGTAACCACACCCGCCCCCCATGCATTCCCCACCTGCGGCCACAATTTTCCCCAGGTCTCAGGGGGGCGGGGCGGGCTACCCGGTGGTGAGCGCGCCGTGCAGGAACAGGTCGACCAGCTCGGCGGAGCTCATCGGGTCGGGATGCCGGCCGCCCGCCATGACCAGCATCTGGAACGCCTGGGCGAGCCGTTCCGGCGGCAGCCTCAGCGTGTCGCGCTCCGGGTCGAACAGGCCCGCCAGCGCCTCGCGGTGCGCGGTCAGCGAGGCCTCGCGGGCGTCGGCGCCGCGCCTGAGCCGGTCCTCGCGGCTCTCGCCCTCGGCCGCCGCCGGGGCGGTGGGGTCGCCGCGCCGCAGGCCGCCGGAGGCGGCCATCGCGCCGGCGACCGCGCCCATCCTGGCCAGGTAGCCGCGCAGCGCCTCGGCGGCCTCGATGAGGCGTTCGGCCAGCGGCAGCTCCAGCGAGATGGACGCGATGTGGGCGAGGGTGTCGTCGGGCCGCAGCGCCTCGGCCATGCAGGCGGCGAGCAGGGCGTCCTTGTCGCCGAACGCGCGGAAGACGGTGCCCTCGCCGATGCCGGCCGCGCGGGCGACCTGCGCGGTGGTGACGGACGTGCCGTACTCGACGACGAGGGGGAGGGCCGCGCGGACGATCATCTCGCGGCGTTGTTCGGGGGTCATCGCCGGCGCTCGCCGCCGGCCTGTCGCTTCTGTCATGCTTCGACAGTACGGAGTGAGGGCTCACTCCGTCAAGTGGGAATGAGTGCTCACTCCGCGACCCGGAGCGCGGCCGCGCGGGTGCGCAGGTACCGCTGCTGCGGCAGGCTCGTGGTGCGGCGGGCCGCCTCCTCGTACGCCGCCAGCGCCGCCTCCCGGTCACCGGCCATCTCCAGCAGGTGCGCCCGCACCGCGTGCAGCCGGTGGTCGCCGGCCACCCGCTCGTCGCCGGCCAGCCGGTCGAGCCGGGCCAGCCCGGCGGCCGGGCCCCTGGCCATGGCCACCGCGACGGCGTGGTTGAGCGCCACCATCGGGTTCGGCGACATGCGGAGCAGCACGCCGTACAACGCCTCGATCTGCGGCCAGTCGGTCTCGGCCGCGCTCGGGGCCTCGTCGTGCACGGCGGCGATGGCCGCCTGGATCTGGTACGGCCCCGGCCGCCCCTGCCGGAGGGCCGCGGTGACCAGCGCGACGCCCTCCTCGACGCGGGCCGCGTCCCACAGGGCGCGGTCCTGCTCGGCCATGGGGATCAGCGCGCCGTCGGGGCCGGTGCGGGCCGGGCGGCGGGCGTCGGTGAGCAGCATCAGCGCGAGCAGCCCGGCCACCTCGGGGTCACCGGGCAGCAGCCGGCGCAGCAGGCGGGCCAGCCTGATCGCCTCGGCCGCCAGCTCGGCGCGCTGGAGGTCGGGGCCCGA
Organism: Actinomadura luzonensis; assembly: GCF_022664455.2. Lineage (NCBI taxonomy): Bacteria > Bacillati > Actinomycetota > Actinomycetes > Streptosporangiales > Thermomonosporaceae > Actinomadura > Actinomadura luzonensis. Next base: position 1,187,826 of record NZ_JAKRKC020000001.1, read on the forward strand.
GGTGGCGGCGTACCCCTCGTTGAAGATCAGGTAGAGGGCGTGCAGGACGGCGGCCAGCCGGTCGGCGCGCTCGGCCGGCCCGGGCATCCGGAACGGCACCCCGCTGTCCTTGATCCGCTGCTTGGCGCGGGTGATGCGGCGGGTCATGGTCGCCTCGGGCACCAGGAACGCGCGGGCGATCTCCGCCGTGCTCAGGCCGCCGACCGCGCGCAGCGTGAGCGCGAGCTGCGAGGACGGGGTGAGCGCCGGATGGCAGCACAGGAACAGCAGCACCAGCGTGTCGTCCTCCGGCTCCGGCGGCCGGTCGGCGGGCGGGGCGAGCCATTCAGCGGGCAGCGCCCGCGCGGCCACCGCGTCCTCCCGGCGGCGGCGCGCCTGCTCGGCCCGCAGCAGGTCGGTCAGCCGCCGCGCGGCCACGGTGATCAGCCAGGCGCGCGGGTCGTCCGGCACGCCCTGCTCCGGCCACTGGACGGCGGCGGCCAGCAGCGCCTCCTGCACGGCGTCCTCGGCGGTGTCGAAGTGGCCGTAGCGGCGCACGAGCGCGCCGAGGACCTGCGGCGCGAGCGCGCGCAGCAGGTCCTCGGCCGGTTCACCGGCGATCACAGCTCCAGGTCGGCGCTGGAGTCCATGATCGGGCGGACGTCGGCGTACATGGTGTCGGACGGGTCGCCGGGGTACGGGCACTGGCCGAGGCGGGCGGCGATGCCGCAGGCCCGGTCGAAGCTCTCGCACTCGACGATCCAGTAGCCGGCCAGCACCTCCTGGGTCTCGGCGTACGGGCCGTCGGTGACGAACGCCTCGCCGCCCCGCGACCCCATCCGGCGCGTGTGCACCGGCGCGGCGAGCGCGCGGGTCTCCACCAGCTCGCCGGACTCCGCCAGCTCCTTGTTGAAGGTCTCCATGAACTGGTGCATGGCCGCCACGGCCTCCCCGGACCAGTCGCCGGCGCCGCTCATGGCGTCGTAGTCCCGCTGCGACGCGTACGAGAGGATCATGTACTTCACGGTGTTCCCCTTTCTCTCAGCAGGGACGTCGGAGCCGCGGCCGTGTTCCGGACATCGTTACCATCGAAGGCGTGCCTTATGCGACAACCGGCGGCGGAGTGAAGCTGTCCTACCAGGTCAGGGGCGACGGTCCGGCGCTCGTGCTGCTCCAGGGCCAGGCCAACGGCCACCGGTGGTGGGACTCCGTCCGTGCCGACTTCGCGGCCGCTCACCGCACGATCACGCTCGACTGGCGGGGCACCGGCGACAGCGACAAACCGGACGAGCCGTACAGCACCCGGGGGTTCGCCGCCGACGTCGTGGCCGTGCTGGACGAGCTGGAGGTGCGGCGGGCGCACGTGTACGGCACGTCGATGGGCGGCCGGGTGGCCCAGTGGCTGGCCGCCGACCACCCCGGCCGGGTGGGCGCGCTGGTGCTCGGCTGCAGCTCCCCCGGCGGCGCGCACGGCGTCGAGCGCGGCCACGACGTGCGCCGCTCGCTGGCCCAGCCCGACCGCGCGGCGGCGGAGCGGGCGCTGCTGGAGCTCATGTACACCCCCGACTGGCTGGCCACGCATCCTGGCCCCCACCTCACGGTCGGCGACCCCGGCATGCCCGCGCACGCCCGCCGCCGCCACCTGGCCGCGAGCGCCGGGCACGACGCCTGGGACGCGCTGCCCTCGATCACCGCGCCCACGCTCGTGGTGCACGGCACCGACGACGTGTTCAACCCGGCGGCCAACGCGCCGCTGCTGGCCGGCCGCATCCCCGGCGCGGAGCTGCGGCTGATCGAGGGGGCCCGGCACGCCTACTTCGAGGAGTTCCGCGAGGTGGCGAGCCCGACGGTGCTGGAGTTCCTGGCTAGCCGGCCGCTCGGGTGAGCGCGGCGGCCAGCGCCGGCAGGTCGGGGGCGCTGACCCGCGGCGCGCCCAGCACGCTCGGGTACGGCGTGCCGCGCCGGTCCAGGTAGGCGCCCACCAGCCCGGCCCGCTGCGCGCCCTCGACGTCCCAGGGATGGACGGCGACCAGGGCCGCCTCGTCCGGCCGCACCCCGGCGCGGGCGACGGCGTACTCGTAGGCCGCGCGGGCGGGCTTCCAGGCGCGGGGGCCGCTCACGTCGAGCCGGGCCTCGACCAGGTCGAGCAGCCCTTCGCGGGCCAGGATGCCCTCGGTCATGGCGGCGGCCCCGTTCGTCATGGTGAACAGCCGGACGCCCGCAGCGCGCAGCATCCGCATGCCCTCGGGCACGTCGGGGTGCACCCGCAGCGCGGCGAAGCCGCCCAGCACGTGCGCGACGCCCTGCTCGGCGAGGCCCATCCCGGTCAGGACGTCGCGGGCGACCTCGGCGAACCCGGCGTACCCGCCGGCCGCCGTCAGCGCGAAGCCGTCGCGCAGCACGCTCGCGAACCAGGTGTCCATGAGGTGGCCGGGCAGCCCCGCCTCCTCGAACCTGGCCCGCAGCGGCTCCATGTCGGTGAGCGTCTCGTTCACGTCGAAGATCACGGCCTGGGGCGGGGTCATGGGTGCTCCTCAGTGCGTAGGGAATCGAGCGCGGCGGACACGCCCCGCCGCAGGTCGTCCGGGTGCGCGCCGGCGCGCGAGCGCAGGTTGACCCCGTAGGCCAGCAGGGTGAGCAGCTCGGCGGCGCCGTCCGGGTCGAGGCCCGGGCGGAGCGCGCCGGGCTCCAGCGCGGCGCGGAAGGCCGCGCGGAGCCGGGCCTGGTGGCCGTCGAGCACCGCCCGGACCTCGGGGTCGCCGCCCTCGGCCTGGGCGTGGGCGTTGGTCACCAGGCAGCCCCAGCGGGCGTGCTCGCCGGTGCAGCGGGAGGCGATCAGCCGGTCGAAGAACGCCTCGACGGCGGCGAGCCCGCGCCCGTCGGCCGCCAGGGCGTCGAGGACGGGGGCCGAGCGGCGTTCGACGTAGCGGCGCAGGGCCTGGACGTACAGCTCGCGCTTGCCGCCGAAGGTGGCGTACAGGCTGGAGCGGCTGATGCCGGTGGCGGCGACGACCTCGGCGATGCCGGTGGTGGCGCCGCGCTGCCAGAACAGGCGCTCGACCTGCTCCAGCACCTCCTCGGGGTCGAAGTGCTTCACGTCCGGCATCAGGCGGGCTCCTTATTTTGGAACGACCATTCCAAGATAGCACGCCGCCGGTCAGCGCAGCAGCGGGAGGCGTCCGGTGAGCCGTTCCACGATCGGGCGCGGCCCGAACAGGCTGACCGCGTAGTACGACGGCTCCTCGGCCCGGGCGAGCGCGGCGAGGTAGTCGTCGTACGCGGACGCCCGCTGGGCGATGTCGGCCATGTCCGCCATGACCAGCTCCGCCTCCCCGGCCGCCTCGTCCCGCACGCGGCGGACGATCGCGGCGGGCGCGGCCAGCACCGTGCAGCCCGTCCAGGGCAGGCCCGCGTGCGCGGCCCCCGCCGCGTCCAGCCCGCCCGCCCCCACGATGGCCGGCACCGCGACCCCGACGGAGGCGGCCAGGCAGGCGGCGGCGTTGGCCTGCAGCCCGCGCGGCAGGTCGCGGTCCACGACGATGACCCACTTCACCGGCAGTTGTCCGGTCGGCAGGTCGCCACGGCGCTCCAGGTCGGCGAGGACGCTCATCACTACGATCCCTTCTCCGAAGTTCGGTCGTCAGATTCGCAGTGACACCGTCGTTCCGCCAAGGCGAGGCGACGATTTCCGAAGATAGTTCGGCGGCTCGTGGCAGGATGGCGTCGTGGACGAACTTGATACGGCGATCCTGGCCGAGCTGCAACGCGACGGCCGCCAGACCAACCGCGAGCTGGCCGAGCGCATCGGCCTCGCCCCCTCGACCTGCCTGGAGCGGGTGCGCTCGCTGCGCGCCGCCGGCGTGATCGAGGGCTTCCACGCCGAGGTCAATCTCGACGCCGTGGGCCGCCCCGTCCAGGCGCTCATCAACGTGCGGCTGCACCCCAAGATCCGCGAGGCCGTCGAGGGCTTCCGCGACCACGTCGCCGCGCTGCCCGAGACGCTGGCCGTCTTCGTCGTCTCCGGCGGCGACGACTTCATCATCCAGGTGGGCGTGCGCGACGCCGGCCACCTGCGCGACTTCGTGCTCGACCACGTCGCGCGGCACCGCAACATCGCCGACGTCCGCACCTCGCTGGTCTACGACCACATCCGCAAGACGTCGGTGGAGGTGCTGCCGCCGCAGGCGCCCTCCCGGCCCCGCACCCGCCGGCCAGGGTAAATGGGTGGTCACCAGGCGGGGGCTCCGGTTACCGTCATGATCGTGCGGACCCGCGGCCCACCGTACGGCATCGACCGACGGCGCGGCGATGGTCACCGGGCACCGTCCTGAAAGCTCGCGAACGATCGCGGGCCGCGGGTTCCCGCACGTTCACCGCCGCCCGGCGAACGCCTCCTGGGCGGCGAAGATCTCCTTGCGCATCGTCTCGCTGCCGGTGTGGCCCGAGTCGCCCACCATGACCAGCCGGGCGTCCGGCCACGCCCTGGACAGCTCCCAGGCGGTGTCGGGCGGGCCGCCCATGTCGATGCGGCCGTGGATGAGCACGCCCGGGATGCCGGCCAGCCGGTGCGCCTCGCGCAGCAGCACGCCCTCCTCCAGCCAGGCGGCGTTGGAGAAGTAGTGCGAGCAGATGCGGACGAGCGCCAGCCTGGCCTCGTCCGGGCGGTCGCTGTAGGCGTTCGGCTTGCCGTTGGGCTCGGCGGAGATCACCGCGTCCTCCCAGGCGCACCAGTCGAGGGTGGCCTTCATCCGCACCTCGGGATCGGGGTCGGCGACCAGCTTCGCGTACGCGGCCAGCAGGTGGAAGGTGTCGCCGCCGCGCTCGCTCTCCGGCACCCCCTGCCGGAAGCGCTCCAGCGCCTCGGGGAAGAACCGGCCGGCGCCCCGGTAGAGCCAGTCGATCTCGTAGCGGCGGGTGGTCGTCACCGCCACGATGATCATCTCGGACACCCGTTCCGGATGGGTCTCGGCGTAGGCCAGCATGAGCGTCGAGCCCCACGAGCCGCCGTAGAGCAGCCACCTGTCGACGCCCAGGTGCTCGCGCAGCAGCTCCATGTCGGCGATGAGGTGCTGGGTGGTGTTGGCGCTCAGGTCGGTCGCCGGGTCGGCGGCGTGGGGGCGGCTGCGGCCGCAGTTGCGCTGGTCGAACAGGATGATGCGGTAGCGCTCCGGGTCGAACGTGCGCCGCATGCCCGTGGAGCAGCCGGAGCCGGGGCCGCCGTGCACCACCAGGGCGGGCTTGCCGTCGGGGTTGCCGCAGACCTCCCAGTACACGAGGTTGCCGTCGCCGACGTCCAGCATGCCGTGGTCGTACGGCTCGATCGGGGGATACAAGCGCGGCTCCTTCCGCGGGGCGAATGTAACAGCGCTTGTATATCAGCCTCGCGGCCGGCCGCTCCAACCGTTTCCCGCCGCGCTCACGCCACCTTGGACGACGGCGCCGTCCAGGTGTTGCAGGAGGCCGGGTCACCGGTCCTGAACCCGGCCCGCATCCAGTTCTTGATCGAGCCCGTCCGGCCGTACCAGCGCTCCTCGCCGCGGAGGTCGCCCTGGATGAGGCCGAGCAGGGCGTACCAGTCCTCCTCGGCCCGGTTCTTCAGCGGCCAGACGCTCTTCAGGAACGCGCCGGCGAAGCAGTCGCTCTGAAGGCTCTCGCGCCGCGCCTGCTCGTGGAGCTCGGACTTGTTCCGGTACGGCAGGTCGTCGTAGGCCGCCGCGATGGCGACGAGCTTCTGCACGTGGTAGGCGTACGTGGCCGCCGCCGTCCGGAACAGCCAGAGGTCGGAGGGATCATCGAGCCACGTCTTGCCGATCTGGAAGACCAGCGTGTTCGTCCGGCCGCAGTACCACGCCTGGGAGTCGGCCTTGTCGATGTCGAAGCCGCAGTACTTCTTCGGAATGCGGTCCAGGTGCAGAACCTTGACCTTCTTGTAACCGAGCTCGGCGTTCGTCAGGTGCTGTCCCCAGGTCTTTTCCAGGCACCGGACGATCGCGTTGACATACACCCTGGCCTGCGCGAGATTTCCGCGCTTGACCCGGGGCTCGGTGCAGGTGGTCCTGGGCAGCGGGCCTGCCGTATAAAGCGGATTTTCTGTGAGTTGACGCTCTTTAACGGGATACGCGGCAGCGTGGGCGGCCGGTGCATTGGCGGCAACAGGGGCCAGCAGGGCGCACGCCAGCGTAGCGATCTTCAGGGTTTTCACGACGGGCGAGAATAGGGCCCCTCCGGTAAAGAGCGCTAGATCCAACTATGAAGTAATTCAAACACCACTAAGGGTAATGATCACTGCGGATGATCGAATAACCACCCGCAGGGAGCATCATGTACAAGCACGCCATCGCGGCCTTCGCCGCCGCCTCGGGCCTCCTCATGGCCGCCGAGCCGGCGCTGGCCGAGAGTCAGCCCGTCCACGTCACGCTCTGCGGCGACAAGGACGCCATCAGCATCAACGTCTCGCCGCCGCCGCCGCTGAACGGCGCCGTCACCGCCGAGGACTTCCGTGAGCTGCTGCGGGCGATCGCCGCCGGCGACTGGTCGTCGGCCACACAGCCGATGTCCGCCGCCGCCGCGCCCGCCGCCGCGTCCGCCCCGGCCGCCGCGCAGGCCGCCGCGGACGACGCCGAGCAGGCCAAGCCGCTCTCCCCGGGCCGGGCGCTGTACGAGGAACTGCTCGGCGAGGTCCGCGCCTGCCTCGGCGACCGGCAGGCGCAGGCCGCGCCCGGCGACGGCCCGGTCGTTCCCCCGGGCACTCCCCCGGCCGCCGGTGCGGGCGCGTACGCGGGCGCGGACGCGCGGCAGCCGGGATGGCTCGGCTCGCCCGACCTCGCGGCGATGCTCGAAGCCCTGGTCTCGGGGCCGGTGACCTGCACGCCGGGCCAGCAGGCGCAGCCCGGCGAGCAGGCCATTGCCCCGGCCCCGGTCGCGGGCGTCGCGCCCACCCCGGCGGCGGCGGCCCCGGCCGCGGCCCAGGGCCCGGCGGAGGCCAGGCAGCCGCTGCTCGACGCCGTCAACCTGAGGGAGCTGGTGGACAGCGTCCTCGCCGGGCCGGCGACCTGCTCCACGAGCACCGCCGCCGTCACGACCGCCGGCGCCGCGCCCACCACCGCGGGACCGCCTCCGTGGATGCCCGCCCCCGCGCCGCAGAAGCGCTCGTTCCTGGACAGCATCGGGCTCGGGGGCCTGTTCGGCGGCATCCTGGGCGGCTGAGCTGAGCCGGCGGGGTCGCCGGCCCAGGACGAACCACCCTGAACCCCCCTCACTCTTGAGGATCGAGCACCACGGGCAGGGCCACCGGGCCCTCGGTGATGAGCGAGGACGTGTACCGGATCTCCCCGGGAGGGACCGCCAGCCGCAGCCGCGGGAAACGCGCGAACAACGACGACAGCGCGACGCGCGCCTCCAGCCGGGCGAGCGGCGCGCCCAGGCAGAAGTGCGGGCCGCGGCCGAAGGCCAGGTGCACGTCCGGCACGCGGGCCAGGTCGAAGCGGCCCGCGTCGGGGCCGAACTTGGCCGGGTCCGTCCCCGTGCTGCTCAGGCTGACCATGATCGGCTCGCCGGCTCCGACCGTCGTCCCGCCGAGCCGCACGTCGCGGAGCGGGTAGCGGAACATCACGCCGACCACCGAGTTGCGGCTGCGCAGCGCCTCCTCCACCACCTGCTCCCAGGCGTCCTTGTCGCGGGCGAAGGCGAGCTGCTCGGGGTCGGCGCAGAGCGCGACGACCGCGTTGGCGATCAGGTGCACGGTGGTCTCGTGGCCGGCGATGAGCACCAGCCAGAGGATCCACAGCAGCTCCTCGTCGGACAGGCGGTCGCCGTCCTCCTCCTGGGCGCGGATCAGGGCGGTGGTGAGGTCGTCGCCGGGCTCCTCGCGCCTGCGGCGGATGTAGTCGCCCAGGTAGCCGAGCAGTCCCGCGCCGGCAGCCGCGACCTGCTCGGGGCCGGCGGCGTGCGAGAGCAGGGTGTTGCTCCAGTCGCGGATCTGGAACTGCTCCCCCTCGGGGACGCCGAACAGCTCGCAGATCACGATGACGGGCAGCGGCTCGGTGAAGAGCGGGACGAGGTCGACCTCGGGGGCGTGCCGGGCCTCGCGGGCGACCTGGCGGAGGAGGTCGTCGGTGATCTGCCGGACGCGGGGTTCGAGGCGCTGGACGCGGGCGGGGGTGAAGGCCCGGTTGATCAGGCCGCGCAGCCGCCGGTGGTCCTCGCCGTCCTTGGTGAGCAGGTGGTCGCCCTCGATGAGCTGGCGCAGCGGCCAGTCGGCGGGGATCGAGCCGTCGTGCAGCGCGGTGAAGTTGCGCGGGTTCTTGCTGTAGAGGACGCCGTCGTTGGTGAGGACTTCGTTGACCAGCTCGTACGAGCTGACGAGCCAGGCGGGCACCCGGCCCGGCAGCTCGATGCGGACGACGGGGCCGCTCTGGTCGCGGTAGCGGCCGATGGTCTCGGAGGTCCGCTCCGCCGGTGCGGGCAGCGGGAGTGGATTAGCCATGAGGTTTCCTGACATGGGCGAATGACTTCTTCACTCTCCGCGTTCCGGTCGGCCGGGCCAAGTGACCGAACCTGTCACCGCCAGGCCACATCCCCGTCCCCTGACCCACCATCACCACAAACAGTGACAAAAGGTACGAGGACCAGCGCCTATCCCAACTCCGGCGTACCCTCACGAATGTGACCTCCCTGTCGCAACCGCCACTTCCCGGAGGCGGCGCATGACCGCTCTTGGCCCGCGCGCCGTCCTCGTGCCCGATCTCGGCGAGGACCTGGCGCGGGCGGTGGAGGAGCTGGAGACGCTGCTGCTGACGTTGCGGGCCGCCGAGGAGGCCGGCCACACGCTGCCCGGCTCACTGGCGAACGGCACCGCGCTGACCGCCCTGCGCCGGCTGTGGCGCGCGCTCGCTCCCACGCAGGGCCGCCGCGCCGCCGCCGCCCGGCTGGCCGGCCGCCTGTACGGCCCCGGCCGCCGCCGCGAGCACCTGCCGCCGCTGCGCCTGGTGGACGTGGACCCGCTCGACGTCGCCACGCTGTCGGCCGCCGCCGCGGCGCTGGGCAGGGGCGCCGCCCGGTCCGGCGTCGTACGCGAGGCCCTGCGCGCCGGCGGCGCCCGCTACTCGGGGTCCGACCTGGTCAGCGTGGCCGCCGGGATCAGCGGCCTGCTCGACCTCGCCGACACGGCCGAGTCCATCGTGCTGCGCGAACGCCTCGCCGAGGCCGGCCCCGGCGCCGACGTGGTGCTGACGCCGGCCGTCGAGCAGGCCTACCACGCCACCGCCCACCGCCTCAACGCGATGTGGCCCCGCCCGTGACCCACCCCCCGCCCGGGCACGGGACCCGCCCCCGCCGGGCGTCCCCGAAGCCCGCGCGCCACGCCCTCACCCGCCGGGCGACCGCGGCGGCCCTCGCCCTCGCCCGCCGCCACGGCCTCCCCGCCGGCGACGATCCCGCCGTCCTCGGGAACGTCTTCTCGCTGACGCTCCACCTCCGCCCGGCCCCGGTCGTGGCCCGGGTCGCGACCCGCATGCCCCGCCTGCGCAGCCCGATCGGCGACTGGCTGCGCATGGAGCTGGAGGTGACCGCGTACCTGGCGGCCCAGGGCGCGCCGGTCGTGTCCCCGAGCGCCGAGCTGCCGCCCGGCCCCCACCTGGAGGACGGCTTCGCGATCAGCTTCTGGACCTGGCTCGAACCCGACCCCGACCGCGTCGCCACCACCGCCGACTGCGCCGCGATGCTCGGCGACCTGCACGCCGTTCTCCGGACGTACCCGGGCGAGCTGCCCCTGATGTGCGCCAACGACGTCCCGCGCGGCCTGGCCCTGCTGGACGCGACCGGCGACGTGCTGAGCCCCGCCGAGAAGGACCTGGTGCGGAGCGCCGCCGCCGAGCTGGCCCCGTTCATGGCGGCGCCGCCCGGCGACCTCCAGCCGCTGCACGGCGACGCCTACCCCGCCAACCTGCTCGCCACCCGGCGCGCCGGCCTGGTGTGGATCGACTTCGAGGACGTCTGCCGCGGCCCGGTCGAGTGGGACCTGGCGACCATGATGGACGCCGGCGTGGTCCGCGACCTGCTGCCCGCCCTCGCCGCCCACCGGTGACGTGCCCCGGTGGCATCTCCTCGGTGACACAATGTCCGGCATGATGGCATCGGACCAGAAAGCGGATCTCCACCGTTACCTCAAGACCGCCCGCGAGTCGTTCCTGTGGAAGCTCGACGGCCTGTCCGAGTACGACGTCCGCCGCCCGCTCACCCCCACCGGCACCAACCTCCTCGGCCTGGTCAAGCACCTGGCCAGCATCGAGCTCGGCTACTTCGGCGCCACCTTCGGCCGCCCGTCCAACGAGCCGCTGCCGTGGCTGGCCGACGACGCCGAGCCGAACGCCGACCTGTGGGCGACCCCGGAGGAGTCCCGCGAGGAGCTGATCGCCCTCTACCACCGCGCCTGGGCGCACGCGGACGCCACGATCGAGGAGCTGGCCCTGGACGCGACCGGCCACGTGCCCTGGTGGCCGCCGCACCGCAACCCGGTCCCGCTGCACCTCATCCTCATCCACGTGATCGCCGAGACCAACCGGCACGGCGGCCACGCCGACATCGTCCGCGAGCTGATCGACGGCGCGACCGGCCTCCGCCCCGAGAACAGCAACCTGCCCGACGCCGACCCGGCCTGGTGGGCCGCATACCGCGACCGGCTCGAACGCGCCGCCCGCGAGGCCGCCGGGCTGCGCCCGCCCGCATGAGCGGCGGCCGGCGGGCCGGCGACCGGGTCATCGCCGCGGTCCGCCCGTTCTTCCAGTGGCTGGCGGGCACGAGGGGCTTCGCGCTGGCCGGCTCCCGCGTCGTGCCCGCGCTCGACCGCGCGCTCAGCCGGCTGAGCGGCGGCCGGCTGCTCATGGGCGACCGCCTCATCCCCCACCTGCTGCTCACCACGACCGGCAGCAGGACCGGCCGCCCCCGCGAGACCCCGCTGGCCTGCCTGCCCGCCGGCGACGGCACGTTCCTCGTGGTCGGCAGCAACTTCGGCAAGGAGCGGCACCCGGCCTGGAGCGGCAACCTGCTCAAGACCCCGCAGGCCACGGTCACCTTCCGGGGCCGCGTCGTCCCGGTCACCGCGACCCTGCTCACCGGCGCGGAGCGCGAGCGCGTCTGGCCGGACCTCATCCGCTTCTGGCCCCTCTACCAGGGCTACACCGAACGTTCGGGCCGCGAGCTGCGCGTCTTCCGCCTCACCCCGCGATCCCCCTGAGCGCGACCGTGACCTTCCGGACACGCTGAGTAGAGGTACGGTGTGGAGGTGTCCCGCGGCACCTCCCTGCCCAGGCCCCCGCCGGCCGCCGCGGGCCCGAGAGGGTGATGACCGTGCCCGCCCACCTGGTCAGCCTGCTCCTGCCCGGGGTGCTCGGGCTCGTGCTGGGCGAGGCGTTCCTCCGGCACCAGATCGAGGCGCTGCAGCGGGCGCTCGGCAGCATGACGTTCATCGTCGTGGAGGCGCTGGGGGCGCTGCTCATCGATTTCCCCCTGGCCTTCCTGAGCTCGCTGCTCTACCTGGCGCTGACGCCCGGGACCGGTCCCGCCAGGGAGGGGATGCTGGCCGGGGCCCGCTTCCTCACCACGTTCCTGCTGCTGGTGGCGCTGATGGCGGTGCTGCGGAGGTTCACCGGCAGGTTCGACGTCGCCGGTCTGCACGCCGCCGTCCGTACGTCGATCATCGCCGCCCGCGACGGCCTGTCCTGGCGTTTCCCTCTCATGATGGGCCTGTTCCTGGTCGCCGACTACCTCCTGTGCATGCTGGCCGGCCTCCTCGCCTACCAGACCCTGACCTGACCCGCCCGCACCCCCTAACCTCGATGACCGATAAAGACGGCCACATCCTGCCTGCGCCGCCCTCGTCCCCGCGCCCTTTTTCTCGTTCATCATGACGGCATGTCCCAAGAGGTGATTCACGAGAACCCCGAGCTCGCGGAGCCCGCCGAGCCCGGCGAGGACACCCGGACGCGCCGGGACGGCCGCCGGCGGCGGTCCCTGATCGCCGGCCTCGCCGCCGTCACGCTCGCCGCCGCCGGCCTCGGCGCCTACCAGTACGCGCGGGCGCACGCCCCGCGCCCCGCGGACGGCGGCACCCCGCCGTGGCCGATCCCCGCCGACCCGCTGCCCGGCATCCGCGCCGCCGGGCTCGCCCCCGGCCCCATGGGCCACGCCGAGCACTACC